>CANPVS010000013.1 GCA_947581795.1 uncultured Oscillospiraceae bacterium
CCCTCATCGAGTGCAACAACGAGGAGGCCAAGCAGGAGAACTCCAACAAAAACCCCGTGGTCAACTCCACCCAGCGGGACTACATGGCCGGCGAAGTCAGCCGTGACATCACCAACCGCCTGTTGCTGCCTCCCGACATCGTGGAGGCCCACGAGGAGGGCATCATCCACTTCCACGATACGGATTACTATGCCCAGCACATGCACAACTGCGACCTGGTGAACCTGGAGGACATGCTCCAGAACGGCACCGTCATCACCGACACCCTCATCGAGCGGCCCCACTCCTTCGCCACCGCCTGCAACATCGCCACGCAGATCGTGGCCCAGGTGGCCTCCAACCAGTACGGCGGCCAGTCCATCTCTCTGGCCCACCTGGCGCCTTTCGTCCAGGTCAGCCGGGAGAAGATCCGCGCCATCGTCCGGGACGAGATCAGCACTCTGGGCGTCATCCCCACCTCCGAGCAGGTGGACGGCATCGTGGAAAAGCGCCTGCGGGAGGAGATCCGCCGGGGCGTGCAGACCATCCAGTATCAGGTGGTCACGCTCCTGACCACCAACGGACAGGCCCCCTTCGTCACCGTGTTCATGTACCTGAACGAGGCCAAGAGCGAGCAGGAGAAGAAGGACCTGGCCATCATCATCGAGGAGACCCTGCTCCAGCGGTACGAGGGCGTGAAGAACGAGAAGGGCATCTGGGTCACTCCCGCCTTCCCCAAGCTCATCTACGTGCTGGAGGAGGACAACGTGGAGGAGGGCACGCCTTACTGGTACCTGACCAAGCTGGCGGCCAAGTGCACCGCCAAGCGGATGGTGCCCGACTATATCTCCGAGAAGAAGATGCTGGAGCTGAAGGGCGACGTGTATACCTGCATGGGCTGCCGCTCCTTTCTGACTCCGGACCGTTTCACCGACGCGGGCGTGGGCAACATCGCCAACGCCGGCAACTACGAGCCGGGCAAGCACAAGTACTATGGCCGTTTCAACCAGGGCGTGGTCACCATCAACCTGCCGGACGTAGCTCTGTCCTCCGGCGGCAGCATGGAGAAGTTCTGGAACATCTTTGAAGAGCGGCTGGAGCTGTGCCACCGGGCCCTCCGGTGCCGCCACGAGCGGCTGAAGGGCACGCTGTCCGACGCGGCCCCCATCCTCTGGCAGTACGGCGCTCTGGCCCGTCTGCAGAAGGGGGAGAAGATCGACAAGCTCCTTTACGGCGGCTACTCCACCATCTCCCTGGGCTACGCCGGCCTCTATGAGTGCGTCAAGTATATGACCGGCAAGAGCCACACGGACCCCGCCGCCACGCCTTTCGCCCTGGATATCATGCAGAAGATGAACGACAAGTGCAAGGAGTGGAAGACGGCCGAGAACATCGACTACTCCCTGTACGGCACGCCCCTGGAGAGCACCACCTACAAGTTCGCCAAGTGCCTGCAGAAGCGTTTCGGCATCATCCCCGGCATCACCGACAAGGGCTATATCACCAACTCCTACCACGTCCATGTGACCGAGCAGATCGACGCGTTCACCAAGCTGAAATTTGAGGCCCAGTTCCAGCACCTGTCTCCCGGCGGCGCCATCAGCTATGTGGAGGTGCCCGACATGCAGAACAACCTGGAGGCCGTGCTTCAGGTCATGCGCTTCATCTACGACAATATCATCTACGCCGAGCTGAACACCAAGAGCGACTACTGCCAGGTGTGTGGCTGGGACGGCGAGATCGGGATCGTGGAGGACGACGGCAAGCTCATCTGGCGCTGCCCCCGCTGCGGCAACACCGACCAGAGCAAGATGAACGTGGCCCGGCGCACCTGCGGCTACATCGGCACCCAGTTCTGGAACCAGGGCCGCACCCAGGAGATCAAGGACCGGGTCCTGCACCTGTAAGAGATGAACTACGGCGAGATCAAGGACTGTGACATCGCCAACGGCGTGGGCGTGCGCGTGACGCTGTTCGTGTCCGGCTGCACCAACCGCTGCCCCGGCTGCTTCCAGCCCCAGACATGGGATTTCGGCTACGGCGAGCCCTTCACCGCCGAGACGGAGGAAAAGCTCCTGGCCATGCTGGCCCCCGGCTATATCAACGGGCTCACCCTCCTGGGGGGCGATCCCTTCGAGCCGGAGAACCAGCGGGCACTGGTGCCCTTCCTCCGGCGGGTGCGTGAGGCTTATCCTCAAAAGACGGTCTGGGCCTTCACTGGCTTCGTCTATGAGGACCTCCTCCGGGAGGGCAGCCATCCCCGCTGTGAGGCGACGGACGAGCTGCTGGCCATGACGGACGTGCTGGTGGACGGGCCCTTCATCCAGGCCCAGAAGGACATCAGCCTCCGCTTCCGGGGTTCCCGGAATCAGCGCCTTATCGATATGAACAAGACCCGCGCGGCAGGCGAGGTAGTCCTCTGGGACGACGAAATGTTTCCGGCATCCCGTAGATAACGGGGTGCCGGCTTTTAATAGGGGAGAGCATATGAAAAATCATCTGGAAAAGGACGTGTCGCTGTTCACCAGCCGGGTGGACTACGAGGGAAAGCTGAAGCTGGCGGGCCTGTTCGACCTGTTTATGGACTTGGCGGCGGAGCAGGCCGAGCTCATGGGCGTGGGCTACGAGGACATGATGCGCCACCGGGCCTTCTGGCTGGCGGTGCGCACCCGGGTGCACATCTACAAAAACCCCGGCTACGGCGACGTGGTGCGGGTCAAGACATGGCCGGGCAAGCCGTCGCTTGTGAAGTGCGACCGGTTCTACACCCTCAAAATGGGAGAGGAGCTGCTGGCCGAGGGGCGCACCGAGTGGGCAGCCCAGAACATCGACACTGGCCGGGTCATGAAGACCGACGGCTTCGGCTATCCCGTGGACATGGAGCCCCTACCCGAGCGCGTGCTGGACCGGCCATTCACCCGGTTCAAGGACAAGCCGGACCCGGAGTTTCTGCACACCACCTACACCGTTTGCTCCCGGGACATCGACACAGGCCATCACATGAACAACGTGGCCTATGTGCGTATGCTCATGGGCACCTTCACCGTGGCGGAGCTGCAGGCCATGGACGTGGCCGAGGCGGAGATCAGCTACAGTTCCGCCTGCCGGGAGGGGGAGACCCTTCGGGTCTACCGGCGGAAGGACGATGAGGGATGGCATCTGCTGGTCCAGAAGCCGGACGACACCGTTGCCGCGCAAATGGTCCTCCGGCTGCGTTGAACGATGAAAAATGACCGCCGGTGAAAGCCACCGGCGGCCGTCTTATTTCTTCTGGTTTTTCTTCCATATGAGCCACAGTCCCCGTGGGATCAGGTCCCTGTCCACCTGAATATCCTTCCTGCGGCAGTGGGGGATGACGGCCTCGGCCCAGACGCCGGTGGCCACCACCGTCGGCCGCTGGCCCAGTTCCTCCTCCATGCCCTGCAGGAGCCCGTCCAGCATAGCGGCGCAGCCGTAGATGATGCCGGAGCGCATGGACTCGTCGGTGTTCTTGCAGATGATATGGCCCGGCGCCTGGGGCACTACGTTGTGCAGAAGGGATGCGCGGCTGGTGAGGGCGGCGGTGGAGACCATGATGCCCGGGGCGATGACGCCGCCCACATACCGGCCTTCGCCGTCGGTGACGCCCATGCCGATGGCCGTGTCCATATCCACGGTGATGACCGGCAGGGGGTATGCCTCCTGAGCCGCCACGGCAGCGGCCACGAAATCGCTGCCCAGCTCCGAGGGGTCGTCCAGACGGATATTGAGCCCGGTTTTCACACCGGGACCCACCACCATGGGGGCGATGCCTGTGAGGAGCTCCAGCGCCTGGCGCAGCGTCAGCGTCAGCTCCGGCACCACGGAGGAGAGGATGCAGCCCTCCCACTTGTCCCCGCCTGCCCCGTGCTGTTCCAGTATGAGGGCCATGAGGGCGGCGTATTCGTCCGCCGTGCGGGTCTTCACCGTGGCCATGCCGCAGGAGAAGGCCACGGCTCCGTCCTTTACGCCCGCCATGGTCACACGGCTGTTGGATAAGTCCACAGTCAAAAGCATTCGTATCACTTCCCGGGCATAGCTTATCAAATCCCGGCGGATATGTCAAAGGATAGTTAAATGCTTTCGGATGGCAAGGCAGAATAGTCCCAGACCCGCGGCCATGGACAGCACCAGCGCCGGTACGCTCACCGCCGCGCCCGTATACTGTCCCAGAAGCCAGGCGGCCCCGCCGCCGAGAGCCGCGAGAAGCACAGCCCGGGCCGTGTCCAGGACAGGCAGGCGGAAGCCGGAGACCCGCTTTAAGCGCCAAATGCTCAGGACGAAGTTGAATATTTCCGTGAAGCAGATGACGAAAATATAGGCGCCCAGGCCCCAGCGGGGCAGCATGAGCCACACCAGGAGGGCGGAGAGACCCACATCCGCGATGTTCACGTACATGCAGAACATCATCTCGCCCAGACCCTTCAGGCACCCGTCCGTGGCCATGTCCATGTACATGACCGGCACGATAAGGGCGAAAAGCCGTATGTACCGCCCGGCCTCCTCCGAACCGTAAAGGGCCAGGCCCAGGCTGCTGCCCATGGCAAGAAACAGGGCGGCGGTGACGGCGCTGAACAGCAGGCTCTTGTACAGCACATCCTCGGTCACGGCGCGGATGCTGTCCGCCCGGCCCTGGATCTGTTTTTCTGTCAGCTTCGGCACGATGAGCTCCGCGATGGCCATCATGAGGCAGGAGGGGAACAGCACCACCGGCAGGGCCATGCCCTGGATGACTCCGTAGCCGGCCAAAGCCGTCTCCGCGGCCAGGCCAGACGCCCGCAGGCCCCGGGGCACCAGAAGGTGCTGGAGGGTGGAAAGGCCGCTTCGGGCGTAAGACGCAGCCGCAAGGGGCAGGGCGATGCGGAACATACGGCCCGCCATGCCCGGCCGGGGGACCTGGCCCGTCTTGCGGACGATGCCGTGCTTCCGCCGGTCCAGGACATAGGCGAGGCCCAGGGCGGTGACGCCGCCGAGCTCGCCGATGAGGCTGCCGCCGGTGATGACCGCCACGGCGTATTCCAGGTTCCCCGCCGGCCGCGTCACCAGCATGGCGGCGGTGACGGCGATGGTGATAAGCTGCTGGCCCACGGATACCGCTACGCTCTTCCACACCCGGCCCACGGCGGTGAAGTACCCGTGCATGACGGAGTCCACGCCGGTCAGAGGCAGGGCCAGGGCCAGGAGCATCAGCGGACGCACCGTTCTGGCGTCCTCCAGCCAGAGGAAGCCCAGCGGTTCCGCCAGGACCATGAGGATGAGTCCCGCCGCGAGGCCGAAGCCAAGGCCGTAGAGCATGCAGTCGTTCAGCGCCTGGGCGGCGCCTTGGGGGCGGTCCAGGCCACGCTCCTCCGACACCAGGCGGGTGACGGCGTAGCGGCTGCCGCTCATGGCCACCGTTACGGCCAGGGCGTTGACGCTCATCACCAGCTGGAACAGGCCGATACCTGCCTCGCCGATGCGGCTGACCAGCCACACCTGCCAGACCATGCCCACGAACCGCATGGCGAGGCCGGAGGCGGTGAGAAGGGCCGTATTGAAAGCCAATGTTCTGTCTTGGAGCAAGGAAAGACCTCCCCATACTTGCGTAAGAACCACGATAAGGGTATAATAGCGCCGAAACTGCTATTATACTTAAAAATACCGGCCGCGCTCCTGGCTATGCCGGAACCGCGCGACATGGCATAATCATTCATATGGGACAAAACCGCTGGATATGTTGAGGCGCTTATGAGAAGACCGTCGGAACAACTGAAAAGGGAGAGACTGCCCTATGCCGCGGCGGTGATCGTGGCTGGAGGCTCGGCCCGGCGCTTCGGCTCCGATAAGCTGATGGAGGACCTGGCTGGGTTCCCGGTGCTCATACGGTCTGTGCTGGCCTTTGAGCGGTGCGAGGCGATCAACGCCATTGTGGTGGCCGCCCGGGCCGACAGGGTGGACGAGGTGAGAGCGCTCTGCGATACGTACGGCGTCACCAAGCTCACGGCAGTTGTCGCCGGCGGGGACACCAGAGCCAAGTCCTGCCTCGCTGGAGTAATGGCTGTGCCACCGGAAGCGGAACTCATCGCCATCCATGACGGCGCCCGGCCTCTTGTGACGGACGATGTCATCCTGGATGCTCTGTGGACTGCCTATCGCCACACGGCGGCGCTGCCCGCCGTCCCGGTGCGGGACACGATAAAAGAAGCGGAGGACGGCGTTGTGTCCGCGACGCCGGACAGGTCCCGCCTGTGGGCCGCCCAGACGCCCCAGTGCTTCCAGGCCGACCTTATCCGGGCCGCCCTGCAGGACGCGGCGGCCAACGCCCCGGAGGTCACGGACGACTGCCTCGCCGTGGAGCGCATCGGCGGGCGGATATATCTTTCTAAGGGCAGCGAGGAGAACATCAAGATCACCACGCCCCTGGACCTGAAGCTGGCCGGGGCGCTGCTGGCGGAGAGGAGCGGCATATGAGCATACGCATAGGCCACGGATATGACGCCCACCGGCTCACGGAGGGACGGAAGCTCATCCTGGGCGGGGTAGATATACCCTATGAGAAGGGGCTTCTGGGCCACTCGGACGCGGATGTGCTGCTCCATGCTTTGGCGGACGCTATCCTGGGCGCCGCGGCGTTAGGGGACATCGGGAAGCTCTTTCCAGACAATGACCCGGCTACGGAGGGAATTGACAGCCGCATTATCCTCCGGGCGGCAGTGAGGGCGGCGGCGGACGCGGGGTACGGCGTGGGAAACTGCGACGTGACCGTTATCGCCCAGCGACCGAAGCTGGCGCCCTATATCGAAGAGATGCGCCAAAACATAGCCGCTGACCTGGGTGTGGATGTTTCCGCTGTCAGCGTGAAGGCCACCACCGAGGAGCGCATGGGCTTTACCGGCTCCGGGGAGGGCATCAGCTGCCACGCGGTGGCGCTGCTGGCCTCCCGCTGAATTTGAACCAAACAACGACCCTCCCGCATACAATGGTGCGTAACCAGTGCGGGAGGTCATTTTATGCACTATCTACTGTCATTTCGGAGCCTGACCTATGCCCAGCGGGCGGCCCGTATCCTGGAGCGGGCGGGCATCACGGGCACGGTCTCCCGCGTACCGAAGGCCGCGTCTACGAAGGGCTGCGCTTACTGCGTGATCGTGGCGGCGCGGCATAAGGAGCGTTCCCTGTCCATCCTTGCTAGTGCCGGCGTCGCGCCGGAACGGGTGCTGCTGCGCCATCCAGACGGGACGCTGGAGGCGGGAGCATGATCTATCTGGACTGCGCCGCCACCTCCTTTCAGAAGCCCGCCGCCGTGAACTATGCCGTATCTGAGGCCATGCGGACCCTCTCCAGCCCGGGCCGGGGCGGA
The DNA here is from genome assembly GCA_947581795.1 of uncultured Oscillospiraceae bacterium. Classification (GTDB taxonomy): domain Bacteria; phylum Bacillota; class Clostridia; order Oscillospirales; family Oscillospiraceae; genus CAJOIG01. Next base: position 7,337 of record CANPVS010000013.1, read on the forward strand.
TATCCAAGCGCCATGGCCGCGGCGGAGCTGCTGCTGGACTGCCGCCTGGCGCTGGCGGACCTCTTCTGCGTGAAAGACCCGGAACAGGTCGTTTTCACTTCCAGCGCTACCCATGGGCTCAACATCGCCCTGCGGAGCCTGGTGGGGCCCGGCGACCCGGTGGTCATATCCGGCTATGAGCACAACGCCGTGTGGCGGACGCTGCATGGCATAGGTGCGGACGTGCGTGTCGCCGCTTCGCCGCTCTTTGCGCCGGAGGCTGCCGTAGAGGCCTTCCGCGCGAAGCTGCCCGGCGCGAAGGCGGCGGTGTGCACCCAGGTGTCAAATGTGTTCGGCTATATCATGCCTGTCCGGGAGATCGCCGCCCTGTGCCGGGACGCGGATGTGCCCCTGGTGGTGGATGCCTCCCAGGGGGCGGGCGCTGTGGGTCTGGACTTTGACGGCCTGGGCTGCGCTTTTGCCGCCATGCCAGGCCACAAGGGGCTTCTTGGTCCGCAGGGGACGGGGGTGCTCCTGTGTCGGGACGGGAAGATAACGCCCCTCTTCTTTGGCGGGACCGGCTCCGTGAGCGCGGACCCGGCCATGCCGGACTTCCTGCCGGACCGGCTGGAGCCGGGCACCCACAACGTGCCGGGCATAGCAGGGCTTCTGGAGGGTGTGAAGTGGCTGCGGCGGAAGACGCCGGCGGCGGTGCTTGCCCATGAGAAGGAGCTGCTGGGGGTCTTTTCCAAAGCACTTGAAGGAGAGAAACGAGTGAAACTGTTCCTTTCATCCGATCCGGCTTTACAGGCAGGGGTGCTCTCGGTGCAGATGAATGGACTTGACTGCGAGGAGGCGGCGTCGCGTCTCGCGGAAAGAGGCGTCGCCGTCCGGGCGGGGCTCCACTGCGCGCCCCTGGCCCACGATACGGCCGGGACGCTGGGGGAGGGAACAGTGCGCTTCAGCTTTTCTCCTTTCAATACGTATCAGGAGGTCATGGCAGCGGTGGAGGCCGTGCGGAAGATACTTAACTGACCTGCGGGGCGGAGCTTTTCCGCCCCTGTCTTTTTTACCGGAGAAGGACAGGCCAAAACGCAGAAATGAGGTTGCCAAAGGTCACAACTTGTTATATAATACAAAGTTGACATAGAGTGTTCGTCAACCGACAGTCGTACGAATGAATGGTACTGGTCTATGAATGAATTTCTAACCAACCTGCGCGAATCCTTCGGCCTCATCCTGGACATGGGACCGGCGGACATCGCCGATGTGCTCATCGTGGCGGCGGCGCTGTACGCGGTCATATCCTTCGTGCGCCGGACCAACTCCCTGCGCGTGGCCCAGGGCATATTGCTGCTGCTGGTGGCCCTGGGACTGTCCAGCGCTCTCCACCTGACGCTGACCAGCTTCCTGCTGCGGCAGGTCTTTGAGATAGGCGTTCTGGCGGTGATCGTGCTGTTCCAGCCGGAGATCCGCCGGGCCCTGGAGCGAGTGGGCTCCTACCGGCTGTTCTCCCTGTTCGGCCGGAACGTGGGCGGCCAGGCACTGGACAAGACCATCATGCAGACCGTGTATGCCTGTGAGGATATGTCCCGGAGCCGCACGGGCGCGCTCATCGTCTTTGAGCGGACCAACCGGCTGAACGAGGCCATGGCCTCCGGCACCCAGGTGGACGCGCTGGTGTCGTCGGAATTACTCAAAAACGTCTTTTACGACAAGTCGCCTCTCCATGACGGGGCGGTGATCATCCGTGACGGACGCCTCGCCGCGGCGGGGTGCATGCTGCCCCTCAGCGAGAACGCCAACTTGAGCCGGGACTTGGGCATGCGCCACCGGGCCGGCATTGGCATGAGCGAGCGGTCCGATGCGGTGGTGGTCATCGTCTCCGAGGAGACGGGCGGTATCAGTGTGGCGGAGGACGGCCTTTTGAAACGCCATCTGAGCGCGGATACCTTTGAGACGCTGCTGCGCCAGGAACTCCTCCCGGAGGATGACGCCGGAAAGACCAGCTGGCTTGCCAAGCTCAAGGGGCTGAAGGGAGCGGACCATGAGAAATGACAACACCGCCCGCAGCCGCGGGATACTGGACAGCCGCATCTTCTGGCTCATACTGTGCCTGTGTGCGTCGCTTGTCATCTGGCTATACTATACGTCGAACTACGGCATCTCCAAGACCCAGACCTATTACGGCGTGGAGGTGACCTTCACCGGCCAGGACGCCATGCGGGACACCCTGAATTTGGTGGTCTCCGAGCAGGACACCACCCGCGTGAACGTGACCCTCTCCGGCACCCGCCGGGAGCTGGCGAAGATCACCAGCGACGACATCAAGGCCGTGGTGAACCTGTCCAACGTGACCATGGCAGGTTATCGGACCATGACCTACTCCCTGAGCTATCCCTCCGGGGTGAACCAGTCCAACATCCGGGAGACCTCCCGGTCGCCCTCTACCGTAGGCCTGCAGATCAGCAAGCTGGCCACCATGCCCATCGTGGTCTCCGGCCAGTTCGAGGGCACCACCGCCGACGGCTATATGGTGGACGCGGCGGAGATGACCTTTGACCCCGCTACCGTGACTTTCACCGGCCCTGAGGAGGAACTGAACCAGATCAACAAGGTCCAGGTAGTGGTGGCCCGGGACGAGGTGAGCGCCTCTTTCAACGCGGTGGGCAACTACGTGCTGCTGGACGCCGACGGCAACATCCTGGAGTTCGAGGACGTCCAGGCGGACGTGGAGACCGTCTCTGTGAACGTGCCGGTGAGCACGGTGAAGGAAGTGGCCCTGGGCATGGACCTGGTGCCCGGGGGCGGCGCCTCGGCCGACAATGTCATCACCACCATAGAGCCTGCGGCCATCACAGTCGCCGGCGACGCGGCCACCCTGGACGGGCTGAACATCATCTCCCTGGCTACGGTCCAGCTGGCCAATACCCTGAGCTTTGAGCCCACGACCTACAACATCGTTCTGCCCAACGGCGTGGAGTGCCTTACCGGCGAGACCACGGCCACGGTGAGCATGGAATTCGTGGGGCTTAGCTCCAACCTGTTTGGCGTGACGAACCTGAGCTATGTGAACGCGCCGGCGGGATATGATGTGAGCATCATCGATATGAACAAGGTGGTCACGGTCCGGGCCCCGTCTGACGTCCTGCCCAGGATCACCGCCAACAATATCCGCGTGGTGGCCGATCTGTCCAGCCTGGCGGATTCCGCGCCCGGGCGGTACCGGGTGTCGGCCAACGTATATGTGGACGGTTTTGAAAGCGCCGGCGCGGTGGGCAGCTATTCCGTCTATGTGCAGCTGGAGGAAGAAAAATGACCCAGACAGGCATTGTGAAAAAAATACTGGATAAGGGCATGGCGGATGTGGCCGTGGAGCGTGTCACCGCCTGCAGCCATTGCTCCGGGTGCGGCGAGTGCATTTACGGCAAGGAGATCCACGTGGAAGCCGAAAATAAGATATTCGCCAAGCCAGGGGAGAGGGTGGTCCTGGAGAGCAAGACCACGACCATCCTGGGCGTGACGCTGCTGGTGTATATGCTGCCGGTGGCCATGCTGTTCATAGGCTACGCCATCGGGGCGGCGCTCCATCTCGATCAGCAGAAGTGTATCATCGCAAGCGCTGTGGGCATCGCCATAGGCGTCGCTGTCTCCACGGAACTGGGCAAGCGCTTCAAGAAGATCGATTATTACATCACCGGCTATAAACGCTGATGTACGGCTATGTCCGCCCGGTGAAGGGCGAACTGAAGGTATCGGAATTCGAGCGGTTTCGCGGCGTGTACTGCGGGCTGTGCCATGAGCTGGCCCGGCGGTACGGCTTCGCCGCCCGTTTTCTGGTGAACTATGACTTCACCTTTCTGGCCATGCTCCTGGCCCAGCCGGGCCCGGCGGTCACCTGCCCCCGGCGCTGCCCGGCCCATCCGCTGAAAAAGACGGAGTGCCTCTCCGGCTGCGACAGCCTTGCCATGGCGGCGGATATGACCGTCATCCTGGGCTGGTGGAAGCTGGCCGACGGGGGAGAGGACAAATCCTTTCCGGCCAACTGGGGCTATAAAGCCGCCTGCGGCATACTGAAAGGCGCCTATAAAAAGGCGGCGGCACGACAGCCGGATTTTGCGGCTGCCACGGAGCGAAACCTCAGAGAGCTGCAGACCCTGGAAAAGGCCAAGTGCCCCAGCGTGGACGAGGCGGCGGACAAGTTCGCCCTCGTCCTCCGGGCCGTGGGCGCGGCTATTGACGGGGAGAAGGGACGTGTTCTTTCGGAGCTTCTCTATCACCTGGGCCGCATCATCTACATCCTGGACGCGGCGGACGATCTGGCCGAAGATATCAAAACGGACAGCTACAACCCTCTGCGCTACCGGTTCCGGCCCACGGAGGAGGGGAAGCTGTCGGAAGAGGACCAGCGGACCATCCGCGTCAGCTTACAGCACTCTCACAACGCCCTGTCCGGGGCATACGCTCTCCTGGGCGAGAATATTTATTCAGGCATTCTCTCCAACACCATATACCTAGGCCTTCCGGCGGCGACCCAGGCGGTGTTTTCCGGCACGTGGAAGACGAACGGAAGAATACAAAGAGAACGGAGCATATCATGAACGATCCATACAGCGTACTGGGCGTGTCGCCCTCTGCCAGCGACGACGAGGTCAAGAAGGCCTACAGGGACCTGGCCCGGAAATACCATCCGGACAACTACCACGATAACCCCCTGGCGGACCTGGCCTCCGAGAAGATGAAGGAGATCAACGAGGCCTACGACGCCATCACCAAGAGCCGGGAGCAGAGCGGCTCCTCCGGTTCGGGCGGATACGGCTATGCCTACCAGAGCCAGGCCCGGCAGCAATCCACCGGCTCCAACGCCCAATATGTGCAGATACGAAACCTCATCAACGCCAACAACCTGGCCCAGGCCGAGGCCATGCTGAACGCTATCCCCACCCACGACGCGGAGTGGTACTACCTGATGGGCAGCGTGTGCTGGCGCAAGGGCTGGATGGACCAGGCGGGCCAGTATTTCCGCACCGCCTCCACCATGGAGCCCGGCAACGTGGAGTACCGCAACGCCGTCCAGTACATGAACCAGGGCGGCCAGGCCTACCGCCCCGCCGGCGCGGGCATGGGCGACATGATGGGCGGCGACGCTGCCTGCAATCTGTGCCAGAACCTGATCTGCGCGGACTGCTGCTGCGAGATGTTCGGTGGGAACCTGATCCCCTGCATAGGCTGCCGGTAAGATGAAAAGCGGAACAAAACGGCTGGCCCGGCTGGCCATTTTGACGGCCCTGGGTACGGTGCTGCTGGTATTGGGTTCGGTGCTGCCCGCGGGGCGGCTGGCGCTGGCGGCGGTCTCCAGTCTGGGCGTGTGCGTGGCCCTCATGATGTACGGGATCAAGTGGTCGCTGGTGGTGTTTTTGCTCACCACGGCCCTGGGCGCGCTGCTGTTTCCCGGCGCGTCAGTCATCATGTACGCGGCCTTTTTTGGATACTATCCCATTGCCAAAAGCCTTTTTGAGCGGCTGCACAAGCTGTGGCAGGTGTGGGCGTGCAAGTTCGCCCTCTATACCTTCGCCTTCGTCATCTATTGGCTGCTGGCCAGGGCGCTTTTCACCTTCCAGGGCGGCGAGCTGGGCTGGTACATACTCTATCCGCTGGGAGCGGTGGTGTTCTGGCTGTACGACCAGGCGTATTCCTCTCTCATACGGTTTTATATCGTGAAGATCGCGAGGTACTTTGAATGATCAAGAGCATGACCGGTTACGGCGGGGCCAAGGGCGAGACAGACGCCATCGCCGTGACGGCGGAGCTGAAGAGCGTCAATAACCGGTATCTGGACGTATCCGTACGCCTGCCCAAGAGCTGCCTGTTCGCCGAGGAGGCGGTGCGCGCCGCCGTGGCGGATACCATCAGTCGGGGCAAGGTGGATGTGTTCGTCACTGTTGACACCTCCCGGGCGGAACAGGCCGTCATCCGGGTGAACGACAACCTGGCGGAAGCCTATCTGAAGGCCGTCCGGGACACGGCGGAAAAGTATGGTCTGGACGGGGAGGTGAGCGCACTCAGCTTGGTGCGGTTCCCCGAGGTCTTGTCTGCCGATAAGACCGATATCGGCCGGGACGCGGTGGCCGGCGCCATTTCGGCGGTGCTTCGGGAGGCCCTGGCGGAGTTTGACGCCATGCGCACCCGGGAAGGCGAGAAGCTCCGGGAGGACATCGAGGGCAAGCTGGATACCCTGGAAGCCATGGTCGCAGCGATCGAAGAGCGGTCACCCCAGACTGTGACGGAGTACAGGGAGAAGCTCCTGGCCCATATGAAAGAGGTCCTTGAAGGCGCGGCGGTGGACGAGAGCCGCATCCTTCAGGAGGCGGCCATTTACGCGGACAAGGTGGCTGTGGACGAGGAGATGGTCAGGCTGAAGAGCCACATCGCCCAGTTCCGGCTTTTGCTGGCCGCCGGTTCCCCCGTGGGACGGAAACTGGATTTTCTGGTTCAGGAGATGAACCGGGAGGCAAACACCACCGGTTCCAAGTGCGCGGACAGCGCCATCGCCAAGACCGTCATCGACATGAAGGCGGAGCTGGAAAAGATCCGCGAGCAGATACAGAACATGGAGTGAGTCCTATGGAGTTCGTCAGTATCGGATTTGGCAGCTTTGTAGCCGCCGGAAAGATCGTGGCGGCGGTGGCGCCGGAGTCGAACCCCATCAAGCGGGTCATATCCCAGGCTCGGGAGGCGGGCCGTCTGGTGGACGCCACCTATGGCCGAAAGACCGAGGCCGTGCTCATCATGTCCAGCGGCCACGTGATCCTGTCGCCTGTCGCCCCCGGCGAAGTGGCCGGTCGGGCGGCCGGGCAGGAGGGAGGCGCTGAAAATGGCTGAAAAGGGACTTCTTGTCGTTATATCCGGCCCCTCCGGCGCCGGAAAGAGCACCGTCATTTCAGAGCTTATGAAGCTGCGGAGCGACATCCGCTTTTCTGTTTCCGCCACCACCCGGGCTCCCCGGCCCTTTGAGGAAGACGGCCTGCACTATTATTTCCGCACTCACGAGGAATTCGCCCGCATGATCAAAGAGGGAGAGTTCCTGGAATACGCCGAATATGTGGGAAATTACTACGGTACGCCCGCCGGGCCGGTGAATGAACATATGGCGGAAGGGTGGAACGTGCTGCTGGACATCGAGGTCCAGGGCGCGGCCCAGGTCATGGCCAAGCGGCCCGACGCCGTGAGCATTTTCATGGCGCCGCCCAGCTTTGAGGAGCTGGAGCGCCGTCTCCGCGGCCGGGCTACCGACGCCGAGGAGAAGATCCTGGGCCGACTGGAGACCGCGAGGCTGGAGTGCTCTCAAGCTAAAAACTATGCCTACATCGTCGTCAATGACGACGCGGAGATCGCCGCCAGGAAGCTGGACGCCATCATCACTGCGGAGCGCTGCCGCAGCGGCCGAAAACTGGAATCTATCGCAGAAGGAGATTTTCTATTATGATGCTCTATCCCCCCGTAGCCGATCTGGTGGACAAGGTCGGCAGCCGTTACGCCCTCATCAATCTCGTGGCCAAGCGGGCCCGGGCCATCTCTGCCGAGGCGGAGGCCGACGGCCAGTCCCTGACGAAAAAGCCCGTTTCCGCCGCCATCGACGAGGTCTATACCGGCAAGCTCACCATCAACGCGGCCGACGGGACCGACAGCGAGCAGTAAGCGCGCTGTCTTTCAGCACGATTGGACGTTTCGATGAGCGGTATGACGGCCCGGATCGCCGTGGCGGACGTGACCTATTGGGTTGACCGTCCTTACACCTATGCCGTGCCACCACAGCTGGCGGCGAAGGTGAAGCCCGGCGTGCGGGTAGCTGTTCCCTTTGGGGGCAGCCGTCCCCGTGAGGGCGTGGTGCTGGCCCTGGGCGGCCAGATCGACAAGAAGCTCAAAAACGTCCTGGAGGTGCTGGACGAGGAGCCCCTTTTGAGCGAGACACAGCTCAAACTGGCCCTCTGGATGCGGGAGCGGTTTTTCTGCACGGTCATGGACGCGGTGCGGGCCATGCTCCCGGCGGGGCTCTGGTACAACGTCTGGCCCGTCTATTTGCTGGGGGAGGGCATAGAGCCCTCCGCCGCCTATGAAAAGGCGCATGGCGCCGGCGAAAAGCTGGTGCTGGACGCGGTCATCGGCCACGGCGGCCGCTGTGAGCTGGCAGACATCGAGGCCGTGTTCGGCCAGAAGAATCCCGGGCCTGCCCTGGCGTCCCTGGTGAAAAAGGGCGTTCTGAGGGCTGAAGCCGGCGCCTCCCGCCGGGTCTCCGACAGGACCATCCTCCAGGCGGAGCTTACCGTGTCCCCGGAGGAGGCCCGGGCGGTGGCGGAAAAGAATGTCCGAGCCGTGCGCCAGAGCGCCGTGCTGCGCCTTTTGGCCGATCTGGGCCGGGCAAGTGTGGCGGACATCTGCTACTTCACCGGCGCGGGCCGCGACGCGATCAAAAGGCTGGAAGAGAAAGGGCTCGTGACCACCTCCCGCCGGGAGGTATATCGCCGGCCGGACTACGACGGCGGCGAGGAGGGCGGAAAGCCCTTGCCTCAGCTCAATCCCGAGCAGAAGGCCGCTTTTGAGGGCATTTTGGCCTTGGCGGATGGAAAAGAGGCACGGGCGGTGCTGCTGTTCGGCGTCACCGGAAGCGGCAAGACCACCATCTACATCCATCTCATCCACCAGATGCTTCTGCGGGGCAAGTCGGCCATCTTTCTGGTGCCCGAGATCGCCCTGACGCCCCAGATGCTCCAGACCTTTTCCTCCCACTTCGGCGACAAGATCGCCGTGCTCCACTCGTCTCTTTCCATGGGCGAGCGGTATGACGAGTATAAGCGCATCCGCGCCGGGGACGCCCGTGTGGTCATCGGCACCCGCAGCGCCGTGTTTGCGCCTGTGTCCGACTTGGGTATCATCATCATGGATGAGGAGCAGGAGGATACCTACAAATCTGAGAACAGCCCCCGCTACCATGCCCGGGACGTGGCGAAGTTCCTCTGCGCCCGGTCCAAGGCGGCCCTGGTGCTGGGCAGCGCTACGCCGGATGTGTGCAGCCGGTACTACGCCGAGACGGGGCGGTATGCCCTTTTTGAGCTTCCCCATCGCTACAACGCCATGCAGCTGCCCCAGGTGCGGATCGCGGACATGAAAAAAGAGCTGCGGGCCGGCAACGGCACCAGCATCTCGTCACTGCTGCGGCAGGAGCTGCAGGAGAACATCGACCGTGGTGAGCAGTCCATCCTCTTTTTGAACCGCCGGGGCGCCAGCAAAGTGGTGGCCTGCGGGGAGTGCGGATACACTTATAAGTGTCCCAACTGCACCGCGTCGCTGACTTACCACAGCGTGGGCAACCGGCTCATGTGCCACTACTGCGGCCATGTCCAGCGGCTGGACGCCGCTTGCCCCCAGTGCGGCGGCAAGCTCACCTTTACCGGCGCGGGGACCCAGAAGGTGGTGGAGGAGCTGGCCGAACTCTTTCCCGGTGTTCCGGTCCTGCGCATGGATACGGACGCTGTGGCCCCGGTGGGGAGCCATCGGGCGCTGTTCGAGCAGTTCCGGGCCCAGCGCATCCCCATTTTAGTGGGTACGCAAATGGTGACCAAGGGGCTCAACTTTGAAAATGTGACGCTGGTTGGCGTTTTATCCGCCGACCAAAGCCTGTACAGCAGCGACCACCGGGCGGGGGAGCGGACCTTCTCCCTCATCACCCAGGTCATTGGCCGGAGCGGCCGGTTTGAAAAGCCAGGCCGTGCGGTAATCCAGACCTTCACCCCGGAAAATCAGATCATCCGGCAAGCCGCGCGCCAGGACTACGACGGCTTTTACGAGGGTGAGATAGGGCTCCGGCGGCTCACGGGCGCGCCGCCCTTTTCCGAGCTCTATGTGCTCACGGCCTCAGGAAACGACGAGCACGAGGTGCTTCGCTGCTGCGCCGATATTCGGGAGGAGATGGCGCGGCTCACGAAGGATATGTCCGAGGCAAGGGTTCTTGGCCCCGCGCCGCTGCCGGTGGCGAAGGTGAACGGCGCCTGGCGCTACCGGGTGACGGTGAAGAGCCCCGCATCCAAAGAGATACGGGCCGCGGTAGGTCGGGTCCTGCTGCTTGCCAACGACGGCAAACGATATAAGGGCGTGTCCGTGTACGCGGACTTCGACCCCTTGGACTGACAGTTAGGAGATCATTTTATGGCTCTGCGCAACATCTTGAAGCAGGGGGACGAGACCCTCACCAAGCGCTGCCGTCCCGTTACGGACTTCAACGAGCGGCTGCATACTCTCCTGGACGACATGGCCGAGACCATGACCGAGGCCAACGGCGTAGGCCTGGCCGCGCCCCAGGTGGGCATCCTCCGCCGGGCGGTGGTGGTCCTGGAGACCAACGTGCCCGAGGGAGAGCCGGAGCGCGTCATTGAGCTGGTGAACCCTGAGATATTGGAATCCTCCGGCGAGCAGACCGGCCCGGAAGGGTGCCTGTCCGTGCCGGGAGATTTCGGCATGGTGACCAGGCCCGATCATGTGAAGGTGAGAGCCCAGGACCGGGACGGAAACTGGTTCGAGATAGAGGGCGTGGACCTGACCGCAAGGGCGTTCTGCCATGAGATCGACCACCTGGACGGACATATGTTCACAGAGCTGTGCGACCACATCCTGACGGACGAGGAGCTGTCGGATTACTATGCCGCCCAGCAGGAAGAGCAGGACGGCGGGGAGACCGGCCAATGAGAGTCGTATTCATGGGCACGCCGGACTTCGCCGCCTGCTCTCTGGAAAAACTCCTGTCGGAGGGGTTCGACGTGGCCGCCGTGTTCTGCCAGCCGGACAAGCCCCGGGACCGGGGACACAAACTGGTCCCCTGCGCCGTGAAACAGACGGCCCAGGCGGCGGGCATCCCTGTGTACCAGCCGGAAAAACTCCGGGACGGCACGGCCCTTGCCATATTAAATGAGCTGGCCCCGGATATCATCGTGGTGGTGGCCTACGGGCGCATCATCCCAGATGACATCCTGGCCCTGCCCAAGTACGGCTGTATCAACGTCCACGGCTCGCTCCTGCCCAAGTATCGGGGCAGCGCCCCCATCCAGCGGGCGGTGCTGAACGGCGACGACGTCACCGGCGTCACCACCATGTACCTTTCCACCGGCATGGACGAGGGGGATATGATATACACCGCGGAGACAGCTATCGGCGACACTGAGACCAGCGGCGATCTCTTCGACCGGCTGGCCCCTCTGGGCGCGGAGCTGCTCATAAAAACGCTCCGGGATATCGAGGCCGGTACGGCGCCCCGCATCCCCCAGGACGGGAGCAAGGCCACCTACGCGCCACCTCTGAGCAAAGAGGAGTCTCCTGTAGACTGGGCCAAGCCGGCCCGGATGGTGCTCAAGCACATATATGGTATGCAGCCCTGGCCCTGCGCCACGGCGGAGCTGGGCGGCACAGCCTTCAAGCTCTTTGCCGGCGAGGCGACGGAAAGGCATTCCGATAGAGCGCCGGGCACAGTCCTTTCCGCCGGAAAGTCGGGCATCGAGGTGGCCTGCGGCGGGGGAGAGACCCTGCTCATCACCGAACTGCAGGCTGCGGGCGGCAAGCGTATGGCGGCGGGCGCATGGCTCCTGGGCCACCCCATGGAGGTCTGACCATGCCCAGGAGAACGGCGCTGGAAGCTCTGGAGCGCTTTCGACGGGATTCCGCCTGGAGCCGCCAGGTCATGGAGGGCCTGGCGGAGAAAAATCGCCTGTCCGGCCGGGACAGAGCTTTGGCGGCGCGGCTGTTTTACGGCGTGCTCCAGAACATGGCCCTGTGCGACTACTACATCGGCTGCTACGCCAGGGGAAAGCTGGAGCCCAAGGTGCGGGACATCCTGCGGCTGGGCGTCTATCAACTCCTCTTCATGGACAAAATACCGCCCAGAGCTGCAGTGGACGAGGCTGTACGCCTCTGCCGGAACCTTGGCTATGCCCGGGCATCTGGCCTTGTGAACGCGGTTCTGCGGCGGATAGGGGATAATAGAGATGACCTGCCTGCGATCCCCGGCGAGGGGACAGCGGAGTATCTCTCCATTCGCTGGAGCCACCCCAGATGGCTGGTGGAAGAGCTCATGGCCCTGCGGGGCTATGAGGGCGCGGAGGCTGTGTTAACAGCCGACAACGCCGAGCCGCCTGTGTACGTGCAGGTCAACACCTGCCGGACCACAAAGGACGAGCTCAAAGCCATGCTGGACCTCACCGAGACGCCCGCGGGCCTGATCCTCAGCCGGGCGGGGGACTTCACCTCCACGGAGGCATTTCAAAAGGGCCTTTTCTATGTGCAGGACCCGGCAGCCCACGCCGTGGTGGAGGCCGCGGAGCTGAAGCCCGGTATGCGGGTGCTGGACGCCTGCGCCGCCCCCGGCGGCAAGAGCTTCGCCGCCGCCATTGCCATGGGAAATGAGGGTTTCGTCACGGCAAGGGACATTCTGGCCAAGAAACTGGCCCTGGTTGCGGAGGGCGCGGGGCGGCTGGGCCTTTCCTGCATCGAGTGCGTGCCCGGCGACGCCCGGGACATCGACGGCGGGGACTATGACGTTGTGTTCGCGGACCTTCCCTGCAGCGGCCTCGGCGTCATTCGCAAGAAACCGGACATCCGCTACCGTGACCCTGTGGAACTGGACAGGCTCCCGGAGCTCCAGGAGGAGCTTCTGGACCATATCGCCTCGGCGGTGCGCCCCAGCGGAAAGCTCATCTACTCCACCTGCACCTGGCGGGAGAGGGAGAACGGCGCGGTGGCGGAGGCGTTTTTGCGGGCGCATCCCCAATTCACCAAGACCCTGGAACGGACCTTCTGGCCGGACCGGGACGGAACGGACGGGTTTTATCTATGCCGGATGGAGCGGTCAAACGAGATATAAAGTCCATGCTCCCAGCGGAGATCGCCGCCGCGTTCAAGGACCTGGGCCTGCCAGGCTACCGGGCGGGACAGGTATTTCGTTGGCTGGGCCGGGGCGTCACCTCCTTTGAGGAGATGAGCGACCTGTCCAAAGACCTGCGCCAGCGGCTGGATGGCCTTTTCGCCATCCCGAGCCTCACCATGCTGCGCCGGCAGGTGTCGGCGAAGGACGGCACGGAGAAATATCTCTGGCAGCTGCCCGACGGTGAGAGCGTGGAGACGGTGTTCATGCGCTATAAGCACGGCAATACGGTTTGTATCTCCTCCCAGGTGGGCTGCCGCATGGGCTGCGCCTTCTGCGCCAGTACCATCGGCGGAAAGGTCCGGGATCTGACCGCCTCGGAGATGCTGGATGAGGTGATCCGCACCGGCCTCGCCGCCGGAGATGAGGTCACCGGCATCGTGCTCATGGGCATAGGCGAGCCCCTGGACAACTACGACAACGTGATGCGGTTTCTCCAGCTGGTGAACGACCCGGAGGGCGCCAATATCGGCATGCGGCATATATCCCTCTCCACCTGCGGACTGGTGGAAGCGATTGACAAACTGGCCGCCTCCCGGTTACAATTGACATTGTCCGTATCCCTGCACGCGCCGGACGACGAGACCCGCACCCGGCTCATGCCGGTGAACGCCCGCTACGGCGTGGACGCGGTGTTTGACGCCTGCGAGCGGTATTTTGCCGCCACGGGCCGGCGCATCTCCTTTGAATACGCCATGGTGAAGGACATAAACGACACGCCCCGCCACGCGGATCTGCTTGTAAAACATCTGCGTGGCACAGGATCCCATGTGAATCTCATTCGGCTGAACTACGTGTCTGAGAGGGGCTTACAGCCCTCTTCGGAGCAGACCGTCCGCGACTTCGTGAAGAGGCTGGAGGACGGCGGCGTCACCGTTACCGTGCGGCGGCGGCTGGGCAGCGACATCGACGCGGCATGCGGCCAGCTCCGCCGGGGACAGATGAGGAAGCAATGAACTATTTCGGATTGAGCGACAAGGGACAATACCGAGCGGAGAACCAGGACTGCTTTGACCTGCGGCCCGTGGCCGGGGGCGTCCTCGCCGTCGTGTGCGACGGCATGGGCGGCGCGGCAGGGGGGCTGATGGCCAGCGATCTGGCGGCCGGCCGGTTCTTTGCTTTTGCCCGGGCGGCCCTGGAGGCCTCCGATGGGGAGGACCCTGCGGAAGCCCTGCGCCAGGCCATCGACGCCGCCAACCGAAAGGTGTTCCGCTACGCCGCCCAGCTGGACGAGTACTCCGGTATGGGCACCACCTTGGTGGCTGGGTACTGGCAGCAGGACACGGCCTTTTTTGTGAATGTGGGAGACAGCCGGGCCTACCGCATCGCAAAGGACGGCATCCTGCAGATCACCAGAGACCACTCCCTGGTCCAGCAGATGATCGACAGAGGAGAGATAACCCCTGCCCAGAGCCGGACCCACCCGCGACGAAATATCATCACCCGGGCGGTGGGCAGCGAGCGGTTCGTCTCCTGCGACGAATTCGCCATCCCGATACGGGAGGGAGACCGGTTTTTGCTCTGCTCCGACGGGCTGACGAACGCCATGGAGGACGCGGAGCTGCACCGGGTGCTGCTGGCCGAGGAGGACGCCGAGAGCGCCTGCCGGAAGCTGGTGGAAGAGGCCATAAACAACGGAGCGCGGGACAATGTGACCGCCATCGTGATATACGCTGAGAAAGGAGGCGCCGTGAAGAATGGAAAATAAGGTGAATTGGCGTCTCGGAAAGATATTGGACGGCCGTTACGAGATCGTGTCTGTGGTGGGCATCGGCGGCATGGCCGTGGTATACCAGGCTTACGACCTGGAGAAAAAGCGGGATGTGGCTGTTAAGGTCCTTCGTGACGACGTGTCCATGGACGCGGACAGCCGCCGCCAGTTCCGCAAGGAATACCAGGCGGTGGAGAAGCTGAATCATCCCAATATCCGCGCCGTTTACGACGTGGTATCCTCCGGCGACACGGAGTATATCGTGATGGAATATGTGGACGGCATCAACCTGAAGCAGTATATGAAGGGAAAGGGCGTGCTCTCCTGGCAGGAGGTGCTGCACTTCTCCACCCAGATCGCCCGGGCCCTCAGCCACGCTCACAGCCGGGGCATCATCCACATGGATATCAAGCCCCAGAACATCATGCTGCCCAAGGACGGCACGGTGAAGATCGCCGATTTCGGCATTGCCCAGATGGATGAGGCCGATGTTGCCGACGCGGAGGAGGCCCTGGGAAGCATCCACTATATCTCTCCGGAACAGGCACGGGGCGGCAATGTGGACGCCCGCAGCGACATCTATTCTCTGGGCGTGGTCATGTATGAGATGCTCACGGGCAAACTGCCTTTCAACGGCAAGACTGTGGGGGAGGTGGCCGTGCAGCAGGTCTCCGTCCTGCCCGACGCGCCCAGCGCCATCAACCCCGACGTCCCCCCGGAGCTGGAGGACATCACGCTCCGGGCCATGCAGCCCGAGCCCAACGACCGTTACTCCTCCGCCGGCGAGATGCTGGCGGACCTGGAGGATTTCCGCCGGTCCCGCAGCGGCACGGCCGCCGTTCAGGACCAGGCCTATGAGATTCGGGACGAAGTCCATGTGATCTCGAAGAACGTGCCCCGCATCAGCAAGTCCGGTGAGCTGTCCAAGGAGGGCTATGCCCGCCGCCGGTCCCGCGCCGCCAGCATCAGCCTGCTGTCCGGGTGTGTGATCGTGGTGGCCTTCGCTCTGGCCCTGTTCGTATTTGTTTGGCAGTACTGGCTGGCGGACATCTTCCGGGACGCGGAGCGTGTGAACGTGTCCTCCTTTACCGGGCTCCGGTACGAGGACATCATGATGGACGAGCAGCTGAAGGAGCTGTATAACTTCAAGGTCGTCTACAAAGCCGATTCCACCCACGACGAGGGCATGGTGGTGGACCAGGACCCCACCGCCGGCGCCAGCCGGATGGTCACCTCCGAGGGCATCGACGTGACCCTGACGGTCAGCTCCGGCGTGCAGCTGGTCACCATCCCCGACGATATTCTGAACGCCCCCTACACGAACGTACAGGTCCGTCTGGAGGCCAAGGATCTGAACGTGAGCATCGAGCTGCAGGAGTCCAGCTCCGTCACGGAGAACTACGTCATCTCCTCCGATCCCGCTCCCGGCGCCTCCGTATCCAGCGGCAGCACCGTGACGCTGTATGTCAGCGCAGGACCCGCGGCCAGCTATACGTCCGTGCCCAGCGTGATAGGCCTTTCCAAGGAATCCGCTCTGCTCACCCTGCAGCGGGAAGGACTTATCTGCGGCGAGAACGAGATATCCTATGTCAGCTCTTCCGCTACTGAGGCCGGCAAGGTCATGTGGCAGAGCTATTCCGCCGGCACCCAGGTCATCATGGGCACCCAGGTGTATCTGCAGGTTGGTACCGGTCCCGCCGTGGCGTCCCAGCCTGCCCAGGCCCCACAGCAGCAACAGGAGGCGGCGCCTCCCGCGGAGGGTTGAGCTTGCTGGAAGGCGTCATCATGCGGGCCCTCAGCGGATTCTATGACGTTCGCGCGGGCTCTGAGTTGGTGCGGTGCCGTGCCAAAGGACGGTTCCGCAAGGACGGGCTCACGCCCTTGGTGGGTGACCGGGTCCTGATCGAAGAGACCGGCGACGGCACTGGTACCGTAGCGGAGATACTCCCGAGAAAGAATGCCTTCTGCCGCCCGGCGGTGGCAAATGTGGACTACCTGGTGATGGTGGTATCCGCCGTCATACCGGTGACGGACCCGTACCTTATCGACCGGGTAACGGTCCGGTGCGAGAAAAATTGGTGCGGCGTGCTCCTGGCCCTCAACAAATGCGATCTGGATCCCGGCAAAGAGCTGAGGCAAATATATGCCGCCGCAGGCTATAGTGTGTATCCTGTCAGTGCTTTTACCGGCGAAGGCGTGGACGCGTTCCGCCGCGCTATCGAAGGCAAGATCTGCTGCTTCACCGGGAATTCCGGCGTGGGCAAGAGCAGCCTTATCAACGCCCTGGCGCCCGGACTCGCCATCCCCACGGCGGAGGTGAGCCAAAAGCTGGGCCGGGGCAGACATACCACCCGCCACGTGGAGCTTTTCGACATCGGCGGCGGCACGCTTCTGGGGGACACGCCTGGATTTGCCTCCTTCGGGGACGAGGACGAGACGCCGTTTCTGCCCGAGGAGCTGGATGGGCTCTTCCCGGAGTTTCTGCCTTATCTGGGCAAATGCCGCTTTGACGACTGCACCCATCGGTCGGAACCCGGCTGCGCGGTGCGCTCCGCGCCCCCGGAACATATCCATCCCAGCCGCTACGCCTCTTATCTGCGGCTTTACGAGGAGGCCTCCAAGCTCAAACGCTGGGAGCTGGAGCCGTAACATATTCCGCCTTTCATCCATACAATGGATGGGAGGCGGTGTTTTATGGGCAGAAGGGGAGGCGGCGCGCTTTGCTGCTGCGCGGTGATATTGGGTACGCTCATATTGGTGACGCTTATGATGCCCAACTGGTTCTGGTGGCTGGCCGGGGCGGGACTGCTCGCTCTCGGTTGTCGGGGGATGTTCCGGGACCGGTGACATATTCCCATGGACGGACGCATACCCTTGCCATAGAAAAATTCGGCAAGGAGCGATCGAATCATGGATACGGCCCTGAAAAAGGATATATATGAGCAGTTGGTCCCCGTGTGGTCGGGCTCGTTCAGCCGGGACTTCACCGCGGAGACCATCGTGCCTGACGCCATGCCGGACATGGCCTCGGTGGTGGACGCGGAGGGGATCATCACCCTGCGGAGCAAGGAGACGGTCCAGGGAAGCGTATCCCTGGGCGCCAGTGTGAGCGTGTCGGTGCTGTACATGCCGGAAAACGGCGGCATGGTACAGAGCCTGGCTCTGGTGGTGCCTGTGGAGATGCACGCCGACGCACCGGGAGCGGACGCGGACTGCCAAACCGTGGCCAGGCTGCGGGTCCGGGCGCTGGATGCCCGGATGGTCAACTCCCGGAAGCTCTCCGTGCGGGTGGATGTGGACTGCGAGGCGCGGTGCTATCAGAGCAAGCCTATGGAGCTGCCCTGTGGACTGGCGGCGGAGGAGAAGAGCGTTCATGTGCTCACAAAGACAGCGCCTCTGGTGACGGCGGCGGACGTGCGGGAGAAGACCTTCGTGCTGACCGACGCCTATCCGCTGCCCACGGGCAGTGCCGGTGTGGAGCGCATTCTGAGCCAGCGGGTTGACGCGGCCCTGGAGGACGTGAAGTACGTCTCCGGCAAGGTGGTGTTCCGGGGCAAGGTCCGTGCGGGGCTGGTGTTCGCCTGCCAGGATAGGGAGGTATTCGCCGGCCGGTATGAGACGGAATTCTCTCAGATCATGGAGGTGGAGGCACAGGAGGGTGACGTGACGCCGGAGGTTGCGCTCATGTTCACAGGGGCCTACTTTGACCTTCCGGAGCGGCAGGACGAGGACGGCAAGGTGGGAGCGGAGCTGCATCTGGTGGCTCAGACCGTATGCCGTAAGGTGGTCGAGGCGGCCTACATAGCGGACCTCTACAGCAACCGGACCGTGCTGGTCCCCAAGCGGGAGCAGATACCGTTGGTCAGCGCCGCAAAGCCCATCTCCATGCGCCAGTCCGTCACCGGTACTGCGGAGCTCATGGGCGCCTCTGGGGACGTGCTGACCCTGGCGGCCAGCGTAGGCTCTGTAACCGTGGAGGGCAATACCGTAAAGACGGCGGTGAACGTCCGGGTCATATTGAAGGGAGAGAACGGCTGCGGCGCTGTGCGCTGCCGCCTCACGGCGGAGTTCACCACGGACATCGGCTCTGACACGGAGCTACAGGGCGTCGCCGTCACCGCGGCGGACGTATTCTGCGCCCCGGCCGGCGGGAGCATGGACGTGCGGGCCACCCTGCAGATGGAGGCCATGGCCGTGACCCGTTCCGCTCTCGCCGCTGTGACCGAAGTGACTGAGGATCCGGATGCCTGGGCGTCCATGCCGCCCGCGCCCTCTATAACGTTGGTCCGGGTGGAGCCGGAGGCGGATATGTGGGCCCTGGCGCAAAAATACCGCTCTACCGTGGAGGCCATCGCCGCCGCCAACGGCGGAAAGGACCATGGGCTGCTTCTAATTCCGAAGGCCAGATAGTTGATATTGTGAAAAAATTGTGCTACAATGTCCGGGAACGCAATTTTACAGGGGGATAACACCATGTCCGGACATTCCAAGTGGCACAACATACAGAAAACGAAGGGCGCCGCCGACGCGAAGCGTGCCCAAGCCTTCACCAAGATCGCCCGCGAGATCATCGTGGCGGTGAAGGAGGGCGGCAGCGGCGACCCCAAGAATAATATGCGCCTGGCCGCCGTCATTACCAAGGCCAAGGCCGCCAATATGCCCAACGACAACATCAAGCGCACCATCGACAAGGCGCTGGGCAGCGGCGACACCTCCAGCTTCGAGTCCGTCACCTATGAGGGCTACGGCCCCAGCGGCGTGGCCATCATCGTGGAGGCCATGACCGATAACCGCAACCGCACCGCCAGCGACGTGCGTCACACCTTCGACAAGTACAACGGCAACATGGGTCCCACCAACTGCGTGAGCTGGTCCTTTGACCGCAAGGGCGTCATCGTGGTGGACAACGAGGACGGCGACCTGGACGAGGACACCGTCATGATGGACGCCATGGAGGCGGGCGCCGCCGATATGGAGACCGAGGAGGGCGTGTTCACCCTCTACACCGCCCCAGAGGATGTGACCGCCGTGGCGGAGTACATGACCGCCCACGGCTACAAGCTGGACTCCGCCCAGGAGGAGATGGTCCCCCAGAACTACGTCACCCTGACGGCGGAGGGCGACCGGAAGAATATGCAGAAGATGCTGGATGTGTTTGAGGACAACGAGGACGTGCAGAACGTCTGGCACAACTGGGACAATCCCGACGACTGAGTAAGGTAGCGAGTTTTCCGAATGGCCGCGGGCATGAGCCGAAAGGCTGTGCGTGAGGAAAGTCCGGGCTCCACAGGGCAAGGATAACGGGTAACGCCCGCCGATGGCGACATCAGGACGAGTGCAACAGAGACAGACCGCCGCGTCTTTGGCGCGGTAAGGGTGGAAAGGCGGTGTAAGAGACCACCCGGCGCCCTGGCGACAGAGCGCTGCTGTAAACTCTATCCGGAGCAACACCGTGGAGGGGAACATAGGCCGGCCCGGCCTCCCCGGGGAGGTGGCTTGAGCGCAGCGGCAACGCGGCGCCTAGATAGATGGCCATTTTAAACAGAATCCGGCTTACACGAGAGCTCGTTTATCAAAAAGAGACAGGATCGCGGTCCTGTCTCTTTTTATACCTTCTTGTAGGTATCTGTTTCTTGTAAACCACAAGATATTGTATTATAATACCTGTGATCGTGAGGTGTATGCCTTGACACTGAAAGAGTATTTGAAGGGCCTGACGGGAAAGCGGGCCGCCGTGGTGGGCGCGGGGCTTTCCAACCGGCCTTTGGTAGCGTTGCTGGCCGACGCCGGCGTGGACACCACGGTATATGACAAAGCCAGTCCGGAGGCGCTGGGCGCCTTCTATGAGGATATGAGCGCCAGGGGCGTAAAGTTCCATCTGGGGGAGAACTACCTGGCCTGCCTGGAGGGGGATATAGTCTTCCGCAGTCCCAGCATCCTGCCGTTCCGGCCGGAGCTGGCCCGAGCGGCGGACGGAGGCGCGGTCATCACCAGCGAGATGGAGGTCTTCATGGACCTTTGTCTTTGTCCTATCATCGCCGTGACAGGCTCTGACGGCAAGACCACTACCACGACCCTCATCGCGAAGATACTGGAGGCTGCCGGCAGAAAGGTTTGGCTGGGGGGCAATATCGGCCATCCGCTGCTGGCTGACGTGGATAATATCGCCCCGGAGGACGCGGCTGTGCTGGAGCTCAGCTCCTTCCAGCTGCACAGCATAAACTGCTCGCCGGATGTAGCCGTTATCACCAACATGGCCCCCAATCATCTGGACATCCATAAGGACTATCAGGACTATATCGACGCGAAAAAACAGATATTCAAAAACCAGCGCCCGGACGCCAAGCTGGTCCTCAACCATGACAACGCCGTGACGATGGCTTGCGCTGGGGAGGCGAAGTGCCCCGTGTGGTGGTTCAGCCGGAAGGAGAAGGTCTCTCCAGGCCTCTGGCTGCGGCCCGACGGGATGATCTGCGCCTCGGTGGACGGGGAGGATAAGGAAGTATTGCCCATGGGGGATATCCGCATCCCGGGCATGCACAACGTGGAGAACATGATGACCGCCTTCGCGGCCACTTGGGGCATTGCGGATATGGAAGCTATGAGAAAGGTAGCCCGCTCCTTCACAGGCGTACCCCACCGGCTGGAGACCGTCCGGGTCCACAAGGGCGTGACATATATCAACGACTCCATCGCCTCCAGTCCGGACCGTACCCTGGCGGGCCTGGCCTGCTTCAAGGATAAGCTCATCCTCATCGCCGGGGGAAAGGACAAGGGCGTGCCCTTCGACAGTCTGGGCCCGTCCATATGCGCTCACGTGAAGAAACTGTACCTGACCGGCCTCACGGCGGGGAAGATCAGAGCCGCTGTGGAGAATGCCAGGGAATATGTCCCCGGCGCGCCGGAGATATTTGAAATAGAGGATTTCACGGAGACGGTGAAGGCGGCCGCCGCCGCGGCCCGGCCCGGCGACACGGTGCTTATGAGCCCGGCCAGTACGTCCTTCGACCGTTTTAAGAACTTCGAGGAGCGCGGTGAGCGCTTCCGCCGGATCGTGGAGGGATTGGAGTAAACTATGGAACTTGCGGAACTGACAAAATGCCTGTCCGGCCTGTCCGGACCCTCCGGCTTTGAGGAGAGCGTGCGGGAGTATATCTCGTCTTACCTGCACCACGCGGCGGACGAGATACGCACCGACGCCCTGGGCAACATGATCGCCATCAAACGCTGTGGCAAACTGGGCGCGAAGATGATACTTCTTGACGCCCACATGGACGAGATCGGCTTCATCGTCACCGGCGCGAAGGACGGCTTTCTGTCCTTCGGGATGCTGGGCGGTGTGGACCAGCGGATGCTGCCCGCCCGGGAGGTGATGGTGCTGTCCGACCCGCCTCTGTACGGCGTCATCGACACCATGCCGCCCCATGTGCTCACGGTGGAGGAGAAGAGCAAGGCCATCGAGCCGGACAAGCTCTTCATCGACGTTGGCCTTACCCAGGAAGAGGCCCTGAAGGCCGCGCCCCAGGGAACGCCTGTGGTGTATGCGGCAGGCTGCGACGACCTGGGACAGGGGCAGCTGTGCGGCAAAGCCCTGGACGACCGGGCCTGCGCCGCCGTCATCATCAAGGCTTTTGAGCGCCTGGCGGCTCAGGAACTGAACGCGGACATTTGCTGCCTCGTCAGTACCCAGGAGGAGGTGGGCCACCGGGGCGCCACCGTGGCGGCCTTCGGTCTGGAGCCGGATATCGCCATCGTGGTGGACGTGACCCACGGCAGGACACCCGACGGGAAAGAGGCCCTCACCGACTGTGGGAAGGGCGCCGCCATCGGCATCGGACCCAATATCAACACGGCCCTGGCCCGCCAACTCATAGCTATGGCGGAGGAGAAGAAGATACCCTATCAGCCGGAGGCGGTGCCCGGCGGCAACAGCGGCACCAACGCCCACGCCATCCAGGTGGCCCGCACCGGCGTGGTGACGGCGCTCATATCCCTGCCGCTGAAATACATGCACACGCCGGTGGAGGTGGTCCACATCTCCGATATGGAGGCCATCGTGGACCTGATCGCCGCCTACGTGGAAAGCCTGGAGGTGTGATATGATGCTGGATACTCTGGAGACCCTGTGCTGTCTGGAGGGCGTGTCCGGCGGGGAGGACGAGGTCCGGGACTATATTCTGGAGCGCGTATTGCCTCACGCCGACGAGATACGCACCGACCCCTTGGGCAACCTGATGGTGTTCAAAAAGGGCGCTGTGACGCCGGAAAAGCGAGTCATGCTATGCGCCCATATGGATGAGGTGGGCCTCATCGTGACCCATATCACAGAGGACGGATATCTGCGCTTCGACCAGGCCGGCGGCATTGACCGTCGTGTCATCATCGGCAAGAAGGTGTTCGTTGGCCCGGGGCGCATCCTGGGCGTGGTGGGCTCCAAGGCCGTGCACATGACCACGGCGGAGCAGCGCAAAAAGCTGCCGGAAATAAAGGACATGTTCATCGACATCGGCGCGAAGGATAAGGCCGAGGCGGAAAAGCAGGTCCACATCGGCGACCTGGTGGCCTTTGATGACCGGGTGGTCCGCTTTGGGGACGGCTTCGTGAAGGCCAAGGCCATCGACGACCGGGTTGGCTGCGCGACCATGGTAGAACTCATCGAGAGCGAACTTCCCTGTGACTGCTGGTTTGCCTTTACCACCCAGGAGGAGGTGGGCTCCCGGGGCGCCACGGTAGCGGCCCGGAGCATCCAGCCGGATGTGGCTCTCGTTCTGGAAGGCACCACGGCGGCGGATATCCCCGGCACGGAGGGGGCAGGTCGGGTGTGCCTGCTGGGCAGCGGCGTGGTGCTCCCCTTTATGGACAGGGGCACCATCTATGATAAGGACCTCCGGGCGACGCTCATCCGCCTGGCGGAGGAAAACGGCATCCCCTGGCAGACAAAGAGCATGATCGCCGGCGGCACCGACGGCTCCGTTGTCCAGCGCAGCGGCGCGGGCGCGGAGGTAGCTGCCCTGTCCGTAGCCGTGCGGAACATCCACTCCCCGGCGTGCGTGGCGAAGATTTCCGAGTGCGAGGATCAGCTGAAGCTGGCCAGGCTCTTCCTGGCGGAAATGGCGAAATGATGTCATAATCCGTCGTCCCGGCGCATAGTCTCCCCTGATAGGGGGTGTAGCTATGACGGCGAGACGCTGGCCCAGAAGAAGTCCTTTGAGTCCAGCGGTGCGCAGATGGCTGCTGGTACTGTTGATACTGTTTTTCGTGGTCACGACTGCCGCGGTGAGCGTGGTACTGCGGGACATGGTGACGGAATACGCCGTCTCCTCGGCCAGGGACCTGGTGGTGACGCGAGTCAACGCTATCGTCAAGGACGTGATGACGGACCCCGCCTTTGCCGGGGAGGACCTGGTAGCGCTGAAATGGGACAATTCCGGCGCCGTCACGGCGGTGACCGCCAACGCCCCGGCCATCAACGCCCTGTCGGCGGAGGTGCTCTCCCGGGCCGTCCGGGAGACCGAGCAGGAGGCCATCAAGGTAAGGATACCCGTCATGAACCTGCTGGGCAGCGCGCTGTTCATGAACCACGGACCCAGCCTCACTGTGGACGTGACCATGCTCTCGTCCAGCACGGCCAGCTTTCGCAGCGAGCTGACCGGCGCGGGCATCAACCAGACCCGCCACCAGATATTCCTGGACCTGGACGTACAGCTTTCTTTTCTCATGCCCTGGCGGGACATGCAAACCGACGTGCAGACGGAGATACTTGTATCCGAGACCGTGATCGTGGGACGGGTGCCCGGCAGTTATATGAACTGGGAGAGATGATAATGGAACCGACGATCAAAGACTATAACGAGCTGGTGGAGAAGCTCCTGGCGCTGTCCGTTGCCTACTACGACAACGACGCGCCCCTTGTGTCGGACTTTGAGTACGACATGATGAACAACTCCCTCAAGCGCATGGAGGCGGAGCATCCCGAGTGGATACGCCCCGACTCGCCCACCCAGCACGTGGGCGGCCACGTGAGCGAGGCCTTTGCCCCCGTGGCCCATGAGGTGCCGCTGGAGAGCCTTCAGGATGTATTCTCCTTCGAGGAGGTCGCCGGTTTCGTGGAGCGGATGGACGCCTCCGTCTCCGCGCCCCACGACTATGTGACGGAGCCGAAGATCGACGGGCTGTCCGTGGCGGTGGAGTACCATGACGGCTTGTTCTTCCGTGGCGCCACCCGTGGAAACGGCGAGGTGGGGGAGGACGTGACGGAAAATCTCCGCACCATCCGCTCGCTGCCCAAGAAGCTGAAAAACGCACCGCCCCGGCTCATCGTCCGTGGCGAGGTATATATGTCCCACGACACCTTCAATACCCTCAACGCCCGGCGGGAAGTGGCAGGGGAGCCCTTGCTGGCCAATCCCCGCAACGCCGCCGCCGGTTCCCTGCGCCAGCAGGACCCGGCCGTGTGCGCCGAGCGGATGCTGGATGTGATATTCTTCAACATCCAGCTGGCCGAGGGCAGGAGCTTCACCTCCCACTATGAGACCCTGGAGGCCATGGCGGCTATGGGTCTGCCCGTGGTGGCCCACACCCTGTGCAAGACGCCGAAGGAATGCACTGACACCATAAGCGCCATCGGCGAGGGCAGGGAGGGGTATCCCTTCGACATCGACGGGGCCGTGGTGAAGCTTAACGACCTCTTCCAGCGCCAGACCTTGGGCAGCACGGCGAAATATCCACGCTGGGCGGTGGCCTATAAGTATCCCCCGGAGAAGAAGCCCAGTAAGGTAGTGGATATCCTCATCCAGGTAGGCCGCACAGGCGTGCTCACGCCCAAGGCTGTCATTGAGCCCATACGTCTGGCCGGCACCACCGTCACCAACGCCACGCTCCATAACCAGGATTTCATTGAGAACATGGGCGTGAACGTGGGGGACACCGTGCTGGTGCAGAAGGCAGGGGAGATCATCCCCGAAGTGCTCCAGGTGGTGAAAAAGGAGAGCGACGGCTTCTTCCGATTCCCCGCGGTGTGCCCGGTGTGCGGCGCGCCCGCCGAGAGGGACGAGGACGGCGCGGCCATCCGCTGCACCGGCGCGGAGTGCCCGGCCCAGCGGCTTCGGAACATCGTCCACTTCGCCTCCAAGGACGCCATGGACATCGACGGCCTTGGTCCCGCGGTGGTGGAGGCCCTGGACAAGGCAGGACTCATCAAAACTCCGGCGGAGCTCTATACTCTGGACGCCCAATCCGTGGCCGCTGTGGACAGAATGGGAAAGAAGTCCGCGGAGAATCTGATCGCCCGCATTGAGGACAGCAAGGAAAGAGGCCTTGCCCGCCTCCTGTGCGCCTTCGGCATCCGGCAGGTGGGGGCCAAGGCGGCCAAGGTCCTGGCCCGGCGCTTCGCCACGCTGGACGAGCTCATGGACGCCGATGAGGAGACACTCACCGTCATCGACGACGTGGGGCCCATCACCGCACGGTATATCGTCAAGTGGTTTGAAAATCCCCAGAGCCGCCACCAGATCGAACTTCTGCGCCAGGCCGGCGTCAGCTTTGACAGCCGGGAGGAGATCGCGGACACCCGCTTCGCCGGTAAGACCTTCGTCCTCACCGGCGCGCTGGAGCATTTCACCCGCTCAGAGGCGGAGGAGATCGTGGAGCGCTTCGGCGGCAAAGCCTCCGGCTCCGTGTCCAAGAAGACCTCCTATGTGCTGGCAGGGGCCGACCCGGGCTCCAAACTCACCAAGGCCCAGACATTGGGCGTCCCCATCATATCCGAGGAGGATTTCCTCCGGATGATCGGGGAATAAAAAGTGTACCGGCGGCAGCGGTGCCGCCGGTGCTTTTTTGTGCAGAATTGGGCAGTCGTAAACGCTTGTGCAGCATGTCGGAATGTAGTATAATAAAGTTTAATGACATTGAAAAGAAACAAGGAGACCGAAATGGCGCAGACCCAGAACAGATTGGATTCCAGCCGTATGGGGGAGATGCCGGAGGGGCGGCTGCTTCTCTCCATCGCCGTTCCCATGATGCTTTCCATGCTGGTGCAGGCCCTGTACAACATCGTGGACAGCGTGTATGTATCCCGGGTGTCGGAGGACTGCCTGTCCGCCCTGAGCCTGGCGTTCCCGGCCCAGAACGTGATGATCGGCCTGGGGACCGGCACAGGCGTGGGCGTGAGTACGCTGGTGTCCCGTGCCCTGGGCAGCCGTAATGAAAAACTGGCCAGCCGCACGGCGGGCACGGCGGTAGCGCTGAGCTTCTGCTGCTGGCTGCTGATGGCCCTGTTCGGCATCTTCGGCGCGGACGCGTTCATCCGTTCCCAGACGGATATCGAAAGCATCCGGGCCTACACCGATTCCTATCTGCGCATCGTGACCATCGGGTCTACGTTCGTATATCTGGAGATATGCGCCGAGAGGCTGCTCCAGTCCACGGGGCTCACGACGCTGTCCATGTGGACCCAGATGATCGGCGCGGTCACCAACATCATCCTGGACCCGTTTTTCATCTACGGCTGGTGCGGCCTGCCCGCCATGGACACCGCCGGCGCCGCCATCGCCACCGTTATCGGCCAGGCCATGGGCGCGGGCGTGGGCTTTTTGTTCCACTTCAAAAAGAACAGGGAGCTTCCGCTCCACTGGCGCGACATCCGTCTGCCCTGGTCCATCGTGAAGGACATCTACCGGATAGGCTTCCCATCCATCCTGATGGTGGCCATTGGCTCCATCACAAACTACCTAATGAACATCATCCTCATCGGCTTTACCTCCACGGCCGTGGCGGTGTACGGGGCCTATTTCAAGATCCAGAGTTTCTTCTTCATGCCTGTGTTCGGCCTGAACAATGGCATCATCCCCATCATCGGCTACAACTATGGCGCGCGGAAGAAGGAGCGCATCTATCGGACTATCCGCTACGGCGTGCTCTATGCCTCCTGCTTTATGATCCTGGGGCTCATATGCTTCCAATTCTTCCCGGAGTTTTTCCTGGGCATTTTCAGCCCCTCGGAGACCATGCTGTCCATCGGCGTACCCGCTCTGCGGCGCATCAGTCTGAGCTTCCTGCTGGCGGGCTTCTGCATCGTGGCCGGCTCCGCCTGCCAGGCGCTGGACAAGAGCTTTTATTCCTTCTTCGTGTCCGTGCTGCGGCAGGTATTGGCGCTGATCCCGGCGGCGTGGCTTTTGAGCCTCACCGGCAACGTGGACAACGTGTGGTGGTGTTTCCCCATCGCGGAACTGGTGAGTCTGGCCGCCAGCGCCTTCTTCCTGCGGAAGGCATTGAAGGACGTGGAGAAAAAACTGACGGCGCCTGTGTGAGCGCCGTAAAATGTAAGATAAGACCGGCCGGGTATCCCGGCCGGCCTTTCTGTACGTGTTTACTTCATCTTGTCGAAGGCGGGGTTCACGGCGTAGACGTTCCGCTTATCCATCTTTCCGGTGGCGATGGCCATGGCCTCGCCGAAGCGCTGAAAATGGACCACCTCCCGCTCCCGCAGGAACCGCATGACGTCTATCACGTCCGGGTCGTCGCACATGCGCAGGATGTTGTCGTAGGTCACCCGGGCCTTCTGCTCTGGTACGACCATGTAAGTACAACAAATCGCTAAAAATTCCAATGGATTTCGATTGGAACATCCCTTGTGCCGGGGATTCGTTTGCCAATGGTCACATAGTCGATCAGTGTGTCCACAATCTCACGGGTAAGGTGTTCTAGGTTGGTGTACTGTTCTATCAACTCACGGCGGTTGTCGCCAGCGGCGATACGTTCTTCTATCTCTGACAACTGCTTCTCACCATCAGCAACAACGTGTTCCAGCCTGTCGCGCTCCGTAATAAAGTCCTGGGACATTTCCCTGTAATCGCTCTCGGAGATCAGCCCCTTGACTTTATCCAGATAAAGTTCCCGGATACCCTTGGAATACTCCGCTATCTTTTTCTGATAGGTGGCTATGTCTGACTTTAGACTAGATTTTTTCTCCTGAAGGCTGCCGCAAAACTCAATGTTTCGCTCCAACTCGTCCTTGTCAAGATACTCCGCTGACAGCCTATTCAACTCCGCCAGTACCATCTGTTCCAGTTTGTCAACGGCGATGAACGCCCCCTCGCAGGCATCTCTTGACACATGGCGGGTGCAGCATTGCAGATAGTGGCGGCCTCGGCTTTTGGACGAGCGCATGACATAGCCGCAATTAGCACAACGGGCTTTTCGGGCGAATAGACCTAGTTCCCCGCTGTCAAAGGGTTTGGCACGCTGGTCGATCAACGCTTGGACTCTATCCCATAGGTCGCGGTCAATGATAGGCTCATGGGTGCCTTTCACGATAATCCATTGATCTTTTGGCCTTGGCCTGCAAATCTTGGTCTTATAGGACACACTGGCGTATTTGCCCTGTACCATATTACCAATATAGATTTCATTTGACAGCATATCCGCGATGGCGAAGTATTTCCAGAGAGTACTGTTCTTCGTGGCTGGCTGCATATAGCGCAGACCGTGCAGGCGCTTGTACTCCGTGGGATTCGGAATGCCTCGGTCGTTGAGCATCCGTGCGATGGCGGTCTTGCCATAGCCCTGGGCAAAGAGAGTGAATACCTCCCGGACAACGGCGGCGGCTTCCTCGTCGATGATAAGATGGCCTTTCTGTTCAGGGTCTTTCAAATAGCCATAGAGAGCAAAGGCCCCAATGTGAAAGCCGTTTTCCCGGCGGCTGGTCAGTACGCTGCGGATATTCTCAGACATATCCTCCAAATACCACTCGTTCACCAGCCCATTGATTTGGCGGGATTTTTTGTTGCCCTTGTTGGCGGTATCGGCGTTGTCCACGATGCTGATAAAGCGGATGCCCCAGAGCGGGAAGAGACCGTGTATGTACTTCTCCACCAACTCCAGCTCGCGGGTGAAGCGGGATTGAGTCTTACAGAGAACAATGTCAAATTTCCGCTGCTCCGCGTCCTGCAGGAGCCGATTGAACTCCGGCCGCCGTCGGTCTGACCCCGTGTAGTCGTCGTCACTGTAGATATTGAAAAGCTCCCACCCCTGTTCCATTACATATTGCAGCAGCATGGCTTTCTGATTCTGAATGCTGTTGCTGTCGTCGGTCGCGTGCTGCTTGTTTCGGTCTTCTTCGCTCAATCTGCAATAGATTGCTACCTTCATAGTCCATACTCCTTTCGGAGATAGGACAAGCCGTTTCCGGCAGGTAGTATACCACGCCGGAAACGGCTTGTCTATTTCCAATGTAATTATAATGACTTGGCCTGTTTACCTCTTTCTATGCGGTTGATCAAATCAATCCACCGCCTTGTGTACTCCTCCTTGGATGGCGAACTACCCCGGAATATGCTCGTGCACAGCGGCTGTGGCTGTTTATCAACAGCACTAGGATGATGTCGTGTCATCAATATCACCAGACCTATCTTATGCCACATGAATGAGAGGTAGCACCCTAGTTGGCGCTACCTCTTGTTGTCCTTCTGCAGCTGCTCGCGCAGCCGCCGCATTCGCTCCACCTCGGCGGCGTCGGGCGCGGTCGTGACCGTCTGCTCCGGGGCTGGTGACGGGGTGCCACGCTCGCGGAGCGCCCATGTCTGCACGGTTGCCTTCCAGTCATCTATCGGCTGACCATTCAGCTTCCAGCCTCTCGCTTGGTAGTAGGAATGAAACAGGGCCGCATTGACCCGCAACCCATTAGCCTCACAAAACTCCTCAACCTCTACGAGAGAGGGTGGGACCCCTGATTTTTCCTCTCGCTCTTTATCATTATACTTTATTTTATTTTCTTTTATTTTTCTTTTTCCTTTTCCTTTTCCTTTTCCGCGGTCAGCATTTTGGTCAAAAGCGATTCGTTTGGTATTTGTGTCCTCCAATTTCGCTGTGTAATAATCGACAACAGAGATCATTCGCCTTAGATAGAATTTAGCGTTGCCCACGACATCGCTGACCTCGCCAGTCATTGCGTAGCGTTGCCCGGCGCGGATGAGGGAGCCATACTCCTCATCCGAAAGGGCGTCCATCTCGTCAACAAAAGAATCCAGGAGCACGATGTAATACCTTTCCATTTTGGACCTCCCAAAAAGTAAAGTGTAGGGGTCTTGCGTCCCCTCAACTATCTACCATGATTTTTTATGACAAAGTGGGGTGCCGCTACAAATTGTTTACACTTTGTTAACATTTGGATATAAAAAGACGGAGGGACTCTAGCCCCTCCGTCTCGTGACGTACGCGCCCGCTCACGTCAACAGGGTTACCTTAGCGTGTCAGCAATGCGTTTGACAATCTCCCATGCCCAGCGCACACGTTCGTAGCTCGCGCCAGTCATCTCTGCGATCTCAGTGGTGTCGAATCCAGCCCCGCGCATGAGCAACACATTCCGTTGGAAGTCGGTCAGTTGCTCGACGATGCTTTGGAGCGTAATACGTTGCAGCGCGATCTCCTCCGCGCTGGCTCCGTACTCATCACGGCTGTGCACGACCACATCGAGCAGTTCTGGGGTTGCGGACCGATCGAGGGGTACGTAACATTTGCATATGTGACAATCACCGATGCAGCGCTGCCACACCGCACACTCGCACTGCCCTGTGGTGCGCATAAGGCGATACAGCTTGTGGCTACCGCCCTCATACGCACGCAGCACTTGCAGAGTTACAGGCACGCGGATTTGCATAATCCTCCCATCAACGTTGGTCTCGACAAGAACATAATGATCTGCCATCGCAAATCCTGCGCAACACCCCGGAGGGTAGCATGACAATGGCAATAATAGACCTCGGGCGCAGGGACTACCCACCACTGTCTATCCGGTAGTCCTGCGCCCTTTCTTTTGAAATAAAAAGGCGCCAGCAAAGATTAAATAATCTTCACTGGCGCCATTCCCTCACAAAACATGGAGGGAAATATGCTACCCCGGCATAGCGTGTCCGTGGGGACACGCCATGCCGGGGCGCATACTCGTGCGCTATTTGTCTGTAATTAGCATACACTAACCTACGCTGGGCCTCTCGGCCCATACGATCTTGTAGTAACAGGCCGCTCTGGGCGGTCAACTTCCTTAGTATGTGTATTATGACTCGAAAAAGCTCTGAAGTCAACCTAATTTTATATAAATTTTTAAGAAAATTTGAAGTGCGCTTTCAATCGCGTTGGTTGCGCACTTGGTACTTGACTGCCGAGGTCATCTCATGTTATAATGTTGAAAATTATATAATATTCAACATATTAAGGGGTGATCAAGGTGACACAGATCAAGAGCAAAGAGCGGGTGCAACGGCATGGCGAGGTATTCACGGCACAGCACGAGGTAACCGCTATGCTAGATTTGGTGCGGAAAGAGGCCAAGAGGATAGACAGCACCTTTTTGGAGCCTGCCTGCGGCAACGGTGCCTTTCTTGCTGAAATCCTCCGGCGCAAGCTGAACACGGTGTTTCGCATGGCTGGCATGAACGATGCGGACTGTGAGTATTGGGCGACTAGGGCCTTCTCTACCATCTACGGCATAGACATCATGGCGGACAATATCGCAGAGGCCCGTGAACGCCTGTTCAATGACTTCTTTGCCCGGTTTCTCAACCGATACAAGCACCAGCCCACGCACATCTGCATGGACAGCATCCGCTTCATATTGAGCCAGAATATCCAGCAGGCCGATTCCCTGACGTGCAAGACGGGTGGGGGAACAGACCTCATAATGACCTCATGGGTCTTTGACGAGAACGACGGTCTGACCATCGGTCTGTTCCGCTATGCCGATATGGTCCGCTCCGGGTGCAGCTGCAAGCCTCTCCGGGTCTTGCCGAAAATCCCGTATATGATGCTCCCGGCTATCTTTCGGAGTGATGAATGCTGGACATGGCAGACTAGTCATGGTAGAATAATATAGATTATTGAGCAATATTCCATGCGGGGTGAGTACGTTTGGAGCAGCAGATCAAGTCAAAGCAGCGGGTGGCCGATCACGGCGAGGTGTTCACAGCCGAACGAGAAGTGAACGCTATGTTGGACATGGTTAAACAGGAAACGGAGCGAATCGACTCCCGCTTCCTGGAACCCGCCTGTGGTGAGGGAGCTTTCCTGGCCGAAGTGCTGCGACGGAAGCTGGCTGTCGTGAAGCAAAAGTACGGACGAAACCCATCAGACTATGAACTCTACGCTTTGATTGCCGTGACGAGCATTTACGGCGTGGATATAATGGAGGACAACACCGAGAACTGCCGCAAGCGGCTATTCAAGATATGGAATAAAGAATACACCGCCGTTATGAAGAAAGAGGCGAACGACCGCTGCCGTGAGGTCGTAAAGTTTATCTTCAAGAAGAACATCCTTTGCGGCGATGCCCTAAAAATGGAGCAGCAGGACGGAACCCCGATCCTATTCGCAGAGTGGAGCCAAGTATCCGGCAGCCTTATCAAGAGAAGGGACTTTGAGCTGAACGAACTTCTGAAAGGCCATGAACGGCAGATGGACATGGATATGCTCCTCGGCGGCTGGGAGTACGACGAGGAAATAGACGCATATATCCCGGCACCTATAAAGGAATACCCACCGACTGATTATAGGAGGTTGGATGATTATGAATGATGATTTTTTCGATGCTGTTTATAACCCGGATGTTCTGTCCTGCATCGCAAACTTGAGCAGCGACGAGGTATTCACGCCGCCCGGTATTGCAAATGATGTTCTGGATATGCTGCCCCAGGAGCTTTTCCAAAGCCGGGACACCACCTTCCTTGACCCCGGCTCCAAGAGCGGTATCTTTTTGCGGGAGATCGCAAAGCGGCTCCTCAGAGCGCAGATTCCAGGCTATGAACGGATCGCCCGAGAAATACGCCAGAAACAGCGTGAAGGGGGCACACTGGACCCGGACGAGGAATCCTTTTTGGAAGTCCTACAGGAGAACATAGACCACATCTTTCATAACCAGCTTTTCGGTATTGCTGTTACTGAACTTACCAGCCTTCTTTCCAGGCGGAGCGTCTACTGTTCCAAATTCCCAAACAGTGAGTTCTCCATTTCTCATTTCGACTCCGCGGAGGGAAATATCCGTTTCCGGCGCACCCAGCACATTTGGGATAAGAACGGAAGTTGTAAGTATTGTGGCGCATCCAAAGAATTATATGACCGAGGGGATAAGCTGGAAACCCATGCGTATGAGTTCATCCACACGAAAAAGCCGGAGGATATTTTCTCGATGAAGTTTGATGTTATTATCAGTAATCCGCCATACGCCCAGGACACAGCAGGGGCTGGCCGTCAAGCCAAACCCCTTTATAATTTGTTTGTTGAACAAGCGAAAAAACTTCATCCACGGTATCTGTGTATGATTATTCCGTCTCGCTGGTTTTCTGGCGGCATGGGTCTGGATGATTTCCGTAAATCCATGATTTCGGATGCTCATATCACAAAGATGGTTGACTTCACCAATTCAAAAGATTGTTTTCCAGGGGTCAGCGTAAGCGGCGGCGTGTCATATTTTCTGTGGGAACGGGACAAAACATCTGAATGTGAGTTTACTAATATAACGAATGGTGAAACAAATGTGATGGTACGCCCGTTAAATGAGTTCTCGACCCTCGTTAGATACAACAGCGCTGTTTCAATCATCCACAAGGTCAACGCTCTGACAAAGGAGAAACTTGAAACTATTATTAGTTCTCTTATGCCCTATGGGCTGTCCACCAGCTATCGCGGCAGAGCACTAAAAACAGAGAGGAGCCAACTCACGTTGTATGCCAGTAATGGTGTGACATATATAAATCGGAACGAGATCACAAAGGGACTTGAAACAGTCGATAAATATAAAATCCTTGTGAGTAAGACAAGCGCGGAGCACGCGGGAGAACCTGGGAACGATGGTAAATTCAAGGTTATCCCTTCGTCCATGAAGGTCATTGGCCCTGGGGATGTGTGTACCCATTCATATTTCATTATTGGAAATTGGGACAGCGAATCTCCCGCTAAAAACGCCCTGTCTTACATGAGGACAAAGTTTGTCAGATTCTTGATGCTACTTTGTATCAGCGGCTTTGGTCTATCCAAAATTGTCTTTCCATTTGTACCAATGCAAGACTTCTCTAAGCCTTGGACAGACAAAGAATTGTATGCGAAGTATGGCCTGACGGATAAAGAAATCGAGTTCATCGAATCTATGATTAAGCCTATGGACGGCGCAGATGAAGATGTTGAGCCGTAACGAGGAATACTACGACCGTTACACCGAACTTCAGGACCTGGTTCTGCGGGCCTATATTGACGTGCTGTCCCTTGAAGAAATAACCTCTGCTGTAGGGACAAACCAAGACAGCCATATTGAAATGCTGGATGTCAGCATCAACGCCTTGGGCCATATCTGTGAACTGCTGAAGGCAGATATGGCGCTTACCATCTGGAAGATTTACTATGAATCGTATGGCTGGGCGAATAACATTGGAAATCTGAACCGTGATTTCTTCGCGCCTCGCGGTGAGCGCCGAGAAACAAAACTCCCAAAGGACCTTAAAACATACAAGGCACCCATTCAAACCCTACGAAAAGAATACCTTGCTCATAACAGCGCCGAGAAAAGCGGAACGAGCATATCCGTGCAGGCGTTAAGGGCTGTTCTGGATGCCATAAAGGATTTGCTGAACGGATTGTGCGATCCCACGCTGGACAGCCGCGTGGAACCTGTCACAGAGTCCGCTTTGTACACGCTGGATATAAACGTAAAACTCGGCCTTGGTACAGTCATCAGAAAGTGATGTGCTTTTCTGCCAGGCAAAATGGAGGGTCATCCTATGCCCAACACTGATTTCTTCCCGTCGCGTCCAAAAACTTTTCCCCAAGTGTATGCCTATACCATTCCCGGTCTGAAGACGCATGAGGGATATATCAAAGTAGGCTACACGGAGCGTGAGAACGCGAGTGAGCGTATTCGAGAACAGCTGCATACGGCTGGCATAAAGCACGACCTTCTGTTCATCGAATCTGCTATGCGGACAGATGGCAGCAGCTTTACCGACTATGATGTTCACAGAGTGCTTCGCAGAAAGGGGTATCCCCAGCTGAACGAGGGGGAGGACAGAAACGAATGGTTCAAGTGTAGTGCGGACGCTGTTCGCGCTGCGATCATAGCCGTTCGGGATAGGACCGACAACGCAGAGGAGCGGTCTCAGTCTTTTCCGATGCGCCCGGAACAGGCCCGCGCCGTGCAGGTGACAACTGACTATTTTCGGAGGGTCAGCCAGGACGAGCCGGGTAGGCGGCCCAAATTCCTTTGGAACGCGAAGATGCGCTTTGGCAAGACTTTTGCCTCGTATGAGCTGGCAAAGGCCATGGGACTGAAACGGATATTGGTGCTGACATTCAAGCCTGCGGTAGAATCCGCCTGGCGGGATGATCTTATGACCCATGTGGATTTTGAAGGCTGGCAGTTCGTATCCAATAAGGACGCGCACAACAACAATCTGAACATCGACGAGCAGTATGCCAAGACGGACAAAAGCAGACCCATCGTGGTGTTTGGTTCCTTTCAGGACCTACTCGGAACGAATGAAAATGGCGGTATCAAGGCCAAGAACGAGTTCATCCATACGAACAACTGGGATTTAGTCATCTTCGATGAATACCACTTCGGCGCATGGCGTGAAAACGCTGCCAAGCTGTTTGAACGCCCGGACGAAGAAAAAGACGTGGACTTCGATGCCGAGGAATACAGCAAAGAAGAAGCAGGAAACGCCTTCAACGAGACGTTCATTGAGATCACAACGAAATACTATCTGTTTCTCTCGGGCACGCCGTTCCGTGCCCTCAACTCCGGCGAGTTCATAGAGGAGCAGATATACAACTGGACGTACTCTGACGAGCAGCGGGCAAAGGAACAATGGCCGTACCTTGCTGATTTCCCCGAATACCATGCCCAACCCAGCGACACAAACCCCTATGCCGCCCTTCCTCGCATGGTGATGCTCACATACCGTATCCCCGATGACATCCGCAGAGTAGCGCAGCAGGGAGAGTTTAACGAGTTCGACCTAAATGAGTTCTTCGCGGCTAAACCTGCAGAGAAGGGCAAGCCAGAAACATCCCGATTCGTGCATGAGAATGAAGTCCAGAAATGGCTTGATCTTATCAGAGGAGCGCATCTCCCTTCATCTATAGACGAGTTGAAGCTGGACGCTGGAAAACGCCCGCCCATGCCGTACTCTGACAGCAACTTGCGCGGGATATTGAGCCATACGCTGTGGTTCCTGCCGAATGTGGCAAGCTGCTTTGCCATGTTTAATCTGCTGATGCAGCGTCAAAACGGCTTCTATAATAACTATTACACTATCAAGGTGTGCGCTGGGTCAAAGGCTGGCATAGGCTTGGATGCGCTCGCTCCCATACGACAGGCGATGGGGAACCCGCTGGAAACACAGACCATCACCCTGTCCTGCGGCAAGCTGACGACGGGCGTAACGGTAAAGCCCTGGTCTGGCGTGTTCATGCTGCGCAACCTGAAAAGCCCGGAAACTTACTTCCAGACAGCTTTCCGTGTCCAGTCCCCATGGACTATACAGGACAATGAGGGCAAGACGCAAATCATCAAGAGGGAGTGCTATGTTTTTGACTTTGCTCTGGACAGAGCACTCCGACAAATCTCCGATTATGCCCGCAGTCTGGATGTAAAGGGAGATAAAAGCCCGGAAGAAAAGGTGGCCGAGTTCATTCAATTTCTGCCCGTTTTGGCGTACAACGGCAGTTCTATGCAGCAAGTGGACGCACAGGCCATTTTGGACATCGCTATGTCCGGCACCTCTGCTACACTTCTTGCGCGGCGGTGGCAATCCGCTCTGCTGGTGAATGTCGATAATACGACGCTGCAAAGACTTCTTGCCAGCCAGGAGGCCATGGATGCTCTCAGCAGGATCGAAGATTTCAGAAATTTGAATCAGGACATCGAGATCATCATCAACAGGTCTGAAAGCGTAAAGAAGGCAAAAACAAAGGGAGAAAAGATGACTCCCCAAGAGAAGGAGAAGGTAAAGGAGGATGAAAACGAGTTCAAGAGCCGCCGGAGAGACATCCAGAAAAAGCTGATTAAGTTTGCCAGCCGTATCCCGCTGTTTATGTATCTGACCGACTACCGTGAGCGGACGCTAAAAGACGTAATCACGCAAATTGAGCCGGGGCTGTTTATGAAGGTCACGGGGCTGGATACCAAAGACTTTGAGCTTCTGTGCTCCCTGGGGGTGTTCAACGCTGGGCTGATGACCGATTCTATCTTCAAATTCAGAAGATACGAGGATGCGTCCCTGTCCTATGCTGGCATCGACAAGAACGCGGATAAGGCTGTCGGCGGCTGGGACACTGTTCTCCGCAGAGAGGAATATGAGAGGCTGTATTATACGCAGCAGTCCTCTATGTCTGCAGGAGTGGTGGAGGAATACGCGGAAGATGCAGAACAGACCCCAGCCGAGACTGTAAAGCCCATAGAGGTGAAAAAGCCAAAAGAAACAGCACCCAAAGCCACTGTGCCAAAAGTTGCAGTTGCGCCGAGCCGTACACAAGCCCCCACTCCTGCACCTGCAAAAGTGCCGTTAAAACCGTTTTTCAGCAAAGCACAGGCTTACACGCCACCGAATGTCAAAGTTGGCGATGATGTGAACCACAAGAAGTTTGGAAAAGGTGCTGTTGTTGCTTTAGACCCGGTAGCAAAATACATCCGCGTTCAGTTTTCAGAGGGCGAGAAGTCGTTTATATTCCCGGATGCGTTCAAAAACGGTTTTTTGAGCATTAAATGAGAGGAGATCAGAATGGCAAGACAGAAAAAGGATGGGCATTATATTAACTGCTATCTTGATCGGAACCTCTATAACCGACTCTGCTATTATGCGGAGGAGAAAGGACAGACAAAGACCCTCGCCATTGAGAGAATCCTAAAGGAGCACTTCGATAAAAGCGGCGTTCCAGCAGAGGTTGATACTCCAAAGGATTGAGACAGCAAAAAAGGACAGAATCTCCACTCTGGAGGTGCTGTCCTTTTACACAAACAGGCGGCAGTTTGTGTGTGCACTTTCAAAAACAGAGGGGCGGCTTGATACCGCCCCTGCATTTACGCCGTTTCCAGCACACCCAGCGGGTCATCCACGATGGGGGCTTTCTCAAAAATCGTGAAGCTGTCCAAGTCCACGCAGGCCGTCGTATCCCGGTTCCCAGCAATATCCCAGGCCACAGCATCATTCAGCACCGTTAGGCGTTCCCGGAAAAATGCGGGGTCGGCCAGCGGCGCGAATACGCCGCCCTTGGCGATATAAGGTTTTACATCCACCAGGCGGACGGCCCCGTCGCTGCAGTAAGCATAAACAGTGAAGTCGTCGCCGGGGATGACCTGCACAACAGCGGGAAAAAGTTCCATGGTATGATCTCCTTTACATAAGCGGCTCGATCTGCTTCAGCGGCTGCTGATCTTTGGCAAGTTCCCAGTTTTGCATCAGCTCATCCCGGTGCATCTCGCCCCAGGCAAGGACAAATTTCAACTGCCGGAACGGGAGCGCCCCTCTGATAACGTAACCGCGCTGAATGTCTATGAGGGCCTTATACCCGGCATATTCCGCGTGGAAGTGCGGTGGGTTGTGGTCGTCATAGAACATTTTTATCCGTATGCCGCCAAACAGAGAAATCTCCGGCATGGTACGGCCTCCTTTTTGCAGCGACTTTTCATTAAAACTAGTGTATCATATTTTGCTCCAAATCACAACACCCGACATTTGCGTGTGCACTTTCAAATGATGTGAGGGACGGCTCAGGCCGTCCCTCACATCATACCTCTATCATCTGGCGCATACAGTCGCCGCACAGGATGTTGACCTTTTTCGTGGCCCTCACGCTCTGACCGCAGACGGGACAGGCCAGTTTGCGGGTGCTGCTGGGGCGTTTGCCGCCCAGGAGCGGTTCCCCGGCCTGGGCGGTGCCGCCTGCGCCAAGCCGTATCATGGGCGGTAGAGTGGAGCGGCCTATTTTTATCTCAGACCAGCCTTTTGAAAGTGCATACTCAACGAGATTGTCGCCGGGCTTGGTGTTCCAGCCGTATTGACCCTGACGAAAGCAGGTAAGGCCGTGGGCCTCGGCAATCGCTTTGAACAGCCCATTGTGGTACTTGCCGCCTCGGCTCACCTCTTTGATGCCGTGCTCCCGGCAATAGATATGCACCATCTCATGGAGCATGGTGTCGATGGTTTCCTCTATGGGGTAGGAAAGCACCTCGGCGGCGATGTTCAGCTCATAGGTGCTGTCCTCTTGCCTGCGCCAGACCTTGGCGACGGAACTGTGGCCGTAGGTGCCGGGTTTGCTCTGCACAGTGATAATGGGCGTGGGCAGCTCGCTGGCGAAGAAATCGGTGTTGAGGCAGTTAAAAATGTGCTCCAGCTGACTGACGGCGCGGGACATCTTGGTGGTGGGCTTCATAGTGGTGTACCTCCCATAATGTAATATGTGTGATAGCAAAGCGGCTCGCTCGCTTTGCTTGCTTACAGGAGGCACACCCGCCCGCACGGTCAAGACTGGCCCACAGGGCCACTCGCGCAAAAAATTTTCCTCCCAGCCTCACGGCCAGGAGGAAAAATTTTTGCTGGTCTTTACCGTGTCCCAGGGGCGCGGTGTGCTATGTGTCACACCTCCACGAATGGTATATGTA
Organism: uncultured Oscillospiraceae bacterium; assembly: GCA_947581795.1. GTDB lineage: Bacteria > Bacillota > Clostridia > Oscillospirales > Oscillospiraceae > CAJOIG01. Next base: position 47,630 of record CANPVS010000013.1, read on the forward strand.
CCAGGGATACACGCTCCGGGTGCTGCTTATCGTAATAGATCGCCGTCAAGGGACGCAGTTCCTTGATGGTGTCGGGAGAGACCTTGTACTCATGTACCAGCTTCTTGGTGCCCGCCGCGTCCGGGTCGAGGAGCCTGCCAGTGGATTTGCGGGTAGTCTCCACCGTGAGCTTTGTGCCGATGATGTTCGCCATCGTCTCCGCGTCGGCAGCGGCGTTGAGCTGCAGAACAGCGTACTGTCCGCAATTTTCCATGACCCTTTCTGCGAACGATTCTGATACAGCGGACAGGTCCGCGATGGATTGGGTGGCGACGATGATCTGATAGCCGTAGCTCCGGGCTTGGGCGAACAGGGGCATAAGCTGCTCCGTGGCGTAGGCTCCCAGCTCGTCCAGGATGACACGCTTCCGGGTGCTCATGTTGCGCTCTTGGGAGATAACATGGCGGACGTCCGCGATGAACAGCTTGCCCACCGCCTGGGTGTAGTCCGTGTACCTGAAGCTATCCAAATCCACGAAGAACACAGCACCGTCTTTCTGCGCTGTTGCTGCGCTCACATAGTCCCCGGTGCCGTCCCCGAATAAGTCGCTGCCATCGCCATACAGCAGGTTTTGGTAGCGGCTCCGGGACAGAGCCGCTTCCTCTGCCACGTCTGACAGGGCAAGATACCCACGCGCCTGTTCCGCTGTCAATACGCCGTCCTTCCTCAGCTGGCCTATCAGAGAAGAAAACTCTTTCCATGCGTAGAAGTCACACACCGAGGCAAGAGACAGCGGTATATCCGCTGCCTGAAGCACCTCGCACAGCGCCTTTAGCCAGGTCGCCGTGCAAGCCTTGTAATGGGGTTCGGTAAACTCACTGATGCTCACCAGCGCGTCCGACAGCTCTGTAGGCGTCATTTCCGCCAGGGGGTTGTACTTCCGGCGGTCATGCTCGCGGGGATTGAGCGATACGACCAGCATCTTGCGTCCATACTTGGCGGCCAAGGCTTTGGTCGCGTTGAGCAGGCTCCGGCTGTCATCTGTGCCGTTCTTGCCGCTGAGAACATACAGAGGCTCGCCGCGTCGGATGGAATCCTCTATGTGATGCAGCAGGAGCGTTGTCTTGCCGCTGCCCGTAGTCCCGGCGACAAACGCATGGGTTCGGTTGCCCGTGTCCACTTGCTGGGTGTGGGTGAACTGCCGCAAGGATTTCTTTCGCTCATGCCGCAGCAGTGCGTCATCTGCACTCTCGCCGCCCACCCAGGCGATAGCGATGACGGTAGCGTCAACGAAGAGAAAACGAGTGGGCGCGGGATACACCAGCCATTTGTAGGCTGTTTCGGGGAAAGTACCCATCCAAAAGCCACCTAGGCCATTACCAAGGACAAGCGATACCAAAATAACAGCGACCACGTCCGAAGCACCAATGAGCAGGAGCCATAACACGATTTGTCTCTTTGCTGCATCGCACTTCCAGCGCATATAGGCATAGATGACTATTAGTGCCAAAAAGTAGGCAGGGGAGAAAAATAGGGACGCGACAATGAAGTACGGAAGACACATCACAAGGCGCTGGCGGAAATCCAAAGTATTGTTCATCTCTGCGCCCCCGTCCCTTTATAGCAACGATATTTCAAGAGACTATGGCTCTCTTTGGACTTCGCTTCTCGGAGTACCTCCCCGACATCTACACCTGCTGGCTCTATGTAGGTGTTGTGGTGTATGTTCGCCATCAGGATACGCTCGTCCATACAGGACAGCGGCATCGTGAGCAGATTAACACCTATCCGGCTTGCCACAGTTTGGATATTCTTGCCGATGCTGGGTGGCTTGTCGGGGACGAGCCACGTTTGCCCCTCAAAAATATCGTTTGAAACGATGTTCCGTTCCAGCACAGCGATGGGCTTGTGGTTCAACTCTACCTCAAAAGCCTTTCCACGCAGCACGATATCAGGACGGTGTGCCTTGCGGCTAAAATAAGGCATCATGTCCCGGTCAACGATCATGTCAAATATGCTGACCCGGTCGGTGATGCAGAGCCATGTACAGGCACGTCCCACCATCAGAGCATGGTAGGTCGTATAGCTTACTTCATAGGTCCTGCCAGTAGACTTTCCTATCTCTCTCATACCAGCTGCCGTCAAGAAGTAACACTTTGCTCCCAGACAGTCACGTACCGTCTGTAGTAGACCCATCCGCACCAACTCCATCAATTTCTTCCGACAGAATGTCACATCCGTAAAACCCGCCAGCCATGCCAGTTCCAATGCCTGGACTATCCGCAGCTTGTCGATGATCTCAAGCATCCGATATTCACGTTCACCAAGTTTTTTGATTACCATAGTTCATGAACCCTCCTTGTATTATCCAGACCGAACGCCGCGCAACGACGCGCGCGCAAAACCTCGATACCCGTTGCTGCCATTTCCCGGCCCGGTATGACCTGCTGTCATGCACCATGTTGTCCGTCCGGGGTTCCGGGGTGGAACGCCGGAACCCCGGACGGCAACCCTTGGTGCTGGCGGGTCGCCGGACCGCAAATGGCGCAAATGCGCGCGCGACGATGGGCGGCGATTCGGGCCAATAAATTAAAAGACCTCATGCACAAAGCCAGTGCATAAGGTCTAAACGGAAACAGCTTGTCCCATCATAAATTATGGGTTTTCTCCAATTATTTGTGGCTATGTTGTCCTTTCCACGTCGTACCATCCGCGCCCATGTCCTCGGCCAGGTCCGCGATCACGTCGCCCTTCACCTGGAAGGTGGCGGCGGAGTAGGGGAAGCCGGCGGCCGCCTGGGCATACACGCCGGCGGTGTGGTCCACGAAGTAGTCCTGGAAGCCCTGCTTCTCCACCTGCTCCACGGTCATGTTCCGGGTGAGCTGGTGTACCACAGTGCCCACGATCTCCAGGTGGCCAAGCTCCTCCACGCCGATGTCGGTCAGCACGGCCTTCAGCTCCGGATAGGGCATGGAGTACCGCTGGCTCAGATACCGCAGGGAGGCGGAGAGCTCACCGTCGGGCCCGCCGTACTGGCTGATGATATACTTGGCCATGGCGGGATTGGGGTTCTTGATGTGAACGGGATATTGAAGCTTCTTCTCATATACGAACATTACTTCTTACCTGCCTTTCTGCCATTCCAGGGCCAGGGGTCCTCGGGCCACACCCAGGAGTCGAACATGGCCGTCTCGCCGCGTGTCACGGGACCGCATATCTCCACGTAGCGCTTGCGGCCCTCCTTGGCAAGAGCCTTGAAGCTCTTCCACTTCTTAAAGGCCTCGGCGTCGCCGGGATGGGTGTCCAGATAGAGCGCCAGCTCCTGGCATACGAAGTCCAGAGCCATGAGCTCCGTCAGAGGCGAAGCCTCCACAGGGCCGCTGGCCACATAATCCATGAAGGGCAGGTCGAGCCCGGGAAAAAGCGTGCCCTTGGTGAGAGCGTCCACGCTCTCATAGGCGGGCTCGCTGCGCTGCTGAGCGGCCAGCATGGGAACGGCCAGCGGCGCGCAGGAGGGCAGAGGGCCCTCTTTGTAGGTGCAAGTATCTTTATCTGACAAAAGTATTTCCCCCTTTGCACGCCATACTATGCAAAGGGGGAGTTCTCTTGTGTCAAACCCAGTTTTATAGTTCGATATGAGCGGTAGGCAGACCCTTATAATGGGCCGCCAGGCGCCTTGCCTTGTCCACATTCCACTCGCCAAGCTGGAACACGATGGTCTTGCCGGGCTGGTCTGGAGTGTCGGCGTAGGTGAGCACGAGGCAGCGGGAAAAGGAGCGCACGGTCTTTTTCCGTACCCACAGGAGCCGGGGCACGAAATGCTTTTCCGCCGCTTTTTGGGTCAGCACCGCAGCACCGCGGATTTTCTCTTCCGCCAGAGTGAACACCTGGTTCATGGCGGCGATGTGAAGGGCGCCGCCGCTGCGGCTGATCTCACACTCCACGTCCTCCGCCAGGGGCAGGCCGGAGGCGTGGCGGAACTTGCCAAAGAATTCCGTCTTCTGCTCCAGCTGGCCGGCCGCCGCGGCCTGTTTCTTTTTCCGGGCACGGTGGATGCAGAAGACGGCCTCGCCCAGCAGGACCACGCCCAGGCCGCTCAATATGGCCGCCAGGTCATCGTTCTCGCCCAGATAGCTGAATGCCAGCAACAGGCATATGACGCCCGCCAGGATGCAAATGACAGCCAGTGGCCATTTGACGGCGTTCCAGATCTTCCGCATCGCGTTCCTCCATACATGGTTTAAGGAAAACCGGCTGGGGATACCCAGCCGGCCTTTTGGGAGATGGTATTACGCCAGGACCTTCTTGAGTTTGGCGTAGCGGGGCAGGGAGCACTCCGTGGGACGCTCAGGCTCGCCCTGGATCAGGGGCAGGACGTAGTTGATGAAGTCCTCGGTGACGAAGTTGTGCTCGGCGTTGATCCACTCCAGAGGCACCTTCTTCTCCGCGTTGGCCACTGAGGTGAGGGGGAGAAGGATATACTTGCACTTGTAGCTGCCCTTCTCGTCGGTGTCCCGCTCAAAGGCCACCATCTTGCCGGTCTCGCCGGCCACGGCGGCCTGGACGACCTTACGGCCGGCAGTCTCCGCCTCCTCCAGGTCGGTCTTGGAGGCCAGGTGGGCGCCGCAGCGCTGCAGCAGGCTCAGCTCGATGGGGCGGACCTTGGCGCCGGTGCGCTCCTTGACCTGCTCGGCCAGGCGGGCGGCCAGACCGCCCAACTGGGCGTGGCCGAAGCCGTCGGTGGAGCTGGTCTTGGCCTGGGACACGAAAGTGCCATCGGCGAAGTGCAGGCCCTCGGACACGGCCACCAGGCAGTTCTTTTTCTCGTTATAGATGCGCTCCACATCGTTCAGGAACGCGTCCATGTCAAAGTCGACCTCGGGCAGGTACACCAGGTCGGGGCCCGCGCCGAAGTGGGTGGCGAGGGCGGCGGAGCCAGCCAGCCAGCCGGCGTGGCGGCCCATGATCTCGATGATGGTCACCTGGCCGGTGGGATAGACCTTGCCGTCCTTGGACACTTCCATGGCGCTGGTGGCAATATACTTGGCCGCGGAGGGGAAGCCGGGGCAGTGGTCAGTGCCCCACAGGTCGTTGTCGATGGTCTTGGGGATGCCCATGACGCGGCAGTCCCAGCCGGACTTGGACATGTAGCGGCTGATCTTGTCGCAGGTGTCCATGGAGTCGTTGCCGCCGTTGTAGAAGAAATAGCGGACGTTGTGCTTTTTGAAGACCTCCAAGATGCGCTTGTAGTCAGTGTCGTCCACCTCGGGATCGGCCAGCTTATACCGGCAGGAGCCCAGCTCGGAGGAGGGGGTGTTCTTCAGATAGGCCAGCTCCTGGGGGTCCTCTTTGCCCATATCATAGAGCTTGTCGGCCAGAACGCCGGTGATGCCGTGGTCGGCGCCCAGGACCTGGGTGATCTCGTCGGTGGCCAGGGCCTCGGCGATGGCGCCGTATGCGCTGGCGTTGATGACGGAGGTGGGTCCGCCGGACTGCCCGATGATGCAGGCGCCTACAAGTTTATCTGCCATGTGTTTTTCCTCCAAAATAAATAAGTTTTGGTTGATTATAGCATAAATCTGCGGTAAAATAAAGGGCACGGAAAAATATTGTAAAGGAGTCTTTACTATGCCTCTGGTAACTTCCACCGAAATGTTCAAGAAGGCCTATGACGGCGGTTACGCTGTCGGCGCTTTCAACGTCAACAACATGGAGATCCTCCAGGCCATCACCGAGGCCTGCCGCGAGGAGCACGCTCCCGTGATCCTGCAGGTGTCCAAGGGCGCCCGCGCCTACGCCAACCACACCTATCTGGTGAAGCTGGTAGAGGCCGCCGTTATCGAGTGCCCGGAGATCCCCATCGTGCTGCATCTGGACCACGGCCCCGACTTCGAGACCTGCAAGGCCTGCATCGACGGCGGCTTCACCTCTGTCATGATCGACGCCTCTTCCAAGCCCTTCGCCGAGAATATCGAGATCACCAAGAAGGTGGTCGAGTATGCCCATGACCACGGCGTGGTCGTGGAGGCCGAGCTGGGCACCCTGGCCGGTGTGGAGGACGAGGTGAAGGTCTCTGCCGAGGATTCCTCCTATACCCACCCCGAAGAGGTGGAGGAGTTCGTGACCAAGACCGGCTGTGACAGCCTGGCCATCGCCATCGGCACCAGCCACGGCGCCTATAAATTCACCGCCGCCCAGTGCACCCGCAACGCCCAGGGCATCCTGGTCCCGCCTCCTCTGCGCTTCGACGTGCTGGAAGAGGTCTCCAAGCGCCTGCCCGGCTTCCCCATCGTGCTGCACGGCTCTTCCTCCGTGCCCCAGAACTATGTGAAGATGATCAACGACCACGGCGGCAAGATGCCCGACGCCATCGGCATCCCCGAGGACGAGCTGCGCAAGGCGGCCACCAGCAGCGTGTGTAAGATCAACATCGACTCTGACCTGCGCCTCACCATGACCGGCACCATCCGCCAGTTCTTCGATGAGCATCCTGACAAGTTCGACCCCCGCGAGTATCTGAAGCCCGCCCGCGCCAACATCAAGGAGCTGGTGCGCCACAAGCTCATCGACGTGCTTGGCTGCGCTGGCAAGGCCTGAGACATAAATGGGCTTTATCCGGGAGATAAAACAAGCCGCTGAAGGTCACGGTCACGACTGTACCTGTGACAGCTGCATGGAAGAGCACCACCACGATCATCACGGTTTCGACACCGTGATGATCTGGCGTCTCGTCACCGCTGTCGTCTTCTTCATAGGCGGCGTTGTGGCGGAGCATGTGCTGCCCTGGCTGGGAACGGTGCTGAACGTGCTGGCCATCCTCTGCGCGGGCTATGACGTGTTCATCCGCGCGGTGGCCAACATCATCCGAAAGCGCCTGTTCGACGAGAGCCTTCTCATGAGTGTGGTGGCCATCGCCTCCGTGCTCATCGGCGAGGCCAGCGAGGGCGCGTCGGTCATGCTGCTGTACCAGCTGGGCGAGCTGTTTCAGGGCTACGCCGTGGCGAAGGTACGCCAGAACATCGAGGGCCTTATGGAGAACCGCTCTCCTGAGGCCAGCGCCGTCCTGGCGGACGTGCGCTCCGACAAGGGGCGCAAGGGCCGCACGGAGGAATTTATCACCCATTTTGCCCGTATCTATACGCCGGTGGTATTGGGCATCGCGGTGCTGATCGCCGCGGTGTCCCCGCTGGCGCTGCATACCACCGTGACCGAGGGTATCTACCGTGCTCTCGTGCTCATGGTTATCGCGTGCCCCTGCGCCATCGTCATCTCCGTGCCATTGAGCTACTTTGCTGGCATCGGCGGGGCGACGCGTCAGGGCATCCTCTTTAAGAGCACCTGCGCCATGGACGACGTCTCCCGCGCCAGAGCCGTGGTCTTCGATAAGACCGGAGCGCTGGAAGGGGAGGGGCTTCGCGTCACCTCCGTCAAGAGCGAGAAGATGGACGCGGATGTGTTCCTGCGCATCGCGGCCCATGCATGCGCCTACGCGGAGGGGCCCTATGCAGAGGCCATCAAGGCGGCCTACAAGGGCGTCATCTACATCGAACTCATTCAGAGCTTCCAGCCCAAGACCGACGGCTTCGGCGTCACCGTGAAGGTGGACGGCGTTGAGATCATCCTGGGCCCCCTGGACATGCTTTTAGAGGCCGGGGTTGACCCGGATGCCGACCGCACCAGCGAAAATTGCGTCTACCTGGCCATCAACGGCCAGTACGCCGGCCGCATCGTGTTCGGCAGCGTGGCAAAGCCTGACGTGCCCGGCACCGTGACGGTGCTGAGCTGGGACAAGGAAAAGCAGATCGCCATGCTCACCGAGGACAGCCCCGCCGCCACGGAGAAATTCGCCCGCCAGGTTGGCATCGGGGAGTTTTATCCCAACTGCCAGCCCTCCGAGAGAGTGGCCGTGGTGAAGGAGATACAGAACCGCCAGATCAAGCGCGGCACCCTCATCTTCGTGGGCGACGCGGAGACAAGCGGCGACTGCATCGAGGCCGCAGACGTGGGCGTGAGCCTCCATGGCGCCACCTCCGACGCCGCCATCCAGGCCGCCGACGTGGTCATCATGGGCGCTGCGCCCTCCAAGGTGGTCACCGCCCTGGACGCGGCCAAGCACACCCGCGCCATCGTCTGGCAGAATATCGTCTTTGCCCTGGCATTCAAGGCCATCATTCTGGTGTTGGACATGTTCGGCACCTGCCCGCTGTGGCTGGCTGTATTCGCGGACGTGGGCGTGGCCCTCCTGGCCGTGCTCAACTCTCTGCGGGCCTTCGTCATGCGGGAACCGGTGATACCAAAAGAGGAATAAAAGACAAAGCGCCCCGAAAATTCGGGGCGTTTATCATTTTTTAAGAGAATCTTAAAATTTACCCTCTTTCATCTTTCTGTAACTTGTGTTACCATGGAAACAGAAGGAGGCGAGGGGTATGTACACCGTTCTCATCTGTGACGACGACAGGGATATCCGCCGGGCGCTGCATATATACCTCACCGGAGCGGGCTATACCGTCCTGGAGGCATCCAACGGCAGGGAGGCTCTGGACATCGTGGACAGGGAGGATGTACACCTGGTCCTCCTGGACATCATGATGCCCGAGATGGACGGGGTATCCGCTCTGACCCTCCTGCGGGAGCGGAACGACAACATCCCCGTGATCCTTCTCACCGCCAAGAGCGAGGACAGCGACAAGATCATGGGCCTGGAGCTGGGCGCGGACGACTACGTGACCAAGCCCTTCAACGCGCAGGAGGTCATCGCCCGGGTGAAGGCTCTGCTGCGTCGGTACATGCGCATGAGCGAGAAGGACCAGAAGCCCTCCACGCTTGCCTTGGGCGGTATTGAGATGGACGACGACACCAAGACCGTCACCGTGGACGGGGAGGAGATCACCATCACGCCCAAGGAATACGACATTCTGAAGTTTTTCCTGGAGAATCCCGGCAAGGTCTTCTCCAGCCGGGAGATATACCGCCAGGTCTGGCAGGACACGCCCATGGGCGCGGAGGGGACGGTGGCCGTCCATATCCGCCATCTGCGGGAGAAGGTGGAGATAAACCCTGCCGAGCCGCGGTATTTGAAGGTGGTCTGGGGGAAGGGATACAAGATCGAGGGGTGAGGCTGTTTGAGGACGCTCTTGCGGGAGATGTGGTTCCGGGCGCTGATGATGCTTCTGTACTGCCTTGCAGCGGCAGCGGGCGCGGTGAGCCTGAGCCTTTATAACTTCGCGCTGAGAGACGGCTGGTATGGTGAGAACAACGCTGTAAGAGGCTTTGGGTTCCAGGACAGTCAGCTGTGCCGGTACTATGTCCAGGACTGTCTGTACGCGGTCCAGCGCAATCTTGTATGGCTGGAGGACCCAACCAACGAGACCCTGGGCGGCTACGGCGGCGCCGCCTTTTCCTATAAGATATACGACGGCAGCATCGTCACGGCGGACACCACCTCCGAGGACTCCCGCTATGTGTATTCCATAAATGTAGAGCTTCCTGTTCCCGACACGGAGGTGATAAGGGTATCCATCGACCCAGCGGATGGCTCGGTGGAGACGGATGGCTCTGCTTTACCCGCACCTACGCCGCTCCCATGGGAGACGGAGGAAAGCGGCGAGATCCGATACGACGCCTATAAGACCTATCTGGTCGAGGGCTATGTGAATCTGCCGGTAAAGCCCTATGACGGCTGCTACCGGGAGTATTACGTTTTTCAGCACCTGTACGCCTTCAAGGACTATTTTCTCCCCATCTGGATACCGTCTATCCTCCTGGCGGTAGTGCTGTTCGTGTTCAGCATGGTGGCGGCGGTCCAGGAGGGGCGGCAGGGAAAGACCACCCTCACGGGGCACATCCCCTTTGACGCGGCCGCCCTGGTGTTCTGGCTGGTATTCTCCTGGGCCAGGACAATTTTCTGGCGCATGCCGGAGATATACAATATCATGTGCATGGTGGGGATCACCAACGAGACCATCAACGTGATATTTATGCTGTGGGTGGCGCTTCTGAGCGGGGTCATCCTGGCCAACCAACTGACCAACGGGACTTTTGGGGACAGGTTGCTGCTGCGCAGGCTGGTCCGAAAGATACCGGCCCAGTTGTTTGTTTTGGGCACTTTGGGGCTGCACGCGGTGCTCATCATGCTGCTGGTCATGTTCGGTGTCGACAGGGCCTTCCTCACAATGAGCCTGTTGGCCTTTGACGCGGTGCTGGTTCCCTTCATCCTGCGCTGGTATCTGGAGGAAAAGCGCATCCGGGACGCAGCCGAGGCGCTGGCGGCGGGCGACCTCACCTACAAGGTGGACGCCAAGAAGCTCCACGTGGGCTGGAAGGCTCTGGGGCAGGACCTGAACCGCATCGGCGACGGCATGGCCCTGGCCGTAGAGGAGCAGATGCGCTCCGAGCGGATGAAGACCGAGCTCATCACCAATGTGAGCCACGACCTGAAGACGCCCCTGACAAGCATCATCAACTATATCGAATTGTTGAAGGATGAGAGCCTTCCGGAGGAGACACGCCGGGAGTATCTGGCAGTGCTGGACAGGCAGGGGGCCAAGCTCAAGAAGCTCACAGAGGACGTAGTGGAGGCCTCCAAAGCCGTCAGCGGCGCGGTGACCGTGAACGCGGAACTTTTCGATGTGCGGGAGCTTTTGGAGCAGTCGGTGGGTGAGTACAGCGAGCGGCTGGCCGCCGCGGGAATAGAGCCCGTGCTGCACGCCCCGGAGCAGGAGACATACATTCTGGCGGACGCCAGGCTCTTGGGGCGGGTGCTGGATAATTTTATCACCAATGTTCTCAAATATGCCCAGCCTGGTACGAGGGCCTACTTTGACTTGGATGTGGACGGGGAGAAGACTGCCATCGCCATAAAGAACGTGTCCCGGTTCCCGCTGGATATCCCCGCGGATGAGCTCATGGAGCGATTCGTCCGGGGCGACAGCTCCAGGAGCACCGAGGGCAGCGGTCTCGGCCTCTCCATCGCCAGGAGCCTCACGGAGCTCATGGGCGGCGAGATGACCCTCACCCTGGACGGGGACCTGTTCAAAGTAGAAGTCTCTTTCCCTGGCTCAGCGCCGCCGGTTCTGGCGGAAGGGGAGGCAAAATCCCTGCCGGAACCAGTTGTGGCAGCGGCTGAATAAGCAAAAAGGAGCGTCGTTTGACGCTCCTTTTTATTATGTCGGAATAGTTCACGCGCCGGTGCTGCCGAAGCCGCCGGCGCCCCGGTCCGTCTCGTCCAGGGAGTCCACCTGCTCCAGTGCCGGGGTTAAGATAGGGAGGATCACCAGCTGGATCAGCTTCATCCCTGCCTCGATCGTCACATCCTCGTCGCCCTGATTGTAGAGTTTGACCACGATGGGGCCTGTATAGCCGGAATCAATGACGCCCTCGCCCAGGATGTTCCGCTTCACATTGAGGCCGCTCTTGCTTTTGAGCATGCCCACGTACCCCTCCGGAATGGCTACATGCACGCCCGTGTCCACCGTGGCGCGCCCACGCGCCGGGATAGTCACGGCTTTGAGGGCGTACAGGTCCAGGCCCGCGTCGGTAGGGTGAGCCCGGGTGGGCATGATGGCGCCGGGATCAAGCATCACTTTCATGGTCAGAATTCCTCCCCTATGGGCGTCAGTATGGCGGGCTTCAGCAGGAACAGGTTGTTGTCCGTAGAGAAATTGCTCACGCTGTAGAGCACCAATATCATATCGAAATCGTTGTCCAGTGCGTACTGATATAGGCCGCTGCGGTAGTACCGAAGGTCCATCAGGTCCACCCGGGAGAAGTTTTCCAGCAGGAAGGGAGCCAGACTGTCGGAATAGGAGTCCCGGACGATCAGCAGCCGGGGCCCGTCATGGGCTGTCTCGATGGAACGGAGAGGGGAGACCCCGCCCAGGAACATGGAGTACTTGTCCTTCACGTCCAGATAGGATGTGTCATAGAGGGGGCCCTCGCTGGTCTGCACACCCTCGTAGCTCATTACAGTCACGGTGCCGTCGTCAGGGACGAATGTCTCTATTTCGTCCGGCCGCACCCAGGCGAAGCCGGAGGAGGAGTAGGTGGTCCCGTAGAACTGATCCGTGACCACCTGACGGTTGTAGTCGGACAGGGAGGGGGCGGGGAGGTCCATGGCCTCACACAGCGCCTGGTAGCCGTAGAACGCGCCCAGGCTGGTCCAGTGATGGTCCGTGCGGTAAAAGATATACTCGTCGCTGTGGGCCCGCAGCGCGGAGGAGAAGTCGATATTCACAGCCTTGCTCTCGCTGTAAGCCCGGTCTATCACCGCCTGCTGGCTGTCGCAGGGGGCGTTTTCCGGCAGGAGGGAGGCGTTGATCTCCGATGCGCCGGGAATGAGGCCAAAGTAGACGGGTATCTCGCTCTGCTCCGCCAAGGCATTGACAAAGCCCATTTTTTCATCTATCTCTTCGTCGGAGGGGGCTGTAAAGCGGGTGATGAGGGTGTCATCGCCGCAGTAGAAGACATCGTTGTTCTCCTTCTTGCCGGAGAGGAGCTCGCAGCGGGCTTTCAGGGCTGTCCAGGTGTCCCGGAAGGCAAATTGGTCGGTGGTATAGCTCTCAAAATCGGAGGTGAAATCCCCCTTGAACAGCGCCCGGAAGGAGAAATCCGGCAGCATTTGCAGGTACCGATTCTCCTGCTGGGAGAATTCCACGTCCGGCAGGGCGATATTGAGGATGAAAAACGCGCCGATGAAGCCCAGAAACACCACGAGCACGGCGATCTTTGCTGCTTTCTGCATTGCGTTCACCTCAGAAACGGAAGTAGAGGAAGGGGTTATAGGTGGAATCCACGAGGTATGCGGTGGATACCACCAGCACCAGGGCGATGAGCACCGGCGCGGCTACGGCCCGGAGCTTTTCCGGGAGCTTTTTGAAGAAGCTCCGGCCTACGGGGAGGCTGGATATACAGCCTACCAGGAGCACGCCGCCGAACCCTACGAGATAATAGAGGTCCCTGCCAGCGCAGAAGCCCGCCTGACCAAAGCCATACATGGCCCGGAAGAATACCAGCGTCTGGCTCACGCTGGTCTGCTGGAAGATGACCCAGCCGGAGATAGCGATGAGCAGGGTATAGATATGGCCCACGAACCGGGGGAGCCTGTCCAGCCACTTCAGCAGGAACATCTTCTCCAGGATGAGGAAGAAGGCGTAGTATAGGCCCCAAAAGAGGAACGTCCAGCTGGCCCCGTGCCACAGGCCTGTGAGGGACCAGACGATCAGCAGATTCAGCATCTGCCGGGGAAGGCCCTTCCGGCTGCCGCCCAGGGGGATATACACATAGTCCCGAAACCAGGTGCCCAGACTCATGTGCCAGCGGCGCCAAAACTCCGTCACCGTCCGTGATATATAGGGATAGTTGAAGTTCTCCAAAAACTCAAAGCCAAGCATCCGCCCCAGGCCGATGGCCATGTCGGAGTAACCGGAGAAATCGAAGTAGATCTGCAGGGAGAAGGCGATGGCCGCCATCCAGGCCCCGGCAAAGGTGAGCTCCGAGGCAGGGGCACCCGCGTACACGTCCCAGAGCATACCCACATTGTTGGCGATGAGCACCTTTTTGGCCAGACCAACGATGAACCGTTCCACGCCGGAGGCGAACTTGTCCAGGGTCTCATGGCGCTCGTCCAGCTGTTCGGCGACGTCCTTGTAGCGGACGATAGGGCCGGCGATGAGCTGGGGGAACAGGGCCACGAAGGTGCCAAATTTGATGAAGTTCCGCTGGACGTGCCCGTCGCCGCGATACACGTCGATGGGGTAGCTCATGGTCTGGAAGGTGTAGAAGGAAATGCCGATGGGCAGGGCCAGCCCCAGGGTGGGGATATCCACGCCGGGGATCATGCTCAGGGTCTCCGCCACCAGGTCGAAGTACTTGAAGAAGAACAGGATGCCCAGATTCAGGACCGTATTGACGATGAGCACCCGCTTGGCCTTTGGCCGGGCGTCAGGCAGATACCGGCCGATGAGAAGGCCGCTCACATAGTTGATGCAGATGGAAAGGAGCATCAAAAGGATGTAGACCGGCTCGCCCCAGCCGTAGAACACCAGATTCACGGCAAACAGCCAGACGTTCCGCCAGCGGGCCGGGCAGATGTAATACACCGCCAGGACCACGGGCAGATATAGGAACATGAAGAGGATGCTGGAAAATACCATGCTCGATCATTCCTCCGTGTCTTTCGGTGTAAAATCCCCCAGGGGATTGGCCTCCGCGGCCTTTTTCAGTTCCGCGTTGGCGATGTGGGTGTAGATCTGGGTGGTGTTCAGGTTCTCGTGGCCCAGGACCTCCTGGAGCGTGCGCACATCCACGCCGTTCTGGAGCATCAGGGTGGCCGCCGTGTGGCGCAGCTTGTGGGGGGAGATGTGGCTGGCGTCCAGGCCGGCCTTCAGGAGGGTCTTGTGGACCATCACCTGCACCGCGTCCACGCTCATACGTGTCCGCCGGTTAGAGAGAAAAACAGCGTTTTTGTCCGTTGTAGGTATATCCTTCCGGACCAGCAGCCAGTCATTCAGTGCCTTAGCACTTGCTGGGTTTAAGTAGACCACCCGCTCCTTGCTGCCTTTGCCATGGATGAGGAGACTGTCCTGGCGGATGTCCGTGAGGTTCAGGCCCACCATCTCGGAGATGCGGAGGCCGCAGTTAAGGAACAGACACAGAATGCAGTAATCTCGCTCGGCGTTTTTCCCGTCCACGGCGTTCAGGAGCCGGCGGCTCTCGTCCAGGGTCAGGTAGTGGGGGAGGGTCTTCTTCAGCTTGGGCGCGTCCAGGTCCTGGACGGGGTTTTCCGTGAGCTGCTTCGTCTTTACGGTGAGGTAGCGGTAAAACCCCTTCAGGCTGGTGATCATCCGCGCCCGGGAGGCCGCGTTCAATTCCCGGTCGCGGGAAAGATAGGCCAAAAAGTCGTAGACCTCCGCCAACGTCACAGAGCCATAGAAGTCCAGATCCGCGTTCCGAATGTCCACGTCTTCCAGGGGCGTGTCCCGGGGGACTATGTCCCGGGAAATATAGAGATACCGGGTGAAGGTCCGCAGATCCATGAAATAGGAATCCACCGTTTTCTTCGATTGTCCCTTGATGGTGTCGTGGTACACGAGAAATTCCCGCAGCACCCGCGGCGCCTCGGTCTGATAGCTCATGGAAAAGCCCTCCAACAATGCAATATAATAGCAGAGAGGGACGGGGCTTGTCTATAGGCAAAATACACTAAAAATTCGGCATAATTAATATTATGCCGAATTTAGGGGAGGACTATGGAGCCGCCTATATCAAATATGGGCCTGTCCGTCAGGAACAGGGCTTTCTGCCCATGGGCAGCGAGAAAATCGGTAATGCGTCCCTCGTCCGGATGTCCGTCCAGATTTCCGGTGAACGCTACTGTATTACTATTTATTTTAAATGACGCGCCGCCGATGAATCCATAGTCGTATCCGTCCAAATCTATGTGGCCTGGCTCGATGAGCAGCACGTCCATCCCGGCGTTTTTCGCGGCTCTGGAGACGCCAGCGTCAGACGTAATGATGGAATGGTCGTCTACGATCGCCGCAGCGCAGCGGGCGTAGCCCTGATTCACATGGACCGGCTTGCCGCACAGCAGCGGCAGCACCGCGGGGTCAACGGCGGCAGGGTCATATATCGTGTATTCCCCCGTGGCGCAGACGCACAATCCCGCGTCCCTGGGATAGTCCGGTCCCTGCTCCCGCTGAGCTTCCGTCACCATATATCCCCTATTAGTCAAAAAGTTAACAATATAAGGATATATCCCCTTCGCCGCCACCACATGACCGTCGGAGACAAAAACGGACAGGTCCGCGTGACCCGCAAGGCGCGGGTCTACGTCATTGTTATCAGGAAGCCAAAACGCCTCTATCCCTTGGCGCGCAAGGCTTTGGGCCAGTTCAGGCTCATACCTCTTCCCTATCAGGAACGTCACAGCGTCTTCTCCACAGCCTCCCGCAGGGTCTTCACGTAAATGAGCTCCAGCCCCTTAGGCGGCTTCAGTTCGCCCCGGATCCGGGAGGGGATCACACACTGGGTGAAGCCCAGGCGCGCGATCTCGGAAAGTCGCTGGTCCAGTGCCTGGACGGCGCGGATCTCTCCGGTGAGGCCCACCTCCCCTACCGCGGCCAGCTTGTCCGGCAGGGGCATATCCCGGAAGCTGGAGGCGATGGCGAGGCAGGCGGCCAGGTCCGCGGCGGGCTCGTCCAATGTGAGGCCGCCCACGATATTGATATAGGCGTCGCAAGAGCTCAGGTTCATGCCGCCCCGCTTTTCCAGCACGGCCAGCAGCAGATAGAGCCGGTTGTAATCAAAGCCGTTGGAGGTGCGACGGGCAGCGGAGAAGCCTGTGGGCGTCACCAACGCCTGCACCTCGGCCAGAATGGGGCGGCTGCCCTCCATCACACAGGCCACGCATGTGCCGGGCACGCCCACGGGGCGTCCTGCCAGCATGACCTCCGAGGGATTCGGAACCTCCCGCAGGCCCTCCCGGCGCATCTCGAATACGCCGATCTCATTTGTAGAGCCAAAGCGGTTCTTTTCCGCACGAAGGATACGGTAGCTGAGGCTGCCGTCGCCCTCAAAGTACAGAACACAGTCCACCATGTGTTCCAATACCTTTGGCCCGGCGATAGCGCCCTCCTTGTTGACGTGGCCCACCACGAAGGCGGTGAAACCGGAGGATTTGGCCAGCTGCATGATCTCCATGGCGCACTGCTTCACCTGACCCACGCTGCCGGGAGCCGTGGTCATATTGGGGTCGTACACGGTCTGGATGGAGTCCACGATGACGATCTGGGGCCCCAGGTCCTCAATGGCGGCGATCACGTCGTTGATGTCCGTTCCCGCGAGCACGTGCAGGGCGTCCCGGTCCACTCCCAGGCGCTGGGCGCGCATTTTGAGCTGGTGCTCGCTCTCCTCGCCGGTCACATAGAGGATGGTCTCCTCCGGGGCGATGGAGCCGCAGGCCTGCAGCAG
>CANPVS010000014.1 GCA_947581795.1 uncultured Oscillospiraceae bacterium
GCTCATGAGCATGGCGGGCCAGATGATGGAGTGGAAGCGGACGATCTCCTTGCCCACGAAGTGCACGTCCGCGGGCCAGTATTTGTCATAGTCGTCGTACTGGTCGTTATCAAAGCCCAGGGCGGTGATGTAGTTGGACAGCGCGTCCACCCACACGTACACCACGTGGCTCGGGTCGAAGTCCACGGGGATGCCCCAGGTAAAGCTGGTGCGGGAGACGCACAGGTCCTCCAGGCCGGGCTTGATGAAGTTATTGACCATCTCGTTGACCCGGCTCCGGGGCTCCAGGAAATCGGTGTTCTCCAAAAGGTCCTGGACCTTTCCGGCATACTTGGACAGCCGGAAGAAGTAGGCCTCCTCCTCGGCGTCCACCACCTCCCGGCCGCAGTCGGGACACTTGCCGTCCACCAGCTGGCTCTCGGTCCAGAAGCTCTCGCAGGGCTTGCAGTACTTGCCCCTGTAGGTGCCCTTATAAATATCGCCGTTGTCGTACATCCGGCGGAAGATGCGCTGGATGGCCTGGACATGGTACTGGTCGGTGGTGCGGATGAAACGGTCGTAGGAGATATTCATCAGCTTCCACAGGTCCTTCACGCCCCGGGGCCCCTCCACGATGTTGTCCACGAACTGCTTGGGGGTGATCCCCGCCTCCCGGGCCTTGTCCTCGATCTTCATGCCGTGCTCATCGGTGCCGGTGAGGAACATCACGTCGCAGCCCTGCAGCCGCTTATAGCGGGCCATAGCGTCGGCGGCCACGGTGCAGTAAGCGTGGCCGATGTGCAGCCGGTCGGACGGGTAATAGATGGGGGTGGTGATATAAAATCTGCCGTTGGTCAATGGTATCTCCTCCGTTCACTTCTTCTTTGTTCTATCCGCTGTTATTCTGTAACGGTATCGCCCCCGCCCGCCTCGGGCTGGGGTTCCGGTTGGGTCTCAGGCTGGGGTTCGGGCTGCGTCTCCGGCTGGGTCTCCGGCGGCATCTCAGGTTGTGTTTCCGGCTGGGTCTCCGGGGGCGTTTCGGGCTGCGTTTCCGGCGGCGTCTCGGGCTGGGTCTCGGGAGGCGTCACCTGCTCCGGCGGGGTATTAGGCTGCTCCTGCTGGGGCGGCTGCTCCGCGGGCGGGGCCGGCGGCTGTGTGGGCGCCGGCGCGGCGGGCGGCGGCGTGGCAGAAGTGGTCTCCTCCGAGGAGGTGGTCCCCTCCTTGTGGTAGCGGCTATAAGCCTCGGCGGCGCTGGAGATCAGGTTCCCGTTTTTGTCGTACACGTTCCGGTAGGTCTGGGCGTAGTAGTACAGGCTGTCCTCCCAGGTGTCGGAGGTAATCTGCACATAGCTGCCGTCCTCATCCGTGCCGTACAGGCGCACGGTCAGGTATCCGCCGGAGACGTATGCCTCGATCTTGATAGGGTAGCTGCGGCTGTTGACGAACTTGAAGTCCGGCCAGCCCCAGCTCACCGTGGCGTCCAGGCCCCGGGGCAGGTAGTACACCGGGAAGTAATGGTCGTACCGGGCGGTGATCTTCAGGTTGGCGTACAGCGCGCAGTAGTACAGCGTGGAGCTGCCCTGGCAGATACCGCCGCCGATGTTCATCACGTGCTCGCCGCCGGAATAGGCGCCGGCGGACTGGTAGCCCTTGGCGGCGGTGCGCTCGCCCAGGCACATGTTATAGTTGAACTCCTCCCCCGGCTGGAGCACCACGCCGTTCATGGCCTTGGCCGCCAGGGTGATGTTGTTGATGCGGGCGGAGGTGGAGCCGGAAAGGCTGGTGCTCTTCTCGCTGAGCACGTCCTGGAACAGCCGCCCGGTCACGTCCTCGGCCTTCACCGCGGGCTCGTCGAAGATATAGGGGATGACCACCTTGTCGCCGGACTTCGCCTCGTTCCAGAGGCGGGCGGCCTCCTCCTTGTCGATGTGGACGCCGGGCACGCCCTCCTTCACGGAACCTGCGGTCTCGTCATAGACCGCATCCTGGGGCTCCTTGAACACCGCGTCGTAGAGGGCGTCCACCAGCTGCTGGGTGTCGATGGTATCGGCGGTCTCCCCCTCTGGCTCCACGGCTTCCGCCAGAATGGGAGTGGTATAATCCTCCTGCTGGAAGGCCGCGCTCACAGCGGCGCACACCGCCTCCACGTCCACCTGGGCCGTGCCGGCGTTCTTCACTAAAGTAACGGCGTCCTCGCCGTATTCCGCCTGGACCACGTCCAGCTTCTGGTCCACCTGGGCGGCCACGGGCTCCACCAGGGCCCGCAGGGCCTCCATGTCGGGCTCGTTCGCCTCCCGCTGATAGGTCAGCGCCACCGGCTCCGCCTCACAGGCCCGGTAGGCCATGTAGTTTTTGAGGAGCGTCCCCTCCCGGCCGTACTCGTAGGCCATTTTGGCGAAGGAGGTGCCGTCCACCTCCTCCAGGCCCACCTGCCGGGCCGTGACGGTGAGGGTGTCCCCAGTGGGGAAGTTCACGATGACGGCGGCGTTGTCGTACCGCCCGGCGGGGTCGCCCAGGGCGGCGGCCGCTTCCTGGAGGGTCATGCCCCCCACGGCCACGCCGTTCACGGTCACATTGGGATAGATGGTGTCAAGCTCCGACACCCTTGTGGCGTTGGTGAAGCCCACAGCCAGGGCCGCGACCCCCGCCAGGAGCACCAGCGCCAGAATGACGAGGGCCCACATGCCCCCTCTGCCCCGCCGCCTTCCGGGAGGCGGCGCGGGGCGGCGGCCGCTTTGGGGCCGCTCAGCGCGGGGACTTGCGTCCAGTCCGGCCTTGGCGCTCTCCTGCCGGACCATGTCTTCAAAACTCAAACCGTCTTTCGCCATGCTGGCCCCTCCTTATCCAATGATATCCCGCCGTGTCTGCTTTCTGTCTTTTATATGCGCAGTTCCCTGTCCGGGGTCCCGGTGAGCTGGCCCACCGTCCCCTCCAGATTCTCCTCGATCCAGGGGTTGCCGCTGATGCGGTGCTGGGCTTGGGCCTCCCACAGGGAGCCGATGAGGATGTTGGAAAGCAAAAATCCCTCCGGCGTGAAGCACCAGCGCCCGTCGAATTTCTTCGTCCAGCCGTCTTTCTCGTATTCCAGGAGCAGCGCCTCGATGGGGGCGAAGTCGCTGCGGTAGACCTTTTTGTACTCCTCCTCGCAGATGCCCCTGCTGCGGCGCATGCCCAGCATCAGGTATTCCGATGCCCGGTCCAGCTCGTCCAGCTTTTCGTACTCGTCCAGGATGGCCCCCTCCTGGGTCACGCCTTTGATATAGGCCTGCAGGTCCCGGACAAAGCTGTAGCGGGTATTGCCGATGCAGGAGTGGGCCCCGGGGCCGAAGCCCAGGTAGTCGTCCATGTCCCAGTACTTCATGTTGTGCCGGGAGGCCTTGCCCCGCCGGGCGAAGTTGGAGACCTCATACTGCTGGTAGCCGTAGTGGTTCAATGTCTCCACGGTGTACAGGTACATATCCGCCTGCTCGTCGTCGGAGGGGATGACGGGGCTGTCCTTGTACTTGTCGTACATGGGCGTGCCCTCCTCCAGCTTCAGGCCGTAGCAGGAGAGGTGGTCCGGCTCCAAGTCCAGCACCCTTGCCAGGGTCTCGGCCCAGTCCCCCTTGGTCTGGTTGGGCAGGCCGTAGATGAGGTCGATGCTGAGATTGTCGTACCCCGCGGCGCGGATATCCTTCACCGCTTTTTTCACCTGGGTGAAGTTGTGCCGCCGGCCGATGATCTTCAAAAGATCGTCGCTGGCGCTCTGGACCCCCAGGGAGATGCGGTTCACGCCCTCCCGGCGCATCACGTCCAGATCGCGGCGCTTCACGCTGTCCGGGTTGCACTCCACAGTGACCTCGGAAGATTTGAGGACCTTCCCGTCCCGCTTCAGAGCGTTGAAGATGGCGGCGATGCGCTTGCCCCCGTAGTAGCTGGGAGTGCCGCCGCCGAAGTAGACAGTGTCGATATAGTAGGGCGCCATGGTGCTGGCGGCCTCATGGATGTGCTTTAAGAGGGCGTCCTGGTACTTTCCCATGCTCCTGTCGCAGTTGGCCAGCGAGTAGAAGTCGCAGTAGCCGCACTTGGAGGCGCAAAAGGGGATGTGGATGTATACGCCCAGGTGTTTATCAGCCATAATTCATACCTTGTCGGCTCCCTCTGACGAGGGAGCTGTCTCCGGCTGCGCCGGAGACTGAGGGAGAGATTCGCCGTCTTCCTCTTCCAAAAAATCTTGTTTCGTAAACCGCACAAGGTCCTCCTTGGTGGGGGCCTCCATGGCCGCCACCCGGTTGGCCTGGCGCACCACCATGTCCTCGAACCGGTTGCGCACGTCGCGGCCGTTGCCAAAGTTCTCGTCCCGCTCCTCATAGAGCCGGTCGAAAAACTCCTTGGCGTAGGCCTCCGCCTCCTCGTCCAGCTCGTAGCCGTTCTTCTTGCACTGGAGGTGGAAGATGGCGTTCAGCTCCTCGCCGTTGTAGTCCTGGAAGAAGATGTACTTGTTGAACCGGCTCTCCAGGCCGGGGTTGGAGTCCAAAAACTTCCGCATGGGGCCGGTGTAGCCCGCCACGATCACCACCAGCTCCTCCCGGTGGTCCTCCATGGCCTTCAATATGGTCTCGATGGCCTCCCGGCCGAAGTCGTTCTCCCCGCCGCTGGAAAGAGAATAGGCTTCGTCTATGAATAGCACCCCGCCCAGGGCGGAGGAAATGACCTCCTGGGTCTTGATGGCCGTCTGGCCCACATAGCCCGCCACCAGGCCGGACCTATCCACCTCCACGAGCTGGCCCTTGGTGAGGGCGCCGATGGCGGCGTACAGCCCGCCCACCAGCCGGGCCACCGTGGTCTTGCCGGTGCCGGGGTTGCCCATGAACACCATGTGCAGGCTGAGGGGCGGCACGGGCAGGTCCGCTTCCTTCCGGAGCTGACGGACCTTCACCAGGTTCATCATGCTCTTGATGTCCTTTTTGACCTCCTCCAGGCCCACCAAGGCGTCCAGCTCCGCCATGAGCTCATCCAGGTCCGGCTTTTCCGCCTCGGCCTCCCCGGCAGTCTTGCCGGCGGTTTTGCCCTGGGCGCCGCCGGTCTGGCCCGCCGCGGCGGGCGGGTTCTTATCCAGGAAAGAGGGCTCGGCGCTGGTGACGAAGTCCGCCGCCCGCAGGCCGGGCTTGCCCTTTTTGACCCCCGCGCCGTCGCACAGGGCGGACAGCTTGTCCCCGCACTCGGTGATGTACTCCGCCTCGGCGTAGGTCACGTCGTCGTCCACGGCGGCAAGGCACAGGAGGATGTTGGTGAGCATGCGGATGAATACCCGGGACAGATCCGTGCCCTCCCGGGCGTCCCGCTCGGTGAGCTGCCAGAAGAAGAGCGGCGGCAGGAATTGCCCCGCCTTGCCCACCTCAGTGGTCAGCGCCCACAGCAGCCACGTGGGCTGGGGCCGGCCCCTGGAGTACAGGGCGTTCACCGCCGCGGCGTGGTCCTCGGTGAGGCTGGCGCTGCGGGAGAAAAGCTGCAGGGCGCAGCTGACGCAGAAATCGTCCATCTGCTCCGCCAGGTCCCGGCCCGCCGCCCGGTAAAAGGCCTCGGTGTTGGCGATATATGTCTTGTGCAGCTCCTCCGGGGAGCGCTTCCACTGGGTAGGCACAGTCTTTTCCTCTCTTCCAACGGTTATAAGACCGTTAGTTTATATTATATTACAAAAATTACAAAAAACAAGTGGTATCCTGCGTAATATACAAAAATACCGACAAAAAGGCCCCCTCTGACGAGGGGGCTGTCGAGCGGTAGCGAGACTGGGGGAGAGAAGAAATACTATCTCTCCCTCCGCCGCGGCTTGCGCCGCGCCACCTCCCTCGTCAGAGGGAGGCTTTCAGGCTCAACCGGAAATGGTCGCCGCGGTCACCATGGAGGTGATGGGCACGTAGGCCGCCGCCGCGTCCCGGACCATGGCCGTCAGGCCCTCCCGGTCGGCCGTATAGGCCCCGCTGTCCCACACATAGACGCCCTTGGCCTCGTAGCCCGCGTCCGGCCCAGCCTGGTATGCCAGGGAGGCCTGGTCATAGCCCACGTTGTCCGTGCTCTGGCCCGCGACGGTGTAACGCTCCGTCACCACCAGACCGCTGTCCATGTCGAACTCCAGGTACCGGTCGCACACGCTCACCGGCGTGAGTACGCCGCCCACGCTGTCGAACCGGACGATCTCGTCCCAGGTCGACTCCATGGTCCCGTTATTGCTGTCCACCCAGAAGCACCAGCCGTTGTCGCTCTTGCACAGGCGGAAGGCCTCGAAAAATCCCGCGTTCACGCCAACGGAGGACCAGTGGCTGCCGCCGAAGGCGTTCTGAGCGCTGTCCAGCGCGCTGGACACGCACTCCACCGAGCCGTCTATGATGTCAAAGATATGGGCTCCCATGGACACGGACGCGCCCAAGTCGAACAGGACCATCTCCGGCGTGCCGTCCAGGTCCAGGTCTATGAATGCGGCGCCGCCCATCCCGTCGGGCCACAGGGCCGCGAAGATGTCATAATTGCTGTCCAGGAAGGAGATATAGCTGTCCTGCCAGCCATCCACCGGCGGGGCCAGGACCAGCGCGTTCGGCACGGCCGCGGCCAGACTTACCGCCATGAATACCACCGCCAGGATGAGCCCCAGAACGCGCCGCATGCGATACACCTCCACCCCATATTCGTCCGTCGATTATGTAAATCTCTACAACTGCATTATAGCCGCTACAATATAAAAAAGTAAAGGCCAAGCTTAAAATTGTAACAAATTGTAAAATATTTGATTTTTTACCCTGTTTCCGCTCCCCTGCTCTTGACATAGACGGGGAAATGTGATAGATTAGCACTCAGTAAATAAGAGTGCTAAATCTTCACAAAAGGAAGCGACCATATATGGCGAAGAAACAATTCAAGGCCGAGTCCAAACGGCTGCTGGACCTGATGATCAACTCCATCTACACCCACAAGGAGATCTTCCTCCGGGAGATCATCTCCAACGCCTCGGACGCTATCGACAAGCTGTGCTACCGGTCCCTGACGGATGAGACCGTGGGCATGGCGAGGGAGGACTTCCGCATCCGCCTGGACGCGGACAAGGACGAGCGCACCCTCACGGTCCGGGACAACGGCATCGGCATGACCAAGGAGGAACTGGAGGCCAACCTGGGCGTGATAGCGTCCAGCGGCACCCGTCACTTCCGTGACTCCTTGGCGGAGGACGAGGCCGCCGCGGACGTGGACGTGATCGGCCAGTTCGGCGTGGGCTTCTATTCCGCGTTCATGGTCTCCGATAAGGTGACGGTGATCTCCCGCGCCTTCGGCGAGGACCAGGCCTGGAAGTGGGAGTCCTCCGGCGCGGACGGCTACACCGTCACCCCCTGCGAAAAGGATTCCGTGGGCACCGACGTTATCATGCACATCAAGGCCGACACCGACGGCGAGGACTACAGCGAGTACCTGGAAAGCTGGAAGCTGAAGGACCTCATCAAGAAGTACTCCGACTATGTGCGCTGGCCCATCCACATGATGGTGGAGCGCCGGGAGTGGGACGAAAAGGGCGGCGAGGACGGCAAGGGCGCCTACAACACCATCACCGAGGACCAGGTGGTGAACACCATGGTCCCCATCTGGCAGCGGCCCAAGAGCGAGGTCTCCGACGACGACTGCAAGGCCTACTACAAGGAGCACTTCCACGACCCCTCCGACCCGGTGGGCGTGATCCGTGTGAACGCCGAGGGCCTAACCAGCTACAAGGCCATGCTCTTCATCCCCGCCCAGGCCCCCTACGACTACTACACCCGGGACTACCAGCCGGGCCTGCAGCTCTACTCCTCCGGGGTGATGATCATGGACAAGTGCCCGGACCTGGTGCCGGAGCACTTCCGGTTCGTCCGGGGCGTGGTGGACTCCCCCGACCTGAGCCTGAACATCTCCCGGGAGCTTTTGCAGCACGACCGGCAGCTGAAGGTCATCGCCGGGAACCTGGAGAAGAAGGTCCAGGCGGAGCTCACCCGCCTCATGGCCGAGGACCGGGACCATTACCTCACCTTCTACAAGGCCTTCGCGCCCCAGCTCAAGTACGGCGTGGTGGGCGATTACGGCATGCACAAGGACCAGCTGAAGGACCTGCTCCTCTTTTACAGCGTGAGCCAGGAAAAGCTGATAAGCCTCAAAGAGTACGTGGACGCCATGCCCGAGAGCCAGAAGAAGATATACTTTGCCTGCGCCGAGACGGAGAAGCGGGCGTCCGCCCTGCCCCAGGCCGAGACGGTGAAGGCGGCGGGCTACGACATGCTCTGCCTCACCGACAGCGTGGATGAGTTCGTCATGCAGATGCTGGGCAAGTACGCCGAGAAGGACTTCTGCAACGTCACCAGCGACGATCTGGGCCTGGAGACCGACGAGGAGAAGAAGGACACCGAGGAAAAGGCCGAACAGAGCAAGGAGCTTCTGGACTTCGTGAAGGAGAGCTTGGGCGGCGCGGTGGAGACGGTGCGCCTTTCTCACAAGCTGAAGAGCCAGCCCGTGTTCCTCACCACCGACGGCGAGGTGACGCTGGAGATGGAGAAGTACTTCCAGAACCTCCCCGGCGTGCCCGACGCGGAGCGCATCAAGGCCAAGCGGGTGCTGGAGCTGAACGGCGCCCACCCCGCCTTCGCCGCATTGGAGAAGGCCTACGCCGAGGACAAACCCCGGGCCGCGCGCCTTTCCATGGTCCTGCTGGCCCAGGCCCAGCTCATCGCGGGCCTGCCCCTGGACGACCCCGCGGCCTACACCGAGCTGGTCTGCGGACTATTTTAAGACACAGCAACGGGCGCGCCTTCCGGCGCGCCCTACCTTGTTGACGGCCCCCTCTGACGAGGGGGCTGTCGAGCGAAGCGAGACTG
The DNA here is from genome assembly GCA_947581795.1 of uncultured Oscillospiraceae bacterium. Lineage (GTDB taxonomy): Bacteria > Bacillota > Clostridia > Oscillospirales > Oscillospiraceae > CAJOIG01. The sequence goes on from CANPVS010000014.1 coordinate 8,850, forward strand.
AGGGAGAGATGCAATTCTTTTTCTCTCCCTCCGTCACGGCTGACGCCGTGCCACCTCCCTCGTCAGAGGGAGGCTTTCAAATTGAATAGCAGCCATTACAAACAGCGCCCCGGGACGGAACGGTCCCGGGGCGCTTTGGGTCTATGCTATTCTGATTTGAAACCTCAGCCGTTGCGGCGGCTGGCCAGGGTAGCCACGTTGGACTCCACGCGCTTCTTGTTCAGCGGGTAGAGGAAGAACAGCACCACGGCCAGCAGCGCGTAGCCGATGGCGGGCACCAGGCAGGTGATGTTGTAGATGCCGTTGGTGACCGACGGGTCGAACTGGGTCTCGGCGGTGTAGCCGATCATGGTCAGCAGCAGGCCGGTGACGCCGGAGGAGGCCGCCTGGCCCAGCTTCCGGGCGAAGGAGTACACGGAGTAGATCTCGCCGTCGGAGCGGGAGCCGGTGCGCACCTCGGTGTCGTCGATGACGTCGGTGATCATGGCCCAGCAAATCAGGGAGAAGATGGCCAGGCCAATGTAGCTGATGGAGTACAGGCCCAGGAACACCCAGGCGTTATGGGTGTGCATGACGAAGGCGATGACGAACACCACGGTGCCCAGGATGGAGGCGTAGATGCCCAGCTCCTTGCGGCCGAACTTGGTGGACAGCTTCACCACGAACACGGAGCAGACGAGGGTGATGGCCGTGCCCACGAGACCGGCCATGGACTGCGCCTGGACGTTGCCGAAATAGTTGGGATAGACGTAGGTCATCATGCCCTGGCTGGTCAGCTGGACCAGCAGCTGGCAGATGGAGGCCACCACGATGCCGATGAGGGCGCGGTTGGTGACGAGGCCCTTCAGCAGCTTGCCCAGGTTGAACTTCTCGGTCTTCTTCTCCACCTTCACACGCTCGGTGGTCATGTGGAAGCAGAGCAGATAGCACACCACGGCGCCGATGGAGCAGATCAGGGAGAAGATGATGACCTTGTTGGGGGCCATGACCTGCTGGCCGGCTTCGTTGGTGTAGTAGATGATGAGGGGCATGATCACGCCGATGCAGGTGCCGGCCAGGGTGGCGCCGATGGTCCGGAAGGTGGACAGCTCAGCGCGGTCCTTGGGCTCGGCGGAGACGGCGGACGCCATGGAGCCGTAGGGGATGTTGATGGAGGTGTAGAACACGCTGCCCCAGAGGAGGTAGGTGAAGAACATCCAGAAGATCTTGAAGCCCATGGCCATGTCCTTGAACCATGTGGCGTACATCAGGAAGGAAGCCACCGCCACGGGGCCGCACATCCGGCGGAGCCAGGGCTTGAACTTGCCGTCCTTGGTGGGGTTGGACCGGTCCACGATCTGGCCCATGGTCACGTCGGTGAACGCGTCCACGAAACGGGCCAGCATCATCATGATGCCGACAAGACCGGCGGAAACGCCCATCACGTCCGTGTAGAACTTCATCAGCAGGGACGAGGACAGGATGAAGGTGAAGTCGTTGCCGAAGTCACCGAACATATAGCCCAGCTTATCCCTTATGCCGAAGGGGCGCAGAGTGGGAGAATCGTTTTTTGCCATTTTGCATACTCCTTTTCTTGTTTATTTCAGCTCCCCCCGGGAGCAAAAATACGGTTTATTTTTTGACCTTGATGAGCTGGGCGTTCAGGCTCTCCAGGAAGCCCTCCGGCAGCATGCCGCCGCCAAGGCTCATCATGGCCTCGGGGGTCATGCCCTTCATCATGCCCCACATACCCTCGCCGGGGGCCACGTCGAAGTTGGTGGCCATCTTTACCGCCTTGCGGACGATGGCGCCCACCTCCTCGTTTTTGAAGAGCTCCTCCATGGTGTCCTTCACGCTGTAGCAGCCCTCGGGGAACTCCATGGGGGCGGAAAGGTCCAGGTCGCCCACCATCTTGAACCAGTTGGCCACGCCCTCGGCCCGCTCGTTGACCTCGGGCAGGACGTAGATGGCCGGCTCCTTCTCCACCTTCTCCAGGGTGATGGAGTCCTTCACGGGCCCCGCCACGGCGAGGACGGTGTTGAAGCCCTCCTTCAGGGAGACGGTGAACTCAAAGACCTTGCTGGCGGTCTGCTCGCCCACCTTCTCGCCGTTGAGGAACAGCTCCACGGAAGGCTGGTTGGAGTAGACCTTGATGAGGGTAGTGTCCCCGGCCCGCTGGGCGTAGCGCCGGCCGCAGACGTGGACCATGGGGTCTTTGGTCCAGTAGGCCTGGTAGACATAATAACTGTCCTTCTTGGTCTTCCGGTCCATGGTCATGAGGCCCTTGTTGTTCCGGCCGCCTACGCCGCCCTCGTTCCGGGCCGCGCAGCCGAAGTCGAACATGTTCCACACGTGGGTGGACCATATCCAGGGCCGCTCGTCGAACACCTTGGCCAGGTGCTCATGGTACAGGGCCTGGTATTCCTCGGAGTAGTCCTTGCAGGCGGGGTTGGGGCCGTGGTAGGTGACGATGCCCTCGCAGCCGTACTCGCTCATGCCCAGGCAGATGTCCGGGTGGACCTTGTGGAAGTTGTCCATCCAGGGACCGTTCTCCTCCATCTTGCCGCCGTACCAGCCGAAGTAGTGGTTGTAGCTCTCCACGTCGGTGATGTGGTGCATGGGGCTCTCCACCGGGGTCATGGACACATGGGCGATGGTGGTGAGGCGGGTGGGGTCCAGCTTGTGGCAGAGCTCGTTCAGCTCCTTGTGGTTCTCCACCAGCTTTTCGCTGATGCCGCCGATGAGGATCTCGTTGGACACGCCCCAGAAGCAGATGGAGGGGTGGTTGTAGTTCTGGATGATGAGCTCCGTCATCTGGCTCACGCAGTTTTCATGGGCCGCCGGGTCCTTGTTGAAGACGCTGATGAAGGGGATCTCCGCCCAGATGATGAAGCCCAGCTCGTCGCAGGCGTCATAGAAGTCCTGGGAATGCTGGTAGTGGGCCAGGCGGATGGTGTTGGCCCCCAGCTCTTTGATGAGCCAGGCGTCCTCGTAGTGGTCGTCGGCGGTGAGGGCATTGCCCTTGTAGAGCCGGTCCTGGTGGCGGCTCACGCCCCGGAGGGGGGTCTGGACGCCGTTGAGGATAAAGCCCTCGTCAGGGGTGACGGAGAAGCTCCGCACGCCTGCCCGGCACTCGATCTCGTCGTATGCCTCGTTCCGGCGCTGGAGGGTGGCGGTGACGGTGTAAAGGTAGGGCTCGTCGATGCTCCACAGGTTGGCGTCCGGCACGCTCACGGTGACGGCGGGGCTGTCCGCCGGGCGGCAGGCCGCGGCCACCTCTTTGCCGTCCTCGTCCAGGACGGACCACAGGACCGTGAAGTTTTCGTCGGCACCCTTCACCCAGGCGTTCAGCGCGAACTCCGCGCCGCCGCAGGGCATGGGCTTGGGGGTCACGGCCAGACCCGGCCCGCCGTAGTACTCCAGGTCGAAGTGGGCCGCGGGGACGGAGATGATGTTCACGCCCCGGTAGAGGCCGCCGTAGAAGGTGAAGTCGGCGGACTGTGGATAGACGCTGCTCTTCTCCTCGTTGGAGCAGGCGATCACCAGAAGGTTCTCCTCCCCTTCCTTGCACAGGTCGGTCACGTCCGCCCGGAAGGTGGAGTAGCCGCCCTCGTGGTAGATGACCTCGGTGCCGTTCACGTACACCGTGGCCTGCTGGCCTGCGGCCAGCACCTCCACGAACACCCGGCCCCCCGCCAGGGGCTGCTTGGGCGTCTCAAAGGTACGGGCGTACCAGCATTTGCCCCGGTAGTAGCTGCCGTTGCCGTCGCAGCCGTCCACCGCGTTCCAGGTGTGGGGCAGGTCCACCTTCTCCCAGTCGGAGGGCAGGGCCGCGGGCAGACCCGCGTCCTTTTTGATGAACCGCCAGCCTTCGTTGATATTGATGACTTGACGCATAGGTCTCCTCCTTTTGGTTTTGTGGGGCGGCGGGAGGCGTCACGGGACGCCCCCGCCGCAGTCATAATGCGTTAGTGGACGTACTTTTTCAGTGTGGCGCGGATGGCGCCGGGGCCGGCGGTGAGCTCTTTGAGGTAGCTCACGACCGCCTCGGCCAAACCGGCCTCGTACAGGTCCACGTTGAAGATGACCTTGTCGTGCAGGATGGGGGCCACGGCGGCCTCCACGTCCTGGCCCGGCTCCAGCTTCAGGCCCGCCACGTAGGGGGTGACTTCCGCCAGCATGGGGTCGTCGCTGCGCTCAAAGGGCTTGCCCTCGTCGTCCAGGGCCATGAGGTACCGCAGCCACCCGGCCAGCACCAGCGGGATGAGCTTCAGGTCATGGACGTCCTTGTCGGCTGCGTCCATATAGGCCTTGATGGTGTTGCCGAAGCGGATGGGTATCTTCTGGGAGGTGTCCAGGGCGATGCGCTGGGGCGTGTCGGGCATAAAGGGGTTGGGCAGGCGCACCTCAATGACCGTGTCGATGAACTGCTTGGGGTCCAGGATGCCGGGGTCCACCACCACGGGCAGGCCCTCCTTGTAGCCCACGGTCTTGATGAGACCCACCAGCTCCGGGTCCTCCATCTCATCGCAGATGCGCTGGTAACCCAGCAGGCACCCATAGATGGCGAGGCAGGTGTGCAGGGGGTTGAGGCAGGTGCAGACCTTCATCTTCTCCACCTTGTCCACCGTCTCCCTATCCGTGAAGATGACGCCCACGGTATCCAGGGGCGGACGGCCGTTGGGGAACAGGTTCTCTATCACCAGGTACTCCGTCTCTTCGGAGTTGACGTAGGGGGCGATGTAGGTGCCGGTGGGGGTGACGGTCATGTCCAGGCCCTGGACGCCGTCGGCCTCCAGCATCTTCTGGACGGTGGGGTCCGGCCGGGGGGTGATCTTGTCGATCATGGTCCAGGGGCAGGACACCTTCTCGGCGATGTAGGCCTTGAAGCCCGCGTCAGCCAGGCCATTCTCCGTCCACTTCTCGGCGAAGGCGGTGACGAAGGCGCGGATCTTATCGCCGTTGTGGGAGCAGTTGTCCGTGCTCACCAGGGCCAGGGGCGCGGCGCCGGCCTGATAGCGGGCATAGAGCAGCGCGCACACGCGGCCCAGGAAGCTGGTGGCCTTCTCGGGGCCCGCCTCAAAGTCGGCGGCGATGTCGGCGTGGGTGTTGCCCGCGCCGTCCACCAGGCTGTAGCCCTTCTCGGTGATGGTGAAGGTCACCATCTGCAGGCTGTCGGCCTGGAAGTGGCCCTTCAGGCCCTCAAAATCCTCGGTGCCGGGGGCGGTGAGCAGATAGTCCTTCACGATGGAGCAGATGACCGTCTTGTCCACGGTGCCGTCGGACTTCAGGGTGGCCAGGATGGAGTAGTTGTCGTTGGGCTGGTGCATGCCCTCGCCCTCCCGGTTCACGGCGATGACGCCCCGGTCCATGACGCCCTTCTCGATCATCTCCTGGGCCAGACGGGCCTGGAATGCCTTGAAGAGGTTGCCGCCGCCGAACTGTATCCAGTAGGGGTGCTCCAGGGTCTTGGGCGCGATGTCTGCGCGGTCGAAGGCAGGGATGTGGTAGCCCTTGGCCTCCCAAGCGGCCCGCTCGTTTTTCAGGCTCTCAGCAGTCAGTTTCATTTGCGCGTGGCCCCCTTTTCGATGGCCTCCCACAGGCCCTGGATGTAGCAGGCGCCCAGGGCGCGGTCATACAAGCCGTAGCCGGGCATGGCCACCTCGCCCCAGATCATGCGGCCGTGGTCGGGACGGATGGGTCCGTCAAAGCCGATCTCGTACAGGGCCTTCACGATCTCGTACATGTCGAAGGTGCCGTCGCTGGACAGGTGGGCGGCCTCCTCGAAGTTGGTGGGGCTGTGGAACTTCAGGTTCCGCACATGGGCGAAGTGGATGCGGCCCTTCAGGCTGCGTATCATGTGGGGCAGGTCGTTTTTCAGGTTGGTGCCGTAGGAGCCGGCGCAGAAGGTGACGCCGTTGTGGGGGTCGTCCACCATCTTCATCATCCGCTGGATGTTCTCCTCGTTGATGATGATGCGGGGCAGGCCGAACACGCTCCAGGCCGGGTCGTCGGGATGGATGGCCATCTTGATGTCGTACTTGTTGCACACGGGCATGATGGCTTCCAGGAAGTATTTGAGGTTGGCGAAGAGCTTCTCATCGTCCACGTCCTTGTACATGGCAAACAGCTCCTTGACCCTTGCCATGCGCTCCGGCTCCCAGCCGGGCATGACCGTGCCGTTCATGTCGCCGGCGATGGACTCGAACATCTTCTCCGGCACCAGGGCGTCCACGGCCTCCTGGGTGTAGGCCAGCACCGTGGAGCCGTCGGGACGGACGCGGGCCAGCTCCGTGCGGGTCCAGTCGAACACGGGCATGAAGTTGTAGCACACCATGTGGATGTCTTCCTTGCCCAGGTTCTCCAGGGTCTTGATGTAGTTGTCTATGTACTCGTCCCGCCGTCCGGCGCCGATCTTGATGTCGTCGTGGATGTTGACGGACTCAATGCCGGCGATGTGCATGCCGGCGGCGGCCACCTCATCCTTGAGGGCCTTGATGCGCTCCTGTGTCCACAGCTCGCCGGGCTGGGTGTCGTACAGGGTGGTGATCACGCCGGTGACGCCGGGGATCTGGCGGATCTGCTGCAGGGTGACGGTGTCGAATTTCGAGCCGTACCATCTGAGTGTCATTTCCATAGTCGATGCATCTCCTTTTTTGCTTTGTTTGGCTGTATTTAAAGGGTATTATGCTCAGATACGGGTGTCCCACAGGCCGCAGAAGCTGTCGATGGGGTCCTTGCCGTGGAAGGCCTCCGGCCCGGTGACCAGGGCGTCCACCAGGGCGTCCATGGTATAGCTCTTGGAGTCGTAGGCGTTGATGTAGGTCCGCACGGCGGGGATGTCCGCCAGCATAGTGGGCAGGTTCACGCTGATGGCCACCACGGGCACCTCGAACACGTACCAGGGGATCTCGCCGCCGCCCTTGCTCATGCCGAAGGCGGGGTGGCCGTTGGCCACGTCGCACAGGGTGATCACCAGGTCCATCTGGGAGACGAAGTCCGCGATGGCGTTCTTCCCGGCGAAATAGAGGTTCAGACTGGGGGCCTCGCCCGCGGCGATCTGCTTTTTGATCTTCTCCAGGGGGCTCTCATAGATGAAGGCGTCGAAGCCCTTCTCAATGAGCCGGTCCCGCAGGTCCTCGGCGGGGTTCTTCCGCTTCCCGCCGGCGCCCATGGCCATGGCCGCGAGGGCCGCCATGGGGCCGTCCGCGCCCTTGACGTACACGATCATGACCCTCTTTGTCTTCTTGGGGTCCAGGGGCAGCACGCCCTCGTCCTTGTACTTCACCAGAGTCAGGGCCTCCCGGCTGATGGCCTCGGCGGTCTTTTTGTAATCCGGCGTGGCCAGCACGGCGGGCAGGGCCTCGGCAGCGGGTGTGAGCTCCTCCTTGGCCTTTTTGTTGAGGCCCATGTGGGCCTTCAGGGCCAGAATGCGGGTCAGGGCCTCGGTCATGCGCTCTTCGGAGACAATGCCGGTCTTGTAGGCGTCCAGCATGGTCTGGAAGTCCTCGTCCGGGTCGTTGAAGAACAGGAACATGTCGCACCCGGCGTTGATAGCCGCGGGCAGCATATCCCGCCGCTTCATCCTATCGGTCATGCCCACCATGTGGCTGGCGTCGGTGACCACCATGCCGTTGAAGCCCAGCTTCTCCCGGAGGAGGCCGGTCATGATCTCCGGGCACAGGGTGGCGGGGAGCATCTCGTCGTCGGTGATGCCGGGCCGGACCTGGCGCATGTACCTGGGCAGCATGATGTGCCCGCCCATGATGGCGTCCAGGCCGCCGTCGATGAGGGTCTTATAGACCTTGCCGTAGGTGTCCATCCACTGGTCCAAGTCGAACTCGTTGATGTTGTTGGCCATATGGGCGTCCCGGTAATCCTGGCCGTTGCCGGGGAAGTGCTTGGCGGCGCAGGCGAAGCCCTGGATGGTGTGGGCCCCGTCCAGATAGGCCCGGCTCATGGCGGCCACCCGCTCCGGGTCATTGCCGAAGCCCCGGGAGATGATCTCCTCGTTCTGCCAGTTGTAGTGGATGTCGCACACCGGCGCGAAGGCCATGTTGCAGCCGATGGCCGCGGCCTGCTCGTTGGCCATGCGGCCCAGGTCGTGGGCGAACTGCACGTTGCCGGTGGCGCCCACCTTGATGCCGGAGCCGATGTTCACGCCGTCGGAGCAGGCCCCGTCGCCGCCCGCCTCGGTGTTGCAGGCGATGATGAGGGGCACCTTGGCGTATTTCTGCAGAATGCGGTTCTGCTCCAGCACCCGGGCCCCGGGCATGCCGTTATACCGGCAGCCGCCCAGGTGGTACTTCTCCATGAGTTCTTTGAGATAGCCCTCCTCCTGGCTGGAGGTGAGCTGGAAGAACAGCTGCCCCACCTTCTCCTCGTCGGTCATGCCCGCGATGGTCTTCTCCACCCAGGCGACGTCCTCGTCGGAGAGGAAGTAGGGGTTGGCTCTCATATCGACCATAGCGTCTCCTCCTCAGATATGGGTGTCCCACAGGCCGCAGTAGGCGTCCACGGGGTCCTGTCCCACGAAGGCCTCCGGGCCGGTCATCAGCTTATCCGCCAGAGCGTCCAGGGTGGAGTCCAGGCTGTCGTAGGTGTTGATATAGGTCCGCGCCTGGGGGATGTCCGCCAGGACGAAGGGCTGCTGGGTACCCACCACGATCACGGGCACCTCGTGGACGTACCAGGGGATCTCGCCGCCGCCCTTGGTCATGCCGAAGGCGGGCCGGGCCACCGGCTGGAAGCCGCCGGCGATGTCCACCATGGTGATGATCAGGTCCTGCCCCGCCACGAAGTCCTTGATGGCGGACTTTCCGGCGAAGTAGACGTTCAGGTCAGCCTTCTCCCCCCGCTGGATCTTCTGCAGCAGCTTCTGGATGGGGCTCTCGTACACGAAGGCGTCGAAGCCCCGGGCGATGAGCTTGTCTCTCAGCTTGTCGGCGGGAGAGGCGGCGTTCTGGTTAAAGAGCGCCCCCAGGCCAGGGGCCTCCAGGCCCTTCACGTACACGATCATAATGCGCTTATACCGCTCCGGGATCATGGGCAGCACGTCCGCGTCCTTGTACTTTACGAGGGTGATGGCCTTGTCGGCTATCTCCTTCTGGGCGGCCTTATGCTCCGCGCAGCCCACGATCTGGTGAACCTGCTCCTTGGGGGGCATGATCTCGGTTTTCGCCTTCTTATGAAGGCCCATGTGTGCTTTGAGGGCCAGGATGCGGTGCAGCGCGTCGCTGAGCCGCTCCTCGGTGATGCGGCCGTCCAGCACGCCGTCCTTCATGGCCTGGAAGTCCTCCTCCATGTCGTTGAAGAACAGGAACATGTCCACGCCGGCGGCGATGGCGGCGGGCATCAGGTCCTTCCGCTTCATCCGGCAGGTCAGGCCCACCATGTGGCTGGCGTCGGTGAGGACCATGCCGTTGAAGCCCAGCTTGCCCCGCAGCAGGCCGGTGATGAGCTCCGGGGACAGGGTGGCGGGCATGATGTCCTCGTCGGCGATGCCGGGGTTGAAGTGCTTGGTGTAGGCCGGCTGCATGATGTGCCCGGCCATGATGGCCTCCAGTCCCGCGTCGATCAGGGTCTCATAGACCTTGCCGAAGGTGGCGTCCCACTCCTCGCAGGAGTAGCTGTTCACGGAGTTGGCCACGTGCTGGTCCCGGAAGTCCAGGCCGTCGCCGGGGAAGTGCTTGGCGGCGCAGGCGAAGCCGGGGTTCTCGTGGGCGCCCTCCAGATAGGCCTTGGCCATGGCCGCCACCTGGTCGGTGTCGTTGCCGTAGGTGCGCAGGCCGATGACCGGGTTCTCCCAGTTGAGGAAGATATCGCTCACCGGGGCGAAGGACAGGTTGCAGCCGATGGCCGCCGCCTCCTTATTGGACATATAGCCCAGGTCGTGGGCGTATTTCACGTTGCCCGTGGCGCCGATCTTCGTCTGGCAGCCGATGGGCGTGCCGTCCACGCAGGCCCCGTTGCCGCCGTTTTCCGTGTTGCAGGCGATGATGAGGGGTATTTTGCTGTTCTCCTGGAGGATGCGGTTCTGCTCATAGATCTCGTCGGCCTTGCCGGGATTGTACCGGATGCCGCCGATGTGGTACTTGCCCACCGTCATCTTCAGGTATTCCTCGTCCCGGCTGTCGCCCATGTTGAAGAAGAGCTGACCGACCTTCTCGTCCAGGGTCATACCGGCGATGGTGTCCTCCACCCACTTGCAGTCCTCATCCGACAGGAAAAAGGGCTTCGCTTTCATGTCTACCATGGTTATCTCCTCCTCTTGTATTGATGTATGGCGTTCAGCCGCCCAGGTTTTTCAAAAACGCGTCGATCTTCGCCTGTTGATAGGCCCCGGCATAGGTGCCGTTCAGCAGATGGCCGAAGCCCTCCGCCACGAACTCCTCCCAGCACGCCTTCTCCTGCCGGACCCGGATGGGGTAATAGAACACGCCGTTCTGTGTGGCCGCGTCCATATCCCCCAGCGCGTCGCCGCACATGAGCACGTGGTCGGCAGCGTAGCCCTGCTTTAAAAGCTCCGCGATGCAGTAGGCCTTGCTCCCCACGTCCTGGGCGCAGACAACGTCGGTGTGGGGCAGCAGGCCGTACTTGTCCCACTCCTCCAGCACCGCGTCCGGGTTGGCGCTGGACACGATGGCGATGTCCGCCTTCTCGTGGGCGAAAGCCAGGGCCTCCTTCACCCCGGGGTAGGGCAGCTTCACGCTGTCCGGCAGGGCGGTGATGGCCTTATTGACGGCCTTGGACCAGCTCAGGGCCTTTTTGAGGATGGGGCTGCCCGTCTCGTCGATGGCCTTCTGCAAAGCGTCGTTGCTGGGGGCCGCCCCGGAGTTGACCCATGCGGTCAGGTCCGCCAGGTGGTCGATGGGCGTGTACTGCGCGTCCACCTCTGTGAGCATCATATTGAGGCCCTTGAACCGGTTGATGCCCCGGGTCATGGTGTAGAGGTTGATGTCGTTCCAGCGGGCCAGGATGGCGTCCTTCCACGGATCAAGCGCCCATTCCTCCACCAGGCACGGGCCGAAGCAGTGGATGTGCTTGCAGTCCATGGTGTCCATGGCGCAGCCGTCCGAGTCCACGCACACCAGATAGTCCTTTTTCCTCTTGAACTTTTGAATCGTGCTCAACGGGGTCCCTCCTTTTCCTCTATGGGGGAATTTGTATAAAACTCCTCCAGTATTCATTTATTATAATTGTTATTTTGCCAAAAAAGAAATATCTTTTTCTACATGTTATATATACAAAATGGAATAAGTATGCTATATTGGGGTATGGAGGACGTGCCATGAACATATCTCTGAACGTGATACGGTACTTTGTGGAGGCGGCCAAGCAGGAGAATTTCTCCCGGGCGGCCAACCGGCTCTATACGGCCCAGCCCAATCTGAGCAAGAAGATCGCCGAGCTGGAGAAGACCATCGGCGTGAGCCTTTTTCAGCGCACGGGCCGCCAGGTGCACCTGACCCCCGCCGGGCGGTATCTCTCCGGGGAGTGGGCCGCCGCCCTGGAGCAGATCGAGCGGTCCATCCGCCGGGCGCGGATGATGGAGCAGGAGCAGCGCGACACCGTGACATTGGGCATCCTGGAGGGCATGAGCATCGCTCCCGACTCCGCCCGCTGGCTGGAGATCCTCCACGAGCGGTACCCGGACGTGCAGCTGCACATGGAGCGCAGCGGCATGCACCAGCTGTTCCAGGACTTCGACGCGGGCAAGTACGACATCGTGGTGGCATCCGAGTTCCGGGGCGCACAGCCCCCGGTGCGCTCCCAGTGCGGCCGTCGGGTCTGGGAGACCTGCAGCGGAGTCATCGCCATCAATACCCGCGATCCCATGTCCGGGCACAGCTCCCTTACCCTGCCCATGCTGAGCGGGGAGAACTTCATCTCCCTCAGCCGGGACGAGGCGCCGGAGGGCTACCTGCAGTTCCAGGAGATCTGCCGCCGCCACGGCTTCGAGCCCCATATCATCCGGGAGACCAGCTCCATCGAGACGCTGCTGCTGTACGTGGAGACCGGCGTGGGCGTGGCGCTTTTGAGCGGCAACACCCGGCTCACGTCCAACCCCAGCATCCGGCTCATTCCCTTGGAGGACCTGCTGTTCGACACGGTGGTGTACTGGCACGCCGACCCGGTCCGCCCGGCGGTCCAGGCCATGATCGACGCCACGGTGAAATAAATAAGGGCGCGCCTTCGCGCGCCCAACATCATGGAGGCCCCCTTGTGTAAAGGGGGCTGTCATGCGCAGCATGACTGAGGGATTGTCATTTACAACCCCTCCGCCTCGCTTCGCTCGGCACCTCCCCTTACACAGGGGAGGCTTTATAAGGTAGGAGCGCTGCTCATATGGCAGCGCTCCAGCCTACTGTCAATTGTTCCTCTTCCAATTGCCTCTCCAAAGCCTGCTCCACCAGCAGGGCCACATTGTCCTCTATGGCCTTCCGGCCGGCCAGGTACAGCCGCCGCAGGCACCGGGGGTTTCCCTTCTCCACGGGGACGCTGGCCACGGCGCAGAGGTCCCGGATAGAGCTGGTGACGTAGGTCCTGTCCATGGGGGTCCCCTCCTTCGTGAGGAACAGGGGGCCGGTGTAGAGCCCGTTCCGGTCCGCATAGGCCAGAAGCTCGTCGCACAGGCACCGGGGCAGATGGATATTTCTCCGGTTTTTTCCCTCGCCGATGGTCACATACCCCGCCTTCGCGGCCTCCACCGTCACCTTCTCCAGCTCCTGCACCGGCAGGTCCGCACCCGCGAACACCTTCACCAGCAGGTAGACCTTCTCCCGGCCCAGCAGCTTCGCGACTTGCAGCAGATGCCGATACTCGCCCCGGTTCATCTCCGGCTGGGGCTTCTCCTCCGCCCGGAGGGTGTCCCGGAACTGGTATTCCCGGTGGCCCATGTAGGCAACATAGTTGTTGGCCACGGAGATATAGAGGTTCGCCGTCCTCGGCGCGCAGCCGTTGGCAAGCAGCGCCTCCCGGCACTGTTCCAGCGTGTCCCGACGGATCATGCCGTCCTCGGGCAGGACCTCGGCCAGCCGCTCCAGGCTCCGGCGGTACCGCTCCACGGTCTCCGGGGCCCGGCCTTTCACCAAAAGGCTTCCCAAAAAGCCCTCTATGTCTCCCGCCGTCATGGAGACGCCTGTATCATGTTGTCCCAGCCTCCCGGCCGGTCTGACGTTTATCGCATCCATAGTCGTCTCCTCTTAGAAGGCTCCAGCACAACCTAACCCCCCTGTGTAAAGGGAGGGGGCAAGTGAATCGCCCACCCCCAAGCCTCCCCTGTGTAAGGGGGAGGTGCTGAGCGAAGCATCCACCTTATAAGCCCCCCTTGTTAAAGGAGGACGGGCAAATTGCCCCCTCTAAAGCCCCCCTTGTTAAAGGGGGGTGGCCCGAAGGGCCGGGGGGATTGCAAACCACAATCCCTCAGACTCCGGCTGGCGCCGGAGCCAGCTCCCTTTACACAAGGGAGCCTTCCATAATGTCGATTTTGCAAAGGGAGCAGGGCCAGAGACCCTGCTCCCCTCATTAGGTTGCTATGTTCGGTTTACTCGCTTTTGCCTCAGGCAGCGGGATCGCCCTTGGTGAAGTGGCCGTTGACGAAGTCGCCATAGGCCGCGGTCCAGGTGATCTCACCGAAGTGGCCGCTGTTGCGGTCGGTACGGGCGTAGGCGTCGCCGGGGATAGCGGGATCATTGATCCAGCCGTTCTTGCTGGTCACCAGCTTGCCCTGCGTACCGCCCTCAGTGCCGGTCTGCAGCATGAACCAAGCGTTGCCGATCTTGCGGAAGCCGGTCCACATCGCGCCGTCGGGCCCGACGTAGTACCACAGGCCGCCCTTGCCGTAGATCCACTTGCTCTTCTGCAGGACCTTATCCTTGTAGTAATACCAAGTGCCGTCAGTAGCCTTCACCCAGCCGGTGCCGGAAGCGGGAGCGGCGGGGATGGTGGGCTTGGGGTCGTCGGGCGTGGTCGCGGGCTTCTTCTCCAGGGCCTTCTCGGCGGCTTCGAGAGCCTTCTGAGCGGCCTCGACGTCAGCCTTGGTGGCGCTGTCGCCCAGAGCCTTCGCGTTGTCCAGAGCGTCCTTGAAGGTCTTCCAGCTCTCCGCGGTGTAATCGGCTTCCTTGTACTCCTCGGCAGCCTTCACAGCGGCGGCCAGAGCTTCCTTCGCGGCGGCCAGCTCCTTGGCGGCCTTCGCCTCGTCGGTCATGACCAGCTTGTTGTAAGCCGCGGTCAGCAGCTCAGCGGCGTTCTTCATCTGAGCCTGGGTGGCCTTCGGGTCAGCCAGGACCTTCTTGGCATTCGCCAGAGCGGTCTCGAAGGGACGCCAGGTGGCCACGGTGTAGTCGGCCTCCTTGCAGGCCTCGGCGGCCTTGATGGAAGCTTCCAGCTCGGTCTTGTCGATCTCGTCGATGGGGGCCAGAGCCTTGATATCAGCGTCCAGAGTGTCAATGATCTTCTTGATCTCAGACAGGAACGCGTTCTCGGCGCCCTTCTTATAGATCGCCTCGGCCTCCTTCATGGTGGCCTTCAGCTTGCCGTAGGTGTTGAAGGTGTAGACTGGCGTGCCCTCGTCCTGGGTCTGGCTGGTCTTGCCAACCAGCTTCTCGGCCTCGGCGATCTTCTCAGCCAGAGGCTTCAGATCCGCGGTCTTCTTCTTCAGGTAGCTGCAGACCTTGATGATATCGCCGATGCTGTTGACGACGTCGTTGTCGGCCTGGCAGATATTGTTGTGGTTGGCCACGGTGCTGCCGGCGGTCTTGTCGTTCAGCAGGGTGGTCATGGCGGAGATGGCATCATCGATCAGGTCGAACGCGCCGGCGATCTTCTCCTCCTCGGTGTCGCCTTCCAGGTACTTACCACAGCCGGACCTGATCTCATAGTCCATGGGATCCAGGGCCTTGGCGGCCTTCAGGATGGACAGGGCGTTCTTGATATAAGTGCCATCGCCTTCCACGGTCGAGCTGGACGCATATGTCTCACCGCTGCTCCACTTGCTCAGAGCAAGGATCTTGACGGGGGCCTTGGAGTTTTCCAGGGTCACCCAGTCACCGTCGGGCTCACCGTTGACCAGGTCGCTGTACTGGAGCACCGCGTAATAGGTGCCGACCTTCAGGGCCGCGTCCTCCGCGGCGGTCAGCTGCCAAGACGCAGTTTTTGACAGGTCAGCAGTCATTGCACTGACGAGCTTACCGTCTCCATCCACCAGCGCGGCACGGAGTACACGTCCATCCTTCGTCGCATCGGCAAATTTGATAGCAGTCGAAGACGCGACATGCAGGTAAATACTAGGCAGAGCCTCTTTGCTGCCGCTCAGCGGGTTAAAGCCGACCAAGGTGTTGGGTGTACGCGTCGTCGGGTACGGGTCGATAGTCCAGCTCTTCGTCACGACGTAATTAGCGCTAGAGAACTTGCCGTAATTCAGAGACTTCTCCGGCTCTCTCTCGCCGATCGTGAAGGTGATCGAATCGATCTCTTCCCACTTTTCGGCGTTGGCGACCGCCGCAGCCTTCCCGGAAGTTATAGCAGAGGGCTGGATGTCCTTGTTGTAATAGTAGTGGATGGTGACCTCGTCGCCAGCCTGGAACGCAGTGCCAAGGCTGTTCTTAACCGGGAGCGTGAGCTCAGCGATCCACTGCTTCTGGGTGGCAAGGCCATCAGCCTGCCACGCGCTGCAGTTGAGGGAGATGTTAGTGTCGCCGATCAGGAAGATGTAGGCCGCTGCGGGAGGATCCTCATTCTCCTTGTAGTCATCGGTGCCGGGAGGATTCATCACCCACTTATCCGTCGTACCGCGCTTCACATGGTAGGCGATGGCGTACTGATAGCCGTCCACGATCTGGTCGGCGGCGACGCTGCCGGGGAAATAGTCCACGGCAAACTCCACTGTCACATTACCCGAATCGGCGGTCTTGGACCAGGTGTCGCTGCCGTCCACGAACTCGATGGTGGGTTCGCCTGCGACCTTGGTGTACTGTGCCAGCGTATCAAGGGCATTGTTCACTTCCCACAGGGTCGTGTCAGCCACAAACTTCACGGTGGTGGTGGTCTTGTCGGACAGGAGGGCCTTCACCGCGCCGAGATAGCCAGGGACAGTCTTGCTGGTGAACGTATTCCAAGGCTGTTTGGTCGTGTTGTTGATATCCAGGACGAACCGGGTCGTGTTGTAGATATTCTCGTCCTGAGGCGCGGCGGCAATGGCAGCCTGGACCTTGGTCAGCTCAGCGTCGCCGGGCTTCCAGGCCGTGGTCTCCAGGACCAGGGCGTCCATAGCGGCCTTGGTGGCGGCTACGTAGTCGGCGTAGCTGGGCACGGTGGCATCCAGCTTCTCATAGGCCTCCAGCGCATCCTCCAGGGCCTCCAGGTAATTCATCTGATAGGCCTTCGTCCAGGCGGTGGTAACGGTCGGATCCTTGGTATCGCTGTTGATCGCCGTAATGGTGCAGCAACTGGCGGCGATCTTCGCGTCGTCATAATGCTTGTGCCAGTTGGCGGTGATCAGGTTCCTCAGGTCCTCTTTCTTGATCACTTCCTTGAGCTCATCCTTGTCAAGGATGTGGTCCACCAGCTCGGCCTTGCCGTCGGGCAGGAAGGCCTCCAGCTTTTCAGCAATGGCTTCCACGCTGCCGGTATCCACATCACCGACCTTGGAGGCCACGTCGACACCGTCGATGCCGTCCAGATAGTACTCGGCGTCAGCCAGCACGCTCAGGAAGTCTTCCTCCTTCGCCTTGTTGCCGGTGGCGTTCACAAAGGGGTCATAGGACTTGGGGTCCTTGATGTAGTTGGCCAGAGCGTCGCTGAGGGACTTCGGGGTCACCGTGAAGTTCACAGAGCGCAGCTCGCCGGCCTCCACGCCGGCCTTATAGGTGTTGGCGACCTCGACGTCGTTGTACAGGCGGTAGTGGGCCTCCTTGGTCACGGCGCCCAGCTTCACCAGCAGAGGAACATCATTCTCCTCTTCCTCGACGACCAGAGCCGCGGCCGCCTCGGGGGCCTCCACGGCCTCCTCTTCGACTGCGGGCTCCTCAACGACCTCGGCCTCGGGAGCCTCGGGCTCCACAGGGGCCTCGGGTGCCTGCTCCACGACTTCGGTCACGGTCTCTGCTTCGAACTCGTCAGCCGCAAGGGCCGGGACGCACAGAGACAGAGTCATGACCAGCGCCAGAAGCAGGCTGAGCATACGTTTTGTCATTGTCTCTTATCCTCCTAAGATAATTATTTTCGAGCCCCTTTACCCCACACCACAGACTTCACATTCTGGAGAACGCGCAAGTCCCGAAACAACGGAAAATAAGGCTCCTCACCCAAAGCTTTGAGGGAAAGCGGCCTTTTAGCTGCCAAAAAGAGCGCGCTCACGCCGCCTGTTGCCCATATCTCGGGCCACAGGCTGCTGCGCTATGTAAAAAAATCAAGATTTTTTGAAAATCCTCTTGCTTTTTTCGGTGTGGGAGGCTATAATCAACACCGTAAAGTTGGGCTCAAAGGAAGTTTTTCCTTGCCCGTACCACAGAATGTGAATTCTGTGGTTTTTCTTTTATAATAGTAAGGGAAGGTGCTCCATCTGGGCCCGCTGTTCGGAGAAGCTGCGGATCGTGTAGATGCGGGTGGTCTCGATGCTGCTGTGGCCCAGGATGTCGGCCAGGCGCAGGAGGTCTTTATACATTTTATAATAGGTACGCGCGAACAAATGGCGGAGATTATGAGGAAATACCTTGGATAACGCCACCCCGGCGCGGGCGGCGAGCTTCTTCATGCTCTTCCAGATGTTGCTGCGGTCCAGGGGACGGCCCGTTTTGCTCAAAAACACCGGTCCGGACGCGATATTCGTAGTTTTGCAGTATTTGAGCAAGGTTTTGCATAGTTTTCCAGGCAAAACAATGGTTCTCCGCTTTCCTTTGCATATTATTTCAGCCCTCCCGGCCCGCAGAGATTCGGCGGTTATGGCCTGCACCTCGCTCACACGAACGCCTGTAGCGGCCATAGTCTCCAGGAGAAGCGCCAGCCGCACATCGCCCTCTTTTCGCGCGGTATTCACCAGTCTTTCATACTCGCTCTTCTTCAGTTCCCGGCCGGGATCGGCGAAATTCCGGCGCTGGACGCGCAGGAACTTCAATCGCCATTCACGGTATCCACAAAAATCCAGAAACGTATTCACCGCCGCCAGGGCCCCGTTCACGGTCCCGGCGGCCTTCTTTTGCGCCACCAAACTTTCCTTGAACGCCACCAGCGTGGCCTTCTCCGTGACCTCGCCCCCGGCGAAGGTGAGCAATCCGTCTATTGCTTTGGCATACTTCCCCACCGTCGCCGGGCTGTACTCCCGCTCCTTCATCTCTGCCTGAAATAGCCTTTCCGCTTCTCTGTCGATCTTCATTTGTACTATCCCTCCTAAGAATTATTGGGACACTAGTCGGCCCCCTCTGACGAGGGGGCTGTCGGCGCAGCCGACTGGGGGAGAGAAATCGTCTGTCTCTCCCTCCGTCTCCGGCTCACGCCGGAGCCACCTCCCTCGTCAGAGGGAGGCTTTTCGCCTTCCTCAATGTTGCTGGTCTCCCAATTTACATTTTCCAATATTATCGGAGATAATACAAACAGCGCCCCGGGAATAGGGTTCCCACGAAAGCCCAGCGAAGCGGGTTTCGTGGGAAAAAGGAAAAAGGCCCCTGACCGACGAATGGGGACCCGCTTGTGGGTCCCCATCGTCTTCAGGAGCCTTTTGACGCGCCCCGAGGCGCTGTTGGTCTCGACTATTCAGTTATCAGCGCTCATTTTCCGCCAACAGAATCGATCTGACCGCAATAGGTCAGGATATGCTCCAAAATATGCAGATCACGCTCTTGCACGTTCATAGAGCAGCACCTCATCCGGACGGATCGTCTCAAGAAACCTCTTATCCATGCCTGACGTGGGGATGAGATCAACAGGCACTTTGAGCGCGTCCTCCAGATCACCGAGCAAATACGCAAATTGCAGGCCATGGATAGAGCCCTTGTCGATACGCAGGTCAATATCGCTGTCGCTGCGCATATCGCCCCGGGCATAAGAGCCAAACAAGTACACGCGGTCCGCGCCGTAGCGCCGTGCCAGAGGACTGACTATGGCGCGCAGTTCAGAGATCGT
Organism: uncultured Oscillospiraceae bacterium; assembly: GCA_947581795.1. GTDB lineage: Bacteria > Bacillota > Clostridia > Oscillospirales > Oscillospiraceae > CAJOIG01. The sequence goes on from CANPVS010000014.1 coordinate 27,948, forward strand.
ATATGGCATAGCAGAACCTCCTATCACGAATTTCTACTTGCAGTATATCATACATTCGCAAGATGTAAAAGGGCGTTTTATTTTCCCCTATCACTTTTATACCAGCTTTCTGTTGACACCGCCTGCTCTATTACTTTATAATAAGCTTAAGCGTTAGCTTAATTTAAGTTATAAGGAGGAGCCGCCATGCAGACGCCCGTGGACCCAAAGGCCACCCCCCACGCGAGAGCGCTTTTGAACTACCTCTCCGACGTGGCGGGCAGGGCCATCATCACCGGCCAGCACACCCAGACCGTACCCATGGAGGAGCTGGCCTACATCCGTCAGGTCACCGGCCGGGAGCCCCTGCTCCGGGGCTTTGAGCTTCTGGCCTATTCCCCCAACATCAACTATGACGACATGGGCGAGGCCTGCCTCACGGAGATACAGGAGGACCGGAACACCCTGGAGCTGGCCCTGGACTGGGGCCGCCAGCGGAAAGGCATCGTGACTTTCACCTACCACTGGTACTCCCCCATCGGCGGCCGGGACAAGGCCTTCTACACCGAGAACACGGACTTCGACGCCCGGCGGGTGCTGGTGGAGGGCACGCCGGAGCGGACGGCCTTTTTCCACGACATGGACGATATGGCGGCGCTTTTGCGGCCCTTCCTGGAGGAGGACATCCCCGTGCTGTGGCGGCCCTTCCACGAGTCGGACGGCGCCTGGTTCTGGTGGGGCGCCAAGGGCCCCGCCGTGGCGAAGGAGCTCTATAAGCTCATGTTCACCCACTTCACTCAGGTCCACGGACTGCATAACCTCCTGTGGGTGTGGAACTGCCGCCTGGCCGAGGGCTGGCCGGGGGAGGAATACGTGGACGTGGTGTCCCTGGACGAGTACCTCCCCGCCTACGCCCCCACCGATTACCGGGAGCAGTACGAGGCCCTGGTGGCCGCCACCACCCGGAACAAGGTGGCCGCCCTGGCGGAGATCGGCTATCTGCCGGACATGGCCCTGCTGGAAAAAAGCCGCATCCCCTGGGCCTACTTCATGACCTGGTCCAAGGAGTTCTGCGTCGGCGAGAGCCGCAACACCAACGAGGCGCTGAAAGCGGTCTACGCCAGCTCCTACGCCATCTCCCTGCCGGAGGAACGCCATGGATAATAAGAAGATACGCATGGCGGATATCGCCGCCCGGCTGGGCGTGAGCGTGGTGAGCGTGTCCAAGGCCCTGTCCGGCAAGGACGGCGTCAGCGAGGAGACACGGGCTAAAATCGTGGAACTGGCCCAGGAGATGGGCTACACCCCCCTGCGGACCCGGGAGCACCACCCGGTGCAGGCCAGCTCCGGCAACATCGGCGTGCTGGTGGCGGATCAGTTCTTCGCCGACAACACCTTTTACTCCAACCTGTACCGCCGCATCGTGAAGCGGTGCGGCGAGTGCGGCTACTCCGCCCTGCTGGAGCTGGTGACCCCGGAGGCGGAGAGCCGCCGCTCCATGCCCGTCATGGTCCAGCGGCGGAAGGTGGACGGCCTCATCTTCCTGGGGGAGATCGACCGGGCGTATCTGCACAGCGTGAACGCCTGCGGCCTGCCCTACGTGCTGCTGGATTTCTACGACGAGGACCTGGAGGTCTGCAGCGTCACCAGCGACAACATCACCGGCGGTTACCGCCTCACCAGGCACCTTTTGGACACCGGCCGGGACCGGATCGGCTTCGTGGGCAGCGCGCTGTCCACCAGCTCCATCATGGACCGGTACCTGGGCTACTGCAAAGCCCTCTGCCGGGCGGAGATCCCCCTGCGGGAGGACTGGGTGATAGAGGACCGCCAGGGGCGTACCACCTATATCCCCCTGACCCTGCCGGAGGACATGCCCCAGGCCTTCGTGTGCAACTGCGACGAGACGGCCCTGCTGCTCATCGACGCCCTGACCCGGGCCGGGTACCGGGTGCCGGAGGACATCGCCGTCGCCGGGTACGACGACTACCACCAGGACCGGCCCGGCCTCCCGCCCCTGACCACCTACCGGGTCAACACCGGGAAGATGGGGCGCATCGCCGTGGACCAGCTCATAAGCCAGATCAGCGGCGAGGAGCCCGTAGCGGAAAATATCGTGGTGGGCGGCCGGGTCATCCAGCGCCGCTCCACCGCCCTGGAATAAGGAGGTATCACCATGGAAAGGATCGCTGCCGCGGCTAAGCGGCACCTGGAGCAGGTCATCCTGCCCTTCTGGACCGCTCTCAAAGACGACGCCTTCGGCGGGTATTACGGCTACATGGGCCAGGATCTGGTCCTTGATAAGAAGGCGGAGAAGGGCTGCATCCTCAACAGCCGCATCCTATGGTTCTTCTCCCGGGCGGCCATGGACCTGGGCCGGGCGGACCTGCGCCCCTACGCCGATCACGCCTACCGCTTTATGGCGGACCGGTGCGTCGACCGGGCGCACGGGGGCATCTTCTGGAGCATGACCTACGACGGCAAGCCCCTGGACACCACTAAGCACACCTACAACCAGGCCTTCGCCATCTATGCCCTGGCCGCCTACTACCGGCTCACCGGGGACGAGCAGGTCCGCGCCCTGGCCATGGACCTGTTCCACGTTATCGAGGAGCACTGCACCGACGAGGTGGGCTATCTGGAGGCGTTCACCGCCGACTGGGGCCCGGAGTCCAACGAGAAGCTCAGCGAGAACGGCGTCATGGCCGCCAAGACCATGAACACCCTCCTGCACGTGTTCGAGGGCTACTCCGGCCTGTATGAGGCCACCCATGACCCTCAGGTGGGGAAGGCCATGGAGCGGATCCTGGACATCTATGAGAACAAGATATACGCCCCCGCCCTGCGGCGGCAGCTGGTGTTCTTCGACGAGAACTACAACTCCATCATCGACCTGTACAGCTACGGCCACGACATCGAGTCCAGCTGGCTCATGGACTGGGGCTGCGCCCTGCTGGGGGACAGCGAGCGCACCGCCCGCATCGCCGCCCTGGACAAGGACATGGCCCAAGCGGTATTCGACGCCGCCTACAGCCACGACTCCCTGGCCAACGAGTGCGACCGGGGCGTGGTGAACGAGACCCGCGTCTGGTGGGTCCAGGCGGAGACGGTGGTGGGCCTGGTGAACCTGTGGCAGAAACTGCCCAACGAGACGAAATACCGGGACGCGGCGGCCGCCACCTTCCGGTTCATCGAGGAAAAGCAGGTGGACCACCGGCCCGGCAGCGAGTGGTTCCACTCCGTGGACAAGTTCGGCGCGCCGCTGCCGGGGTATCCCATCCTGGAGCCCTGGAAGTGCCCGTACCACAACGGCCGGATGTGCATGGAGCTCATGCGCCGGGACCCGGAAATTTATGTGTGAGCAACAAAAGGCCCCCTCTGACGAGGGGGCTGTCAGCGCCAAAGCGCTGACTGGGGGAGAGAAATAAGTCCATCTCTCCCTCCGTCCGCCTTTGGCGGCCACCTCCCTCGTCAGAGGGAGGCTCCAATATGTAAAGGGCGCGTTGCAGTCGCGCCCTTTTCTCATTTTTCGCCTACCGCGACGCAATAATTGAAACCAGATAAAACGGTACGGCGTCGTTCTCATGGGTCTCGGTGAGGGTGATGTCCACCGTGTGGGGCCCGTCCGGGCCGCGGACCAGCAAGTCCTGCAGGTACAGGCAGTCCCCCCAGTCCTCGTCGAAGTTGGCGTCCAGGAGCACCGCCCGGCTCTCGTCCCCGTCCACCACCGCCTTGGCGATGGGGGCGGGCTTTTTTACGCTTTTCCGGTACTGCACCGCGAGGCAGGTCCCCTCCACGGTGAAACGGATGGCGTCTCCGGTATGGCTCGCCGTATACCCCCGGCGGAACATCTGGGTGATGTGTTCCTGGGGCGTGTGATCAGGCACGAAACCGTCGAGTTCCGGCTCCCCGTTGTCGTTTCGCCAGCGGACGCTGTTCTCATAGGCGTTTTCGGTCAGCGGCGCGGGCAGGGGCTTCTCCCGGACCTCCGGCGCGCCCGTCTCCGCTTCCGTCTTCACCTCATCCAGCAGTGCTGTGACCGCGGCGGCCACGATGGCGTGGCCCCTGTCGTTGGGGTGCAAGTCATCCGGGGTCACCTCCCGGGCTGGGACGCGTCCTGCCTCCACCTCGGGCCACAGCACCGCCCGGAGGCTCACGGAGGGCAGGTCGTAATGCGCCCCCACCTCCCGGTGGACGTCCTCGGCGCTGGACCCGTCGTCATAGCGCACGTTGTGCAGCAGCACCACCGCCGCGCCGGTCTTATACACCCGGCGCACCAGGCCCTCGTAGGTCTCCCGGAAATGGGCCGTGTTCTCATCGTTCACGGAGAACTCGATGAACACCGCGTCCGGGCCAAAGCGCAGAAGGTCCTCCTCCGCCCTGGCCGCGCCGAACTGGGAGGTGGTGCCGCCGATGCCGGCGTTCACGTCCCGGATGGCCACAGCGGGAAAGTTTTGCCGCCACCAGTCCGCCACCAGGCTTGCGTAGCACAAAGATAGTTCCGAGGCCAGCGAGCCCTGGGTGATGGACCCGCCCAGAAAGCCCACGCATATGCTCTCTCCCCGGGCCGCCCGGGCCATAACGGCGGCGAGACGCCCGGTATCGCCCCGGCGGACGACGGCTTTTTTCATGTCCATGGTCAGTCCTCCCATACGCCCGCGCCCAGCGAATTTATGAACCCGCTCAGCTCCCGGCCCATCTGCTCCGCCTCGGGGGCGCGGATATGGCCCGGCGTTCCCCGGCCGTTCTGGCTGTAGAGGAAGTGGTAGACCTTCTCGTCCCCCAGCTCCCGGCAGACCCGGTCAATGGACGCGTCCCAGTTTTCATGGTGCATGAGGATGGTGGTGGACAGGATGATGACCGCTTTGGGATAGACCGCCCGCAGCTTTTTCACGAAGGCGGCGTAGTGCTCCCGCCAGGCCACCGCTTGGGGGCACTCCATGTCCCTGGCCATGTAGTCGTCCGGATAGCTGTCGTTCTGGCCCACGGCCACCACCACCACGTGGGGCGTCCACCGGGAGAAGTCCCACGGTTTGGGCTTATCGATGTCCGGATTATATTCGATCTTGTCGTACATGTACTCCATGCCCCGGTAGTTGGGGGCGGCGAAGTAACCGGTGCCGTCCATGAGGGCGATGCCCCCCTGGGCGATGTCGTGGAGCTGGGCGTTCAGCATCCGGGCAGTGTACCAGGGGAAGGAATAGTAGCTGTTGTGATACTCCCCGCTGTGAGGTGGGTCCACCTGGCCGCAGAAGGCCACCGCCTCCGCCACCTCGCCGGCGGACACGCTGTCGCCATAGACCTCGATCCGCCGCTCCGGCAGAGGGTCCGGGGCGGACAGCACCGCGTCCGCGGCCACGATAAGGCCGTGAAAGCGCAGCTGGTGACAGGAGTCCTGCCGCTTAAAAAGCGTCAGCTCATGGGTCCCCGGCCCCAAATTCTCCCCCAATGTCAGCTCCTGGCGGCCCGCCGGGGCCAGGGGGATGGTGAACTGGACGCCATCCAGCAGCACGCCCAGGTAGTTGTCCCAGCAGCCCCGCATATTGGTCACCACGGCCCGGATGAAGCTCCCCGTGAAGCGCACCTTTACAAAGGTGGCCGGGAACACCCACACCGGCTCCTTCGGGTCGTCGAAGTCGATGCGGCCCATATATTGCAGCGCGGCGTGGTCCGCCGCGATCCATTTCTCATTGTCGTTCATTTGCATCCTCCTCGTCGGCGGATACGTGGTAATACCACTTTTTCGCCTCCGGGCTGCCCTCCTCCGGTTTGGGCGAACAGCGCAGAAGCACCCGCTCCATCAAAAACGTCTGCCCGTAAATGGCCAGCCCCGGAAACAGGGGCAGCCCCCAGGGCATGAGCCATATCCCCGCCAGCAGGGCCGCGAGGCCCAGCAGAAAGGCCAGGGTATAGTGCAGATACCGGAACATGAGCAGCACGCCCATGCGCAATATGGCCAGATTCCCCATCTCAAACCGGGAAAGGCACGGCCACACATACATCCACAGCGCCGCTAAAAGCAGCGCCATCAGGTAAAACACATACAAAAACCACAGTGGCACGCTCGCGTCGCTGTAAAGATACATGGCCTCCACCACCACCAGCGCCAGGGCCAGCGTGAGGCCGATGCTGAGGGGCAGGGACTGCCGGAGATTGGATTTAAAGCTGTGGAAAAATTCCGCCGCCGTGGTGGTCCCGGCGTGAAAGCGCACCGTCTTGACCATGGTGTAATAGGCCGCGGCGGACGCCGCCCCGGCCGTGACGATGGGCAGACAGCACACCAGCCACAGCGCGCTGGTGAGGATGAGCCCCCACAGCAGGTTCATGAACCGGGCGAAACGCCCCTCCTGAGAAAAAAAGCCGCCGGACGACACAGCGTCCCTCCTCCCGGTCAATGGGCCCGCACCTGGAAAGGCGCGGGCCCACCGAACTTATGTCTTGCTAAAAGTACGCAGGCAAATCAGCCGAAGTAGGAGTCGATGGCCGCCTGGAACTGCTGGCGGTAGGTCTCCTGATACTGGGCCGCGGTCATGGTGCCGAAGATGAGCTGCTCCAGATCCCAGCCGTCCACCTGGGCCTCCAGGCTCTGGTAGACGTCGAACTGCTCCCGGGAGCCCAGATCGAACATCACGTCGTAGTTCTCCACCTGCAGGTCGGGGTCGCTGGCCGTAGTGGCGTACCACCACCACATGGTCTCCACGTCGTCGCGGATGGAGACGTCGTCGTTGTACCAGTTGGACAGAGCCTCAAACACGTTGTAGACCAGCTCCGGGTCCTCCACGCCGTTGGGGATGAACCAGAACGCGCCGGCGGTCAGCTTGGCCTTATTGGTCTCCTGGTCGCCGCTGGGGCCCACAGGCCACTGGACGAACACGGTGTCGAACTCCAGGGTAGAGCCCACGGAGCCGTCCCAGTCATAGTCGGCGTTGGTGGAGGCGATCCACGCGGCGCTGGGCCAGAAGCCGATGTTGCCGTTGCGGTAGGTGAAACGCATCACGTCGCCGTTGTCCTGCTCCACATAGGGCTCGCAGACGTTGTAGGTGTTGTACAGGTCATAGTAGAACTGCAGGGCCTCGCCGGTGGCGGCGGAGCTCAGACCCTCCTCCGTGCCGGAGGCGATGGTGGCGCCGTTGCTCATGAGGAGGTTGCTCAGCACGTCCTCCTTGAACCCGGTGAAGCCGTACTGGTCGGTGACGCCGTCGCCGTCCGTATCCTGGGTCAGGGTCTGGCAGTACTCCACGAACTTATCCCAGGTCCACTCGCCCCGGGCGTACAGGTCACGGGGATCCTCCAGGTTGTTGTCCTCCAGCATCTGCTTGTTGAAGGCCAGGGGGGAGGTGGCCTCCACCACGTTCTGGCCCAGGACCTGCTTCATGAGGCATACCTTGCCGTCGCCCAGGTCCAGATAGTTGAGAACAGTCTGATCGCTGAGGATGTCGGCGTCCTCGGGCAGGACCGTCTTCAGGTCCAGGGCCAGGCCGTTCACGGCCGCCGGGATACCCATGGTCAGGTCGCACAGATAGATGTCGCACTCGGGGGTGCCCGCCAGGATGGAGGTGTTGATGGACTCGGTGATGCCCGTGTAGGTCAGGTTGACGTACTGGAACTTCACGTTGAACTTCTCCTCCACAGCCTTGACCACGTCAAAGCGCATCTGGTCGGAGACGCTGCCGGTGTAGGAGGGGTCGTCCTCCAGGGCGGTGTGGGTGGAATCGTAGAAGATGTCCCACCAGGTGCCGATGGTGATGGTGCGGGGCTCGTCCGCCGCAAGGGCTCCCACGCCGAGGCAGGAGAGCATGACGGCGACCACGAGGACCGCGGCGAATATCTTGGAAATACGCTTCATTCGTTTATCCTCCTATTATAGATTGGATGGTCGCCGGTTCAGGCGGCGGTGCCGATGTTGACGCTGAAGACCTCCCATGCGCCGCTGGACTCGCACTGCAGGCGGGTGCCCCAGGTAGACACGTCGTCGCCGCATACGGCCGCGATCTGCTCATAGGTGACCTGGGCCATGGACCCGTCGCAAAGCGGGGCCTCATTGCCCACGCGGCTCCAGCCGGTGCTGGCGTCGGGCATCACGATCCACATGTCGCCGGTGTCGGAGGCATACTGGATGGTGATGACGGAGCCGGGCACCAGCAGGGCCAGCTGGTCGGCGGTGAGCTCTACGCCGTCCTGAGCCCAGGCGTCTGCGGCCTTGCCGGCCATCTCGGGAATCTCCACGTTGCCCTTCACGTTCTGGAACGCGCCGGAGCAGATGGACACGCCGTAGACCTCCCAGGCGCCGCTGGACTCGCACTGGATGCGGGTGCCCCAGGTGGTGGGATCGTCGCCGCAGACTTCCGCGATCTGCTCATAGGTGACCTGGGCCACGGAGCCGTCGAAGGCGTGGGACTGGCCGTCATTGGGGTTGCCCACGCGGCTCCAGCCCGCAGCGGCGTCGGGCATCACGATCCACATATCGCCGGTCTCGGAGGCATAGCTGATCTCGATGACGGAGCCGGGCACCAGAAGGGCCAGCTGCTCCTCAGTGAGCTCCACGCCGTCCTGGGTCCAGGCGCCGGCGGCCTTACCGGCCATCTCGGGGATCTCCACCTTGCCGGCCAGGTTCTTCAGACCGGTGGGCTGACCCACCTTCACGCCGTAGACCTCCCAGGCACCGCTGGCCTCGCACTGCAGACGGGCGCCCCAAGTGGTGGGGTCGTCGCCGCACACGGCCGCGATCTGCTCATAGGTGATCTGGCAGATGTTCTTGGACAGGTTGGTAGCGGCGGTCTGCTGCTCCACGCGGCTCCAGCCCACGGCGGCGTCGGGCATCACAATCCACATGTCGCCGGTGTCGCTGCTGTACTCGATCTCAATGACGGAGCCGGGCACCAGGGCCGCCAGGAACTCCTCGGTCATCTCCACGCCGTCCTGAGCCCAGGCGTCGGCGGCCTTGCCGGCCATGCCTTCCAGCTCCACGGCGTCAGCGCCCAGATACTGCAGGTTGCTCATGTCCTTGCTGCCGCCGAAGCCCTCGGGGGCGGTGAAGGCGGCGGAGGTATCGGCCTCAATCACGTTGCCGTCGGCGTCCTTGAAGGCGATGTCGTCGATGTAGAGGACCGCGTTGGCCGCGCCGGCGGTAGCGCCGTTATCCACCTCCAGGGTGACGATCATGAGGGGCTGCTCCGCGCTGAACACCTCGCCCTTGTCGGGGTTCAGGGCCGTGGGGGCATTCTTGGGGTTCTTGGTCTCCAGATACACGGACCAGCCGTGCTTCTCGGAGCTGAGGCCGCCGTCCATCCACAGCATCACGTTGCCGGAGCAGGCGTAGAACTCGCCGTCCGGGTTTACGATGCCCATGGTCATGTCGATGGAGGCCACGTCGCCGGCCTTGTCGCCCAGCAGGCTGGCCACGTCGAAGGCCACATAGGGCACCTTGCCGCTGCCGTTGGTGATCTGCAGGGCCTTGCTGCCGTTGTAGTCCACGATCTCCAGCGCGCAGGCGTCAGAGTTGGCCATGCCGTCGTATACGGACACGAAGCCCATGTTTCCGTCTTCAAAGTCCACGCTCACGGGGGCCTCTTCCGCCCACGCGGACGCGCCGCCAAAGACGCCCACGCACATGAGCGTCACCATCAGCAGCGCCAGGATCCTTTTTGCTTTCAAGTGAATATCCTCCTTTAAAAATAGTACTGACATGTTTGGATGCGTCCAGGTACCGGCTCTCGCCCTCCTTCCCCCCGACACGGGGATGATATCGTCTATCTCACATTTTCACATTAACCGACGATGCCGCTTCTCTCCACGCCCTCGATGAAGTACTTCTGGAGGAACATGTAGATGATGATGACGGGAAGCATCATAAGCACGATGCCCGCGTCCAGATACAGGTTCTGGATGGTCTTGTCCATGATCTGGTACTGGTTGGCGATATTGGCCACCAGCGAGGAGATCCGGATGCCGATGGACTGGCTCTGGGGGATAAGGAAGAGCTTTGCGTAGAACGTGTCGTTATACTGCCACACCATGGAGAACACCGCCACGGTGATGACCGCCGGGGTGGCGTTGGGGAGCATGATGCGGAAGTAGGTGTACCAGGTGCCCGCCCCGTCCACGAAGGCCGCCTCCTCGATCTCCTTGGGCAGGCCCCGGAAGAACTGGTTGAAGATATAGATGTAAAGCCCTGACCGCAGGCCGCAGCCGAACAGCGTCAGGATGTACATGGGGGTGGTGGTGCCCATGAAGGACAGCGGGTGACCGAAGAGCGCCGTACAGATCCCGAAGGGGTCGAAAAGCCGGAAGGTCATGTACAGCGGCAGCATGATGGTGTGGGTGGGTATCACGATGGTGATGACCACGCATGCGAACAGCATGCTCTTCAGGGGGAATTTGAACCGGGCGAAGCCGTAGCCCACCATGGAACATATCACGATCTGCAGGAGCATCAAAAGCAGGGAGTACAGCAGGGAGTTCAGCATCGTGGGCACGTAGTTCAGGATGCTGATGGCCATCTGGTACCGCTCCAGCGTGGGCTCCTGGGGGATGAGGTACACCATGGGGTTATAGGCGTCCTTATTGGAGAAGAAAGAGTTGGCGATAATGCCGAACACCGGGGCCAGAATGGTATAGCAGATGCCGATGATGACCAGCGCCCGGAACAGGCCGGACAGGAAGTGCTTGATGCCCTTGGTGATGATGTACCGCTCGTTGAGAGAGGTGGTCTCGTCCTGCAGGGCAGCCAGGTGCTTGTGGAAGAAACCCTTTACCGTGTCTAACATGTTATCCCCTCCCCTCTCAGTTATAGTAGCTGGACTTCTTCGTGATCACGCCGCAGATGAGAAGAAGTATCCCGCATGTGACCAGCGTACTGACCAGACTGAACACGGCGCTCAATCCGTAGTTGTAGTTTGTAAAGGCCTCGTTGTAGGCCAGGGTCACCACGTCGCTGGACACGAAGCTGTCCACCACCGTATAGACGATGTTTGTGATGATGTGTGGCGTTATCATGGGCAGCGTCACCTTCCAGAAGGTCTCGTAGGCCGTGGCGCCCTCCATCTTGGCCACCTCGTAGAGGTTGCCGGGGATGGACTGGAGCGCGGCGATGAAGATGACGATCTGCACGCCGGAGGCGGATATGATGGAGGTGATGCGGTCCGTGGCGCCCACGATGTAATCCAAAAGCCACCGGGGCAGCATCAGGCTTCCGAACAGGTCGATGTAGTAGGCCATGCCGATGCCCGCGGTCTCCGCGGCCATCTCCTGGCTGGAGGCGCTGACGCCCGTGGCCACCATGGCAGTGGCGGACTCGATGGCGTCCAGAATGGCCTCGGCGTTCAGGATGACCGGCAGGAAGAAGATGGCCCGGACCAGGGTCCTGCCCTTGAACTTCCGGTTGAGGAGCAGGGCCATGAACAAACTGAAGAAGATGATGAGCGGGATGTCCACCACCATGTTCAGGGTGGAGCTGGTCAAAATCTGCTTGAAGCTGCCGTGGGCGGTGAAGGCGTAGATGTAATTTTTAAGCCCCACCCACGTCAGGTTGTAGCCGCCGTTGACCACGTCCATCGTCAGATCCGACAGGGAGAACTCTACGGTCATGAAGAGGCTGCGCACGTAGAACACCAGGAAGCCCACCAGCCAGGGGAGGATGAACAGATACCCGTTGACCTTGCGCTTTGTCTCCAGACTCAATCTGCGCTTTTTCATATCCCCACCCCCTTACTGCACGGCGTATCCCATGGCTGGGATACGGAGGCCGTCCACATCGGCCGGCTCGTCGCCGTAATTCACGTAGATGGCGGTGCCGCCGCTGTAGAGCGTCTTGCGCACCCCGTCGGGCAGTATCTCGTGCCCCACCATCCGCTGATCTGTCACCTGGCTCAGTACGCTGTCCAGTTCGCCGTAGACCTCCGCCGCTTTGTCCTTCCAGGTGTCAAAGCAGGTGGTGTAGAACCGGCTCACGCCGGAGTACTTCATCTCCGAGGTCTCCTGCCAGGTGAACAGGAAGTGAGGCGCCGCGCCGTACTCTATCATGGTGAGCAGCTGCCGCTGGGCGTCGGCGGTATCTGCCAGGTTGTAGACCCCGCCGCAGTAGTCGATGCAGCCGTGAACGATCATCTCGTACAGGGGGATGTCCTCGTCCACGATCACATACTCGTTGTCGCTGAGGGGCAGATTCGTGATGTCCTCCGCCGCGGCCCAGGCGTAGTCGTTGGCCTGGTCCACAAGGATATTCTTTTCCGTGCCGTCCAGCAGGGCCAGCTGGCCCTTCACCACGTCCAGCGCCTGCTCCCGGTCGATCATATTGCTGCGCTTCTTGTCGGAGTGGACGTCACTTCCCAGGTCACGGAGGGCCACGCCGTCCACGTCTATCCCGTCGAACTTGTCGGCGAATTCGTCCACATACCGGACCAGGTATTTGGGCGAGATGAGATAATATGTCGTCTCCGGATAGCCCAGGCTGGAGGTCTGGCGCAGGGTGGCGGGGTTGAGCTGGCCGAAGTCGGCCACATAGCCGCTGCCGTAGTACTTGGCGGTCTCCGCGCCGTAGTTGTAGCGCTTGCTGATCTGGGTCACCTGCTGGAAGGCCACGTCGGCGTACAGGCTGCCGCCGTTGTTGGTGACCTGGTCGTTCAGCGCCTCCAGGCCGCTCTTGCCGCCCAGCTTCCGGGGCACCCGGATGCGGTCGGCCACGTCGTGGTAATACCCGCCGTTGAACCAGCCCTGCAGGTTCATGACCTGGTTGCCCACCCCGGCCCGGGCCAGGGCGTCGGACATCTGGGCGGCCTGGTCGAAGGTGGTCATGGCCGTGAGGCCCATGTACTGCTTGCCCAGGAAGAACTCCGTCATCTTCACCCCGGAGAGCACGTCGTAATAGAACTTCAGGGGCTCGGACTGGGTCTTCTCCGTGAGCACGCCCTCGGCGATGAGCCTATCCCGGTAGTAGTTGGCCATGCCGGCATAGCCCTGATGGTCCTCATCCAGGAAGGTGTAGCGCACCGTCAGGTTTCTGTCGTAGGGGTTGGGCTCCACAATAGGCAGCGCGGCCTCGTTGCCGGTGCTGCCGAACATCTCCAGCGTCTCGCTGCCCCGGACCACGAAGGTCACGTAGGCGTTGTTGTAGCTGTTCACGCGCCCGGCCACGCCGGCGTTGATGGAGGCCAGGGAGGCGCCGTCCTCGATGGTGGCCAGGATGGTCCCATCCTCCTTACACAGGCCAAACAGCGCCATCCGGGCGTTGTTGGAGGTCTCCATCACGGTGTAGTCCGCCGCCAGCATGTCGATGCCGTAGACGAACTGGGAGTAGGTGCCCGCGCCGGTCTTGCCGTTATTGAAGTTGATGATGGAGCCGTCCCCGTTGGGCACCACGATATAGCCCGTCTCGTCGGTCCCGGCCGCGCCGAAGCCGTAGAGGACCTGGATGCGGTAGACGGACGCGCCGCCGTTCTCCTCCAGGGCGCAGACGGGCACGGACACGTCGATGTGGTCCCCCTCCAGCCGGTACTCCAGGGCCACCTTGAAGGAGATGGGCACGGACACCTGGGTCCCCGCGAGAGCCATCTGCTCCACGTAGTCCTCCTCGGTGAAGCCCACGCTCTCCAGCATGGTCTGGATGCGGCCCAGAGCGATGCGGTTGTTCCGGGCGGTCTTCAATATCTGGCGCATGCCGTCCACGTCGGAGGTGGTGGAGTAGTATCGGCCGAATGCGGCAGCGTCCTCCTCGGACAGCTGCTCCACGATCTCGGCGTACTTCTCCTCCGACATGTACTGGGGCACGATACCCGCGGAGTTGGAGAAGTCGCCCATCTCATAGATGACCCGCACGCCGTTTTCGATGGACTCGAACTCGAACTGCTCCTTCTCCACGGACATGGAATAGGAGTCGTACACGCCCGTGGTGCGGGAGGCGTTATAGTAGTTGAGGATGATGTGGGAGCGGAGGTATTCCTTGTTCACCTTGTTGGCCAGGGGGTCGTCCTCCGCCTCCGGGGGCACGGCGTAGGTGACATGCCCGGTCCGTTTGTCCAGGATGGCCACGTCCGTGGTGTCCTCATTGAGGTACATGGCAAGCTCATCGCTTTCGCAGACGAGCTCGTATTTTTTGTTCTCCTCCAGCTTTTCGCCCTGGAGCTTCAATTCGCCGCCCTGCTCGTACTCATAGGAGGTGAGGTAGTTCTCATATTCCCGGTAGAAGGTGTAGTGGACCAGGTAGTAGGCAAGATAGCACAGCCCGCACACCGCGGCCACCGTCACCAGGGCGTATACCAGCTTCCTTCCCAGGGAGAGAGGCGCTTTTTCCTTCTTTTTCTTCTTCATGGCGCCCCTCACATTCTGAACACGAGCTCGGTATAGATCGACCGGAAGAAGTTATACACCTGTCCGATCAGGTCTATGAGCAGAAGGCTTACAAAGAGGATGAACAGGATGGCCACGAAGGTCAGAAACAGGGTGACCAGCGTCTTGCCCATGGTGTAGTCGTGGACCTGCCGGATGCCCAGCAGCATCACGATCACCGCGTAGGCCACGCCCAGGCCGATGATGAGGTAGTAGAACGCCCCCTCCTCCACGGTGATGAACTGGCTGAACACCGTGGCGATAAGCAGCGCCGGGATCATGGGCGCGCAGCCGTAGCCGATGGCGATGGCGATGTCCTTCATCCGGCCGCTGCCGTTCATGAGGCAGGTGATGGACCAGTTGCCCACGCACAGCAGCACGTACAGAAGCAGCACGCCGGAAAGCTCCTGCAGGCTGTCCACCGAGGCCGGCTCCACGTCGTTGACGATGAAGTTGGCGCTGATGCGGTTGATGGAGAAGCACAGGGAGAAGCAGATCACCAGCAGCACCGCGAGAGGCACGCTGCCCCGGTCCTGGTGGCGGATCCAGTAAAAGCCGTCCACGGGGTGGGTCATGGTGTAGAGCAGATACCGCCATTTTTCCTTTCCGAACGCCGCTCTCATCCGCTCACCCCTCCTTTCTCCTTCTTGCCTCTGCCCTTGGCCTTGAACCGGTCACGAAGCTTCGTCACCGCCACCGCGGCGACGATGACCACGCCCAAAACGGTGAGCGCCTGGCCCAGGTGGGCCCGGAGGATCTCGCTTCGGTAGCGCTTGAAGGCCACGGAGTAGTAATCCCGGTTCATGCCCAGCTTCAGGTACTTCATGGCCGCCTTGTTGTCACCGGCGGACAGATAGGCCTTGCCGATGCCGGAGCAGGCCAGCTCGTTGTTCTCGTCCAGCTCCAGCACCCGCTCCCACAGCGGCACGGCCAGGGCCTCGTCCCCGTCGTAGCGCAGGGCCACCGCCTGGTTGATGAGGCTGCCGTATTCCGTGGGCGAGAAGCGGTATATCTCGGCCCGGGTGGCGTCCAGCACCAGCAGCTCCCCGTTCCACTGCTCGATGGCCACGGGGGTGGTGAAGGTGCCCTCCTGGGTGCCCAGACCGCCGAAGATGTAAAGGAGATTGCCCTCGTGGTCATAGGTGAATACACGGCCCCGCTTCCGGTCCAGCAGGGAGAAGATGCCCTCCCCCCGGTAGACCACGTCGGTGATCTGGCTGGGGCCGGCGTAGGCGCCGGAGCCGTTGATCCACAGGTCGCCGCCCACGTTCTCGTTGCGGCCCTTCTTGATCACGTCCTCGCCCCGGGGATTCAGGCGGCGCACGCCCTGCAGGCCGTTTTCATCGATGTTGGTGGCATAGACGAAGCCGCTCTCGTCGATGTCCATGCCGGTGAATTCGGTGGCGATGTAGAGGGTCTGGTTCTGCCGCTCCTCCTTGGTGGCCACCTTTTTCCAGAACTTCTCCCACAGGGTGAGCTGGACGTTGATGGTGCCGAAGAAGCCGGAGAACTGGCCGTCGGTCTCGAATACCAGGATGCCCTGGAACATATTCTGGGCGATGCAGTAGATACGGTCGGCGTAGTCCACCGAGATCTTCAGGGGCTTGAACACGAACCCAGCGGGCAGCACGTCAGACTGGGGGTCCCGGACGATGTGGTCCAGCGTGCCGTCCAGCTCCAGCACCACGATGCGCTGGTTCTCCCGGTCGGCCACATAGAGCCGCTCGTTCTCCGACACGCACACACCGGTGGGGGCGTTGAAGGTGTCGGTCTCCCCCTCGTTTTCAAAGGAGTCGATGATCCGCTCCACTTTGCGGCCGGTGCCGTCCACCACCACGATCCGGTTGTGGCCGGTATCGGCGATGTACAGGTCGCCGTTGGGGGCCACGCAGATGTCCTGGGGACTGGCGAAGGTGCCGCAGTTCAGGCTCACGCCGGAGATGGCCCCATCGGGCACATAGGGCGCGGGGATCTGGACGATCTCCTCCCAGTAGTCGTAGTTGTACGTCTGGTAGGGCACGTCGTCCGCCAATGCCTGCACCGGCAGGCAGGCGGCCAGCATAAGCGCCGCCAGCAGCAGCGAGGAGAGCTTTTTCAAAAATTTCATCTTGCCGCCCCCCTTATTCCTTCATGCCGGAGGTGGTCATGGTCTCCAGCACGTTGCTCTGGCAGATGAGGAAGAATATGATGGGGATCGCCGCGATGATGAAGGTCACCGCCGCGCTGGCGCCGGCACGGGCCGTGCCGCCGGCTGCGATCTGCTGCAGGGAGTACTGCAGGGGCTTGAGTTCCTCGTCCCGGAGGAACATATAGCCCGTATTGCCCCACATCTGCTGGAACTGGAAGATGGCCAGCGTCAGCCACGCGGGCTTGACGTTGGGCATCACGATGCGGAAGAACACCCGAAACTCCCCGGCGCCGTCCAGCCGGGCGGACTCCATGAGCGCGTTGGGGAGCTGGTCCATGAACTGCTTCATGAGGTAAAGGCCCATGCCGAAGGAGCAGGCGGGCAGGATCAGGGCCCAGTAGGTGTTGTTGATGTGCAGCCAGGAGATGATCATGTAGTTGGGGATCTGCGTGACCGTCCAGGAGAACATCATGGACAGCACCACCATGCTGAACAGCAGGTTCTTCCCCTTGAAATCGTGCTTGGACAGGGGATACGCGGCCAGGGACGCCAGCAGCACGTGGCCCACCGTGCCGCCCACGGTGATGATGACCGTGTTGAGCACGTACCGGGAGAAGGGCACCCAGGAGGAGTTCATGGCCACGAACAGGTCCACGAAGTTGTTCAGGGTGGGGTTTCGCACGAACAGCTTGGGCGGGTACTGGAACAGCTCGTCCAGAGGCTTCAGGGCGTTGTTGACGATCATCACCAGGGGCACGGCCATGAGGACGCCGAATATGCCCATGAGGAAAAACAGCAGGGCGTTTCCCGCGGGAGAGCGGTTCAGCTTCTTGTTTTTCCGGTGGCGGAAGAGTTGGCGAAGTTTCTTCATATCACTCGCCCACCCTTCTGAGCAGCCGCTGCACCAGTTTGTTGGTGCCCACCATCAACAGGAACAGGATCGTCGCGATGGCGGAGGCGTAGCCCATCTCAAATCGGACCGTACCGTAATCCAACAGGTGTGTGACCACGGTGGAGCCGGCGTAGTTCACCGACGGGTTGCCCGCCAGCTGGATGGATATATCCGCGATGGCGAAGGACTGGGTGATCTGCATCACCGCGCCGAACATGAGCTGTGGCTTCATGGCCGGCAGGGTGATGTACCACAGCTCCTGCCAGCGGTTTTTGATGCCGTCCAGGGCGCCGGCCTCGTAGAGGCTCTTGTCCACAGTCTGCAGGCCGGCGATGAAAGAGAGGAAGCCGGTGCCGAGGCTGAGCCACAGCTGCACCACGATGAGCAGCGGCAACACGTACTTCTCCGTCTTCATCCAGATGATGGCCTCGTTGATGATGTCCCATTTCAGCAGCAGGCCGTTCAGGTAGCCGTAGCGGTCGCCGGTGAGGATGATCTGCCAGATCATGTAGGCGTTGCCGCAGATGGACGGCGCGTAGAAGATAAGGGTGAGGAACGCCCGGAGCTTACCCTTGAACTCGTTGATGACCCAGGCGAACAGCAGGCACATGAGGTAGCTGATGGGGCCGGTGATCACGGCGAAGAGCAGGGTGTTCTTCAGGGCCACGATGAACAGGTCGTCGTTCACCAGCAGCCGGATATAGTTGGTCCAGCCCACGAAGTGGGGCCACTCCAGCATGTTGAAGTCCGTGAAGCTGAGCACGATGGAGGCCAGCACCGGCAAAACGGTGAACAGGGTGAACAGGATGAAATAGGGCGCCAGCATCACGTAGGAGATGGTGTGGCTGCTCAGGCGGTTCTCCCGGTGGAAGAGGCCCTTCTTCTCCCGGACGGGCTTTGCCTTTCCGGCGGTCTTCTCCATTTCATTCATTGCTGTTCACCTCCTCCCTGCTGACTTACCAGTCCGAACTCTTCCCATTTGTACTTGAGCTCCGTGTCTATGAGCACCACCTTGTCCATCAGCTCCTCCCGGGGCGAGGCAAAGTCCGTGTCCGTAGTCACGGTATAGAAGGCGTTGTTCACGTTACGCCAGGAGTAGTACCCACCGGGCACCTGAGGGATGCCCCGCACCCACTGGTACTGCTCCAGCAGGGCCTCCATGTCCGAGGCCTTCCAGGCGATGTTCCCGAAGGCCTCCAGGTTGGCCGTGG
Source organism: uncultured Oscillospiraceae bacterium (assembly GCA_947581795.1). Lineage (GTDB taxonomy): Bacteria > Bacillota > Clostridia > Oscillospirales > Oscillospiraceae > CAJOIG01. Next base: position 46,480 of record CANPVS010000014.1, read on the forward strand.
GCACACGCCCGGCCTCGCCCTGCAAACTCTCCATCTCATAGCCGAAGTCGGTCTGTGTCTCGGCGGAGGTCCACCACTTCAAAAACTCCCAGCAGGCCTCCGGCTCCTGGGTGGCCGACATGATGAGGCTGGTAAGCCCCGTGGAGCCCACGGAGCGGTCGATGGACCCGTCCGCCATGCGCCTGCCCGGCACCGGGGCAATGCCCCACATGCCGTCGATATCCGGGGCGGATACCTGCAGGTTATTGTACAGCGTGTAGTCGCTTATGATGATGGGGCACTCGCCCGTGCGGAAGCGCTGCTCCACGCTGGTCTCCTTGTCCAGCTTGTAGTCCGTGTAGTACTCGCAGTACTGCTTGAAGGTGTTGACGGCCTCCTCCGAGTCCAGTGCGGAGAGGCTGCCCTCCTCGTTATAGTAGGCGCCGCCGTTCTGATAGAGGAGCATGGCGAAGATCTGCTCCGAGGGGAGCATGCCGAACTCCATCTGGTTCTTGCTCAGCACCGTCATGGCCACCTTCACGTCGTCCCAGGTCTGGGGCACCTCCATGCCCAGCTCCGCCAGAATGTCCTTCCGGTAGAACATCATGGGGAAGGTCTGGGTCTCCGGCAGGCCGTAGGTCTTGCCGTAGAACTCCAGCTGCACCATGGCGCTGGGGGAGAACCGGGCCGCCACCTCGTCGTAGTCGTCGAACTGCCGCAGGTTCAGCACGGCGTTTCGGATGCCGTAGTTCACGGCGGTGTCGTTGCCCGTGGTCAGCACCGCGCCGGCGATGCCGTTGGTGTTGGGCACCTGGATGGCCACGTCCGGTCCCTCCCCGGCCAGGGTGGCCCGCAGGAGGGTGTTCATGTCCACCAGTTGCACGTTCACGTTGATGTTAGATTCAGGGGTGAACGTGGAGTCGATGAGGGCCTTGATGATGTTGGCCTGGTCGCGTCCGGTGCCGATCCAGAGGGTGATGGCGGTGGCGTCGCCGCTGCTCACGTCGCCGATCTGGTTATAGTCGATGATGAAGGAGTAAAAGAGCCTCTTCAGCTCATGCCACAGGGAGGGGAAAAACCCGGTGTTCTCCGTCTTCACCTGCTGGTCGGGAGAATAGACGTAGATGCGGTCCAGCTGCAAAGGCTGCTCCAGGACCTGGGTGATCCAGGTGGCCGTGGCGCGCATGTTCACCTTGTAGGCGCTGATGACCTCGGTGAACCGCTCCTGGTCAAAGATGAGCTCGCCCAGCTGGTCGCTCATGGTGATGAGCACGCTCTCCTTGTCGCTGTTCTCGCCGATGAGGGCCCGCAGGCGGGCGATGGCGTCGTCCAGTTCGTCCTTCACCGCCACCAGCTCCCCTTCCAGCTCGGGCAGGGACTGCTCGATCTCATAGTCCCTGTACCGGTCCGGGGATACGCCGGTGATGCGTATCACGCTGCGGTAGATGGCGTTCAGCTGGGTCACGCAGTCCTGCACAGAGCTTATCACGTCCGCGAACTTACCCAGGACCACCTCCATGCGCAGGGTGTGCTCCCCCGCCTCCAGGTAGAAAGCATAGGGCTGGCCCTCGCTGTCGCTGAGCACGTCCTGCCGCCAGCCGGAGCCGTATGTAAAGCCGTAGTCCTCCATCTCCTCAAAGGGGACGGCCCCGTCGATGGAGATGCGCCGGGAGACGTAGATGCCCTTGACGAAGTTCTGCCGGTCAAAGAGGGCGATATTATAGTACCCGCTCTGCTCCACGGTGAAGTCCCACTCCATCCACTGGCCGTTCAGCTTCCAGCCGTTGCCGCCGATGGTGTTGTTCAGAAGCTCCTTGGGGCTGGAGGGATATACGGCGGGCGAGCTCTGGTCCTGCAGGGCGTAGAGCATGGGCGAGGAGGTCTTGGCCGTATTCTCCGCCTCGATGCGCACCATCTGGCCGGCGGCGTCCGCACAGCCCTTGGCGTCGTTGGCGGCCTTCACCTCCGCGTAGGGCAGCGCGGAAGTCCTATTGGACAGCTCCACCTTCCTGAGGAGCATGGGCTCCCGCAGGCCCGTGAGAGTGAGGGTGTGCTCCCCGGGGGTGAGGTACAGCGCCAGGGGCGTAGTCACATAGCCCTGGCTGTCGTAGACGTAGCTCTCCACCCACTCGGGGGCCTCCGTCATGCCGGGCTTCAAGTCGTTGCCCTGGTTGTCCTTGGACCAGGAAAGCATCTCGATACCGTTTTCATCGGTGTAGGTGTCCTTCACGTCGCAGGTCCAGACCCGCTGGAATTCCACCAGGGACAGCTCCGAGTAGGGCAGCTCCCCGTCCAGAAAGACGCTGCGCTGGATGGCGGAGTTCTTCCCCGCCACCGGGTAGTACACCAGGGACAGGTCGTAATACCCCGCCTCGTCCACAGTGAAATCGAACTCGATGAGGGAGTCCTCCGTCGTGAGGACGCTGCCGCCCTCCATGCCCTCGTAATCGGAGCGCACCTCCGGCTGGGCCGCGGCGTCGTCCTCCTCATAGCGGACGAAGCTTTCCGCGTCCAGCTCAATGGCCGTCTCCGGCCGCTGCTGTTCATTGTGCTGGAGGACATACTCCTTGTAGCCCAGCTTGCCGGCGGACACGGCATACTCGCTGACCAGTTCCTCGAACTGGCTGCCGGTCAGCGCGGCGTCCTCCGCCGGGGCCGGCTCCTCCTGGGCAAAGGCCCCCAAGGGCAGCGCCAGCGTCAGCGCCAGCATGCCCGCCATGGCGCCGGCTATCCGGCTCGCTGTCTTCTTCCTGATCGTCTTCGTCACGCCCCTTTACTTCTCAACTGTCGTAATACCACGCGTCGTCGCCCTCCTCCTTGGGGGGCATATAACAGCGCAGCGCTTTTTCTATGGGAAACGTCGCGGCCAGGCATCCCGCGCCGGGGAGGATGGCCGCCGTGGGCCACGGCAGCACGTAAAACTGCAGCGTCCCCACCAGCCCTGCCAGCACCAGGATCGCGGCGGTCCAGTACCAGAACCGCACCGCCATCACGAAGGCCAGCCGCCACACCTGGGTCACCTTCACGGAAAAGCGGGACAGCACCGGCCCCACATACACCGCGAGAGCCGCCAGCAGCGCCGCCAGGACGATCACCGCCCCCGTGTGCAGCGGCCGCTCCTGGCTTCGCAGGATAACTATATCGAATCCCAGCAGGGCCCCCACCGCCAGCAGCGGCAGCCCCGCCAAGACGCTCCGGCCCAGGTCCTCCCGGTACCGCCGCCAGAACTCGCTCACAGCCCTGCCCCGGCCCCGGCGCACCGCCTTCATCACGGCGTAGTAGAGCGCCGCCGTGGACGTGCCCACGGTCACCACCGGAAGACACCCCAGTATCCACAGCACGCTCAGCTCGATGAGCTGCCCGGTCTTTTCCAGAAAGCCCATCACCGAGCCTTCCACGTCCAGCCACTTTTTCAGCATCAGCCGCCGTCCTTTATGGGATACGTCTTCAGGTCCGGCAGCTCGTCCCGGGTGATGACGGCGTCGCTGTTATAGACCTTCGTGAGCATATCCGCGTCGGTGTACCGCTCGGAATAGGTCTTGCGGACCCCGTCCTCCAGGACGAATTCCCCGTTCCAGGTGCAGAAAAAGCCCCACATAGCCCGGTCCCGCACCGCCAGGTCCGGGTCGATCATGGTACCGTTCTCGCTGAGCACTACCATCTTGTTGGTGGGAGCATAGCTGTGGTTCAGCATAAACTGGTCGATCTGGGAGGTATAGACCCGCTCCCCGGCGTAGATGTCCATGCCGATGATGTCCACGTACTCGTCCCCGGGGTACCAGTCCCCGCTCTGGCCGTTCCAGACCCAGATCAGGTTGTGCAGGCCGTACTCGTTGGTGAGCATATCGTAGAGCATGATATAGAGTTTCTTATATGTATCGGGCCCTTCCGCGCCCCACCAGAACCAGCCGCCGGAGGCCTCGTGCAGGGGCCGCCACAGGATGGGGATGCCCGCGTCCTGCATGAGTTTGAGCTGGGCGGCCGCGTTGGCGATGTCCTTCTTCAAAAGGGCCATGCCTTCCTCGTCCTCGCCGTTCATGATGGCGGTCAGGTCCATTTTGCACTCCTCGGGCCGAAACGCGCTGTACCAGTTGCCGGAGACGTACTTCTCCGGGGCCAGCCAGTGCCAGCACAGCGTGACGATGCCGCCCTTTTCCCAGTAGGCCAGGGCCTGCTCCGTGGTATGGCTCTGGGCGCCGTGGTCCATGGCGGTCTGGGAGTAGTTCATCAGGTCCAGGCCCAGGATGGCGGGGTACTTGCCCCCGTTGGTCTCGGCGATCTTCATGTTCTCCCAGCCGTTGGCCCCCGTGTCGCAGTACTGGCCGGAAATGATGTGTTTTCCGTACTCATCGCACAGGTAGCTGAAAAGCCGCCGGGCCTCCTCCGTGGCCTCCGGGTCCACAAGCTTGGGAGACACGTCAAAAATGCTCTCGTCAAAGGGCGCCGAGGCCACCACGTCCAGCCGCAGCCAGTCGATGTAGCCCCAGTACTTGGTCACGGCTATCGTATGTTCGCCCTGCTCCAGATACACCCGGCGCACGGCGGACTGCTCCTCCTTGTCCGAGTGGGCCACCAGCGTGCCCGCCTGGGCTCCGTCCGCCCAGACGTAGTTCTCCTTGTAGCCGCCCTGGCCCTTCACCGTGAACACCAGGTCAAAAAAGCCCGTCTCGGGGATGTCCACCGTGACCGCGCAGGCGTCGCGGTCCTTCCTGAAGCCGGTGACGGACCCGTCCTTCCGGGCCTTCACGGCCCCCGTCAGCTCGCCCTCCCCGGGCAGGTAGGTACCGATCACTTCCTGCGTCTCCCCCTCCTGGGCCATGACGGTCCCGCCGCCCGCCGCGAGAAGGGCGGACACCGCCAGAACGATGCTCATGAGCCGTTTGAAAACCAAGTTCTCTCTCCCCCGCGCCGGGCTGCCGGCCGATTAGGTTTATTTAGTCTGATTTAGCTAAAAAGAAAAGGATGTCAAATTATAATCTTATCATTATAATTTAACACCCTAATGAACTTTTTGTAAATATGCCTAAATTAATAAAATTATGCCCCCCCCTTTTAGCAGTTTGACAGTTACCAAATTTTGGATTAGGTAATAGTAAGCTAAATCTAGAATTAAATTATTTTTCCATTAGCAAAACGATTACTTTGGACCGATAGTCCCCCGCCATGGGTTCCAGGAGCAGGCCGCCGTACATCAGCGTGTCCCCGCCGCAGACCTTGTCCGTGCCCTCCATCCGGTACCGGGCGGCATCGTCCAGGCCCTGCAGGCACACCCGCCGGGAGTGGCGGTTGGCCCCGGCCAGCACCTGCACATACGTCACCAGCGCGGTCTGTTTATCCTTGCTCACCACCTGCCAGCAGTCATAGGCGTGATTTTCCCGCCAGGAGGCCAGCCGGTAGTAGTCCCCCCGCCGGATGAGGTCGTTGAACCGGTGGTACAGCGCCGCCTGGCCAGGGATGAGAGCCCGCTCCTCCTCCGTCAGGGCGGTGGGGTCCAGCTCGTAGCCGAAGGTGCCCGCCAAGGCCACGTGGCCCCGGGTCTCGAAGGGGGTGGTCCGGCCCACGGTGTGGTTGGGGCAGGCGGACACATGGGCGCCCATGGTGCTCAGGGGATAGATGAGGGCGGTGCCCTCCTGGATGGCCAGCCGCTCGATGGCGTCCGTGTCGTCGGAGCACCAGATCTGCGGGCTGTAGTAGAGCATACCCGGGTCGTACCGGGCCCCGCCGCCGGAGCAGTTCTCCAGCAGGATATGGGGGAACCGCTGGCACAGCCGCTCCTGCAGTTCGTACACCGCCAGCACGTACCGATAATAGAGCTCCCCCTGCTGGTTGCTGTCCAGTCCGAAGCTGCCCATGTCGGAAAGCTGCCGGTTCATGTCCCACTTCACATACTCAATGTTGGCGCTGGTCAATATGGCCTCGATGCGGCCCCACACGTATTCCAGCACCTCCCGGCGACTCAGGTCCAGCACGTACTGGTTCCGGCACAGGCCCGCCCTCCGGCCGGGGACCTGGATGGCCCAGTCCGGGTGGGCCCGGTACAGGTCGGAGTCCGGGGACACCATCTCCGGCTCCATCCACAGGCCCAGCTTCATCCCCATGGCGTTCAGCTCATCCGCCAACCGCTTCAGGCCGCCGGGCAGCTTCTTCTCGTTGACGAACCAGTCCCCCAGGGCCCGGTTGTCGTCGAACCGGTCGCCGAACCAGCCGTCGTCCACCACCAGCATCTCCATGCCCAGTTCCGCCCCGGCCCGGGCCATGTCCAGGAGCCGGTCGGTGTCGAAGTCGAAGTAGGCCCCTTCCCAGCTGTTCAGGAGGATGGGCCGCTTTTTGTCCCGCCAGGGACCCCGGATGAGGTGGTCCCGATAGAGATTGTGGAAGGTGCGGGTCATGGCCCCCAGGCCCTCCCGGGAGTAGACCATCACCACTTCCGGGGCCTGGAAGGTCTCCCCGGCGGCCAGCTTCCAGCAGAACTGGTAGTCGCCGAGACCCATCACCGCCCGCACCTGGTCAAACTGGTCCACCCCGGCCTGGGCCTCGAAGTTGCCGGACCACACCAGGTGCATGGCGTATACCTCGCCCCCGGTCTGGGTGGCGTCGGGGCTTAAAAGCGCCAGGAAGGGGTGCTCCTGGTGGCTGGTCTCCCCCCGGGAAGAGAGCACCCCCTGCATCCCCTTGCCCAGGGGGCGGCGCTGGATGATCCGCTCCCGGGCCCAGGAGCCGTGGAGGGTGAGCATATCGAACCCCCGGCAGTCCATGTCAAGGCACGCGGACAGCACCTTCGTAAGGTAGATGACCGGTTCTTTGGTCCCCAGGTTGCGTACCTTTACGCTTCTTGTGATGGCGTCCAGGTCCTCAAAGACGGTGTACTCCAATTCTATCTCCAGACCCAGCACGTCGTCCGCCAGCACCACCGTGAGGGCCGTGCAGTCCCCCTCTCCGCCGAAGGTAGCGGGCAGGCCCGGCAGGGGCTTTTTGCCCTTTTGAATGCTGTGGCGGCGGTAGCCCGCCTCCACGGCGCCGTGGCCCGCGGGGGTGCGCAGTTCCAGGCAGTGCTCCCGGAAATCCCCCACGCCCCCGGTGGGGTACTCGAAGGGCGCGCTGTCCAGAAAGCTCAGCTTGTCCCTTGCGTTCCGCTCCGGCGTATAGGGCGGCTCGGCCGTCCGGGTGAGATAAGCCGCGTCCGCGCTGTGCAGGCGGGGGCCGTAATAGCAGTGCAGGAGATAGCCGAATTCGTCCTCCACACGCATGATATAGCTGGTGTGGGGGGTGTCCAGCTTGAAGACCCTCTGTTTTTCGTCGTAGATGATGCCCATCCTGTTCACTCCTCGCCGCTCAGGCCGTCCATCAGCCCCTGATAGACGCTCTCGCTCTCCTCGTACACCGCCAGCGCCCGCCGGTCGATGAGGCCGAAATTCTCCCCGTTCGTGTGGATGGCGCCGTTGTCCCACCACACGCAGGGCATGCCGTACCCCGCCGCGGCGGACACATAGTATTTTGCCCAGTCGTACCGGGCGTCGGCGTCGTCCTTGTCGATGCAGCCCATCTCATCGATGATCACCGGCACGCCCTTCTGGACAAACATGTAGTCCAGGCTCTCCAGCATCTTTTCGATCTGGCTCCGGCCGTCTTTATTGAAAGTATCCGCCGGGGACCGGGTGTCCAAGCACAGGTCGTAGGGCGTGTAGGCATGGATGGACAGCAGCAGCCGTCCCTGCGCACTGTCCTCCGGCAGCCGGAAGCGGCTGAGAAGCGCCCCGCCGGGAGACCCGGCGTAGGGGCAGACCAGCACGAACCGGTCCGCGTTATAGCCGCCCCCGGCCCGGATGGCGTCAAGGGCCGTCTGGTTCAGCTCGTTCACCACGTCCACCGCCGCCATGCAGTCGGCGTTGCCCGCGTCCACATTCCACTCGTAGCTGGTGCCCTCCACCCGGGGCTCGTTCATGGTCTGGAAGATGAGCCGGTGGTCTGTGTCCGCGAACCGGGCCGCGATCTGGCCCCACACCGCCGCGAGGTATTCCTCCGCCCGCTTGGCGTTGGCCGGCGCGGGGTTATAGAGGCCGTTGTCGTGGTGGGCGTTCACGATGACATAGAGCCCCGCGTCCAGCGCCTGGTCCACCACCGTCTCCACCCGGTCCATCCAGGCATCGTCGATGGTATACTCCGGCGCGGCGGAGGTGTGGCCGCTCCAGGACACAGGGATGCGCATGGTGTGGAAACCCAGCTCCCTCACCGTGTCGAACAGCTCCGCCGTTGTGACGGGGTTTCCCCAGGCCGTCTCGCCGGGGGCGTCGAAGGTATTGCCCAGATTCCAGCCGATCTCCATCTGCTCCGTCAGCTCCTTCCCCGTTTCCGGCGCAGGCTCGCTCTCCGCCCACGCCGCCGGTCCCATGACCGCCGCCAGCACTGCCAGCAGCCCGCACAGTATCCGCCTCGCCCCGCGCGTCTTCATCTCCCGGTCCTCCGTTTCCTGCTTATTGAATCCACTATAATTCCCCGCCCGCCCCTTTGTCAACAATGAAGAAGAGCCTTGAACGATAAGTGGGTCTGACTTGCCAAGACCACGAATCTTCAAGGCCGATCATAGGGCTCCCACGAGAGCCCAACGAAGTGGGTCCCGCGGGAAATGTGTAACCACGATCATGCCCACACACTGCCAGCTACATAGTGTTTCCTCACACTGAACCGAGCATATGACAAGCGGATTTCGCCCGGCGAACACGCCGGAACCACAAAAGACACACCGTGGAGGTGTGTCTTTTGCTACTGTTGTTATGTGAAGTAGTTTACCGCCCCGGAGGTCCCAGCTCCATATACGACGACATCCTGCGGGAACTGTCCGCCATCGGCAACAACGTCAACCAGATCGCCCGCTGGACCAACGCCAAAAAGGGCGTCACCGACCCGGAAATGGAGACTGCCGCCGCCCTCGTCTGCCAGGCGTGGCGGCTGGTGAAGGGGGTGCGGTGATGGCATACGACAAAATCTATACCATGTCGTGCGGTTCCGGCGCAAGCCGGGAGCACGACCGGTATCTTTCTGGTATAACAGCGTGCAGCGTCTGTTATACCATCCGCGCCCGGCTCTATGACCGCATCTGCATGTCCGGGATCAGGTGGAGGAATACACAAAATCGCAGAAAACCGCCAAGAGCATGGAAAAAGGCAAATCAAAGGAACGGGAGGGGCGGCCCTTTTCCCGCGCATAGGTAAGTAGGCTATTATCCCCCGCGGGGAGTGTGATCCGGCGTCCGGCACCCGTCAAGGCTGGCGTCTGCTTCGCAGCCGCTCACGAGCCGGCCAGTCTGCGGACTGGCCGGGCCTTGACAGAAACCGGGCGCCGGATCATTTGTCGGTAAGGGGATAACAGCGGCAAAACCCGCGTTTCGCGGGCTTTGGGCATGGCGGGCTTTTTGCACGTTTTTGTCAGATCATATAGTCGTTGCCGGCGTTGGCGTCGGCCCGGCGGACCACGTCCTCCAGGGTGATGTTCCCCAGATAGTCCGTGACCACCTTATAGAGGCCTGTCCACATGTCGATAGTGGCGCAGGAGGAGCACCTATCACATTGGTTGGTATCCGCCTCCAGGCACTCCACGGGAGCCAGGCTCCCCTCCACCAGCTCCAGTATCTCCGCCACGGTGTAGTCCTTGGGGGCCCGGGCCAGCTTGTAGCCCCCCTGAGGGCCTCGAGTGCCCTTGACGAGCCCCGCCTTGCTCAGCTGGGTCACGATCTGCTCCAGGTACTTCTGGCTCAGGTCCTGCCTGGCGGCCACGTCTTTCAGCGTCACCAGCCCCTCGCCGCTGTGCTGGGCCAGGTCCACCATGGTCCGCAGGGCGTATCTGCCTCTGGTCGATATCTTCATATCGTCACCTTCTCAAGGATTTTTGGTCTGTCCGCTCAGAGCTTTTCCACTGCGGCCTGGACATCCGCCTCGCAGGAGCGCATGGCCAGGATGGTCTTCTCCATCAGCTCCTCCAGGGGCCAGCCCAGCATGTCGGCGCCCTTCTGGATGACCTCCCGGGAGCAGCCGGCGGCGAAGCCGGTGGACTTGAACTTCTTTTTGAGGCTCTTGACCTCCATGTCCTGCACGCTCTTGGAAGGCCGCATGAGGGCCGCCGCCCCGATGAGGCCGGTGAGCTCGTCGGCGGCAAACAGGACCTTCTCCATCTGGTGGGTGGGCTCCATGTCCACACCGGTCAGGCCCCAGCCGTGGCAGCACGTGGCGTGGATGGTGGCCTCGTCCACCCCCGCGTCCCACATGAGCTCCTGCTGCTTTACGCAGTGCTCTTCCGGCCACATCTCAAAGTCCAGGTCGTGCAAAAGTCCTACCGTGGCCCAGAAGTCCGCCTCATCACCGTAGCCTAAGTCGTTGGCGTACCAGCGCATGACCCCCTCCACCGTCAGGGCGTGCTGCAGGTGGAAGTGGTCTTTATTATATTTCGTGAGCAGGGCCCACGCCTCGTCTCTCGTCATGTCAGATGTCCTCCGTGTCGCATATGGTACCGCCTCCCAGAACCAAGTCCCCGTCGTACAGGACCACAGCCTGGCCGGTGGTGATGGCCCGCTGGGGCTCGTCGAAAATGACCTCCAGCTCGTCCGGCCCCGTCTGGGTCACCGTGGCAGGCTGTTCGGCGTGCTTGTACCGTATCCGGGCCCTGCACCGGATGGGGCCGTCCAGCTTGTCCCAGGGGATGAGGTTGACGTCTCGCGCCGCCAGCCTTCTGGTAAAGAGCTTTTCGTTGTCCCCCAAAAGGACGGTGTTGGCATCCTTATCCTTGCCGCAGACATAGAGCCGCTTTCCCCCGGACACGCCCAGGCCCCGCCGCTGGCCGATGGTATAGGCGATCTGCCCCTCGTGCCGGCCCAGCACACAGCCTGCCTCGTCCACGAAGTCCCCGGCGGGATAGTCCCTGCCGGTATACCGGCGGATGAAGGCGGCGTAGTCCCCGTCGGGGACGAAGCAGATGTCCTGGCTGTCCCGCTTGCGGGCGTTGACAAACCCGTTCTCCCCCGCCAGGGCCCGCACGGCCTCCTTCGTCATGTCCCCTAGGGGGAACCGGACGTGGGCCAGCTGCTCCTGGGTGAGCATGTACAGCACATAGCTCTGGTCCTTGTGGGGATCAGCAGCCTTTTTCAAAAGCCACCGGCCGCCGGAGTCCCGCTCCACCCGGGCATAGTGGCCCGTAGCCAGGTATTCGCAGCCAAGCATCCGGGCCTTTTCCAGGAGCTTATCAAACTTCATGTGTCGGTTGCACTGGATGCAGGGATTGGGGGTGTCCCCCGCCTCGTAGGCGGCCACGAACCGGCCGATGACCTCCCGGTCAAAGTCAGCGCACATGTTGAACACGTAAAAGGGCATCCCCAGCCGTGTTGCTACAGCCCGGGCGTCCGCCGCGTCGTCGGCGGTGCAGCAGGTCTTGTCCCCCGTCTCGCCCTCGTAGAGCTTCATGGTCACGCCGAGACACTCGCAGCCCGCCCGCTGCATCAGCAGGGCCGCCACGCTGGAGTCCACGCCGCCGGACATGGCGATGAGCGCCCTGCCCGGCCGGATATCACTCCTCAGCGGGCCCGTGGTCATGCTCGTGGGCGCAGGCCATGTCGCAGCCGAACACCGCGGGGTCGTAGCTGATGTTGTTCTTGTCGTAATAGTCCTTCACCGCGGCCCGGACCGCCTCCTCCGCCAGGACGGAGCAATGCAGTTTATGGGCGGGCAGGCCGTCCAGGGCCTCCGCCACGGCCTTGTTGGACAGATCCAGGGCCTCCTCGATAGGCTTGCCCTTGATCATCTCTGTGGCCATGGAGGAACTGGCAATGGCGCTGCCGCAGCCGAAGGTCTTGAACTTCACATCAGTGATGACGCCGTCCTTCACCTTGATATACATGCGCATGATGTCGCCGCACACGGCGTTGCCCACCTCGCCGATCCCGTCGGCGTCGGGCATCTCGCCCACATTGCGGGGATGCTGGAAATGGTCCATCACAGTCTCGGAATAAAGTGCCATAGTAGTTGCCTCCTGTCAGATAAGGTGGGGCGTCAGGCCCCTCTCCAGTTCGTCCCACACCGGGGACATATTCCGAAGATAGTCCACCACCTCAGGCACGGCCTGGATGATGTGGTCTATCTCTTCTTCCGTGTTGTGCGCGTCTATGCTGAGGCGCAGGCTGCCGTGGGCCACCTCGTGGGGCAGGCCCAGGGCCAGCAGCACATGGCTGGGGTCCAGGGACCCGGAGGTGCAGGCGCTTCCCGAGGAGGCCGCCACGCCCTTCTGGTCCAGCCACAGCAGAAGGCCCTCTCCCTCGATGCCCTCGAAACAGAAGTTCACCGTGCCGGGATTGCGCTTTTCCCTGTCGCCGTTGAGGCGGCTGTGGGGGATCTTTGAAAGCGCCGTGATGAGCTTTTCCCGCAGGCCGGTGACGTAGGCCATGTCCTGGTCCAGGTTCTCCACGGATTCCTTCAGCGCCGCGGCCATGCCCACGATGCCGGGGATGTTCTCGGTGCCGCCCCGCTTGCCACGCTCCTGCTGGCCGCCCTCAATGACGTTCACCAGGGGCACGCCCTTCCGGGCGTACAGGGCGCCCACGCCCTTGGGGCCGTGGAACTTGTGGGCCGCCATGGAGAGCATATCCACGTTCAGGGCCTTCACGTCCACGGGGATGTGGCCCACGGCCTGGACCGCGTCGGTGTGGAACAGTACGCCCTTTTCCCTGCACACCGCGCCGATCTCGGCGATAGGCTGGACAGTGCCTATCTCGTTGTTGACCATCATGATGGTCACGAGAGCCGTGTCCTCCCGGATGGCGGCGGCCACGTCATCGGCCGTCACCACGCCGTTTTCGTGCACCGGCAGCAGGGTGATCTCAAAGCCTTCCTTTTTCAGCTTATCCAGGGTGTGGAGCACCGCGTGGTGCTCGAAGGCGGTGGAGATGATGTGCTTCTTCCCCTTCCGGGCGCCCATATACGCGCCGGAGAGGATGGCCTGGTTGTCGGCCTCGCTGCCGCCGCCGGTAAAGTATATCTCCTTGAAGTCCGCGTTGATGGCCGCCGCCACGGTCTGCCTGGCCCGCATCATGGCCTCGGCGGCCCGCTGGCCGGGGGTGTGGAGGCTGGAGGCGTTGCCGTACTCCTCCGTGAAATAGGGCAGCATGGCCTCCAGGGCCTTGGGGCTCAGGGAGGTAGTGGCCGCGTTGTCCGCATATACATACATGATATCTACTCGCCTTTCCAAGCAGCTTTTTATCCATGGAGAAGTATAGACCCTATTTCCTAGTGTGTCAACAGGTTTTAGGAATTTTCCTACCTAAAATTAGGGAAAATGAAACGCGGCCCTTTCCGGGCCGCGTCTCTATGCTATTCTCCGTCCTCTCAGCGGTTCAGAAGCCACACCCCGGCGTTGAGATAGCCCGCGAAGGCGACCCAGAGAAGATACGGTAACATCAGCTTCCCCGCTGCGGCGTTTTCCTTCCAAAACCGCAGCACCGTGGCCAGAATGAGCGCCCACAGGAGGACCAGCCAGCCCAGGGCAAAGCCGTACCGGCCCAGGTTGAAGAAGATGATGGTCCACAGGAAATTGGCCCCCAGCTGCGCCCCATAGAGGGTGAGGGCGCTCTTCCGCCCCGGGCCGTCATGCTCCCACACCAGCCAGGCCGCTATGCCCATCAGCACGAACAGCACCGTCCACACCACCGGGAACACCCATCCCGGCGGCGCCAGGGGCGGCTGGTCCAAAAAGGCGTACTTCTCCATGGACGACCGGGTCAGCAGCGCGGACAGTCCGCCCACGCCCATACTCACCGCCAGACTTATGATCAGGGGCTTCTTGCTTTTCATCGTACCCGTCCTTTCGTTGCTCTTCCGTAAAGTATATGTCTTTTCCGGGAGAACATGCGCGGCGGGCGGCGCAGAAAAATTGCAGCAAAAGGCCCCCTTGTGTAAAGGGGGCTGTCAGCGAAGCTGACTGGGGGATTGTTTTACCCAGGTGTAACAACCCCTCCGCCTCGCTGCCGCTCGGCACCTCCCCTTGCACAGGGGAGGCTTTCAGCAGTGAATGCCAAACGGGAATTTTTCAACCTTCGTATTCCCACAAGCCCAATTTACCCTTTGCCAAAACTGGGGCTATTTTTTCTACATTTTCAATCTTAAATCCGTATCCATACCAGTTATTATTTTCTGTTGTACTTTCGTAAATTGCAAAATTTTTCTTTCTGAGAACTTCCTTCATCTCATCGTTCATCTCAACACAGTCCGTTATGGCGGCTTTTGCAACAAAACAACCTAAAGGATAATCGAGATTAAGGTGTGCAAATCTTTTCATAGCGGCTTTATCGACACCTTTTCCTGCATGAATCAATATATCTCCACGATATTTTGTTTTCCATGTTCGGAATTCATATTC
>CANPVS010000015.1 GCA_947581795.1 uncultured Oscillospiraceae bacterium
CTGGCCATGATGCCGGGCACGCCGCAGCCGGTGGCCACCAGCATGGGGATGAAGCTCTTGCCGGAGAGGCCGAAGCGGCGGAAGATCCGGTCCATGATGAAGGCCACACGGGCCATATAGCCCACATCCTCCAATATGGCCAGCAGCAAAAACAGTACCAGCATCTGAGGCACGAAGCCCAGCACGGCGCCCACGCCGCCCACGATGCCGTCCAGCACCAGGCTCGTGACCACCTCGCCGCAGCCCAGAGCGTTCAGCACCCGCTCCGCCAGCACGGGGATGCCGGGCACCCACACGCCGTAGTCGTGGGGATCGGGCTCGGCCACGGCCAGAGCGTCAGTGTACAGGTCCTCGGTGACGGTCTCGGCGGTGGTCTCGCCGGTCTCGTCGTCGTAGAAATAGACCTCCGGGTCGCCGGCCTCGTAGGCCTCGATGACCGCCGCTGCCTCCTCGAAGGCCCCGGAATCTTCTTCCCAGGCGTCCTTGTCCGCCGTGAAGGGCACGAACCAGCCGTCCCCGAACAGGCCGTCGTTGGCCCAGTCGGTGCCCATAGTACCGATGGAGAAGCCCCAGCCGCCCATGGCGATGGCGTAGATGAGGAACATGACGCAGGCGAAAATGGGCAGGGCCAGCCACCGGTTGGTGACCACCCGGTCGATCTTGTCGGAGGCGTTCATCTTCTCCCTGCTCTTCCGTGCATAGCACCGGGAGATGATGGAGCCGATGTAATCGTACCGCTGGGCGGTGATGATGGATTCCGCGTCGTCGTCCATCTCCTGCTCGCAGGATTTGATGTCCTCCTCGATGTGGGCCAGGGAGGCGCTGTCCAGCCCCAGCTGCTCCGCCACCTTCCGGTCCCGCTCAAAGAGCTTGATGGCGTACCAGCGCTGCTGCTCCTCCGGCAGGCTGTGGACGGCCACCTCCTCGATGTGGGCCAGGGCGTGCTCCACGCACCCGGCGAACCGGTGCTGAGGCACGGTCTTCCGGCCGCTGGCCGCCAGCTCCACGGCGGCGTCCGCCGCGGCCTTGATCCCGTCGCCTTTCAGGGCGGAGATCTCCACCACCTGGCAGTCCAGGGCCCTGGAAAGCTCCTTCACGTTCACCTTGTCCCCAGCCTTGCGGACCACGTCCATCATGTTCACCGCCACCAGCACCGGGATGCCCAGCTCCACCAGCTGGGTGGTCAGGTACAGGTTCCGCTCCATGTTGGTGCCGTCCACGATGTTCAGTATCACATCCGGCCGCTCCTGAATGAGGTAGTTCCGGGCCACCACTTCCTCCAATGTATAGGGGGACAGGGAGTAGATGCCGGGCAGGTCCGTGACGGTCACGTCCCTGTGGTCTTTGAGCTTACCCTCTTTTTTCTCCACCGTGACCCCCGGCCAGTTGCCCACGTACTGGCTGGCGCCGGTGAGGGCGTTGAACAGCGTGGTCTTGCCGCAGTTGGGGTTTCCCGCCAGGGCGATGGTTATGTTCTTTTCCATATCAAGCTGCCTTTCTCTCCATAAGACTGGGCCCTCCCACAGGCCCTTTGACTTTGTTTTGGGGGTCCGCCCTCACGCGGGCTCTACCAGGATCATCTCAGAATCAGATTTCCGCAGACTCAGTTCATACCCGCGGATGGTGATTTCAATGGGGTCGCCCAGTGGGGCCACCTTGCGGATATAGATGCTCTCGCCCTTGGTGATGCCCATGTCCATGATGCGGCGCTTCACCGCGCCGGCGCCCTCCAGTTTGGCCACCCGGACCGTCTGGCCCACCTGGGCCTGTCTCAACGTCATGATGCTCTCCTTTCCGTCCGCGCCGTCAGACGTAGATCTTCTTCGCCATCTCCATGCTGATGGCTACCCGGCAGTCCCGGACACTGACGATCAGGTTGCCCCCGATGTCGTTGACCACCGTCACGGGACTTCCCACCACGAACCCCAGGTTCTCCAGGAACCGGCGGGTCTCCTGGGTCCCGCCGATGCGGGTGATGAGACTGCTCTCCCCCTTGTGCAGCAATGAAAGCGGCATGTTCCGTCCTCCCAGCGCGGCTTTGATTAGTAGTTACTAACTACCGGGCCGTGAAATAGCTGTTAGGCACCCCTAACAGCACTAACATATTAGTTAGTCAAAACTAAAATGTCAAGATTTTTTCCCCGTCCATCCGGGATTTCGTCACATTGTCCCATAGGGGGCGCCGCTGCGGGGCCCAAATTATTAGTAATAACTAACTCGTTTCCCTGCCCGGCCTGTACTATTTTTTGACATCTCCGAATACATATGGTATACTGAACAAGCCCGGATGAAGGCCGGACTGTTGAATAGGTGAAAAATGGTTATACATATAGGAGACTGAACCATGCTGGAATATCGTTTTGACACACAGCTGCTCATCGAGGGGCACGACCTGGACGAGGACGTGATCCATGACTACATCATGGCCAACATCCCCGGGGACTGCCTGCTGGCGGTGGGCGACGAGGACCTGATCAAGATCCACTTCCACACCAACGTCCCCTGGAAGGTGCTGGAGTACGGCGCCTCCCTGGGCGACATCTTCGACGTGGTGGTGGAGAACATGGAGCGCCAGGAAAACGGCCTCAAGGGCTGAATGACCGAACACGCAGCAAAAAACGCGCCGGAAAGGCGCGTTTTTTGTTGTTTAGGGAGTTACAATTTTACGATATGACCTTCCGAAATGCGAAACGTCTGGTCAAATTCTTTACGCTTTTTCCCGCACAGAAGATACATTACAGGATTTCGCCAATCAGTTTGATAATGCTTTAACAGCATTTTTTCCTGTATCTCGTACTCTTTTCTTCCTGCCTCTGTTTTTATCTCCTGTTCCATCAAGAGAGCAAAGCCGGCGACCTCGGTTTTTTTCCGCAAGAGTTGTCGCAGATGGTCGACCTCTGCCTGGGCGAAGGCCGCTTGTTCGTGGGTCTCATAGAGGATGCCGTTGATGGTACGGGCGGCGATATCCTGCTGGATCTGCGCCTGTGAAAATTGCTGGATCGTATCTGTTACGACAGCTGGGCCGAAAGAATCCTCGGTAGAACGCATAAAAAACGCGAGATCTTCTACGTCCTGTTCGCTGAGACCTGCTGCGATCCTCATGTCAATAAGTCTCTTGAGCTGTGCGCTCATATCCATACCGTCCTCCTGCATGGTGGCGCAGGAAGAGGCCAGCTCGCAGAATGTTTTGGTGTCCGGTACCGATTTGCAGCCGGCAAGCCTCTTGAGCCTGTCTGCATATTTCCTCTCTAAGACTTCCTTCTGCTTAGACAAAAACCCCTCGTAATAGCCGTACTTTTTCGCATATTCGGCCAGGCCGCCGCTGTCGTCCAGCTTTAAGATAAGCGCAGTCTCGATCACATCGGTGTCGATTGGATTTGCTTTGAATGCCTGGGAGAGGATGGCGCGCTGCTGGGAACGGCCAATGTTGCCGGCGTGCATACAGTTATCCCGAAGCGCCGCCGCTTTCTCGCTGTCGAAATCGTAGTCCTCTATGAGGCCGCGCTCCAAAAGGATCCTCTTTTCTATACTGTAGCCTATCGTGCGCATGAGCCCACCAGCGTTAATAAATGTAGTGATCGTCTCCTTATCTGAGAATAGTTTGGCTTTTACTTTGTCCACTTCCGGAGAGGCCGGGACGCTCTGGAGTTTTTCGTAGACCGCGCGCTGGTCTTTCATTAAGGTAGTATATACAGGAGCGAATTCTTTGCCATATTCTCTCGTTAAGATAGCTGTATTGTATTCATAGATACCGAAAGAAATAAGGGATTTAACGACGCTGTCCAAAATCAACTCCTGTAGCTTATTTAACATGACATCCAGATTTTTCATGTAGTGGTCATAGGATTTCATGTTCAGATATGCTTCTTTTGCTCCCTGCTTGTACACTTCAAACTCTGTCAGATAATTCTTCCAGAGTCGGAAACAGTTTTCCCGGAGCGTGGTCATAAGGAAATAATCTCCGAAAATGTCATAAGCGACTGTCCCGTCTGGCAGTTCTTCCACAGGCAAGTGTTTTGAGGGGCTCTGTTTTATTGGGGAGGGAGCGGAGTTGAAAAGCTTCCACCGTTTGATATCGGTATCGTCATAGTCCTCGGCGGGACCCGCGATCAGTACAGTGCCAGATGCGGTTAATCCATATATGCGGTCGCTTGCGGCGATGGAAATGATATCGTGCCAGCCGGATACGTCATGCTCGTCGTCGATCGCGCCAGCGACCACAACAGAGCCGTCTGCACACAAGCCAACTGTAAAGTCATAGCTTATCGCAATAGAAACTATGGATTTCCAATCCTCTACATTGCACCGGCCATATGTGTTGTCCCCAGCGGCTATCACAGTACCGTCCGCACGCAGACCTACGATGTGGTTATACTCTGCAACTATGTACACAATGCCAGTCCAACGGGAAAGCTGCTCACCGACGCGGCTGTGATATCCGGCGACAGTCAGGGTGCCATCTGCGTGCACCCCGACCGTGTAGTTGTAACCTGCGGCAATGGCAGTGATACCTTTCCATTCAGAGACGTTGCACTGACCATTCTCATTGTCTCCTGTTGCCACAACTGTGCCGTCTGCGCATAGGCCGACCGTGTGGCTGCAGCCTGCGGCAATGGCGGTGATACCTTTCCATTCAGAGACGTTGCACTGACCGCTCTCATTGTTCCCGGTCGCCACCACAGCACCATCCGCACGCAACCCGACCGTAAAATCGTTAACGCCCCCGCCAAATGCGATATCTACGATATCACGCCAGCCAGAAACATTACATTGGCCGCAATCCTTCCAGTTAGAATTCTCGCTATGGGAAAGATATACATTTCCATTTTCATGGATACCTGCCACATAGCACCAACGTACCCGAAGATGTTTTGACGAAGCAACAGCCAGCGCTCTTTTTTCTGCAAGCCACAGCAAATATGAATTTGGATGATCCTGTGATGCTTGTCTCGCCGCTTGCAGTTCTTTTTCATTGCTTATAGCCAAAGCTTTTCCCTCCTTATATATCCGCCGGAAGAGTATTACCGACGATTTCTCTGTATGGGAACGGTCAATGGGTAAACAGCGTCTTGATCAGTGCGATCGGGATCAATACCCAACCCAAAAATGTCGCATATACAAACTTTTTAATAAAAAACGCTACCCCGTTTGAGTAGACAACAACTTTATTGGCGTATATAGTCCTGTTCACTGCCCAAAGGCCAGCCAGAACATATATAAGAAGAAAAAGCGTTTCCACGGGTCATTACCGTTCCTTTCTTTAAATTATAAGCTATCAGATGATTTCAATAATACCATGTTATTGTCTTAAAGTAAATAATCATTTGCTTGTAGATTCTAATAATTTACTTTCCCTCTTGGTACAATCATAGTATCAGGAGGGACTGTTATGCAGACTGAGTATCCGGAACGATATAGGACCTTGGGGCTCAAGATCGCCTATTACCGAAAGAAGGCCGGGTATACCCAGGAGGCCTTCGCGGAGAAGATAGGCCGGAGTCTGAACTTTCTTGCTCAGGTGGAAGGCTCCAGCACGACGAAAGGCATATCCCTGGAGACGCTCTTTAAGATCTGCGAAGTCTTGGATATCCAGCCGGGTAAGCTGCTGGACGACGACTGACCGCCGATAATATAAAACAAACGGGAAGCTCGCGAGAGCTTCCCGTTAACTATTATGGTCATGCGCGACAGCCGGTCAGTTCTTGGTGGCGTAGGTGGAAATGACGTAGCCGGTGGTGCCGTTGTAGGACACCTGGTACCAGTCGCCGCTCTGGCCGGTGCAGGTGAGGACGGTGCCGGAGTTGACCTGCCCGATGGCGTTGTAGTCGGTGCCCGGGCCGGAGCGGATGTTCACCATGTTGCCGGTGATGGTGACGGTGCCGCTGGTGGTCGTGGCGCCGCCGCTGCTGCCGGAGCCGTCGGAGACCAGGCTGGTAAAGATGTAGTACTCGGCGCCGTTATACTGGACGCGGGTCCAGCTGTCGGTGTAGCCGGTGCGGGTCAGCTGCGTGCCCGTGGAGACCACGCCGATGGAGTCGTAGTTGGTACCCGGCCCCTTGCGCAGGTTGGCGTCGCTGGTCACGGTGACGGTGCCGCTGGCGGCGGTCACGTTGATGACGGGCGCCGGGGAGGCGGTGGGCTGGGTGGTGGACAGGAACGAGTCGCTGATATAGGCGTCGCCGCCGCTGTAGGAGATGCGGCTCCAGCCGTTGCTGACCCGGCCCGTGCGGGTGTAGTACTGGCCGGTGCTGGCGGAACCGATGACGTCAAAGTCCGTGCCGGGGCCCTTGCGGATATTCACCCCGGAGCCGGTGAGGTACACCGTCTCGTTCACATCCTGGATGGTGTAGGGCAGGGGCGAATTGCTGGGCGAGGGAACGGGCGAAGGCGTGGCGGCCACGATGGGCGTGGTCACGACTGCGGGCACGAGCGGCGTGTTGGTGGGCGCCGGGATGATGGTGGGGATAGGCGAGCTGCTGGGCGCGGGGGAGGCGGTGGCCTCGGCTACCTGGAACTCCGGCGAGGGCGCCTTGGCCTGGCCCTCCTGGGCGGGCCGCTGGTTCAGCTTCACCACCAGGATGATGGCCACTACGATGATGACCAGGATGATGGCCAGCACCGCGGCGATCTGCCACATGCGCCGGTCCCGTCCGTCCCGGTCGGCGTCCGGACCGCCCCGGGCGGTCTGCACGGGCCGGGGGGCCCTGTCGTCATAGCTCACGCGCCCCCGGCGGTCAGGGCCGCCGCGGTCGTCCTCTCTGTCCGGGGAGAAGAAGCCGGCGCCCTCCTCCGCGGGGTGCTCCAGCTCCTCCGTGGGCCGGACGGGCTTGGGCAGGTCCCGAAGGGCGTCGCTCTTCCGGTCGTTCCGCCGGGGAAGGGTCCCCACCCGGCCGGAGTCCATGGAGGCGTTGCACTTGCGGCAGTACCGCATGTCCGCCGGCATCATCGCCCCGCAGTTGGGGCACTTGCGCATGTTTTTCTTCATATCCCAGATCCCCTTATCATATAAGTCGGAAATTCGTTATTTTTTCTCCTCGGCCAGGTGGACGACGCCGTCCTCCACCTTTAGCTGGCCCTGGCAGAACATGGCCACCGCCTTGGGCAGCAGCTTCCACTCCGCCTCCTCCATGATGCGCCTCTGGAGAGTCTTGGGCGTGTCACCCTCCCAGACCTCCACCGCCTGCTGGAGGATAATGGGCCCCGTGGGGCCGGCGGTGACGAAATAGGCCGTGGCGCCGGACAGCTTCACCCCCGCCTGGATGGCCCGCTCGTAGGGCTCCAGGGAGTTCATGTCGCTGCCGCCGAAGGCGGGCAGGAGCGTGGGGCACACGTTGATGATGCGGTTTTCAAATGTTTTGAGGATGCCCTGGCTCAGAGGCTGGACGTAGCCCGCCAGCACCACCAGCTCCGCGTCCAGGTCCTGGAGCTTCTGCTCCACGGCAGTGTTGTAGGACTGGACGTTGGCGAACAGCGACCGGTCCACCACGTAGGCGGGAAGGTTCGCGCTCTTGGCCCGGATGAGAGCGTATGCCTCCGGGTCGGAGGATATGACCGCCGTCAGCTCGCAGTTGGGTATTTCCCCGAACAGATGGGCGTCCATCACGGCCTGCAGGTTCGTCCCGCCGCCGGACACCAGGACCACCGTCTTCACCATTTCGACGTACCCTCCCCTCCAATAGTTTCAGATTTTTACTCTTTGTTACCGTATTGTAACACATGGTTTTCCAAAAGGCAATATGGTAAACCCCTTCATTTTATAAATTTTCTGAAAAAATCCGCCCGTCCCCGCTTATTCGACCCCGCCATCCCGCCTGCGGCTGGACTTCTCCAGACCACCGTGTTAGAATAATGACGCAAAATCAGTTGGAGTGTGAAGTCATGGAAGGAAGGGAGCGGCGTGATGGAGGGGACGGAGCTGTATGAGACCCTGGCGGCGGCCGCCGTCCGGGGGTTTGCCCTGCGGGAGGGCCGCGCCCTGCCGGGAACGTTGGGGGAAAAGACCCTGGAGGAGCTGACAGAGGACGATATAACGGCGCTGCTGGACCTGGGGCGCGCCTGGGGCGTGAAGCTGTACCGCTTCAAGCGGGGCCACGAGACACTTCCCCGGGTGAAGCAGATCCTGGGCTTTCTCCGGGGCGTCCGGCCGGAGAGCCTGCTGGACGTGGGCAGCGGCCGGGGCGTGTTCCTCTTCCCCTTTCTGGACGGGTTTCCCGGCGTGCCGGTGACCAGCCTTGACCTGCTGGACTACCGGGTCGCTTTCCTGGAGGACATCCGCCGGGGCGGCGTGGACCGGCTCACGGCGATGGAGGCGGACATCTGTGCCTGCCGGCTGCCGGCCAAGAGCGCGGACGTGGTGACCATGCTGGAGGTGCTGGAACACATCCCGGATGTGCAGGCCGCCGTCACGGCGGCGGTGCGCATCGCCCGGCGGTATGTGGCCGTGACGGTGCCCAGCAAGGAGGACGACAACCCGGAGCACATCCACCTGCTCACCAAGCAGGTTTTGACGGAGCTTTTTGCCAACGCCGGCTGTGACCGGCTGCATTTCGGCGGCGTGCCGGGCCACCTTATCCTAACCGCCGCTGTGGGAGAGGAGGCATAGCCGTGGACCTGATTAAATACCCCCGCACGCCCCATTTGGAGGGCTCCCGGCTCCAGCCGGGGGACGAGGACCTGAGCCAGATCCCCTTTGAGGTCATCGCCGGGCGGCACCTGGTGGTGGAGGAGAAGTGCGACGGGGCCAACTCGGCTATCTCCTTCGACGAGCGGGGCGAGCTGCTCCTCCAGAGCCGGGGCCACTATCTGACCGGCGGCTGGCGGGAGCGGCATTATAACTTAATGAAACAGTGGGCCGGCGTCCTGCGGGACGGGCTCTGGGCCGTGCTGGGGGACCGGTATATCATGTACGGCGAGTGGATGTACGCCAAGCACACGGTGTACTATGACCGGCTGCCTCACTACTTTTTGGAGTTCGACATCCTGGACCGGGAGACCGGCCGGTTCCTGGACACCCCCACCCGGCACGCCATGCTGGCGGGGCTGTCGGTGGTGTCCGTGCCGGTGCTGGCGGAGGGGGCGTTCACCGATAAGGAAAAACTGCTGGCCCTGCTGGGCCCGTCCAGCTATATCAGCGGCGAGAGCCACCTGGACGCGCTGCGGCAGGCCAGCCGGAAGCTGGGCCTGGATGAGGAGCGGCAGGTCCGGGAGACAGACCCCCTGCCCCTCATGGAGGGGCTGTACATCAAAGTGGAAGAAGGCGGCGCGGTGACGGACCGGATGAAGTTCGTCCGGCCCACCTTTTATCAGGCGGTGCAGCTTTCCGAGTCCCATTGGCAGAGCCGGCCCATCGTGCCCAACGGGCTGGCTGTGCCGGTGGAGTCGCTGTTTGGCGGTGAAGACCATGGCGCTGAGCATCTCTCCTGAGGCCCTGGAACCGGCGCTGGCGGACCTCGCGGGCGTACGGCAGGACCCGGCATATCACAGGGAGGGGGACGCCCTGACCCACACCCGCCTGGTGATGGAGCGCATGGCCCGGCAGCCGTCCTTCCTGGCGCTGGACGGGGACAGCCGGGCGCTGCTGCTGGCCGCCGCCGCGCTCCACGACCTGGGCAAGGCCCGGCGCACCGTGTGGGAGGACGGCCGCTGGACCGCCCCCGGCCACAGCGCCGCCGGCGCGAAGATGGCCCGGGAGCTGCTGATGACCCAGATGGGCCTGGCCGGCACGCCGGAGGCCCTGTGCCTGCGGGAGGCGGTCTGCCGGCTGGTCCGGTGGCATATGCGGCCGCTGCATATCTTTGAAAAGGACGACCCGGCCCGGGACCTGCGGCGAATGGCGTCAGCGGGAGAGCTCACGGACCTGTTCACCCTGGAGAAGCTGGCGGTGCTGGCGGAGGCGGATATCCGGGGCCGGGTCTGTGCCGACCAGGCGGAGCTGCTGGAGGACGTGGCGCTGTTCCGGGCGCTGGCGGAGGAGGCCGGCTGTCTGCGGGGCCCCTTCCCCTACCCGGACGGATACAGCCGCTGGGCGGACCTGAACGGCCGGGCGGCGGCGCCCGGCCAGCGGGTATATGATCCCGCCTGGGGCACGGTGATCATGGTGAGCGGCCTGCCCGGCACCGGCAAGGACGCCTATATCGCCGCCCATCACGGGGACCTGCCCATGGTGTCCCTGGACCAGGTGCGCCGGGAGACGGGGGCGGCCCCCGACGACGGAGGCGGCGCGGTGCTCCACACGGCCCGGGAGCGGGCCCGGGCGCTTCTGCGGGCGAAGAGGCCCTTCGTGTTCAACGCCACCAACCTGTCCCCCGCCAACCGGGGCCGGTGGATAGAGCTGTTCCACCGCTACGGCGCGTCGGTGCGGGTGGAGTATCTGGAGACCGGCTGGGAGGAACGGCGGCGCCGGAACCTGTCCCGGCGGGACAGCGTGCCGGAGAGCACCGTGGCCCGGATGCTGCGCAGCTTCTCCCCGCCCCTGCCCGGCGAGGCGGAGGATGTGCGCTGGATATGCGTATAGGAATAGGGCGCGATGCGAAAGCACCGCGCCCTGTTGACTCTGCGGTTTATAAATTTTCTGAAAAACCGGTCCATTCCCCCTTTTTTCGCTTTCGTCCGTCCCATCCACCGCTGGACTTCTCCCGCCCGCCATGCTAGAATAATGACACAAAATCGCATCAAGAGCGAAACCAGGCAGGCGCCTGACCGGGAGGGACGAATATGAGGAGCACACAGCAGCTTTTGAACCAGCTGCGGGAACGGGAGGAATCGGACCTGGGGTTTTTGCAGGACCCCGAGTTTGCCTGTCCGCCCGTGGCCATCTACATGGCCGGGCTGCTGGTCGAGCGGCACATGACCGCCAAGGAGGCCATCCAGGCCCTGGGCCTGGACAAGTCCTACGGCTATCAGCTGTTCAACGGCACCCGCCGCCCCACCCGGACCATGCTCATCCGCCTGGCGGCGCTGCTGGGGCTGGACCTGGCTGAGACGGACCGGCTCCTGCAGATCGGGGGCAAGCCCCCTCTGTACCCCCGCGTCCGGGAGGACGCGGCGGCCATATTCGCCATAGAGAAGCGTCTGCCCCTGGAAAAGCTGGACGCCCTGCTTGAGGCGGCACATGGATGAGTTCGGCGGCGCCTATGAGGTCCTCCGGTGCCTGAAGGAGAGCGGGTCCCAGCGGACGTATCTTCTGGAGAAACGGGGGGAGCCCTGGCGGCGGTTCGTCTGCAAGCAGGCCTCCGGCGCGGATGCCACCCTGCTGCGGCAGGAATATGAGATCCTGCGCGCGCTGCCCGACGGGCCCAAGACGCTGGAGTTTCGGGAGAAGGACGGGACATGCAGCCTGCTACGGGACTATGTGCCCGGCGTCACCCTGGAGGAGCTCATCCGGCGGGACGGCGCCCTGCCGGCGCCGGAAGCGGCCCGGCTGGGCATAAAGCTGTGCGACGCGCTGGGTCCTCTGCACGCCATGTCGCCGCCGGTCATCCACCGGGACCTGAAGCCGGAGAACATCCTGCTCACGGAGATGGGCCGGGTCCGGCTCATCGACTTCAGTGCCGCCCGCACCTATAAGCCCGGGCAGGGGGAGGACACCACCTACCTGGGGACAAAGGGCTACGCCGCCCCGGAGCAGTACGGCTCCGGCCAGACGGACGCGCGCACGGACATCTTCGCCCTGGGCAAGGTGCTGATCTTTGCCCTGGCGGGGGACTACGCGGACACGCCGCCCCGGCTCACCGGTCGGGACAGGGCCCTGGAGCGCATCCTGGACCGGTGCTGCGCCTATGACCCCGCCCGGCGCTGGCTGGACACGGCGAAACTGAAAAAGGCGCTGGAACGGTATCTGGCCCGCCGGGCCCTGCCGGTCCGGGGCATGCTGGCGGCGGCCTGCGCGGTACTGGCGCTGTGCGCGGGGGCCTTCTGGGGCGGCTATGCGCTGGGCCTGCGGGCCCCGGCGCCCATGCCGTCCGCCCTGTCCTCCGGCTGGGACCCCTTCCTCCGGGAGGAGAACGTGACCGACATCGTCCGCCTGGCGGACAAGGAGGATTGGCCCGGCTTGGCCGCGGCCTGTGAACAGCTGGTCACGTCCCTGATCGGGGACCCCATGATCGCGGGCACGGAGCCCGTAGCCTTCTGGGAGATGGACGAGGGGGCGCTGGCGGAGTATTACCAGAGCCGCCAGGGTTATGAGTTCATCGCCGACGACCTGGCCTATGGGGACGGCCTGGCCGCGGGCCGTCTGGGGACTTACGAGGCCGTCATGCCCGCTTTTGCCCTGCGGCTCAGGTCCACCATCGATTACGTCTTCACCGACGAGGCGGGCAGCACCCAGTCCAGCGCCCTGCACATGCTGGTGGCGGAGGGGGACGACCGGAACATCGACGGCTGCGTCCTGGAGATCATCGGCGCGCTGAACAGCGCCCTGGAGCAGGCCCCGGCCCCATAAAGTGTGCGGCGCTGCACACCCTTTTCCGGCTGTATTTTGCTATAATCATTTCCGGCGGACAGAGCTTTGTCCGCCGGAAATTTTACCGGAAACGAGGTCGCGGAGATGAAGTACAGAAATATTTTGGCCATGCTGCTGGCCCTGTGCCTGCTGGCGGGTCTTGGCGGCACGGCGCTGGCCGACGCGCCGGAGGACGAGGCGTTGCAGGAGTACGCCGTCGCCGGCGTGGGGACCATTTCCCTTCCCAAGGGCTGGACGGTGGACGCCGGCGCGGTGGAGCAGCCGCTGCCCATGAGCTACGCGGATCTTTACAGCGGCGAGATCGCCATCCACTTAAGCTGCTTCGGCGCCGACGCCTACGAGGCGGCGGGGGTGCTCCTGCCCGCGGACGTGGAGGAGTACTCCCAGCGGGATGGCGTGCGCCGGAGCGTACCGGAGGACGCCGTGTTCGACTATGACGAGGACGGCAATTACTACACAGAGTTTACCCAGGACGGCACGGTGACCTATCATGTGCTCAAGCAGGGCGAGCAGTGCATGGGCGATGTCATCCTCACCTATCCCGAGGGGACCGAGCTGCCGGAGGGCATTTACCAGTGGATGAGCCAGGCTGTCATCGACGCGGCCGCCGAGGGACTGCACAGGTATGAGGCCGAGAACGTGGGTGTGTTCTATCTGCCCGAGGGCTGGGAGATGGAGCTGGTCACCCAGGAGGAGCCCTTCACCACCTACAGCGCCCTGTTCACTAACGGCGACCTCCACATCGACGCCGGCCGCACCGACACCGAGGGCTACGCCCAGGCGGGAGTGTCCCTGCCCGCGGACGTGGAGGAGTTCGGCAGCCGCCCGGGCATCCGCAGCCATCTGCCGGAGGACGCCGAATTTGACTATGACGAGTATGGCAGCTATTGCGTGCAATACGTCCAGGACGGCACTGTGATCTACAACGCGCTCAAACAGGGCGACGAGGCCATGGGCAATGTGCAGGCCTCCTATCCCGAGGGGACCGAAGGCACGGAGGATGTGCCCTTCTGGATCAGCCTGGCGGTGCTCTTCTGACAGCAAAGGCGCGGTGCTTTGAGCACCGCGCCGATTCCTTTTTATGGGCTCACTCGCCCTTGATGTAGGCTTCCCGCTCCTTTTTGAACTGCTCCGTCTCGGCGAAGCCGCAGGAGAACATCTCCGGGCAGAAGCCCCGGTACACGCACTCCCGCACCATGCAGGAGGCCAGCTCCGGCTCCACCTTCGCCACTTCGTCCTTCACCAGCTGCCAGGCGGCCCGGGTCTCGGGGCTCGCGCAGTTGCAAAGGCGCTTGCGGCTGATGTTGATCATGGCCTGGCCGTCCGCCTCGCACTCGTGGTTCACCGGCGCGCCCTGGGGCAGCTCCGTCCGGTCCGTGCCGGTGCGGTCGGTCCGCTGGGTCTTCACAAAATGCTCGATGCCGAACTTGTGGCGCACGAAATGGACGCTGACCCAGTAGGGAAGGTCCACCCACCGCCAGGCGAATTTCAGCTTCCGGATGGGGGAGTGCTCCGCCATGATCAGCTCCCGTTTCCACTTGGAGTCAGGGTAGGAGCCCTTCGTCTTGCCGATGGTGTTCATGGTGGCGTTTTTGATGTCCTGCCAGTTGTCCTCGTGCTGGAAAAACAGTATCCTCGTATTCAGCTCGCCCATATCAAGAGCCTCCTGTTTGTACATTATAAACCTATCATATCACATCCCGTCCTATTTTGGTAGAGAAACCTTCCCGGGGCGCATCCGTGGGTCTCGTGATGCTCCCGGAGCGTATCCGTGCATAAAGTCCGCAAAATTCATTTTCCGATATTCGGAGATATTCAAAGAAAAACGGAGATAATCGGAGTAAACCAATATTTTTTAAAAATATTTATTGACTCCCCCGGCCGGTTGTGCTATAAAGAGTAAGCGCCTCTCAGCGGAGGGGCGCGCCAAGTCTGTCAAAACATTATTTACGATATGCGGAGGAAAACCAATGAGCACGACTATGGTGAAGCCCGCCGACGTCGTCCGTAAGTGGTACGTGATCGACGCCGCCGGCAAGCCCATGGGAAAGACCGCCGTCATCGCCGCGGACCTGCTGCGCGGCAAGCGGAAGGTGGATTACACCCCCCATGTGGACTGCGGTGACTATGTCATCATCATCAACGCCGAGAAGGCGGTCCTGACCGGCAGAAAGCTGGAGGAGAAGTACTATCGGACCCACTCCGGCTATCCCGGCGGCCTGCACGAGACCCAGTATTCCCGCCTGATGGCCGAGAAGCCCGAACTGGCCATGCGTCTGGCCGTTCGGGGCATGCTCCAGAAGAACGCCATGGCGAAGAACCAGCTGACCCGGCTGCGCATCTTCCGGGGCGAGGAGCACACCCACCAGGCCCAGAAGCCTGAAGCGTATGTGGAAGGAGGCAACAAGTAATGGCTACCTATCAGTCCAAGCGTCCGTACCTGTACGGCACCGGCCGGCGTAAGAGCTCCGTTGCCCGCGTCCACCTGATCCCCGGCGGCACCGGCGTCATCACCATCAACGGCCGCGGCATCGACGACTACTTCGGTCTGGAGACCCTGAAGCTCATCGTCCGCCAGCCCCTGGTCACCACCGGCACCCTGGACAAGGTGGACATCGAGGCCACCGTCACCGGCGGCGGCGTCACCGGCCAGGCCGGCGCCATTCGCCATGGCATCGCCCGTGCCCTGCTGCAGGTCAACGAGGAGTACCGCGCGCCCCTGAAGGCCGCCGGTTTCCTGACCCGCGACCCGCGCATGAAGGAGCGCAAGAAGTACGGCCTCAAAGCCGCCCGCCGCGCGCCTCAGTTCTCCAAGCGCTGAGATTTTCTCAAACAGTTCAAGCCCCGAAGCATCCGCTTCGGGGCTTGTTTGTACCATGCCCTTCTAGGGCTCATTCAAGCCTCCGGCTTCGCCGGAGGTTCTGACTCATTTCAGGCCGCCTTTTCGCTGACCCACAGGCTGACCTTCCCGCCGTCCACGGGGAATTCGGCGCTGCCGGTCTCATCCAGAGTAAGCCGTTCGGGCCGGCCGCCCAGAATGTCCACGAAGGTCTCGCCGGCGTGCCCGGCGCCGGTGCACATGAGCTTGGCGCCGCCCTCGCCGTTGGACATCACCGCGGCCATGCCGGAGCCCGGCACCGCGGCATCGCCGGACCGGGTCCAGCCCACCAGGTCGGGCTTATCGAAATAGCTGGTCTGCCGACCCCAGGCGTACTTCTGTCGGGCGTTCAGCAATGTCTCAAGTCCCGGCGTGGGGGCCAGCCCGTCGTGGGGGATGCCGTACAGGTCCCCGTAGAACACGCAGGGCACCCCGGACTGACGCAGCAATATCATGGCGTAGGCCATGGGCTTGAACCAGTCCTTCACCCAGGACTGCAGGGCCTGGCCCGGCTGGGTGTCGTGGTTGTCCACGAAGGTGACGGCCATGTCCGGCTGCCGCTCCGCCAGGGTGTCCCAGACGAGCGCGCTCATGTCGAACGCAGGTCCCTGCTCCGAGGCCTGGAAAAACCGCTGGTGCAGGGGCACGTCGAACAGGCGCATCACCTGGCCGGACCGGTCCAGAAACTCGCACAGCTGGGCGGTGTCCGCGCTCCAGTACTCCCCCACCGCGGGCAGAGGCCGGCCGGTGTCCTCCCGGAGCTTGGTAAGCCAGTGGGCGAAAAAGGGGAAGCTTATGTGCTTCACCGCGTCCATGCGGAACCCGTCCACACCGGTGAAGTCCAGATACCACCGGCCCCACCTGTCCAGTTCCCGGACCACTTCCGGGCTGGACATGTCCAGGTCCGCCCCCATGAGGTAGTCGAAGTTGCCGTTTTCCGGGTCCACCTGGTCGGCCCAGGACTTGCCCGCCAGCCGGTACACGGCCCCCTGGTGGGTCTTCTCGTCATAGTCCACACCGCTGAAGTGCTTCCAGTTCCACTGGAAATCGGAGTATTTCCCCGCCCGGCCCGGGAAGGTGAACTTTGTCCAGGCCTTGATGCGGGTCTCTTCCAGCTGGACGTTCCTGTCGTAGTCCGCGTCCTTCACGGCCCGGACCGTCTCCGTCCCGTCGGCGCCCATGCGGTGGTTCAACACCATGTCCGCCAGCACCTCCATGCCCTGGGCATGGAAGGCACGGATGGCGGCCAGGTACTGGTCCTTGGTGCCGTACTTGGTGGGTACGCTCCCCTTCTGGTCGAACTCACCCAGGTCGTACTGGTCATAGACCCCGTAGCCCACGTCCCGGATGCCCGCCTGGCCCTTATAGGCCGGGGGCAGCCATATGTCCGTGAAGCCCAGGTCCGACAGATGCCGGGCCTCCCGGGCCGTCTTTTTCCAAAACTGCCCGTCCTCGGGCAGATACCATTCAAAATCTTGCAGGATCGTCGGTTGTTTCGTGCTCCCGCCTCCTTTTCACGCAGGGCGCATGGCCCCGCCAAAATTGCCTCGCATTGTAGCACGGCTTTTTTCGCCTGTCTACGTCAAAATGCACAAAATTATGCGAAAATCCGCATTATTATGCACAATAACCGGCCTTTTTGCGCCGGAGTTTACAGTTTCTACACAGCTTTTGCAAGAACTGTTCACGTTTTGCGGGTATAGTAGCCGCATCCATGAAGGAGGGACAAAACATGCATTTGAAGCGACTTCTGTCCGGCGCATTGTGCGCCATGATGCTGCTGGGCCTGGGTGTCCAGGGATACGCGGCGGAGGACGCCGACGCCGTACATATTGAGCTGGACGGCACCACGGTGACCGTGGACGGGAAGGCCGCCCCGGCGGACGACCCCGGCGCGGCCGTGTATACCGCTCACGACATCGTCTACTACGAGGAGGGCCATGACTTCACCTACGGCGAGGGCACCGAGGCGGACGCCCACTCCGCCGACGAGGCGGCGGCCCACACCGTGGTCCATATCACCGAGCCCGGCGCCTACGTGCTCACCGGGACCCTGGACCCGGGCCAGATCGCCGTGGACCTGGGAGAGGACGCGGAAACTGACCCGGCGGCGGTGGTGACGCTGGTGCTGGACGGCGTGGACATCACCAGCACCGTGGCCCCGGCGGTCATATTCTATAATGTATACGAGTGCGACCAGACCGGTGACCAGGGCTCCGAGCCCGATTTGTCCGGCGCAGGGGCGAGGGTGGTCATCGCCGACGGCAGCGAGAACACTGTGAACGGCTCCTATGTGGCCCGCATCTATAAGTCCTACACCCTCAGCGAGGACGGCACCGAGGTGGTGGACAGCAAAAAGCTCCACAAGTACGACGGGGCCTTCTACTCCAAAATGAGCATGACCGTCTCCGGCGGGCCGGAGGACAGCGGTGTGCTCGCCATCAACGCGGAGAACGAGGGCCTGGACACGGAGATGCACTTGGCTATCAATGGCGGCGCCATTCATATTCGCTCCGGCAATGACGGCATCAACGTGAACGAGGACGACGTCTCCGTGGTCACCATCGACGGCGGCACGGTGGACATCGTGGTCACCGGCCAGACCGGCGAGGGGGACGGCATCGACTCCAACGGCTGGCTGGTCATCGACAGCGGCACCGTCACCGCCCAGGCCTGCTCCACCAGCGGCGACGCGGGGCTGGACGCGGCCCAGGACGTGTACCTGAACGGCGGCCGGATCATCGCCACGGGCAATATGCTGGACGCTCTGGACCCCTCGGACCAGTGCGGCGCGCTCTTTACCTTCACCCAGCGGCAGACCGGCGGCGCCACCTATGTTCTCATCGACGCCGCCGGCAATGAGATCATGGCCTTCACGCCGGAGAACGATTTAACCTATCTGCTCATGACCTGCCCCGCCCTGGAAGAGGGCGTGGAGTACTCCCTCACCGCGGACGGGACAGTCCTGGCCGCGGCGGCGGGCGGCAGCATGGGCATGGGCGGCGGCTTCGGCCACGGGTTTGGCCACGGCCCGGCCATGCCCGATGACATGGAAGAGGGCCAGGCCCCCGAGCCCCCGGAGGATATGCCTGACGGCGGGTGGCCAGAACTGCCCGAGGGCGCGGAGCCCGGTGAAAGGCCGGAAGGCGTGGAGCCCCCCGAGGGGATGGAGGAGGGCGAACGCCCCGAGCTGCCGGAGGGCGTGGAACGCCCGGATGGCCGGGAGCACGGTCCCAGGACGGACTTCCAGGGCGCTGAAATCACCGGCGAGGCCAGCGAGACCTTTACCCTGGCGGCAGGGCTCAACTATTTCACCGTCAGCGCGTAAATTCAAAGCGCCCCGGAGCGGAAAGCTCCGGGGCGTAGTCTTTTCCTGGACAGGGTATCAGAAGGCCAGGGTCCTGTAGTAATCAAGAATATAGCTCTCCAGGGCGATCTGATAGTTCTCCTGGGCCGTGCGGCGGCTGTCCTGCCGCAGCGTACGCCGGCGCTCCCGCCGGGCCTGGGCCTCGCTCCGCTTGTTCAGAGTGTTCTTCATGATAACTTACCTCCTTGAGGGATTTGTCGGTTCATTTCCAACGCTGCCCATTATAACCGCAATAATATGATATGCAATTGTGAAAACAGCGATAAAATATTGCAAATCTTGTTGACAACGAGACCCGTTTGTGGTACGGTCCCCCTAGCAAACGCGGGGAGGCGAGACGGCTATAGCGGCGCGGACGAAGGGATATGACCCGGACCAGCGGATGACCCGGCCGGACTTTGAGCTGCGGCACAAGGTGGACCAGCGCATGAGCCGGGTGCCGCTGCATCACCATGACTTTTACGAGATATACTTCCTGGTCACCGGGGACGTGACCTACACCATCGACAGCAAGCTGTGCCGGGTCCTGCCGGGGGACATCCTGTTCGTGAGTCCCCGGGAGCTGCACAAGGTGCGCATCAGCACGGCCCAGGACCCCTACGAGCGGTATGTTCTCTGGATCACGCCCCGGTATCTGCGCCGGCTCAGCACGGGCCGGACGGACCTGGCCCGGTGCCTGGACCCGGGGCGGGAGGGATACCGCAACCGGCTGCGGGTCCCGCCGGAGGACCAGCGGGCCGTGGGGGCGCTGGCGGCCCGGCTCTACGAGGAGCAGCAGGGGGAGGGCTACGGCCGGGACCTGATGCCGGAGAGCCTGCTGATACAGCTTTTGGTGACGCTGAACCGCCTGGCGGACAGGGACGCGGCGGCCCAGGAGGACCCGGCCCGGTCCAGCCAGCTGGTGAGCCAGGCGGCGGAGTACATCGGTGCCCACTGCGGCGAGAGCATGAGCCTGGACGAGCTGGCGGAGCGGTTTTTCGTGAGCAAGTATTATCTGAGCCACGAGTTCAACCGGATCATGGGCGTCAGCGTCCACCGGTATATCCTGAAAAAGCGGCTGCTCACCGCCTGCCAGCTCATGGCCCAGGGCGCCCGCCCCGGCCAGGTCTGGGCCGACTGCGGCTTCGGGGACTACACCGGCTTCTACCGGGCCTTCCGGGCCGAGTACGGCGTCTCGCCCCGGGATTACGCCCTGTCCGTCCGGGACTGAAAAGCGCATAAAAGCCCCGGGGACCAGCTGGTCTCCGGGGCGTGTGGTTTATTCGGGCACTTCTTCCTCCGGGCGCGGCTCACGGGGCCCCTCCGGATGGGGCTCGTGAGGATGCGGCCCCTCCGGATGAGGCCCATGGGGGTGCGGGCCGTGGGGTCCGTGGCGCGGCCCGTGAGGGGGAGGCGGAGGCGGCGGGGCGATCTCGCCCCAGGCGGCCCGGAGCTTTTCCAGCAGGGCCAGCAGGGCCGTTTTTTCCTCTTCGGTGAGCGCGGAGAACAGCTCGGCCGTCCCGGTGCGGGCTTCCTCCCGCTCCCGCCGGCGGGCGGCGCCGGCCTCGGTGAGGGCGATGTCGGCGGTGCGCCGGTCCTGTTCGCTGGGGGCGCGGGTGATGAGGCCCGCCCTCTCCAGCTTTCCGATGAGCTCGCTGGCGGAGCCGGGGCGGATGCCCAGCCGCTCGGTGAGCTCCCGCTGGGTCGTGGTCTCCCCCTCCCGCAAAAGGCTCAGCGCCCGGCTCTGGCCCGCTTTGCCGTCCAGCAGGAACCGGCTGGCGTGGCCCAGCTCGCCGATAAGGACGAACAGCTTCCCGTCCGTGTCCAGGGCGTTGTAGTGCTCCCGGTCGATGTAGGGGCCGGGCCCTCTGCCGGGGCCGTGTGGCCCGTGCACATGGGGCTCGTGGGGAGGAGGCGGAGGTGGAGGCGGCGCGGGGATATCGGGCCGCTCTTCCGGGGCGTATCTCCTGTCGTCAAACATCGTCGTCGCTCCTTTCGATTTATTAGGTACCTTGATAATATCACGTTCCGCATCATTTGTCAAGGTACCTTTATAAATTTTCGCAAAGGACAAAAAAGATAAGGGACGGAATACTCCGTCCCTCTTTGAAAGACCAACCGGTTTGAGCTTCTATGAGAGGCTTGATTGGTTCTATCAGAATAAGCCTATGTATTGTTCGGTGGGGTTATTCATCAAACCGCAAGATGATCGGCCCAATCAGAGGGAAAATTGATCCGGGATAACTCGAATTTCCCGTTATAACGGGCAAAAAGCGCAGTCATGGCCGAAACGAACTGTTTCCACGCATGGTCCGTTGGCCGGAGATACTTCATCGCTAAAACGAGCTGATACAAACCGTTGAATTTTGTCTGTGGCGTGATTTGATCAGCAAACAAAAGCTGCGGCGCAGTACTGATAGTGCGGTTATACAGCCGACTATTATGCGCACAAAGATTCCGCAAAATGGAAACAGCTTGTATCCATGAAGAAAGCATACTTTTCGACGGAAGAGCCATGTTTCCTTTTTTGGTTTTGTACTGGTAATAACCTGCCAATACGGAGTAAGAACTACCATTTCCAGTTTTAAGATTCTTGATTGTCTTTGAGAGCGTTCCAAAAGACATGACTTCTACGGCGGCCCAAATTGGTACTTCACCATCATGTTTCTTAAAGTTGTGTTTGATGAAAACGTCATTGGAACGAGCTATTTCAGCTGCGATAACGCCGAAGTTTTTCCAAAATAACTGTTTATCATCGAATACAGTGGAATCTGTTAATACCAAGGGGTCATTATGGATGACCAGCGACTCCACAAGCCGCACCCTCAATGAAATCTCAATATCCATTATCATTGAAAGCAACAACCGCGAAAGCTCCATATCGAAATGGTAGAGAGCAATAACATCTGAAAAGCTAACACCCGGCTGGTAGGCCTTCTTGGCATTATCGTACCACTGAAAGCTATAGCCGCGCAGTCTGTAATAGCCTATGGTCGTCAATGCTTCATTTGTTTCCTCTTGAGAGGGGATAGCCATCTTCGCATCCACATATGACTGCAATTGCTCCGACAGAGAAAGGATCTTTTTTGGATATGGCGTCATCTTTCTATCTCCAATAAATAGAAGTCCCGCCGGGTTGCGCATAACGGCCAGTGACAAACGCCAATGACCGCCAGAGGCGTGGCGGGTTCTGTTGAGTTGTATAATACATCATTGGGATGCTGTTGTCAACAATTCTGCCAAAATTTCATTGGCAAATACAACAATATTCTTCGGTTTTTTGCCATAAAAATATACAGGATGCCAGACTATATATAGCTAAAAATCCGGCGATGCCTGGCCGGTTATAAAGTATAACTCCCGCTCATTGCTCCCGCGAAAGCCCAGAACAGCGGGTTTCGCGGGAAAAAGGAGAAAAATAAACGGGGTCCCCATGAAAGCCCAGCGAATGCGGGTTTCATGGGGAGAAGGAGGAGCAAGGGAGCGGGCGGATGACGCTTTGTGTGCCGCAGGCATGAAAAAGCGTCGGAGCAAAGCGGACTTTGCTCCGACGCTGTGGTGGCGGGAGGAGGATTTGAACCTCCGACCTCCGGGTTATGAGCCCGACGAGCTACCAGACTGCTCTATCCCGCGTCATTTGATTGGATTGTTATAATACCACGGGCCTGAGGAAAAGTCAAGGTCTATTTCTGTCGAGGGGCCCCGTTCTTGACAAGGGCCCCGGTCAAGGGTAAACTCATATCGATACTATTTTAATTTGAGGTGATCCTATGCAGACCGTGACACTGGGAAAGACCGGGTTGGTGGTCACGAAGCCCGCCTTCGGCGCCCTGCCCATCCAGCGGCGGGACAAGGACGAGGCCGTGCGCATCCTGCGCCGGGCCTACGAGGGCGGTATCCGCTACTTCGACACCGCCAACGCCTACACCGACTCCGAGGAGAAGATCGGCCTGGCCCTGGCCGACGTGCGGGGGGACATCGTGATCTCCACCAAGAGCATGGCCCGGGACCACGATACCGTGGCCAGGCACATCCAGATGAGCCTGGAGCGGATGAAGACCGACTATATCGACCTGTTCCAGTTCCACATGGTGTCCAATTGGGACGAGATCGACGGCGGCGCATGGGAGGCGGCCCAGGAAGCCAAGGCCAGGGGCTATATCCGTCACATCGGCGTCACCAGCCACTCCATCCGCTTTGCGGAAGAGGCGGTGGCCTCGGGCCGGTTCGAGACCCTGCAATACCCCTTCAGCTACCTGTCAAGCCCTGAAGAGTTTGACTTGGTCCGGGCCTGCCGGGATGCGGACATGGGCTTCATCGCCATGAAGGCCCTGGCCGGCGGCATGCTGGCCAACGCCCGGGCGGTGCACGCCTTCATGCGGGAGCAGGAGGGCGTGGCGCCCATCTACGGCGTGCAGACGATGGAGGAACTGGACCAGTGGCTGGCCCTGGCGGAGGATGACCCGGCCCTGGACGGGGAGCTCCAGGCGGTCATCGACGCGGACAGGGAGCAGCTGGGCGGCCAGTTCTGCCGCAGCTGCGGCTACTGCATGCCCTGCCCCCAGGGCATCGAGATCCGCAACTGCGCCCGGATGGACATGCTGATACGCCGCAGCCCCTGGCGGCCCTACTTCACCCCCGAGTGGCAGGAGAAGATGAACAAGATCGAGACGTGCCTGAACTGCGGCAGGTGCAAGTCCAAGTGCCCCTACCACCTGGACACCCCCGCGGTGCTCAAGTACATGCTGAAGGATTACTGGGAGTTCTATGAGGCCCACAAGGCGGAGCTGTAAGGCCCTGTGCGCCCTGGCTCTGGCCCTGGGGCTGCTGGCCGGCTGCGGGAAAGACCCGGCTATGGAAAAGCACGAAAAGCAGCTGTTCGCCATGGACACGGTCATGCTCCTCACGGTTTACGGGGACGGATACGAGGCGGCGCTGGACGCCGCCGTGGACACCATCAACGGCCTGGCGGCGGATTTGGACCCGGAGAAAGAGGGCGGCTCCCTACGCACCCTGAACGCCGGGGCGGGCGGCCCTGTGGCCGTGTCGGCGGACTGCGTAGCCGTGCTGGACACGGCCTTGGACGTGTGGGCGGAGACGGGCGGGGCCCTGGACCCGGCTCTCTACCCGGTCATCAAGGCCTGGGGCTTCACCACGGGCGAGTACCGGGTGCCGGAGCAGACCGAGCTTGACGCCCTGCTGGCGGAAAAGGACACGGGGGCTATTGCCATAGATTGCAGTACCGTGACTATGCCGGCGGGTATGGAGCTGTCTCTCGGCGCGGTGGCCAAGGGCTACGCCGCCCAGAAAGCCGCGGAGGCCATGGCGGCCGCCGGAGCGGAGCACGCCATATTGTCCCTGGGCGGGAACGTGCAGACCCTGGGCGAGACCCGGCCCGATGGGAAGCCCTGGCAGGTGGCCGTGACGGACCCCAGCGACACGGGGGCCTATGTGGGCACCCTGTCCGTGGGCCAGACGGCGGTGGTCACCTCCGGGGGCTATCAGCGGTATTTTGACGAGGACGGGAAACGGTATATCCACATCCTGGACCCGGCCACGGGCCGCCCGGCGGACAACGATCTGCTGTCCGTCACGGTGGTGACGGCGGACGGGGCCCGGGCGGACGCTTTGAGCACGGCGCTGTTCGTGCTGGGGTCGGAGGGGGCCCTGGATTACGCCGCTGCCCACGAGGATGTGGACCTGGTTCTCATCACCAAGGACGGCCGGGTGATCGTGACCGCGGGGCTCCGGGAGGGTTTCGCCGAGGCCGGCGAGGGGTATACCTATGAATATGAATGAGCTTTTGATGAGGCCCGCGCCGGAGGCGGCGCGGGCCCTCGTCGGCAAGATGCTGGTCCGCCGCCTGCCGGACGGCACGGAGATACGGGCCCGCATCACGGAGACGGAGGCATACTTTGGCGAGAGCGACACCGCCTGCCATGCATGCCACGGCCGGACGAAGCGCACCGAGGTGCTGTACCACCGGGCGGGGACCATATACGTGTACCTGTGCTACGGCATCCACTGGATGCTGAACCTGGTGACCGGCGGGGAAGACGACCCCCAGGCGGTGCTGATACGTGGCGTGGAGGGGGCCTCCGGCCCGGGGCGGGTCACCAAGTATCTCCATATCGACAAAAGCCTGAACAACTGTCTCCTGGGAGGGGAGCTTAGCCTGGAGGATGACGGGTATGTGCCGCCGGAGATAACGGCTTCCCCCCGGGTGGGCATCGGCTACGCGTCCCCAGAGGACCAGGCAAAACTCTGGCGGTTCACCGCGAAGAACGCATAGTTTACCCAAAACGAATAGAGAAAGAGAGAAAGAAAAATGGAAAATGAAGCGCTCTGGAAGAAAACCACGGCCATGAAGCTGATCGCGGTCACGCTCTTGATTGTACTGCTCACCCTGTCTGTGACGGTGGGCGACAAGTATTTCAGCAACCCGGAACATTATTCCCAGACTCTGTCGGCCCTGGATGATAAAGAGGAAAAGGTCCTGACGCTGACAGGTTCCTGCGCCACGGCGGCTACCCTTCTTGCTGCCGTACCGGACGACGCAACGACCCCAGTGGCCGACGAGATAGCGGACCTGGCATCAACCTTCGCGATCGTGCTCTCGGTGATTTTCATTGAGAAATACTCGGTGACGCTGATCGGGCATATGGCATTCCGGTATCTGTTTCCCCTGGCGATCCTGCTGCTGATAGCCGGGATACTGTCCAACAGGTTCTTTTTGAAACGGTGGGCGATAAAACTCGGTATATTTGGGGCTATCGTATGCTTCATCATACCCTTTGCCATGGATGTGTCCGGCCTGATCGAGAATACAGCCGATTACAAGATCGAGCAGACCATTGCCGAGGCTGAAGAGATCAGCGAGGAGATCAGCGAAAACACGGACTCCGAGGGGAATTTCTTTACAAAGGTATTGGAAAAAATCAAAGGTGGTATAACCGGTCTGATGGATCGCGCCAACGACTTGCTTAAGAGAATGCTGGAGACGGCCGCGGTGTTGCTGGCCACCGCCTGCATCATACCCATCGCGGTGGTAGTAGTGATGGTCTGGGTAATCAAAGCACTGTTCGCCATGCCGATCAAAGCCCCTGCCCGCCTGCCGGGGAAGGTCCCCGGCCAGGTCAGAGGACACGGGCGCCCGGATGACACGGACGACCCTGCGGACGAATGACGATGATCTGTTCCATCTGTCCGAGAAAATGCGGCGCGCTGCGGGATGAGGCCCACGCGGGCTTCTGCGGCGTGGGGGACGCGCCGGTGGTGAGCCGGGCCGCGCCCCACTTCTGGGAGGAGCCCTGTATCAGTGGGACCCGGGGCAGCGGCGCGGTGTTCTTCGCCGGGTGCAATCTCCGGTGCGTGTTCTGCCAGAACCATGACATCAGCGCCGGGGCCAACGGGAAAACCGTCACAGTGGACCGGCTGAGGGCGATATTCCGGGAGCTGGAGGGGCAGGGGGTCCACAACCTGAATCTCGTCACCGCCTCCCACTTCCTGCCGTTCGTGCTGAAGGCCCTGGAGCCACAGCCGGCCATCCCTGTGGTGTGGAACACCGGCGGGTATGAGTCGATATTGGCCCTGAAGGCCCTGGAGGGGCATGTCCAGGTGTACCTGCCGGACATGAAATATATGGACGGCGCACTGGCGGCGTCTCTCTCCGGCGCGGGGGACTATCCCAATGTGGCCCAGGCTGCTATCCGGGAGATGTTCCGCCAGACCGGGCCGTACCAGCTGGACGATGACGGCATGCTGGTCCGGGGCGTG
The DNA here is from genome assembly GCA_947581795.1 of uncultured Oscillospiraceae bacterium. Taxonomy (GTDB): domain Bacteria; phylum Bacillota; class Clostridia; order Oscillospirales; family Oscillospiraceae; genus CAJOIG01. Next base: position 26,461 of record CANPVS010000015.1, read on the forward strand.
ATGATCCGGCATCTGGTCCTGCCGGGGCAGCTGGACAACACCTTCGCGGTGCTGGACTGGATCCGGGAGACCTTCCGGGACGGGGGCGTGCTGGTGTCCCTCATGGGCCAGTATACCCCCAACGGCGTGGGCGGCCCGGACCGGCGGCTCACGGCGGAGGAGTACAGGCGGGCGGTGGATTACATGGCCGCCCTGGGCCTTTTGGAGGGCTACACCCAGGAGCTTTCCAGCGCCGAGAGCGCCTACACCCCGCCCTTCGACGGGACAGGGGTGTGAACACCCCGATAAATATGGAATGCCTCCCTCTGACGAGGGAGGTGGCGCGCCCGCTAGGGCGCGACGGAGGGAGAGAGACTATTTCCGTCCTCTTCTTTTGATGGTGTCCAAAGGCCCCCTCGCCAGAGGGGGCCTGCTGTTTTCTTCACTTTTCCGATGGCTCATCCTCCGCGGTCAGGTACAACTCCTCTGCCTCATACAGAGCTTTTTGCAGGATGTCCCGCCCGGCGGCAGTATCCGACTCTTCCGGTAGCGCGTCCAGCGCCTCCGACGCAGCAGCGCACAGGATATGGTACATCATCTTATAATCCGGCATAAGGCATGGCCTCCTTTACTTTTATTTATCGTAATAATTATACGACAATAATCATTAAAATACAACGCTTTGTCAAAGTATAATTAACGAAAATAAGAAGCAAAGGACGAAGCGGCGTGAAGGACATCCTGGGAACCATTGCCATATACCGACAGGAGCGGGGCTGGACGGAGTACCAGCTCGCGGAGCGCTCTGGTCTGCCCCAGTCCACCATTTCGTCCTGGTATCGCAAAAACATGGTGCCGACGGTGCCCTCTTTGGAGAAAGTGTGTGCCGCCTTCGGTATCACCCTCTCCCAGCTGTTCGCGGAAAACAATGAACCGGTGGCACTGACTCCTTCACAAAGAGAGTTGCTGGATAAATGGGACCGGCTTGATGAGGAACAGCAAGCGGCCATCTTTCAGCTCATCGAAAAAATGTCATAAACGCGCTCAAGGCCCCCCTCGTCTGAGGGGGCTTTTCTATGCTCTGTCCTCTCCCATTTCCCCCTTTTTTGCGGCATCGTCCCTCTATAATGTATCCATGATATGCGATACAAAGGGGGAATATGCCGTGCAGATGCTGAAGACGAGGCGGCGGGAGGCCGTGGTGAACGTGGCGGTGGAAGACATTGAGCCCGGGCCCTATCAGCCCCGGCAGAACTTCGACCCGGCCCGGCTGGAGGAGCTGGCGGCCAGCATCCGCCGCTACGGGGTGCTGAGCCCCCTGTCCGTCCGGTACCGGGCGGGCCGGTATGAGCTGGTGGCCGGGGAGCGGCGGCTGCGGGCGGCGAAGATGGCGGGCTTGGAGCGGGTCCCCTGCCTCATCCTGGAGGTGGACGAGGCGGAGAGCGGCGTGATAGCCCTGGTGGAGAACCTGCAGCGGCAGGACCTGGACTTCATCGAGCAGGCCCGGGGCATCGCCCGGCTCATGGACCAGTTCGGCATGAGCCAGGAGGAGTGCGCCCGGCGGCTGGGGAAGAGCCAGTCCGCCGTGGCCAACAAGCTGCGGCTTTTGAAGCTGCCGGAGGACGTGCTGGCGAAGCTCCGGGCGGCGGAGCTCACCGAGCGCCACGGCCGGGCGCTGCTGCGCCTTCCCGACGACGACCTGCGCCGTCAGGCCCTGGACCACATCATCGCGGGGCAGCTCACCGTCCCCGCCACGGACAGCTACATAGACGCCCTTTTGGAGCGCCAGACCCGCCCCGCCCCCACCCGGACCCGGTTCGTTTTGAAGGACGTGCGGGTATTTTTGAACACCCTCCAGCGCAGCGTGGACGTGATGCGCCAGGGGGGCGTGGACGTGGGGATGCTCCGGGAGCAGACCGACCAGGAGATGGTGGTCACCATCCGGATCAGGCGGTAAATTTTCCCTTGTGTTCGGCCCGCCATGGGGATAAAATAAAGAAAAACGAGAGAAAAAGAGACATCTATGGCGGAGAAGAAGACCCTCATAAAAGACTATACTTCCGGCCCCGTGGCCCGGCAGCTGCTGGCCTTCGCGTGGCCCTTCATGCTGTCCAACCTGCTACAGACGGCTTACAACCTGGTGGACATGGTGGTGGTGGGCCGGTACGTGGGCCCGGCGGGCCTGTCCGCCGTGGGCGTGGGCGCGGACCTCATCCACTTCTACACCTTCGTGTGCATGGGGTTCTGCAACGCCGGGCAGGTGCTCATCAGCCAGTACGTGGGCCTCAAAGACCGGGAGAACCTCTCCCGGGTCGTGGGCGTGATGTTCACCTTTATCCTGGGGCTCAGCGTCGTCATATCCGCCCTGGGCCTTGCTTTCGCCGGGCGGGTGATGGCCCTTCTGAACGTGCCGCCGGAGGCCATGGATTACTGCCGCCAGTACACGGTGTGCTGCACGGCGGGGCTCTTCTTCCTGGTGGGCTACGTGATGGTGGCGGCCATATTGCGGGGCATGGGCCAGTCCAAAATGCCCATGGTGTTCATCGTCATCGCGTCGGCGCTGAACGTGGCGCTGGATATCCTGTTCGTGTCCGGGGGCATGGGCCCCTTCGGCGCGGCCCTTGCCACGGTCATCGCCCAGGGCGTGAGCTTCGTGCTGTGCGTGGGGTATCTGTGGCGCCGGCGGGGCGACCTGGGGTTTGAATTCCATCTGAAATATCTCTGGCCGGACCGGGGGAACCTGGCGAAGCTTTTGAAGCTGGGCGTGCCCATGGGCATCCAGTCCTGCGCCATCAACCTCTCCATGCTGTTCGTGTCCAGCCGCCTGAACGTCTACGGTGTGACCGTGTCCGCCGTCACGGGGGTGGGCAACAAGCTCTCCACCGTGGCCAGCATCATCTGCCTGGCCCTGAGCCAGTCCGGGGCCACCATGGTGGGCCAGAACTTCGCCGCCCGGAAGTTCAACCGGGTAACAAAGACCCTCATCACGGCGGTGGCCGTGGGACTGGGATACTCGGCGGCGCTGTCGGCGGTGATGCTGGCCGCGCCGGAGGCGGTGTTCGCCCTCTTCGACGACGACCCGGCGGTGCTGGCCATGAGCCACAGCTACACCCTGGTGGCGGTCCTGAACTTCTTCGGCTACGCCCTGCGGGGGCCCAGCACGGCATTGTGCAACGGCATGGGCTTTCCCGTCATGAACTTCGTGCTGGGCATATTGGACGGCGTGGTCATGCGCATCGGCCTGTGCGTGCTCCTGGCGGAGGGGTTCCATATGGGCGTCATGGGCTACTGGCTGGGCGGGGCCCTCGCGGGGTTCACGTTCTTTATCGTCATGTTCCCCTATTTCCTGTCCGGGAAGTGGAAGAATCGGGCAGCGCCGGCAACATCTTGAAAAGGAGAGAGAAAGATGATCCTTGTGAGCGGGTGCCTTTTGGGCGTCAACTGCAAGTATAACGGCGGCAACAATGACAACGCCGCCGTACATAAGTTCCTGGAGGGCAAGGAATACGTGGTGTTCTGCCCGGAGCGGGCCTCCGGCCTTCTCGCCCCCCGGCTGCCCAGCGAGATACGGGGGAACAAAGTCTACAGCAAAGCGGGGGACGACGTGACAGCGGAATTCCGGTCCGGAGCGGAGAAGGCCCTGGCCTTCTGTAAGGCCCACGGCGTCACCCAGGCCATATTGAAGGCCCGGAGCCCCTCCTGCGGCGTCCGCGCCGTCTATGACGGCACGTTTACCGGGCATGTGGTCCCCGGCATGGGCGTCACTGCCCAGCTCCTGGCGGAGAATGGGATAGAGCTCCTGGATGAAGAGGATTTGGTCACCTGACGTGCGTATACTGCGAAAAGCCTCCCTCTGACGAGGGAGGCGGAGGGAGAGACCGTTTTTTCTCTCCCCCAGTCTCGCTAACGCTCGACAGCCCCCTCGTCAGAGGGGGCCATATTCCTTGCACCGCCATGGCACCAACGTCACAAAAAGGGTGCGCCCTGAGGCGCACCCTTGAAATTTAGTTCGGTTTCAGTCCGCGGAATCGGAGATCATGCCGTAGCCGCCGTCCTTGCGCTTGTACACCACAGAGAAGGCGTCGTTCTCCTCCTGGTTGCGGAAGGCGAAGAAGGTGTGACCCAGCAGGTCCATCTGCATGACCGCCTCCTCGGGGCTCATGGGCTTGAGGGGGAAGCGCTTGGCGCGGATGATGCGGTAATCCGCTTCTTCCTCGTCGTCGGGCATGGCCTCCGGCGCGGAGGTGCGCTCGAAGGCGCCGTCCCGCAGGCGCTTTTCCAGGCGGGTCTTGTTTTTCCGCACCTGCCGCACCAGCGCGGCGCAGGCGGAGTCGATGGAGGCAAACATATCGCTGGTGGTCTCGGTCACCCGATAGAACATGCCGTTGTTGCGGATGGTCACCTCCGCCGTGTAACGGCCGCGCTCCGCGCTGAAGGTGATGGAGGCGTCGCTCTCCGTGCGGAAGAGCTTGTCGATCTTGCCGACCTTCTTCTCCGCGTAGGCGCGCAGCTCATCGGATACCTCGTATTTTTTGCCGGTGATGGTAAATGTCATGGTACTCTACCTCCTTTGTGGAAATTGTACCACACATTTCGAGACAGCACAATAGTTTTTATGAAAAATCTCCACACCGATTTCCAGAAAAAGGTTATTTATATTTTCCCTTGACAACGGGGAAAGACATGATACAATACATTCAGACAATTTTATAGCCTTATCAAGAGTGGCGGAGGGACCGGCCCTGTGAAGCCCGGCAACCTATGCGAGAGCAAAAGGTGCCAAATCCGGCGGTGTAAATCGAGAGATAAGGAACGATACGTTTCCAACTGCCCGCCGGTCCCGGCGGGCATTCTTGATGGGCGGATATGCAAAGGAGATTTATCATGGGACACTATCTATTCACATCCGAATCCGTCACCGAGGGCCATCCCGACAAAGTATGCGACCAGATCTCCGACGCCGTTCTGGACGCCATCCTGAAGGAGGACAGCCAGGGCCACGTGGCCTGCGAGTGCACCACCACCACCGGCATGGTGTTCGTCATGGGCGAGATCAGCACCACCAGCTATGTGGACATCCCCAAGATCGTCCGCGGGGTTCTGAAGGACATCGGCTACGACAAGGCGGAATACGGCATCGACTGCAACAACTGCGCCGTGCTCACCAGCATCGACGAGCAGTCCCCGGACATCGCCATGGGCGTGAACGCCAGCCTTGAGCAGAAGGCCGGCGGCGCGGCGGCCGAGCTGGAAAACGGCGCCGGCGACCAGGGCATGATGTTCGGCTACGCCTGCGACGAGACCCCTGAGCTGATGCCCCTGCCCCTCAGCCTGGCCCAGAAGATGGCCCGGCGGCTGGCCCAGGTCCGCAAGGACGGCACCATCCCCTATCTCCGCCCTGACGGCAAGACCCAGGTCACCGTGGAGTACGACGAGGACAACATCCCCGTGCGCATCGACACAGTGGTGGTCTCCACCCAGCACGACCCCGACGTGACCCAGGAGCAGATCCGGGAGGACGTCATCCGGGAGGTCATCACCCCCGTGCTGCCCGAGCGGATGGTCCAGGGGGACATCAAGTACTTCGTCAACCCCACCGGCCGCTTCGTGGTGGGCGGGCCTCAGGGCGACTCCGGCCTCACCGGCCGTAAGATCATCGTGGACACCTACGGCGGCAGCGCCCCCCACGGCGGCGGCGCCTTCTCCGGCAAGGACCCCACCAAGGTGGACCGCTCCGCGGCTTACGCCGCCCGCTGGGTGGCCAAGAACATCGTGGCCGCGGGCCTCGCCCGCCGCTGCCAGGTCCAGATCGCCTACGCCATCGGCGTGGCCACCCCGGTCAGCGTGAACGTGACCACCTTCGGCACCGGCAAGGAGTCCGACGAGACCCTCCAGAAGGCCGTCCAGCAGGTGTTCGACCTGCGCCCGGCGGCCATCATCCGCGACCTGGACCTGCGCCAGCCCATCTACCGCCAGCTGGCCGCCTACGGCCACATGGGCCGGGAGGACCTGGACGTGGCTTGGGAGAAGACCAACAAGGTGGAGGCCCTGAAGGCCGCCATCCCCGAGCCCCAGGAGGCTCTGGTCCCCTCCGAAAACGCAAAAAAAAAAAGACCGTGGTGGAAATTCTGGGCTAAAGACTAAGGCTTAAGATGCTGATCGGGAGGAATGATCAAGAAAATGAGCACGATTCGTGATATCAACCTGGCCCCCGAGGGGGAGAAAAAGATCGCCTGGGTGGAGCGGAACATGCCCCTCTGCCGCTCCATCGGGGAGGAATTTGAGCGCACAAAGCCCTTCGCGGGGCTGAAGGTGGCCCTGTCCGTGCACCTGGAGGCCAAGACGGCCTATCTGTGCCGGGTGATGGCCAAGGGCGGCGCCGAGATGCACATCACCGGCTCCAACCCCCTGTCCACCCAGGACGACGTGGCCGCGGCCCTGGCCGCCGGCGGCCTGGAGGTCCACGCCTTCCACGGCTGCACCCCCGAGGAATACGACGCCAATATCGACAAGGTCCTCTCCTGCGGGCCCAACATCATCATCGACGACGGCGGCGACCTGGTCCACCGGATGCACACGGTGTACAAGGACCTGCTGCCCGGCGTGATCGGCTCCTGCGAGGAGACCACCACCGGCATCATCCGCCTGCACCAGATGGAGCGGGCCGGCGCCCTCCGGTTCCCGGCGGTCACCGTGAACGATGCCGACTGCAAGCACCTTTTCGACAACCGCTACGGCACCGGCCAGTCCGTCTGGGACGGCATCATGCGCACCACGAACCTGATCGTGGCGGGCAAGGACGTGGTGGTGGCCGGTTACGGCTGGTGCGGCAAGGGCGTGGCCATGCGGGCCAAGGGCCTGGGCGCCCGGGTCACCGTCACCGAGGTGGACCCGGTCCGGGCCATCGAGGCGGTGATGGACGGCTTCCGGGTCATGCCCATGGCCGAGGCCGCCAAAATAGGCGACATCTTCTGCACCGTCACCGGCTGCGAGCGGGTCATCACCGAGGAGCACTTCCCCCTCCTGAAGGACGGCGCTATCCTCACCAATGCCGGCCACTTCAACGTGGAGGTGGACATGGAGGCCCTGGAAAAGTGCGCCGTGCGCAAGTATGAGGCCCGGCACAACATCGAGGGCTACGAGCTGCCCAACGGCAGGACCGTGTTCGCCATCGCCGAGGGGCGGCTGGTGAACCTGGCCTCCGGCGACGGCCATCCGGCGGAGATCATGGACATGAGCTTCGCCATCCAGGCCCTGTCCGCCCGGTATCTGGCCGAGAACAAGGGAAAGCTGGCCCCGGGCGTGTACGCCGTGCCCAGAGAGATCGACCAGAACGTGGCCCAGCGGAAGCTGGACACTATGGGCGTGGCCATCGACACGCTGACCCAGGAGCAGAGGGATTACCTGGGCGTGTAAAGAACAGAATTGAACGCCTCCCTCTGACGAGGGAGGTGGCGCGGCGAAGCCCGCGACGGAGGGAGAGATAAACGATTTCCCTCCCCCAGTCGGCTGCGCCGACAGCCCCCTCGTCTGAGGGGGCCGATTCAGAGGTTACGCTATGGGTATGGGCCTGGTGCAATTTGCATCAGGCCCACTTTGCGCAGTCAGCTGATAAAGCCGGCGGCCCGCAGGCTGGCCAGCAGGGTGTTGAGGGTGTCGGCGACCTCCTCCGCGGTGGCCGCCCCCGGGGACGGGATGTCCGCCACGGCCGCGCCGGGCGTGATCGCCGCGGCCGGTCCGGTGGGACCCGTGGGTCCGACAGCGCCGGTCGGTCCGGTGGGACCGATAGGACCGGTAGGACCAGTCTCGCCGGCAGGGCCGGCAGCTCCCGCTGCGCCTGTGGCGCCCGTGGCACCAACGGGACCCGTAGGTCCAGTAGGGCCGATGGGGCCAGCCGCGCCCGCGGGGCCGACGGCGCCGGCAGGGCCTGTTGCACCCGCAGGACCAATGGGGCCGGCGGGGCCAGTCGCTCCAGTAGGGCCAGTGGCACCCGTAGCGCCCGTAGCACCAACGGGCCCGGTAGGTCCAGTGGGACCGATGGGACCGATGGGACCGGCAGGGCCAGTTTCACCCTGCGCTCCGGTAGGACCAATGGGGCCGGTCGCTCCCGTGGCACCCGCAGGACCAGCCGCGCCCGTGGCGCCTGTTGCTCCAACGGGACCGGCAGGCCCCGTGGGACCCATAGCGCCCGTTGCACCGGTCGCACCTGCGGGTCCGGTGGGACCCTGCGCGCCCATGGGACCCATGGGACCCATGAGACCGGGGATGCCCATAGGGCCGGTGGGGCCGGTAGGACCCATAGCGCCGGTGGCCCCCGCGGGGCCGGTGGGGCCCGCGATCAGGGACGGGCAGCAGGGCTGGGACGGACAGCCGGTCCAGCGGGCCAGACCGTTGGCCTGGGCGCCGGGGATGATGTTCATGTTTTCAACACAATCCGCCATAATTTCCTCCTTCGGGCTTTATGAGCCCACTCCAGCTATATGAAAACCGGCGGAAACATGTGCTTTTCTGCAATATGTAAGCCCCGCGAAGCTGTTGGGGTCCCCATGAAAGCCCAGCGTAGCGGGTTTCATGGGGAAAGGAAGAACGGCCCTGACCGATGATGGGGGCTCGCAAGCGAGCCCCCAGAATCTTCAGCGCCGTTCTGACGTCAGGCCTCTTCGTCCGCTTCGTCCCGGGAACGGAACAGCAGCGAGATGCACCACAGCGCCGCGAGACCCACCAGCGTGTAGACCACCCGGGACACCGGATTGGTCTGGCCGCCGAAGATCCAGGCGACGATATCGAACCGGAACAGGCCGACGCTGCCCCAGTTCAGCCCGCCGATGATGGCGAGGATCAGGGCTATCCTGTCAATGACCATGAAAAAGACTCCTTTTCCGTCAGACTGAGTATTCTTGCATGGGCTAGTATCCGCCGGACGGAGGAGAATTATACGTCCCGCCAAAAAATATTTTTGTGCTGTAAACGGCGGCCTTCATATGGTATAATGCAGTATCATTTGTGACGGAGGCGGCCATGCTCCAGGAAAAGCGTCTCATCCAGCCCATCGCCCATATCAAGACGGAGATGCCCACCAAGTTCGGTCTGCCCCGGCAGAGCGGCCTGGTGGAGGCGCTGCGGGCCCGGATCGTGTTCGAGCCCCTCTACCGGGACCCGGTGGCCTTCCGGGGCCTGGAGGGCTATTCCCACATCTGGCTCATATGGGGCTTTTCGGAAAACGAGCGGGATACCTGGGCCGCCACGGTGAAGCCGCCCCGGCTGGGGGGCAACAAACGCATGGGCGTGTTCGCCACCCGCTCCCCCTACCGGCCCAACGCCCTGGGGCTGAGCTGCGTGAAGCTCATTGAGATCATCCGGGACGAAAAGCTGGGGCCGGTGCTGTCCGTGGCGGGGGCGGACCTGATGGACGGCACGCCCATCTATGACGTGAAGCCCTACCTCCCCTTCACGGACAGCCGCCCGGACGCCGCCGGGGGCTTTGCCGGGGAGGTTTTCGACTACGCCCTGGAGGTAGATTTCCCCCAACCGCTCCTGGAGCGCATTCCCCCGGAGCACCGGGAAGCCCTGCTGGGCCTTTTGAGCCAGGACCCCCGCCCGGCCTACATCGACGACCCGGACAGGCGCTACGGGTTCAATTTCCTCACATACGACGTGCGCTTCACCGTGGCCGGCGGAAGGCTGACCGTGGTGGATGTCGTGGATTTATAAGCAAGGAGAACACTATGAAAGCGATCGTATCAGTATTTTCCAAGGACCGCATCGGCATCATCGCGGACGTGTGCGCGGTGCTGGCCAAAATGCGGGTGAACGTGCTGGACCTGAGTCAGACCATCATGGACGGGCTGTTCACCATGGTCATGCTGGTGGATACCGGCACCTCGGACCTGTCCTTCGGTGAGATCCAGGAATCCCTGGCCAAAAACGGCGAGGCCTTGGGCCTGAATATCCGCATCCAGAGCAAAGATATTTTTGACGCGATGCACCAAGTCTGAGGTGGCCTCATGCTGAACACCATTGATATTTTACAGACCCTGGATATGCTGGACCGGCAGCATCTGGACATCCGCACGGTGACCATGGGCATCAACCTGCTGGACTGCGCCCACCCGGACATCGATGAGTGCGCCAGGCGGGTGTACGACAAGATATGCCGCCGGGCGGAGAACCTCCTGCCCGTCACCCGGGGCATCGAGGCGGAGCTGGGCATCCCCATCGTCAACAAGCGCATCTCCGTCACCCCCATCGCCATGGTGGCCCAGGCCAGCGCCGGGGAGGACTACGTCCCCGTGGCCGCGGCCATGGACCGGGCCGCCAAGACCTGCGGCGTGGACTTCATCGGCGGGTTCTCCGCCCTGGTCCAGAAGGGCCTTACCGACGGGGATAAAAAACTCATAGACAGCATCCCCCGGGCCCTGGCGGAGACGGACTTGGTGTGCGCCAGTGTGAACGTGGGCTCCACCAAGGCGGGGCTCAACATGGACGCCATCGCGGCCATGGGCCGGGTGGTCAAAGAGACCGCCGCCCTCACGGCGGACCGGGGAAGTCTCGGCTGCGCCAAGCTGGTGGTGTTCTGCAACGCGGTGGAGGACAACCCCTTCATGGCCGGCGCCTTCCACGGCCCCGGCGAGCCGGAGTGCGCCGTGAACGTGGGTGTGTCCGGCCCCGGCGTGGTCCACACCGCCCTCAAAAATGTCCGGGGCCGGCCCTTCGACGAGGTGGCCGAGCTCATCAAGAAGACCGCCTTCCGCATCACCCGCATGGGCCAGCTGGTGGCCCGGACGGCGGCGGACCGGCTGGGTGTGCCCTTCGGCGTGGTGGACCTGTCCCTGGCCCCCACCCCGGCGGTGGGCGACAGCGTGGCCCGCATCCTGGAGGAGATGGGCCTGGAGGTCTGCGGCACCCACGGGACCACGGCGGCCCTGGCCCTTTTGAACGACGCGGTGAAAAAGGGCGGGCTCATGGCCTCCGGACGGGTGGGCGGCCTCTCCGGCGCGTTCATCCCCGTGAGCGAGGACGAGGGCATGATCGCCGCGGCCCGGTCCGGGGTCCTGACCGTGGATAAGCTGGAGGCCATGACCTGCGTCTGCTCCGTGGGCCTGGACATGATCGCCGTGCCGGGGGACACTACCGCGGACACCATCTCCGCCATCATCGCCGACGAGGCGGCCATCGGCATGGTCAACAACAAGACCACCGCCGTGCGCCTCATCCCCGCGGCGGGGCTGGACGTGGGGGACAGCGTGGACTTCGGCGGCCTTCTGGGCACCGCGCCCATCATGCCGGTCCACCCCGAGAGCGCCGCGGCCCTCATCGCCCGGGGCGGCCACATCCCCGCGCCGCTCCACAGCCTGAAAAACTGATACATTTATAAAACAACGCCGCCGGACAGCCGTCCGGCGGCGTTGCCATTATATTTACGCGTTTACGCCCAGAGGTTTTCGGGATACTTTCCCGCGGCCTTCATTTCGGCCAGGGCCGCCTGCAGGGCGGGCAGGTCGTCCCGGTAGGTGACCCCGTGCCAGATCTCGTCCGTGGGCAGGACCTTCACCCGGTCCGTCCCGGCGGCGAGACAGGCGTTCACCACGCTGGGCAGGAAGAACTCCGCCTTGGCGGGGTTTTTCGGCATGTCGTTTGCGAAGAATTTTTCCAGCTCCCCGCCGATGGCGTCCATGAAGCCCTGGTGGAAGCCCCAGGTGTTCAGGCTCACGGGGGTATCCGGGGCCAGGGCCGTCCAGGTGGCGCCCCCGTCGGTGGTGTAGGAGGGGCTCGCCGCCGGACCTTGGATGGCGGTGAGCTCCGTCACCGTGGCGAGGTACCCGCCCGCGTCCATGGTGCAGACGCCCCGGGCCACGGTGCCGTTCTCGGTGAGGGTGTTTTTCAGGTCATAGGCCACCAGAGCGTGGGTGTGGCCGTCCGCCTCATGGGCCAGAAAATCATAGAGGGCCCGAAATGCGCCCCGGCCGTAGAAATCGTCGGCGTTGATGACGGCGAAGGGCCGGTCGATGAGGTCCCGGGCGGCGTAGACCGCGTGGCCCGTGCCCCAGGGCTTGGTCCGCTCGGGGGGCACGGCGAAGCCCGCGGGGATGTCCCGCAAGTCCTGGAAGGCGTAGTGCAGGTCGCATTTTTTCCCGATCCGGTCCCCCACCAGGGCCCGGAAGTCCGCCTCTATCTCCTTTTTGATCACGCAGACTACCTTTTCAAACCCCGCCTGGAGGGCGTCGTAGGCGGAGTAGTCCAATATGACCTGCCCGGCGGCGTCCACCGCCGTCATCTGCTTCAAACCTCCGAAACGGCTGCCCATCCCGGCGGCCATGATCACCAGCATCGGTCTCATCGCGGGACCTCCTTACGTTTATATCATGCCTTCATATTACCATGGAGGCGGGGAATTTACAATGTTCCGGCGCAAAGTTTGCTTGGAAAAGGACATACTGAAGGCGGCGGGGAATGAAGTTTTAGCACTCAAAAAGTGAGAGTGCTAATATTTACACTTCGTTCACAAATACACATAAATTTATTCACAATTTATGTGTATGCTATAGCCAAATCAAAGAAACAGGAGGTTTCCCACCATGTTTGATATGATCCCTTTTACCAGCCGCTCCTATAAGCCCAGCACCATCTGGGACCCGTTCCAGGAGTTCTTCGGCGCCGTGACCCACGCGGCCGCCACCGATATCCGGGAGTCCGACAAGGACTTCACCATCGAGACGGAGCTGCCCGGCTTTGACAAGAGCGAGATCGCCGTGAGCGTCAAAGAGGGCGTGCTCACCGTCAAGGCCGAGCACCAGGCCAAGACCGAGACCGACGACAACGGCTATATCCGCCGGGAGCGGTCCAACGCCTCCGTGGAGCGCAGCTTTGAGGTCTCCGGCGTGGACGCCGGCGCCATCAGCGCCCAGTTCACCAACGGCGTGCTGACGCTGACCCTGCCCAAGCTGCCGGAGATCGTGCCCCAGCAGCACCAAATAGAAATTCAGTAATTCCTCCCTTCTCTCTCCTCGCGCCGCCGGACGTTGTCCGGCGGCTTTTTGTATATTTTGTCACAACCGGCAAAAATACCTCCGTTTGATATTGACAAAAATGCCCAAAGAGCGCTAAAATATCTTTACCTATGCAAAGCGCAGACCGCATGGAGCAATACCAACGCAAAAGGAGGAGCATCTATGTTATATCAGACGACCCCGGAGCACGAGGCCCTGCGTGCGAAAATACGCCAGTTCGCGGAGGAGGAGATCAAGCCCATCGCCTTCGCCTTGGATCAGGCCAACGAGTTCCCCGACGAGGCCGTGAAAAAGCTGGGCCAGATGGGGCTCATGGGTATCCCCTACCCGAAGGAATACGGCGGCGCGGGCCTGGACGTGCAGAGCTATGCCATCGCCGTGGAGGAGCTGGCCCGTGTGGACGGCGGCGCGGGCGTCATCCTGTCCGCCCATGTGTCTCTGGGCAGCTACCCCATCTTCGCCTTCGGCACCGAGGAGCAGAAGAAAAAGTACCTGGTGCCCCTGGCCAAGGGCGAGAAGATCGGCGCCTTTGGCCTGACCGAGCCCAACGCGGGCTCCGACGCTGGCGGCACGGAGACCACCGCCGTGGACAAGGGGGACTACTATCTTCTCAACGGCGGCAAGATATTCATCACCAACGCCCCCAAGGCGGATACATATGTGGTCTTCGCCGTCACCACCCCCGACATCGGCACCCGTGGCATCAGCGCCTTTATCGTGGAGAAGGGCTGGAAGGGATTCGACTTTGGCGACCACTACGATAAAATGGGTATCCGCTCCTCCACCACGGCGGAGCTCATCTTCAACGACGTGAAGGTGCCCAAGGAGAACCTGCTGGGCAAGGAGGGCCAGGGCTTCAAGATCGCCATGGCCACCCTGGACGGCGGGCGCATCGGCATCGCGGCCCAGGCCCTGGGCATCGCCCAGGGGGCATATGAAAACGCTGTGGCCTACGCCAAGGAGCGCATCCAGTTCGGAAAGCCCATTGCCTTCCAGCAGGCCCTGTCCTTCAAGATCGCGGACATGGCCACGAAGCTTCGCTGCGCGCGGTTCCTCGTCTACTCCGCCGCGGAGCTCAAAGAGCACCACGAGCCCTACGCCATGGAGGCGGCCATGGCCAAGATGTACGCCTCCGACATCGCCCTGCAGGTCACCAACGACGCGCTGCAGATCCACGGCGGCGCGGGCTTCATGAAGGGCATGGAGGTGGAGCGCGCCTATCGCGACGCCAAGATCACCACCATCTACGAGGGCACCAACGAGATCCAGCGGGTGGTCATCTCCTCGGCCATCCTGGGCAAGGCGCCCAAGTCCGCGGGCGGCGGTGGCGGCTCCGCCCCCAAGAAGCCCGCGCCCATCACCGGTGTGCGGAAGAAGACCATCTTCCGGGAGGGCGACGCCAAGGAGAAGGTGGAGGCCCTGGTGGCGGCCCTGAAGAAGGACGGCTACGACTTCACCGTGGGCATCCCCGCCGACACGCCCATCGCCCAGGCCGAGCGGGTGGTATCCGCCGGCAAGGGCATCGGCCCCAAGGAGAACATGAAGCTCATCGAGGACCTGGCCCACGCCGCCGGCGCGGCCATCGGCTCCAGCCGTCCCGTGGCCGAGACTCTCAAATACGTGCCGCTCAACCGCTATGTGGGCATGTCCGGCCAGAAGTTCACCGGCAACCTCTACATCGCCTGCGGCATCTCCGGCGCCATCCAGCACCTGAAGGGCATCAAGGATGCCAGCACCATCGTGGCCATCAATACCAACGCCGGCGCGCCCATCTTCAAAAACTGCGACTACGGCATCGTGGGCGACGTGAACGAGATACTGCCCCTGCTCACCGAGGCCTTGGGCACCGGCAAGAAGAAGCCCGCCCCGCCCATGGTGAAGATCAAACGGCCCGCGCCTCCCAAGCCGGAGCCCATCGGCCCCCGGTATGTGTGCGGCGGCTGCGGCTACGAGTACATCCCCGAGAAGGGCGACGCCAACGCGGAGATCCCCGCCGGCACCACCTTCGACAAGCTGCCCGAGGATTGGGTGTGCCCGGAGTGCGGCGAGGGCAAGGACCAGTTCATCCAGGCGTAAGACGGAAAGGAGATATGACATATGCATTGCGTAAGAGAAGTTACCGATAAGCTCTACTGGGTGGGCGCCAACGACCACCGCCTGACCCTTTTCGAGAACATCCACCCTATCCCCAAGGGCGTGAGCTACAACTCCTATCTGCTGCTGGACAAGAAGACGGTCCTGTTCGACACCGTGGACTGGTCCGCCTGCCGGCAGCTCATCGAGAACATGGAGTACCTGCTGGGGGATAAGCCCCTGGATTACCTGCTCATCAACCACATGGAGCCCGACCATGGCGCCTCCATCGAGGAGATCCTCCTGCGCTGGCCCAAGGTGAAGATCATCTCCAACGACAAGGCCTTCCTCCTCATGCGCCAGTTCGGCTTCCATGTGGACGGCCATGAGCTCATATCCGTGAAGGAGGGGGATACCTTCTCCTTCGGCGACCACACCGTCACCTTCGTGGCGGCGCCCATGGTCCACTGGCCCGAGGCCATGGTGACCTTCGACACTACCAACGGCGTGCTCTTCTCCGCCGACGCCTTCGGCTCCTTCATCGCCCTGGACGGCGAGCTGTTCGCCGATGAGGTGAACTTCGACCGGGACTGGCTGGACGAGGCCCGCCGGTACCTGACCAACATCGTGGGCAAGTACGGCCCCCATATCCAGCTGCTCCTGAAAAAGGCCGCCGGCATCCTGGACCAGATCAAGTTCGTCTGCCCCCTCCACGGGCCGGTGTGGCGCAAGGACCTGGGATACTTCATCGACAAGTACGACAAGTGGAGCCGCTATGAGCCCGAGGAGAAGGGCGTGCTCATCGTGTACGCGTCCATGTACGGCAACACCGAGGCCGCGGCCCAGTGCCTGGCCAGCAAGCTGTGCGAAAAGGGCGTGACCAACGTGGCGGTGTACGACGTGTCCAACACCCACGTGAGCTACCTCATCTCCGAGGCGTTCAAGTACAGCCACATCGTCCTGGCCAGCGTCACCTACAACCTGGGCATCTACCCGGTGATGCACAACTTCCTCATGGACATGAAGGCCCTGAACCTTCAAAATCGGACCTTCGCCGTGATAGAAAACGGCTCCTGGGCCGTCAAGTCCGGCGACCTCATGAGCGCGTTCATCACTGACCAGCTGAAGAACATGACGCTCCTCAACGAGCGCCTCTCCCTGGCCTCCTCCCTCAAGGAGGACAAGGCCACGGAGCTGGAAAATCTGGCCAACGCTTTGGTGGAGAGCGTGAACGCATAAAACTTTCACCCAACGGCAAAATATCATGTCCCGGCTCCGCGGAGCCGGGACATTTTTGTGCGTCCTGACAGTATCGCGCGGGGGCGGTCGAAAATGCTTGCATATCCCCCAAAAACGTGTTACGATTCACCACGCGTGGACATTTGACCACATAAGGAGGACGAACTATGGAAAACACCGGCCGAACGAAATACTATCTCGTGGACGGGGCCGCCCTGCCCGAGGTGTTCATCCGGGTGACCCAGGCCCAGGAGCTACTGGACACGGGCCGGGCCCAGACGGTGGCCGAGGCCGCCGAGCAGGTGGGCATCTCCCGTTCCGCTTACTATAAATATAAGAACGCCGTCATGCCCTTCCAGAATGTGGCGGGCGGCCATATCGTCACCTTCCAGATCATGCTCCGGCACAAGATGGGACTTCTGAGCGAGGTGCTGGCGGTGTTCGCCGGCACCGGGGCCAACATCCTGACCATCAACCAGGGCATCCCCACCAACGGGGCCGCCCCGGTGACCATCACTGCGGACATGACCGCCCTGGACACCTCCGCCGAGACCCTGCTGTCCCGGCTGGACGATATAGACGGGGTCATCCGGGCCGCCGTGGCCGCGGGCTGAGGAGGGCGTACCAATGACAAAATACGCGATTTTGGGCTTCGGCACCGTGGGCGTGGGTCTCGCGGAGGTCATAGCGGACCAGAAAGAGAAGATGTCCGCCGCGGCGGGCGACGAGCTGGAGCTGGGCTATATCCTGGTCCGGCACGATTACCCCGACAGCCCCTTCCGGGATAAGCTGGTACGGGATTTTGCCGTGATCGAGAGCGACCCGGACGTGTCCGTGGTGGCGGAAGTCATCGGCGGCGTGGGCCCGGCATATGAGTACTCCAAACGGGCGATCCTGGCCGGGAAGAGCGTGGTGTCCAGCAACAAGGAGCTGGTGGCGACTCACGGCCTGGAGCTGGCGGAGCTGGCGAAGGAGCACGGCGTGAGCTACCTCTTCGAGGGCAGCGTGGGCGGGGGCATCCCCCTGCTGCGGCCTTTGAGCCGGTGCCTGGCCGCCAACCGCATCGACGAGGTGTACGGCATTCTGAACGGCACCACCAACTATATCCTCACCGCCATGGCGGAAAAGGGCCAGGCCTACGGCGACGCCCTGAAAAAGGCCCAGGAACTGGGCTATGCCGAGGCGGATCCCACCGCCGACGTGGAGGGGATCGACGCCTGCCGCAAGACCGCCATCCTGGCGGATATGTCCTTCGGCGGGAACCTGGACCCCGCCGCCATCCCCACCACGGGCATCACCGCCCTGGAGCCGGCGGACCTGGAACTGGCAAAGGCGCTGGGCTGCGCGGTGAAGCTCTTGGGACACGCCATTCGCCGGGAGGACGGATGCGTCGCCTTCGTGGCGCCCCACCTCGTCCCCCTGAGCCACACACTGGCCTCGATAAACGGGGTCATGAACGCCTGTGCCGTCCGGGGCAGCGCCGTGGGCGAGGTGGTCTTTTGCGGACCGGGAGCGGGCCGCTACCCCACCGCCAGCGCGGTGGCGGCGGACGTGGCCGACGCGGTCCGGCATCGGGCCGACCCCATGGTCCCCGACCTGGGCAGGGCCAACGGGAAACTGATAAGCCCCGACGGCTTGGCCTCCCCCTGGTATGTGCGGGCCGCGGCGGAGGCGGACGCGGTGAAAAACGCCTTCCCCGGCGTGAAGCCCGTCTACGGCTCCACCGGCGAGTGCGGTTTTATCACCGAAGCCATGGACAAGCCCGCTCTCTTGGGGAAACTCGAGGGGCTGGACGTGCGGGCAGTCTACCGGGTGCTGGCATAGAATGGATGGGCCTTCCGGCCCGGAACTGAAAACAAGGAGACCTGATATATATGTTGTTCGTACAAAAATTCGGCGGCTCCTCCGTTGCCAACGCTGAGCGTATCCGGAACGTGGCGGGCATCATCGCCGAGAAGTTCCTGGAGGGCAACGAGGTGGTGGTGGTCCTATCCGCCCAGGGGGACACCACCGACGAGCTGCTGGAAAAGGCGGCGGAGATCAACCCCGACCCCTCCAAGCGGGAGCTGGATATGCTCCTCACCACCGGGGAGCAACAGTCCATCGCCCTGATGGCCATGTGCCTGGAGGGCATGGGCCTGCCGGTGGTGTCCCTCACCGGCTGGCAGGTGGGGCTTCGCACCGACGCCAGCTACGGCGCCGCCCGCATCCGCCGGGTGGACACGGAGCGGCTGCGCCGGGAGCTGGACAAAAAGCGCATCGTGCTGGTGGCCGGGTTCCAGGGCGTCAATAAGTTCGACGACTATACCACCCTGGGCCGGGGCGGCAGCGATACCACCGCCGTGGCCCTGGCCGCGGCGCTCCATGCGGACCGGTGCCAGATATTCACGGACGTGGAGGGCGTATATACCGCCGACCCCCGGAAGGTGCCGGGGGCCCGGAAGCTGGAGGAGATCACCTACGACGAGATGCTGGAACTGGCCAGCATGGGCGCCCAGGTGCTGATGAACCGGTCCGTACAGCTGGCCAGGCGGTACGGCGTGGAATTGGAGGTGCTCTCGTCGCTGGTGAGAGCGCCCGGTACAAAGGTGAAGGAGGTTTCCAAGAACATGGAGGAGATGAAGATAACCGGTATCGCCAAGGACGAGAAGGTGGCCCGGGTGACGGTGGTGCAGGTGGCCGACCGGCCCGGCTCCGCTTTCCGGGTGCTGAACGCCGTGTCCCGGGCGGGCATCAACGTGGATATGATCATCCAGGCCAACGGCCGGGACGGCGCCAACGATATGAGCTTCGTGGTGGCCGAGACCGACGCGGAGGCGGCCTGCCGGGCCCTGGAGGAGCGCCAGGCGGCCATCGGCTTCGACCACATCTCCGTGGACAAGGACATCGCCAAGATCAGCGTGGTGGGCGCGGGCATGATGAGCTCCGTGGGCATCGCGTCCCTGGTGTTCGAGGCCCTCAACGACGAGCACATCAACATCCAGATGATCAACACCAGCGAGATCAAGATCTCCTGCGTCATCGACGCCGCCAGCGCCGACCGGGCCGTGGCGGCCATCCATCGGAAATTCTTCGAGCAATAGTCGTTTGAAAGGGAGACCCTTTCAAACGAGAAGGCTGCGGCCCGCTGCGCGTCAAAACAAGTTTCATAGGTCAACCCCTGCCGGTTCCGGCAGGGGTTGAGTATTTCACTTGTTTTTCCTTCTCCCCATGAAACCCGCTTCACTGGGCTTTCATGGGGGCCCCAGATTTTACCTTACCCAATCTTCGTGGCTTTTGCGCCGGAGATCTTCAGGTTCACGCCCTTGCCCGCCAGCATGTTCTGGAACATCTGCTCCAGCTTTTCCGCGTTGGAGTTGATGCAGCTCACCACCAGGTCCTCCTTGGCGCTGTCGGGTACCATCTTGGCCGCCAGCACCGCCGGGCCCGCCATGGACCCCGCCAGCAGGTGGATCAGCGAATCAAAATCCACGTCGCTCACGTTCAGCTTCAGTTCTACCATCGTTCTCGCTCCCATACGTTTTTTCAGCGGCATACGCCGTGTTCAGTACCGTCAGTATAGCATAGTTTTCCTCCGTTGACACAGACTTTTCCGAAATTCCCGCCGGCGGCATTGACAAACCGGTGACGAATAGGCTAATATTAAATATAAAGTATTGGGACGGAGGGACCGCTATGCTCTACGAGAAGCTGAAGACCCTGTACGAAAAGGTCCGCTTACAGCACTACCGGGATCTGTTCAGCCGGGTGAAGGAGCGGGACGGGTCCCTGAGCGCCACGGAGGCCTACGCCGCCGACGTGATCTACCTCATGGGCGCCCCCACCGTCAGCGCCTTCGCCGAGACCCTGGGCATCTCCCAGCCCAACGCCACCTACAAGATCAACAACCTGGTCACCAAGGGCTACGCCGTGCGCACCGGCTCCGAGGGGGACCGGCGGGAGTGCCGCGTCACCGTGGGGGACCGGTTCTTCTCCTACTACAACACCGATTACCCCTTCATGGACGACGGCCTGGCCGCCCTGCGGCGGGACTATACCCCCGAGCAGCTTTCGCTGTTCGAGCGGATGATTGACGAGCTTACCCAGCATCTGAAATAAGCCGAAAAGACCCTGTTTTCCACGCCCCGCCCACACCGGCGGGGCGTTTTTTCGCCCATTTTTGGCTATTTCACTAATGTTGTAAATCATTTATACGGAAAATCTGTCATAACGGCCCTTGAAAAGGGGGGCGGGGCCGTGTTAAAATTCCTAGTGCGTGAACATTTGTCCTCTTGCCATGGACAAAAACGAAAGCAACAATTATATTGGAGGAAAAACAGCTATGAAGAAAGTATTTGCGCTTATGCTGGCCGTCGTGATGGTCATGGCGTTGGCGGTCCCCGCCTTTGCCGACGACACCATCACCATCGGCGTGTTTGAGCCCCTGACCGGCGATAACGGCCCTGGCGGCAAGCAGGAGACCCTGGGCATGCAGTATGCCAACCAGGAGACCCCCACTGTGGAGATCGACGGCACCACCTATAACGTGGAACTGAAGGTCGCCGACAACGAGTCCTCCACCGATAAGGCCGTCTCCGCCGCTACCGAGCTGGTGGCCTCCGGCGCTTCCATCGTCCTGGGCTCCTACGGCTCCAGCGTGGCCATCGCCGGCTCCGATACCTTCGGTGAGGCGGGCATTCCCGTCATCGGCGTCACCTGCACCAACCCCCAGGTCACCGTGGGCAACGACCACTACTTCCGCATCTGCTTCACCGACCCCGGCCAGGGCGCCATCCACGCGCAGTTCGCCAAGAACACTCTGGGCGCTTCCAAGGTCTACTGCCTGGGCGAGCTGGGCAACGACTATGACCAGGGCCTGCTGAACTACTTCCAGGAGACCGCTGATGAGCTGGGCCTGGAGGTCCAGAAGGAGGACTTCCCCAACGGCACCTCCGACTTCACCGCTTACCTGACCAACGCCAAGAACTTCGGCGCTGAGGTCATCTTCGCCCCCTGCTCCATCCCCTATGGCCAGCTGATCATCCAGCAGGCTTCCTCTCAGGGCCTGGACGTTGTCATCACCGGCCCCGACACCTGGGACTCCAACATGATCATGGACTCCGTGGTGGCCACCGGCATGGATGTGTACTGCACCACCTTCTACGGCGAGGGCGGCGCCCCTGAGTTCGAGGAGGGCTTCAAGGCCTGGCTGAACAGCGACGACACCGCGCTGGCCAACAACGGCGGCAACGACATGATCGCGGCCGTGTCCGTCATGGGCTATGACGCCTACTACACCGCCCTGGAGGCCATCAAGGCCGCCGGCTCCGCCGACCCCGCCGACATCCTGGCCGCTCTGCCCGGCGTCACCTACACCGGCGCCACCGGCTCCATCGCCTTCGGTGAGAACGGCGACGCTGTCCGTAGCACCGCGTTCATCAAGCACGCCAACGCTGAGACCGGCGAGTGGGAGGCTGAGCTCACCGAGCTGGGCTGAGTCCTGATCCAAACCTATATTTTCGGCGGCGGGAGCGCTTCGGCGCTCCCGCTTGCCGGGACTTTCCGCCGCGCTCCCCAGAGCGCATAGACCCGCCTCCCGCGGCGTCTGGGGCCGGGTCTATGCGCTCTCTATTCTTTCAACTCGGAGGATATCCTCTATGGCAGCTTTTTTCCAGGCGAATCTGCCCTATCTGCTCTCGGGTATATCCGTGGGCGGGCAGTACGCCCTGATCGCCATCGGCTACACCATGGTGTACGGCATCCTTCGCCTCATCAACTTCGCCCACGGCGACGTGTTCATGGTGGCGGGCCTCGTGATGGTGTACGCCAGCGCGTCCATGCCCATATACCTGTCCATTCCCCTGGTGATCGTGGTGACGGTGGCCCTGGGCTTCCTTATCGAGCGGGTGGCCTATAAGCCCCTGCGCACCGCCCCCCGCATGAGCGTGATGATCTCCGCCATCGGCGTGAGCTATCTTTTACAGAACTGCGCGCTCTACTTCACCGGCGGCCTGCCCCAGATGTACCCCGCCATCCCCTGGTTTTCCAACTCCGTCACTATCGGCAGCGCTACCACGAAGATCGTCACCCTGGTGACGCCGGTGCTGGTGCTGGCGCTGATCGTGATATTGGAGCTGTTCATCCAGAAGACCAAGATCGGCATGGCCATGCGGGCCGTGTCCCGGGATTTCGAGACCAGCCAGCTCATGGGCATCAAGATCAACTCCGTCATCTCCATGACCTTCGTGATAGGCTGTTTCCTGGCGGCCATCGGATCGCTTCTGTATTTCACCAACTACCCCTCCGTGGTCCCCACCTCCGGCGCCATGCCCGGCCTGAAGGCCTTCGTGGCGGCGGTGTTCGGCGGCATCGGGTCCATCCCCGGCGCGGTCATCGGCGCGTTCATCATCGGCATCTGCGAGAACATCATCAAGGGCCTGGGTTCCAACTGGACCGTGTTCTCCGACGCGTTCACATTCGTTCTGCTCATCGTCATCCTTCTGGTCAAGCCCACCGGCATCTTCGGCGAGAAGGCCACGGATAAGGTCTGAGGAGGGTCGACATGGAAAAGACATTGAGAAAAGACCCGGCCAAGAAGATAGGCTCCGCCATCGCCGTCTGCCTCATCGCCGCGCTGTACATATTCCTGTTTCTGCTGGACAACGTCCTGCCGGCCAACAGCTTTACCCTCATGCTCATCCCGGTGCTGAAAAAGGGCGCCATCTACTCCCTCATCTGCGTGAGCATGAACCTCCTGAACGGCTTCACCGGCCTGTTCTCCCTGGGCCAGGCGGGCTTCATGCTGCTGGGCGCTTACGCCTACGCCGTATTTGCCATCCCCGCGGAGCAGCACCCCGCCGTGTACCAGTACTTTGACGGCGGCGCCATCGGCTTCTCCATCCCGGAGGCGCTGGGCAAGCTGCTGGGCGAGAACGCGGGCGCGTTCGTGGGCTCCATCCTCTGCATCATCATCGCCGGGATCGTGGCCGCCGCCTTCGCCGCCCTCATCGGTATCCCCGTGCTGCGGCTGAAGAGCGACTATCTGGCCATCGCCACCCTGGGCTTTGCCGAGATCATCCGGGCCGTGTTCCAGTGGAACAGCCTTGGACCCGTCACCAACGGCTCCAACATGCTCCGGAAGTACACCAGCTTCAGCGCCATCAAAATCGGCTCGGTCAAGCTGGCCACGGTGTTCCCCTTCCTCATCGCCATGATCTGCATCGGCATCATCGTGCTGCTCATCAACTCCTCCTACGGCCGGGCCTTCAAGGCCGTCCGGGACGACGAGGTGGCCGCCGAAGCCATGGGCATCAGCCTTTTCAAGCACAAGATGCTCTCCTTTGTCATCTCCAGTTTCTTCGCCGGCGTGGGCGGCGCGCTGCTGGCCATGTACCAGACGACCATCCAGGCCAGCGCCTTCAAGTCGGCCATGACCTATGAGATATTGCTTATCGTGGTCATCGGCGGCATCGGCTCCATCTCGGGCAGCTGCATCGCCTCGTTCCTGTATATCGCCTGCAACGAGTGGTGGCTGCGCTTCCTGGACAGCGGCAGCTTCTTCGGCATCTCCGTCCCCTTCTTCCGGGACGGCTTCCGCAAGGTGGTCTTCTCCGTCATCATCATGGTCATCGTGCTGTTCTTCTCCCGGGGCATCATGGGCGATAAGGAGCTGTCCTTCGCCGGCCTGGTGCGAAAATTCCAAAAGAAAAGCGCGGCCGGTACCGCGAAAGGAGGGGCGCAGAAATGAGCGATAAAAACATCGTCCTGCACGTGGAGAACGTGACCATGCAGTTCGGCGGCGTCATCGCCGTGAACAACCTGTCCCTGGACGTGCCGGAGGGCCAGATCGTGGCTCTCATCGGCCCCAACGGCGCCGGCAAGACCACCGCCTTCAACTGCATCACCGGCGTGTATGAGCCCACCAACGGCCTCGTGGAGTTCTGCGGTCTGCCCATGGTGCGCAACTTCCCCCGGGGGAAGATGAAAAAGCAGTACCAGGGCGAGAACGCCGACAAGTACATCCATGACCCGGCCATCGCTCCCTCCCCTGACAAGATCACGGAGCTGGGCATCGCCCGGACTTTCCAGAATATCCGGCTGTGGAAATCCATGACCGTGTTCGACAACGTCCTCACCGCCAAGCACATGCGGGCCAAGCAGAACGTCTTCTCCGCCACCTTCCGCACCAACGCCAAGGAAGAGCGGCGTATGCGGGAGGAGACCGAGGCCCTCCTGGCCGAGCAGGACCTTCTGCAGTACAAGGACGAGCTGGCCACCAGCCTGCCCTACGGCCTGCAGCGGCGGCTGGAGATCGCCCGGGCCCTGGCCACGGAGCCCAAGCTGCTGCTCCTGGATGAGCCGGCCGCGGGCATGAACCCCCAGGAGACCCAGGAGCTGGGCGCGTTCATCCAGCAGATCCGGGACGAATATAACCTGACCGTGTTCCTCATCGAGCACCACATGGACCTGGTCATGAAGATCTCCGACTACATCTACGTGATAGACTTCGGCAGCGAGATCGCCCAGGGCGTGCCGGCGGAGGTCCAGAACAACCAGCGCGTCATCGACGCCTATCTGGGGGTGAGCGAAGAATGAGCGAGCTTTTGAAGATCGAGGACCTGAAGGTCAACTACGGCGGCATCGAGGCCGTCAAGGGCATCAGCCTCTCCGTGGAGGAGGGCCAGATCGTCACCCTCATCGGCGCCAACGGCGCCGGCAAGTCCACCACCCTTCGCACCATCTCCGGCCTTGTAAAGGCCCGCAGCGGCAAGATCACCTTCGCCGGCGAGGACATCACGGGCCTGGACCCCACCTCTATCGTGAAAAAGGGCATCACCATGGCCCCCGAGGGCCGGCGCATCTTCCCGGACATGACGGTGAAGGAGAACCTGCGCATGGGCGCGTACCTGCGCAAGGACGACCTGAGCGCCGACTACGACCTGGTGTACGACCTGTTCCCCCGTCTGAAAGAGCGGGAGTGGCAGCTGGGCGGCACCCTGTCCGGCGGCGAGCAGCAGATGCTGGCCGTGGGCCGGGCCCTGATGGCCAAGCCCAAGATGATGATGATGGATGAGCCCAGTCTGGGTCTCGCGCCCATCGTGGTGAAGGGCATCTTCGACATCATCCGCAAGATCAACCAGCAGGGCGTCACCATCCTGCTCATCGAGCAGAACGCCAACATGGCCCTCCAGGCGGCCCATTTCGCCTATGTGCTGGAGACCGGGCGCATCACCATGTCCGGCACCGGCGCGGAGCTGCTGGCGGACGAGCGCATCAAGGAAGCATATCTGGGCAAGGCCCATTCGTGACCGGCGGAAAGGGCGGCCCGGCGTGAGCCGCGCCGCCCTGACACCGGCAAAAATTTCCCCGCCAGGGGCAAAAAAACATTGACAATCGGGCGGTCCTGTGCTAATATATCGACTGTTCCGACATGGGGGTATAGCTCAGCTGGGAGCCCACATAATATGTTCTGCTCACCTGTTTGGGCTTACAGGAAACACCACCATCGGACAACTTAATCACTGTTTCCCCACCAAAACCCCACATTCGGGGTGCTACGGGGGTATAGCTCAGCTGGGAGAGCGCTTGAATGGCATTCAAGAGGTCAGCGGTTCGATCCCGCTTATCTCCACCAGAGGGAAATAGAAAGAGGCTTGTTTTCGTAAGAAAGCAAGCCTCTCCCATTTTAATCACACGCAGCACAGAATTGACATATCTCAAAATGCCATTCAAGTGCCTCCGCAGGGCGTTCCATCCGGGACGCCCTTTTTTCATGCCCGGAAATGCGTCTCACCGTGAGACGCATTTCCTCTCCCCGACAAACGGGATGTTATTTCACTTTTTTACTTATTGACTTTACAACACACAGGCATCCCACAATTATCAACAATACGGCTGGAATAAGCAGAAGAACATTATTAAGTTCCCCAAATGCCCACCAAATCATCACTACGCCCGATAGAATATTAAGTATTCCACTCAAAAGAAACATCGACAACACTTCCCTTGCAAATCTCGATTGTCAACTTGCTGCCGTCATTGTACCACCACGCCATAACAAACGCCACCACAAAAATACGTCTCACGGTGAGACGCATTTCTCTGTCAACGAGGTCCGCCGCCAAGGTGGACCTTTTAATATATACAAATCCAACCCGAAGGGGGGTGATAGAGCTTCTATTTCCTTTATCCCGGCGTACAAATCTAATCTATAAGGAGGACAACATTTGAAATCTATGACGCGCATCCTGTCTCTGGCGCTTGCCGTGATACTGGCATTGAGCCTGTGCGCCGTGGGAGCCTTCGCGGACGACGCCCCGCCCAGCGCGGAGCCGGAGGGCGAGACGACCACGGAGGCCACGCCCGCGCCGGAGGCAGGGACACCCACCCCGGCAGAAACCGCCGCGCCCATGGCTACGCCTGCCACCGCGCCCACAGCAGAGCCCACGCCCGTACCCACGGCGGCTCAGACTGAAGCTCCTGCTCCCACCGAGGTCCCGGAGATAGGGCCGCCTGTAGTGGACGGCCCCAGCATGGACGAGCCTTATGGGGACGGCATCGTAATGGGACCGAACAATCCCCCGGAGGATGGTCCAACCATTTTCTCGACGATCAGCGGCACCGCCTCGATTGCGGTGCATAATTGCTACAATTCCAGCGGAGGGCAGATCAAGTATTACAGTTCGTTCTATTGGAACGGGAAGTACATCGGCGGCAACGGCAGTCCCCGTTACCAGATCACCGCCAACGGGTCCCCGGCGTACTGCATTGAGCCGGGCGGCTATCTCCCCGGAGGCTCTACTGTTTCGACCAGCACCGCGCATGTGTGGAACGGCTTTTCGTCAGACAAGCGCGACGCTATTAAGGTGGCCCTGCTATGCGGCGAACCGGGCAACAGTTCCAATCTGTCCGGCAACTTTGGCAGCCAGTACACGGCGACACAGTTGATAATTTGGGAGTTTATCGTAGGTGTCCGAAGCACATCCTCGCCTTATTCTGTGTCAGATAACAAGGTGATAAACTCCGTATGCGGCGGTGGCTGGAACAGTGAGGTCAAGACGGTCTACGACCAGATCTCCAATGCCATGCGGTCATATAGTGTCCTGCCCAGCTTTGTAAGTTCTCTCAATGCGCCGCCCCCGACCAGCGAAATGACCTACCAGAATGGCAATTTCACCCTTACATTGACCGACAGCAACGGCGTATTGTCCAATTACAACTTCACCAGCAGCAACGGCAGCCTCCGCTTTAGCGTGTCGGGCAATCAGCTGACGATCACATCCTCGTCCCCGGTCGATAGCGCCACGGTGAATGTTACCAAGAAAAACGCCGTGTCTGTCAGTTCTACCATCACGGCCTACGCCGGGAACGGCTTGCAGGAAACTATCGTCGGTGTTGAGGCGTCGGACAACACCTCCGGCTGGTTTTGCGTCAACGCGGAGGGCGCACCGCCCCCTCCTCCTGCCAAAGCCACGCTGACGATCAAAAAGACCGCCGAGGACAACAACATCTATAATATCTATTTCACCATTGACGGAATGGGCGGCGATGTGGCGAACAAGCACTACAATGTCTACACCGATCATTCCGGCTATATCACGCAGGAGCTTGATCCGGGCACCTATATGATAACCGAGCAGACTCCCAGCGGATATACTGCCAGCCCCAAATCCCGGCAGGTCACGCTCCAGAGCGGCGACAATACTTCCGTCAGCTTCTATAACGCCCTTGAAAAAGGAACCGTGAAGATAATCAAGACCTCGGATGATGGGGTCGTCAGCGGTATCAAATTCACTGTTTCCGGCCCCAGCGGGACGCAGACCGTGACCACTGGCGCTGGCGGGACTATCAGTGTGCCCGATTTGTCCCCCGGCACCTACACCGTGACCGAACAGGTCCCGGCAGGCTATACCGCAGACCAGACCTCGCAGCGTTTCACCCTTATGCCGGGAGAGCTTTACACGCTGAATTATCACAACACACCGCAGAAAGGCGGCTTGAAAATAATCAAAACCGCCAGCGACGGCAAAGTGGCCGGGATCACGTTCACGGTCACGGGAAATAACGTCAGCAAGACCGTGACCACCGGCTCGGATGGCACCATATCCATCCCTGACCTTGCGCCTGGCCAGTACACCGTGACCGAAACCGTCCCCAGCGGCTACACCGCAGACAGGGCATCGCAGACCGTCACCGTCACGAATGGGCAGACCGCCACCGTCACTTTCCGCAACACCCTCAAAACCGGGAGCCTCAAGATCGTCAAGACCGCAGATGACGGGCATATCAGCGGCATCCAGTTCACCGTCAAGGGCGGGAGCATAAACAAAACTGTCACCAGCGGAACGGACGGCACCATCACCGTCCCCGGCCTGTCCCCCGGCCAGTACACCGTGACCGAAACTGTCCCGGAGGGCTATGTGTGCGATAACCCGTCGCAGACCGTGACCGTGGAATATGACAAGACCGCCACCGTCACTTTCCGCAACACCCTCAAAACCGGAAATGTCAAGATTGTCAAGATCGCAGATGACGGGCATATCAGCGGCATCCAGTTCACCGTCAAGGGCGGGAGCGTTGATCAGACCGTCACCAGCGGAACGGACGGCACTATCACCGTCCCCGGCCTTACCCCCGGCCAGTACACCGTGACCGAAACTGTCCCGGAGGGCTATGTGTGCGATAATCCGTCACAGACTGTGACCGTGGAATATGACAAGACCGCCGAGGTCCATTTTGAGAACGAGCTGAAGGTGTGGCGCGTGGCCGTCACGAAAGTGGACGCCGACGCAAACGTGAAGCGGAGCAGCCGCGCCACGCTGGAGGGCGCACAGTACGGCGTGTACCATGACGGCACACTCCAGGACACCTACGCCACAGACAGCGGCGGTCATTTTACCACCAATTATTACGCTTGTGGCACCGGCTGGACCTTGCAGGAGATCAGCGCCCCCACGGGCTACACTGTGGACCCCACATCCTACACCATCGGCCTGGAGCCTGGGACTACCCAGCTTGCGGCCAACGACACGGAGCTGACAGTCCCGGAGGAAATCATAGAGGGCAAGCTGCTTATCACCAAGCAGGACGGCCTTACCAAGACGCCCCTCGCCGGAGCCGTGTTCACCGTCATGGATGAGACTGGGGCCACCGTGACCGAGGCCACCACCGGGGAGGACGGCACCGCCACCGTAGACTCTCTGCCCTTTGGCACCTACACCGCCAAGGAGACAAAAGCCCCGGAGGGCTACCAACTGGACGAAACCGTGTTCGATTTTGCCATTGAGACGGACGGCCAGACCGTGACCCTCACGCGGGAGAACGTCTACAACACGGGCTCTTTTACCGTCCATAAGGTCAACGCCCAGGGAGCCTCCCTCGCTGGCGCGGTCTATCTTTTGGAATGGTCCCAGGACGGCAGCGCATGGAATCCCGTCACGTTCCGCTCGGATACCACGCCCGCCATCGGCGGCTGTACCACCCTGGGCCTTGAAAACGGCCAGCTTACCACGGGCGCGGACGGCACCGTGTTCTACGACGGCCTCGTTGCCAACGGCCAGATCCAGTACCGCTTGACAGAAATCAAGGCCCCGGAGGGCATGAGCCTCTTGAAAGACCCCGTATATACGGGCGTACTGCCCGCCCAGGGCGAGGCCGGACCCCTCTATGAAGTCACGTTCACCGTCACCGACAACAGTATAACCGAGTTGCCCAAGACTGGCGCACCCGGCCTCTGGCCCGTCAGCTTCGGCGCTGCCCTTGTGGGGCTTGCCGGAGCAGCGGGCATTTACTATATCATTATGAAAAGGAGAAAGCACGAATGAAGTATATGAAAACCCTTATCTGCCTCGTTATCGTCCTTGCCCTGTCCCTGGCCCTGTCCGTCACCGGCTATGCCGTGGGCGCGACCATCGACACCAGCAAGACCGGGAGCATGGACATATACAAGTATGACCTGACCAGCGCCGAGGCCGCGGGCGCCTGGGACACCGGCGCCCATGTGTCCTCCGGCGTCTATGACAGCACCGTAAACGACACGCTGGGCGGGGCCGTCAATTACGCCATCCAGGGCGTCCAGTTCACCTATCTCCGCGTCGCGGACATCAGCACCTATTCCGCAGCGGAGGATGACGGTTACAAGACCGAAACTGTCTATGGCCTGCCCTCCGGGGCCGGAGCCACACAGTTTTTGAGCGCCCTGGGCCTGTCCTATGACAATGCCCACCACCAGGCCGAGAGCGTGTACTATTTCGCCAGCGACACCCTCATTACGGCGCTGGAAAAGAGTCTGTCCAGCAACGCCACCACCACGAAGAACGCCCTGGAAAGCTATATCGCCTCCAACGGCGGCGTGACTATGCCCGCGACAGATGACCACGGCCATACGTCGGCCTCCGATCTGCCCCTGGGCCTCTACCTTGTCGTGGAGACGGGCGTTCCCGAAATGGTCACAAGCACCACCGATCCTTTCCTCGTTTCTTTGCCTATGACCGCCATTGACGGCAGCGGCTGGAATTACAACCTCACCCTGTACCCCAAGAACAACACGGGCAGCCCCAATTTGGAAAAGACTGTCCGGGAGGCACAGACCAGCACCGGGACGAACAGCGGCTCCACCAACATTACGGACGGTTACGCCCATACCGCCACCGCCTCGGACGGGGACGTTATGCAGTACCAGATCGTCTCCACGCTGCCCACTATCACCAGTTCGGCGTCCTATCTCACCACCTACACCTATGTTGATACGCTGTCCCACGGCATCGGCTATAACAAGGGCGATGTTGTGATCGAGTTTTTCCGGGACGCGGCCTGTACCGACAAGATCACTTCCTGGACGCAGACCGAGGGAAAATACACCGTCACCTATGCTGACCAGGACAACGAAAGCACCATGACCATCGCCATGACCTCCGCCGGCCTCAACGAGATCAACACCAGCGCGGACGTTTACGGCGTGGACGGCTCCCAGCGCGGTTACTCCGGGTGTACCATGCGTATCACCTATGCGGCCACCGTCCACAGCGACGCCTCCGTGGTCTATGGCGACACGGGCAACCCCAACACGGTCGTGCTGACTTGGAAGCGCACCAACACGGAATACTTTGACACCCTCCGGGATGACTGTCACGTTTATACTTACGGCATGGACCTGGCAAAGCAGTTTTCAGACGGTGCGGGCGAGTATGCCGCCGCCCAGTTCGTGCTTCACAACGACACGGACAATTATTTCGTCCAGGCGTCCCTTGTGGATGGCGTCTACTATGTGACCGGGCACGTCACCGAACAGGCCCAGGGCACCGTGTTCACGCCCACCGCCGAGGGCAAGATCGTGGTCAAGGGCCTTGAAAATGACAGCTATTCCTGGACGGAGACGGCCACGGCAGACAGCTATGTTTTGCTGAAGGAGCCTGTCAAGGTGGAGATCACCACCGCCGAGGGCGGCACCTGTGACGTGTGCCACAAGGCGCTGCTCACCGCCAGCGCCACCGTCAACGGCGGCGCGGCTGAAATGACAGCGGACGGCGAATCCGTCCACGCCCTCGTCCCGCTGACCGTGGTAAACACCAAGGGCTTCGACCTGCCCCAGACCGGCTCCAACGGGACCTGGATGTTCACCGTGGCCGGAATCCTGCTCATGGCCGGGGCCGCCGCCGTGATCTTCTTTATCGTGCGCCGCAAGTCCGGCCATAGATGAGAAAGCTCCGGCTGGCCCTTTGCGTCCTTGTGTTCATCGGCGCATTGGGCCTGACCCTTTACCCCCTGGTGAGCAACTACTGTGCGGAGAGATACCAGTCCACCGCCATAGCCGCCTATGCCGCCAACGTGTCAAGCATGGACGATACCACGCTGGACAGCGCGAGACAGGCGGCGGCAGAATACAACAACACCATCCGGGCCGTCACCCTTGACGGCCCGGACGCCATTTCAAGGCTGAACCAGGCCGCAAACGGCTATTCCGACTATCTGAACGTGAACGGGGACGGGATCATGGGCTATATCCGTATCCCGTCCATTGGGATCACCCTGCCTATATACCACGGCGTAGAGCCGGAGACGCTGGAACACGGCGCGGGCCATCTGCCCGGCTCGTCTCTGCCCGTGGGCGGAGAAAGCACCCATGCCGTCCTCGCCGCCCATTCGGGTCTTGCCAGCCAGAGAATGTTTACAGACCTGGAGCAGCTGAAGCAGGGCGACACCTTTTATTTATCTGTGCTGGACGAGACGCTGGCCTATGAAGTGGACCAAAGCCTTGTGGTAGAGCCGGACGACGCCTCGCCCCTGGCCATCGTGCCGGGAGGCGATTTTGTGACCCTTGTGACCTGTGTTCCGTATGGGATCAACACGCACCGGCTCCTGGTCCGGGGCAGGCGCGTACCCTACGAGGAAACCCCGGCGCAGATCGCCCAGGCGGAGGAAGAAGCCCCCGCCGCCCCGTCCACCTGGCGGGAGCAGTATATCAAGGGCCTTGCCCTGGGCTTTGGAATCCTGGCTGCAGGCGGCGGCGCAGGTGTAATCGCGTGGAGGATATATCAAACCCGGCACCCCCGCAGACGATACGGCAGGAGGTATGGCAAACATGAAGCACATTAAGCCGCGCCGGAGAAGCAGCGCCAAGACACGGGCACTTATTGCCCTTTTCTGCGCCGTCTTTCTTGCTGGCCTCGTCGTGGTCCTATGGCCGCAGCTTGTAGGAGTGCATTTGTCCCACCAAGCCCATGTTGCCGTCAGTGAGTTTTTTGATATTTCCGAAGCGCCCAGCAGCGCAGATAGAAACGATGGCGTTACCTTTGAATATGTGGACGGCCCCATGCCCAGCCCATCGCCCCGGCCATACCCGGAGCTATACGACGCCATGCAGCAGTACAACGCCCGAATCCGGGCCGAGGGTCAAAGCGGCCTGACCGATGCCTGGGCGTATCAGCAGCCCTCCTTTGACCTTGCCGCCTATGGCATCGAGGACGGCGTGATCGGCGTTATCAATATCCCCGCGATGGATGTCGAGTTGCCTATCTACCTGGGGGCCACCAGCGAACACATGGCCCTGGGCGCTGTCCACCTGTCACAGACCAGCTTGCCCATCGGCGGCGACAACACAAATTGCGTGATTGCCGCCCACCGGGGATGGTATGGCGCGCCCTTTTTCCGCTACATTGACATTCTCCAGCCCGGCGACGAAATCTATATCACGAATCTTTGGGAGACGCTGACCTATAAGGTCGCGGAGATCAAGGTCATTGACCCGGACGATATAGGTGAAATCCTTATCCAGCCGGGCCGGGAGCTTTTGACGCTGCTCACCTGCCATCCCTACGCATCGGGAGGGAAATACAGGTACGCAGTTTACTGTGAACGTGTGAGAGGATAACAAAATGAGGTTTGATTATTTTTATGGCTCTCAAGCCGACAGCTTCGCCTTCTACCGCATCCCCCGCATTTTGGTCACGGGCGACGAGTTCCGGGGGCTATCCACCGACGCGAAGCTGCTATACGGCCTCATGCTTGACCGCATGGGCCTGTCCATACGCAACGGATGGTATGACGATATGGGCCGGGTGTTCATCTA
>CANPVS010000016.1 GCA_947581795.1 uncultured Oscillospiraceae bacterium
GGCCATCTCGGCGATCATCATGGAGGCGGTGACGGCGTCCTTGTCCCGGACGTAGTCGCCCATCATGTAGCCGTAGCTCTCCTCAAAGGCCATGAGGTACTTCTCCCCGGTGCCCGCGGCGGCGTAGCTGGCCAGCCGCTCGGCCATGAACTTGAAGCCGGTGAAGGTCTGGCCGTAGGCCACGCCGTTTTGCTCGCATATGGTTTGCACCATGGAGGTGGACACGATGGTGGAGAGGATCACGGGCTTTTCCGGCATGGTGTGGCTGGCCTTGCGGGCGGTGATGACGTAGTCCGCCAGCAGGCAGCCCATTTGGTTGCCGGTGATGGTGTGGAACTCACCGTCCTTGCCCCTTGCCATGACGCCCACCCGGTCGGAGTCCGGGTCAGTGCCGATGATGAGGTCGCTCTTCACCTTCTTGGCCAGGTCCACGGCCAGGTAGAAGCCCTCGGGGTTCTCCGGGTTGGGGCTCTCCACGGTGGGGAAGGCGCCGTCTATCACCATCTGCTCGGGCACGGGGTGGATGTGCTTCAGGCCCAGCCGCTTCAGGGCCTCGGGCACCAGGATGTGGCCCGCGCCGTGGAAGGGGGTATAGACCACCTGGAAGTCGTCCGCCACGTCCTTGACCACGGCGGGGTCGATGGCCTGACCCAGGACGTTTTCAAGGAACAGCTCGTCGGTCTCCTTGCCCAGGATCTCGATGAGGCCCTTTTCCCTGGCCTCCTCGAAGTCCATGACGGAGGGGCCGGTAAAGATGTCGATCTGGGCCATATTGGCGGCCACCACTTCCGCGTGATGGGGAGGCAGCTGGGCGCCGTCGGACCAGTAGACCTTGTAGCCGTTGTAGGCCTTGGGGTTGTGGCTGGCGGTGATGTTGATGCCGGCGGTGGCGCCGTAGTGCAGCACGCCGAAGCTCAGCTCCGGGGTGGGCCGCAGAGACTCGAACAGCCGCACATGGATGCCGTTGGCCGCGCACACGCAGGCCGCCTCCCGGGCGAACTCCGGGCTGTTGATGCGGCAGTCGTGTGCGATAACGACGCCCTTGTGCCGGGCCTCGTCCCCCTCGGCCACGATCAGCGACGCGAAGGCCTGGGTGGCCCAGCGGACCACATGGATGTTCATCCGGGCCAGGCCCGCCCCCATCACGCCCCGCAGGCCGGCGGTGCCGAATTCCAGCGGGCCGCGGAAGCGGCTCTTGATCTCGTCGTCGTTGTCGCGGATGGCGTCCAGCTCGTGCCACTCCTCGTCGGAGAGGGCCGGGCTGTCCAGCCAGCGCTCAAATTCCTTCCTGTAGTCCGTCATCGTCAGGTTCTCCTTTCAAAAGCTCCTGGGCTTCGGCCAGACGGCCGGCGGGGACATAGATGTCCGTGCCGTTGCCGCTGATACCGAGCATGACCTTCCCGAAGGCTCCGTCTCCGGGGTATTTTGAAACGCTGGGGACGCCGTATGCCTCCAGCATGGACCTCACCATGTCAGCCTCCATATCCAGAGGCCCGCAGTGGACCAGGAAGGCGGCCTCCTCCGGCTCGCCGGAAGGGTCCTTTGGCCACGCGTCAAATTCTTTGCCGTATCGGTGCAGTCCCCATTCCATGGGAACACCTCCAAAATGTGTTATTTGTGATACTTTGTCCCGGCGGTGATGGTGAAGGCCCGGTAGAGCTGCTCCAGGAGCATCACCCGCGCCAGGTGGTGGGGGAAGGTCATGTCCGACATGGACAGGCGATAGTCGGCGGCCGCCTTCACACTCTCCGGAAGGCCGTCAGACCCGCCGATGAGAAAGCATATCCGGCTCACGCCCTGCCCTGCCAGCTTTTCCAGCTTCGCCGCGAGAGCGGGGCTGGACAGCTTCTCCCCCTCGATGCACAGGGCGATGACGTACGCCCCCTTGGGGATGCGGGCGGCCACGTCCCCGTCCTCGGGAAGCTCCGTGGCCTCCGCCTTGCAGTAAGCGCCCAGGCGCTTTAAGTACTCGCCGCAGGCGGCGATATAATATGGTTCCTTCAGCCGTCCCTGGCAGATGACGTTCACCCGGAGCATACGGTCACCTCCAGCCGGCCGTATTCCGGCGCCACGTACAGGAGCGTGTCCCTGCCCTCTAAAGCCCGGCGCACCGCGCGCTCCGCCACCGAGGGCAGGTTGTTGTTTTTGGAGATGTGCCCCAGCACCAGCTTTTTCGTGCCCCGCTGGGCCAATACGGAGGCCAGCCATGTGCACTCGCTGTTGGACAGGTGCCCCCGGTCCGAGAGGATGCGGGACTTCAGGTAGGCGGGGTAGGGGCCGTGCAGGAGCATGTCCACGTCGTGGTTGGCCTCGATGAGGGCGGCGTCCGCCCGGTCGAACCACCGGAGCATGGCGTCCGTGACGCAGCCGGTGTCCGTGGCGCAGGCGAGAACAGCGCCGTCCGCCTCGAAGCGGTAGCCCACGCTGCCGCCCCGGGCGTCATGGGGCGTGGGGAAGGCGGTCACGGTCATGCAGCCCAAAGAGAGGGGCCGCTCCGGATCTATGTCCCTTATAAGCTGCGCGGCCCCCGGACAGGACCTGCGCAGGGCGTCGGCCACCGTTCCAGGGGCAAAGACCGGCAGAGGAAACTGCCTGGTAAAGACCGGGAGCCCTGCTACATGGTCGGAGTGTTCGTGTGTGATAAAAATGCCGTCAAGCCCGGCGGGGTCCACGCCCTCGCCCTCCAGGGCGGCGCGGATGCGCTTGGCGGATATGCCGCAGTCCAGAAGGACGCTGCGGCCCCCGCCCTGTACCAGGGCGCAGTTGCCCGTGGAGCCGCTGGCGAATACGACGAGACGCATCCTCAGCCGGCGTTCCAGTTGGCGGGGCGGTCCTCCGGGATCTGGACGCACTGGATGTCCGCGCCCAGGGCGCGGAACTTGCCCACCAGGTCCTGATAGCCCCGCTCGATATAGGTGATGTCTTCCACCTCGGTGACGCCGCCGGCGGCGAGGCCGGCGATGACCACCGCCGCGCCGGCCCGCAGGTCGCAGGCCTTCACCACCGCGCCGGTGAGGTGGTCCACGCCGTGGACGAAGGCGGACTGGTCCTCCACCTCGATCTGGGCGCCCATCTTTTTGAGCTCGCCCACATAGCGGAAGCGGCCGTTGGCCCAGACGCCCTCGGTCACGATGCTGTCTCCGGGGGCGCAGCAGAGCACCGCCGCCATCTGGGGCTGCATATCGGTGGGGAAGCCGGGGTAGGGCATGGTTTTCAGGTTCACTTGGTGCAGGGGGCCGTCCCGGCGGACCAGGACATAGTCGTCGCCCTCCTCCACCTCTACATTCATCTCCCGCAGCTTGCTGGAGATGCACTCCAGGTGCTTGGGGATCACGTTGGACACCCGGACCGCGCCGCCGGCGGCGGCCACCGCCGCCATGTAGGTGCCGGCCTCAATCTGGTCGGGGATAAGGGTATAGGTGCCGCCGTGGAGCTGGCTGACGCCGCGGATCTTGATGACGTCGGTGCCCGCGCCGCGCACGTCCGCGCCCATGGAGTTGAGGAAGTTGGCCAGGTCCACGATGTGGGGCTCACGGGCCACGTTCTCGATGACCGTGCGGCCCTCCGCCGTGGCGGCGGCGATCATGATGTTGATGGTGGCGCCCACGGAGACCTTATCCAGGTAGATGGTGGTGCCCTTCAGCCGGCCGTCGCCGGCGGAGGCGGTGATGAAGCCGCCGGACACGTCCATCTCCGCGCCCAGGGCCGTGAGGCCCTTGATGTGCTGGTCGATGGGGCGCAGGCCGAAGTTGCAGCCGCCGGGCATGGTGGTGCGGGCCTTGCCGAAGCGGCCCAGCATAGCGCCGATGAGGTAATAGCTGGCCCGTATCTTTCTCGTGAGGGCCCACATCCGCTCGGGGAGGATATCCATCTGCACGTGGGTGCAGTCCAGCTCCACCGTGGTGCGGTTGATCATGTTCACCTTCGCGCCCAGATAGGTGAGGATGTGCAGGAGGGTGTCGGTATCGCTGATCTCGGGCAGGTTCTCCAGACGGCATACGCCGTGGACCATAAGGGCCGCGGGGATGATGGCCACCGCCGCGTTTTTCGCGCCGGATATCTCCACAGAGCCCCGCAGGGGCTTCCCGCCGTGAATAACGTACTTTTCCATAAAAACTCCCAGATATTTATATGTAAGAGATGGGAGAGCGGCAGGGCCGTCTCCGCGTTCAGTAAATGCGGTTCCCGTGTGGGTCAGCGGCCGAATGACTCCGGCCCATACTTTGCTAAGATGGTATTTTAGCACAAACAGACAGGAAAATCAATTCCTGCCAAGGAAAGAAAGGGCTTTCAGCGCCCCCACCACTGTCTTTGCGTCGTGGACCGTGCCATCCATGGCCATGGCGGCCAGCTTGGAAAGCGGCATTTTCTCCACGTCCAGGAATTCGTTGGGGTCCGGATGGGCCTGACCCTGGCGGAGCCCGGTGGCGAGGAAGAGGTACAGTTTCTCCGTGGAGATGCCCGGGGAGACGTAGATGCAGCCCAGGTCCTCCCATTTGTCCGCCTCCAGGCCCGTCTCCTCGCTCAGCTCACGCTGAGCCGCGGGCAGCGGGTCCTCACCCGTCTCCAGCTTCCCCGCCGGCAGCTCCAGCAGCTCCCGGCCGAAGGGATAGCGCCACTGGCGCACCACAAAGACGTTCCTCTCGTCGTCCACCGCCGCCACGCACACCCCGCCGGGGTGGTGGACCACCTCCCGGACGGACGTGGCCCCGTTGGGCAGGGACACGATGTCCTCCGTCAGGTCCACGACTACCCCCTGATAGGTGCTCACGCGGCGCTTTTTTGTCTCTGTATGGTCCATGGCGATCTCCCCCTGTTATCTCAGAACAGGTTACATAATACCACATTTTTCCCCGGAATACTACCCCTGCGCTGAAATTACCACATTTTTATTCTATGCGGGAGGGACCCATTTGGACTATAATCGTTTCATGGAACCCTGTGCATGGAGGGGATGCGGTATATGAAAACGGTACAGGCCACGGACAGGCTGGTGTCTCTCTGGGTCAGCCGGGAGGCGCCGCCCAGCCGGGAGCAGATGCTGTGCCTGGTGCGGCAGGCGCTGGCAGAGCGGGGACTGGCCCCATGGCCGGAGACGGAGGCGGAGTGCTTCGCCGCCGGAGAGGACACGCTCATCATCGCCCGGCCCGCGCGGCCCAGGCGCTGCGCCTTTTATTTTCCCGACCTGGAGGCCCTGCTGGGCGGGGCGCTGCGGTGCCCAACTGCAGCCAGCGCCCTGTATAGGTCAGGGGATGGATACATACTGGCCCTGGACCCGGAGGGCGTCTGTCCGGCGTTATATGAATATGGCGAGCCTTACGGGGCGGACGCCCTGTGGGAGGCCTGGGCCGGGGAGCGGGGGACCTGCCTCATCGGGGAGGACGCCCTCGCCGCCCTGGGCCGCTATTTTTCGCGCTGAGAACGTGCTATTATGGGAAAACGCCCAATTGTGAACTTTTTTCTTTGTGGGCGGTAAGAATTGCTAATCCTGGAAAAATAGTGTATAATACCCCGTGAACAGACCCCGGGAGGTGAGCGGATGGCGGCAAGAGGAAAGGGAACGAAGCTGATCGCGGAGAACCGGAAGGCCCGGCACGATTACTTCATCCTGGACCGCTACGAGGCGGGCATCGAGCTCACCGGAACGGAGGTCAAGTCCATCCGCGCCGGTACTCTGAACCTGAAGGACTGCTACGCCCGCGTCAAGGACGGGGAGCTTTGGGTGAAGGGCATGCACATAAGCCCCTACAAGCAGGGGAGCTTCTTCAACGCCGACCCGGACCGGGACCGGCGCCTTCTCATGCACAGGAGGGAGATCATCCGCCTGGGCGCGAAGGTACAGCAGGAGGGGCTGGCCCTGGTGCCTTTGAGCCTGTACTTCAAGGACAGTCTCGTGAAGGTGGAGCTGGGGCTGTGCAAGGGCAAAAAGCTCTATGACAAGCGGACCGACGCGGCGGAAAAGTCCGCCCGGCGGGAGATGGACAGGAAATTCAAGGAGGCAAACGCATGAAAAACCCTATCGTGACGATAAAGATGCAGGACGGCGGCGTCATCAAGGCGGAGCTCTATCCTGAGATCGCGCCCAACACGGTCAACAACTTCCTGTCCCTGGTGGGCAAGGGCTTCTATAACGGCCTTATCTTCCACCGGGTCATCCCCGGCTTCATGATCCAGGGCGGCGACCCCCAGGGCAACGGCACCGGCGGCCCCGGCTACTCCATCCCCGGCGAATTCACCGCCAACGGCTATATCAACGACCTGCGCCACACCCGGGGTGTGCTCTCCATGGCCCGGGCCATGGACCCGGACTCCGCCGGGAGCCAGTTTTTCATCATGCACGAGGACGCCCC
Organism: uncultured Oscillospiraceae bacterium; assembly: GCA_947581795.1. Classification (GTDB taxonomy): domain Bacteria; phylum Bacillota; class Clostridia; order Oscillospirales; family Oscillospiraceae; genus CAJOIG01. The sequence continues at coordinate 6,351 of CANPVS010000016.1, forward strand.
CCATCTGGACGGTCAGTACGCCGCCTTTGGCCAGGTGCTGGAGGGCATGGACGTGGTGGATAAGATCGCCGCCTCCAAGACCGGCTGGGGCGACAAGCCCCTGACCCCCCAGATCATGCACAAGGTCACAGCCGAGACCTTCGGCGAGAAGTATCCCGAACCGAAAAAAGCATAAGATAAATAGATAAGTTCGTTCTCATGCGTCGCGCGCCCGCAGGCGGGCGCGCTCCGCGGGGCTGCAATGGTTTCGACGGGGGCGTGGGGGCGGAATAAGCGGGCGGATGACCCGGACATCCTTAAAACTGGGAACCTTTCAAAGTAACTGAGAACGACAACACCGTTCTGGCCGCCGCTTAAGGCAGGCCCGTCCAGCCCGGGAGCGCTGCGGCCCGGGGCCTGGGCGTCGACTAGCAGCGTCCGTGCGTGCGCAAAGCTTTGAGCGCACCATGCATAATGAAGCTACCCGACCCGTCCTGCGTGACGGCTTGCACCGGGAAGGGGAAAGGCGCGTAAGCGCGAGATAACCGTCTGCGCCCGGAGAAGGTTCCGCTGAAGTGCTTTCGGACAGGGGTTCGATCCCCCTCAGCTCCACCAAATGGACATTGGACGAACACCTATTATTTCAAGGGCGGCTTTGCCGTTATGGTGTGGCTCTGATGTCAAACAAAAAAGCGGAGGTCAAGACTTTTAGCCTTGGCCTCCGCTTTACTATGTTCATTCAGTCTCTGCCCGTCATGCCGCTGTGTTCCTCCTGCCAGCGTGCAAATTCCCTTTGCCCCTGTTCGCTGTCGTAATACTTCCGTATCTCCGGTACAAGGAACCGGGCGAAGGATTCTATCACGGACTGGGGAAGTTCAATATCATATTTTTCTCTGTCAGCGTTCAAATTTTCCCTTATGGCGATTCCCCCTTTGTTGTTGTTTCAAAGTCTCGCGCAGTTCCGGGGGTATGCTTTGCACAAACCGCCGGAGGCGCTCATTTTCCTTTTTCAGTTGCAAAACCTCAAACCGTCTGTCGCTCTCACCGTTCAAAGCGTCCCTTGCTTGTGCCCTTAACCCCGTGTTCTCCTGGGTCAGATAGTCGATGGTAGCTTGATATTTCTTCATCTGCCCCAAATGACTTTCCAGCCGGGAGAAGTACGGCCCTACCATCTGCAAGATCTCGTCCCGCTTCTTCCCGGCGTTCATCCGCCCGATCTCGGACACGGCCTGTTCAATGGCCCTCTGCTGTCTGGTAAGGTCTACGGACTGTTTAAAAAGCCAGGTGGGGATATGCCTCCGCTTGGTGACAAGGGCGCTCTCACCCCGTTGGAGGACAGGAAACGCCTTGCTCATGTGGGCGTGAAATTCGTCCTGCCATTGGGAAAGCTGCGCCCGGTTGCCTAAAATCTCCTTGGCGGACAGCCGCCCGTCCTTGGTGATCGGCGTAAAGCATAAATGCAGATGAGGCGTTTTCTCGTCCATGTGTACCACGGCGGAGAAGATATTGCCCCGCCCGATCTTTTTCTCCATAAAGGCTACGGCCTCGGTGAAATAGGCTTGAATATCGCTCCTGCTCCTGCCCGCAAAAAACTCCGGGCTGGCGGTGATGAGTGTGTCCACGAACATGGTGCTGTCTTTCCGGGTCTTGCACCCCGCTGCCTTAATACGGGCGTCGATCTCCCGCCTGTATTTCTGGGTGGGCTGGATAATGTGAAAATTGTACTTGCTCCGGGTAAGGTCAATGTCGGGATTGCTGGCGTACTGCTCCTTTGTCCGCTCATGGTGCGCCTCTAACGCCCCGGCAGGCCCCGCCTTTTGCTTGGTAAAACGCAATATCGCGTGCTGTGCTTTTTCTGCCATCCAGCCTCCTTACCGCTTGCGCTTGACCCACACAATGTCGTAGTCAAGCACGTCCGCCAGTTCCACCGCCTCGCCGTAACGAAGCGTGCCCCGCCGCAGCTTGCCCGAAAGATTCGGGACGCTGCGGCTCCATCCGTAATCGTCGAACAGCCTGTCCACCACCTCAGTCATGGTCATGCCGGAACGGACGATATAGGACTTGATTTCTTCTCTGATTGCCATAAAAGCCTCCTTTCCATGCGTACCCCATAAGGGACCGTTTTCAATTTTGCCGTTTAGCGTGTGTTTTGCCGGGAGAATGAAAAGCCGCGCCGGGCCGTGAACGCTGTTCGCTCCACGGTGGCGCGCTGTCCGCTGAATTTTCGTTGCTGTGCCGCTCCATTTTTTGCCCCACGGCGACGCCTTGTTTCCGCAAGGGGAAAAACAAACCCCACTCCCGCAATCCATCAATCAATCAATCCATCCAACGCGCCCCGGCAGGGGCGCGAGAAAGCCACGCATACCGCCCCCGGTATGCGTGGCTCACTGTCCCGCCTCCTGTTCATAGCGGAGAAACCGCTTTTTTATCGCCTCTATCCGCTTAACGACCCCGCTGTGATTCTTGTACCCCAGCTTGTCCGCAATTTCGTTGTAGCCGTAGCCCTCCGCCCGCAGTTCCAGAATCGCCATGTCCTTTTCCGACAGGGTAGCCTTAAACCGCTGGCAGAAGTCCTCGCTCTCCACCTGGGCGGTGAAGTCCCCCGCCGGGTCTGGAATAGAACAGATACCGCTGTTCTCACTCTCCATGCTTTCCTCCAGCGAAACGGTCTGCACCCTCCTAGAGCGGGTGTGATACCATTTGCGGAGGAAGTCTTTTCGCACGTTGGTGTCCCATGGCATAAAGTCCTCGTCACAGGGCATTTCCCGCACCGTGTCCAATATGGGCCGCCAGCCCTGTTCCTCGATGGTTTGTTTAACGACCTTGCCAATGGCTGCTTTTACGTCCTCCGGCTCAAAGAATGGTATCACAAAATCGGGCGGCAGATCGAATAGGGATTGCAAGCCCCAGCCCGTTTCCCGTTCTATACCCTTGGCCCAATAAGGCAGGAGAATGGACAACTGCCAGACGGGGCAATAGCCTGTGTAATGCTCAATCCAGCCGCCGAGGCCGAAAAACGGAAAGACCAGAGCGGCAACGGCGTCTACTATCTCGCTCAAAAAAGCGTCGCTTTTAATGAGTTCGCACAGTTCCGTGGAGCAAAACACATCGCTTACCCTGCGGGGAAACTTGCAGAGGGTGGGAAAGCGCAAGAGCAGGTCGCGTGGCAGGATATAGACAAGAGGAAGATAGCGAAAGGGTGTATCAGCGGGCAGTTTTACAAGAATCAGAAACGCCTCCTTTCCGAGAGAATAGGCCCGTCCAATTATTCACGTCAAAAGTATACACCTTTTGTTCCCACGAAGAAAGAAAAATTTTGACAAGAAAAGAAGAAAGTCATTGCTGAGTTGACAACAGGAGAGGATATGGTATAATCTTGAAAGCTAAATTGTGCGACAAATCGTTGTTTCCAAGGAGGTAGCACATGGGCCATGAAATTGACATCACAAACGGCAAAACGGTTTTGACAGCGCCTAAAGGGTTATCCGCCTTTCAGCTTAAGGTCATCGCCCTGGTCATCATGACCGTCGACCATATCGGAGCGTTTGCCTTCGAGATACCTCTTGTGATGCGGAATCAGTCCTATCTGCGCGCCGTCGGGCGGCTGGCCATGCCCATCTTCCTGTTCTTGCTGGTCCAGAGCATCCGGCACACGCGGAGCAAGAGGAGGTTTATCCTACGGCTGTACTTAGCAGGGATGGGTACGGAGCTGTTCGTCACGGCCATGAACCTCCTGTTCGGAGATCGGTTCCGCTACTTCACTCCGGGGAATATTATATTCACGTTTTTCTACACTGCCCTGTACACCGTGCTCATCGAGCGGCTGATTGAGAGCGTGAGGGAGAAGCAGTGGCGGACATTGGGACTTTGCGTGCTTGGATTGGCGCTATCCCTTGTGCCGACGGTGATTTATCTGCCGTTGTTGGATGGAGTGTATTCCCTCAATGGGTCTGATCGCATGACGTTTCTGCTGGAAGGTCTTCTGAACAGCGTGGTCCCGTCGTTCTATTTGATGGATTACGGCATCGGCGCGGTAATCCTAGGCGTTGTCATGTATTTCGCCGGGACGAAAAAGCGTCAGTGTATAGTCTATGCTGTGTTTTGTGCGCTGTGCATTGCGGGACGGATAGCGGGGAGTTTCGGCGTTGATTTTGACCGTATCCCGAGCTTCGGCTTTTTTGAAACGTTTTTCGACTATTCTCAGAACAGGATGATTTGGGCGCTGCCGTTCATGCTGCTCTATAATGGCCAGCGAGGACGGCCCTGCAAATGGTTTTTCTATTGGTATTACCCAGTGCACCGGGAGTTGATTTGGCTATTTACTCAAGTTTTCTTCCCTCTTGGGTGACAAATTCCCATTTGCCGGGGAGATAGCAAAACCGGGCAGGACAGTCAACGGTCGAGATGAACGGCGCTTTGCGCCGCCGTTGACAGCCTCGCCCGGTTTTGCTTTGTGGCCCGTAAGGCGGGCAAGCCCAAGTGTGCTTGCCCGCCTTACTCCATTTCGCGGTTTTCTTTCGGCCTGTCCGTAACGTGAGGTTGGGCCGGGGGCCGTATACCTGCCGCCGCTGAATGAAAACGGACAGGCTTTCTGCTCATTCCCATTCGCAAAAATCCCGCCCGTTTTCCTGCCGTGGCAAGCGGGGGCATAAAGCACCGCCCCCGTTTGCCACGCCAGCCGCGCCGACAGGTATAACACACTACACCTTGCAAGCAAGGTTGTGTGCCAAAGGGGTGCGCCGCCCCCTTTGGAATCCCCCTGTTTTGTGGCCCCGTGAACCACAGACCGCGCCCGCGATCTGTGTCCCGTGTCCACAAAACCCAAACAAGCCGCTTCTATCCGCCTGCCGCCGCAGGCAGATACGCGCCGCTTGTTTGGTCGGCTGCGAGCCGGGACGAGGGATAGGACGCCTTGTGATGAATCAATGTATAATTCAAATTATGGATTGACAACACAATCAATTTTTGATATTATATATCTTGATAGGAGGCGAAATGTTTGAGTAATGATATAGGCGCAAGATTGAGGACGCTCCGGGAGGGTATTGGACTATCGCAAGCGAAGTTCGGAAAAATTGCGGGTATTCCACAGACCACTATGCACCGATACGAAACAGGCTACTCCGCGACGCCCGTTGAAGTGTTGATTTGGTATGCGGATTATTTTGATGTATCAATGGATTATCTTTGTTGCCGCACTGATAAACCACAGGGAAAGCTATACGAATATAAGCCGAAAATCCTGGAAGAAGATAAGGATATGAGGCAGTTTGTTGAGATGTGTTTTGACCCGTCCTCGCCCATGAATGACAAGCTGAAAAAGACGATTATTGAAATGCTGGAGGGGGTGAAGAAATGAATGTAGTGATTTATGCCAGGTATTCCAGCCATAGCCAGACCGAGCAATCAATAGAGGGCCAGCTTCAAACGTGCTATGAGTTTGCCAAGAATAACGGGCATATCGTGATAGGGGAATATATCGACCGGGCGCAGAGCGGCACGACGGACAGCCGGGCCGATTTCCAGCGCATGATAGCTGATAGCGACAAGCATACTTTTGAGGGCGTTCTTGTGTACCAGCTTGACCGCTTTGCCCGGAACAGATACGACAGCGCCATCAATAAGGCGAAGCTGAAAAAGAACGGTGTCCGGGTCATATCCGCAAGGGAGAATATCAGCGACGACGCCAGCGGTATTTTGGTGGAGGGTGTATTGGAGAGTATGGCGGAATACTATTCGGCGGAGCTTTCACAGAAGATACGCCGGGGACTGGCAATCAACGCTGAGAAGTGTTTGAGCAACGGGAGCAATCCCGGCCTCGGCTATTGGGTGGACAGTGAGCGCCGTTTCCATGTTGACCCGGAGGGGGCCGCCGTTGTCCGGGAGATATTTGAGATGTACGCCAGCGGAAAGACCGTCGCGGAGATTACAAAGTATCTCAACGGGAAACAGATAAAGACCTCCCACGGAAAGGAGTTCAACAAGAACAGCTTACACCGCCTTTTGCGGAATAAACGCTATATCGGGTATTACATATACAGGGACACGGAAACGCCGGGAGGTATGCCCCGCATTATAGAGGACGAACTTTTTGAACGGGTGCAGCATATCCTTGACCGCAACAAGAAAGCCCCGGCCCGCGCCAGAGGCCGGGAGGAATATCTGCTGACAACAAAGCTGTTTTGCGGCTACTGCCGGGAGATGATGACGGGCTACGGCGGCACCGGGAAATCCGGGACGGCATACCGCTATTATGCCTGCAAAAACGCCAAGATGAAGCGGTGTCAAAAGAAAGTTGTCAACAAGCAGAAGATTGAGGACAGGGTCGTTTTAGAGTGCCGCAAGCTGTTGACCGACAGCAATATAGAAAAGATAGCCCGCTCCGTTGCCGCCGCTTGCGAGGCAGATTACGATACCTCCGCCATCAAGCGTATCAAGGCGGCGATACAGGAGGCGGACACGGCTATTGAAAACCTCTGGAAAGCCTTGGAGCGCGGGCAGGCGGTCGATATGATCACCGAGCGCATAGAGAAGCGCCAAAAGGAGAAAGAGGACTTGCAGGCCCAGCTTGCGGTGGAGATGGGAAAACAGGTCACGTTTACCGCCCCGCAGATCAAGGCTTTTCTCTACTCGCTGAAGCGCGGGAACATCAACGACGAGAACAACCGCCGAGGGCTTGTCAATATCTTCCTCCGGGCTATTTATCTCTACGACGACAGAATGACGCTGATACTCAACGGCGGGGACAGGCCCATCACGATTGATGATATTCTGCTGGACGAGATAGAGGGACATTTTGAGGCCGCGATTTCAAGCGGCGCGGGGTGTTCGCCGTTGGTTGCGCCCGCTCCACCAATCGCCCGAGGACCAAAGGTCCTCGGGCAATTACTTTTTTGTGCTCTGGCGGAACTGGACAGAGAATGAGGGCCCGTAATCGGGCCCTCATTCTCTGTTGTCATGGGCTTTTACTGGTATCTGCCCAATAATGTTTACTTGACCGTCACCATGTCGGCGTAGCCCGTCTGGGCCAGGATGTCCCGGACCGTGTCGTTGACCCCGGACAGGGCCACATGGCCGGGCTGCACCGCCTTGATCATCATCAGCAGCACACGCAGGCCCGCCGAGGAGATATAAGCAAGCGCCGACATGTCCACATGCACGTCGGTAAGGTCCATGGCCCCCGCGGCCTTCTCATAGGCGGCCAGGAACTCCGGCGCGGTGAGGGAGTCCACCCGGCCCCGCAGGGCCACGTCCATGACCCCGCCCCGGGCCTTGATGGACACGCCGAATGTGTCGCCGCCCGCGTCGGCCAGAGGCACCGCGTCCCCGTCCGTGGTGATGGTCCAGAGGCTGATGTGCTCCATGGCCTGCCGGGCCAGCTCCGTCCGTTCGCCGTCCAGGCTCCCCAGCTTCGGCATCCGCTGCGCTACGGGCGTGAGCTCCGCCTTCAGGCCGTGGGCGCGGAGAGTATCCATCGCCGCGGCAAGCTGCTCCGGCGCTCCCTTTACGAGCATGACGTTTCCGAATTTCACGTCCGCCTCGCCGCTGAAGGTCTTTTTGGAGGCGTTCAGGGTGGACTGGGCCTTGTCTCCCGCCATGGCTTTGAGGACCGCGCCCATGTCGGCGCTCCCGTCCAGGGCGTCCACCGTCGCCTTCGCTTTGGCGAGGTCGTTCATAACCACGATGGTCATGGACATGTACACGCGGCTGACCTCCGGGTCCTGGGTGATCCATACGCCGCCGAACTCCTCCAGGATGCGCCGGATGTTGTCCAGCAGGGCGGCCAGCTCCGGATCGGTGAAGTACATCAGAAGGCCCTCGGTGGTGATGCACAGCGGCCCCTGAGCCCCCTCCAGCGCCGCCCGGAGGGAGGCGTAGTTGGTGGCGTCCACGCCGTGGTAGGCCACGTCCCGCTTCTGGCCCCGCTCGGCCAATATCTTATCCACCAGCGGGCCCATCTCCTCCGCCACCGCGGGCAGATCGCAGGCTATGTAATGTTTATCCGCGATGAAGTCCTCCAGGGCCCGGGGGGTGTAGCCGCAGGGCAGGTCCACGACGGTCTTTGCGCCGGTGGCCTGGATGAAGGCGTTCATGGACCGGTAGCGCAGCTCCAGCGTGGCGACGTTGGACTGGCCCATGGCCTTTTTCTGATCGTCGTTGTAGGTCATGCCGGCCAGGTCCAGGCCCAGCTTCTCCGCCATCATGGCGGCGTCGGCGTGGCCCGCCTGGGCCAGCTGCAACAGCGTGGCCTTGGCCGTGTTGAACACGGGATTGGTCCGCTCTCTCAGTTCATCCATTTTAATGTCTTCCTTTTTCACGGTGCGCCGCCAGCCATAGCTGGCGGCGCATGCCTCTTCCCTCTTACTTTTTGCCCTTCTTGGCCAGCTCCTGCGCGGTCACGATGGTGCAGACCAGATTCGTCACAGCCAGCACATCCACCACGATGCGGGCCCACATGGGCAGCGCCTCGTTGTTGTACAACGCGACGCCCACGCCGAACAGCCCGGCCGCCGCCACGATACTGAACACTACTCTCACCTTGTCTGAAGTTGTCATTGTCTTTTTCCTCCCGTTAAAAAATATGATCAAAGGTTTTGCGCGCAAAGGTTTATTTCAGCGTCAGGATATCGCTGTATCCCGTTTGCTCGAAGATGGACCGGATGAGATCGCTGGCGCCGGTGACGGTCACATGGCCCGCGCCCAGGCGCTTCGCCATGATGAGCAGTACGCGAAGGCCCGCCGAGGATATGTACTCCAGGTGAGACATGTCCACCTTGGCGTCCCTGAGGGCATGGGCGTCCGCGGCCTTCTCAAAGGCGGCCAGGAATTCCGGCGCGGTGAGGGAGTCCACCCGGCCCCGCAGGGTGAAGACCACTTCCGGACCATCCACGTCCGTGCGCAGGGCATAGGCGCCGCTCTTTTCCGGGGCGGGCTCGCTCCAGGCCGGGTCTGGGGTGATCTCCCATACGGTCAGGTCCGCGTACAGCTTCTTCATATTCTCCCGCTGCTGGCCGCCCAGCTGGGCGAACACCTTCAGCTCGGGCATATGCTCGCCCATGGGAAGCAGTCTCGCCTTCAGGCCGTTTTCAGCCAGAAGGGCCGCGGCCTTCTCAAATCCGCCTGCCTCCCCGAGGCGCATCACAAGATCGTTGTTCCCCACCGTCACGTCCGACTGGGCGGACAGGGTGTTGAAGGCGCTCATCATATTTCTGATGGCCTCCTCGCCCATCACGGCTCGCAGCGTACCTATAGTGCGCTTGCCTGCCTCCGGGTCCGGGGTGAGCCAGCGGCCGCCGAACTCTCTCAGCACCCGCCGCACGTTGGCGCACAGCTGCCGCACCTCCGGCTGGGTCAGGTAGGCCAGCGTCCCCTCGCTGGTGAGGCATACCGGCCCCTCCACCCCGTCCAGGGCGGAGCGCAGGGAGGCGTAGCTTGTAAAGTCCGCCGCCCGGTATTCAGCCGGCGCGGGCCGGTTTTTACCGGCCAGCAGCTTCGTGACCAGCGGGGCCATCTCGTCGATGACGATGGGCAGGTCGCAGCCGATGAAGCGCTTGTTTTCAAGGCCCTTCCACAGGGCACGGGGCGTATAGCCGCAGCCCAGGTCCACCACGGTCTTTTCCGGTCCGGCGGCCAAAAACTGGTCCATGATCTCGTGGAAGGCGTCTACCTGCGCCATCATGCCCATGCTCAGGGCGCTTTTTTGCCCCTCCCTGAACACCTCGTCCGGTTCGATGTGCAGCTCTTTGGCCATCATGGCCGCGTCCTGGTCCCCGGCCTTCATGAGATACACCAAGGTGGACTTGGCCGCGTTAAACGCGGGGTTGGTCCTCGCTCTCAGTTCATCTATCTTGATACCTCCATAGTTTTTATGATCTTACGGTTTTTCCATCGGTTCTTTATACTCCAGGCAGAGCATGGTGATGTCGTCAAATTGGGGCGCGCTGCCCACGAAGGCGTCGATGTCCGCCTTCACCGCCGGGAGAAGCACGTCCGGCGCGGCGTCCGCGTTCTTATTCAGCACCGCCTCCAGCCGCTCCATGCCGTACAGCTCGTTATTCCCGTTGGTGGCCTCCGTCACGCCGTCGGTGTACTGGAACAGCTTGTCGCCGGGCTCCATCTGCAGAGTGCCCATGCGGTACCGGGTCCCCTCCATGCCCGCCAGGACGAACCCGGCCCGTATCTTCTCCGGCGTATACTTCCCCTTCCGGCGGATGAAGGGCATCTCATGGCCGGCGTTCACGAAGTTGAACTGGCCGGTCTCCAGGTCCAGCACACCCTCGAAGGCCGTGATGAACAGCTCCTCGCCGTTGCCCTCGCAGAGGAGGCGGTTGACCTCCATGAACACCTCGCCTAGGTCCCGGCCCGGGGTGGTGTGGTCCTTGATGAGGGTCTTGCCGATGACCATGAACAGGGCCGCGGGCACGCCCTTGCCGGACACGTCCGCCACCACCACGGCCAGGTGGCTGTCGTCCACCATGAAGAAGTCGTAGAAGTCGCCGCCCACCTCTTTGGCCGGGTTCATGGTGGCATAAATATCGAACTCCTTCCTGTCCGGGAAGGGGGGGAAGATGCAGGGCAGCATGGAGGCCTGGATGTGGGTGGCGATGTCCAGTTCCGCGCCGATGCGCTCCTTCTCCGCCGTCATGGCGGTCAGGTCGTGGATGTATTTGTCCAAAGACCCGGCCATGCCGTTGAAGGCCTCCGCCAGGTCGCCGATCTCGTCGTTTTGCCGCACGGCGGCCTGGTGGGTCAGGTCCCCGGCGCTGATGTGCTCCACATCCTCCCGCAGCTCCAGCAGGGGACCGGTGAGCCGCCGGGAGAAGGCGCCGCTCATGCCGACCACCGCCCCGATGATAACGATGAACACCGCGAGGGATATGAGCCCCGTCCGCTGGATACTGCTGTCCATGGTCTCGGCGGTGGCGCCGATGCGGGCGGTGATATCCGTGCGGATGCTCTCCGCCGGGGCCGTCACCATGTCTGCCGGCATGTGGATGGCCAGCGTCCAGCTGGCCGCGTCGATGGGGGCGTAGGCGTAATAGAGCCCGCCGGAGGTGGGCGCGACGCCCGCCTCGCCGCTCATGATGCTCTTAGCGGCCTCATAGGCGGGGCATTCCGGGTCCCGGACGTTCTCGAAGGTACCGTCGTACTCCATCTGGGGAGAGACGATGATATATCCGGCCCCGTCCACCAAAAAGCCGTAGGAGCCCTCGCCGAAATCGATGTCCAGCACTGAGCGGGTCAGGTCCTCCACCATCATGTCCATGCACACCACGCCGGCGAAGAGGCCATCCGCGTCATAGACGGGCGCGGCACAGGTGAGCATGAGCCCCCGGCCGAAGGTGTCCATATAGGGCACGGTGAAGATCACGTCCCCGGCGTCCCGCGCCAACTGGTACCACACGGACTGCTCATAGCCGAAATAGTCCGGCGTCAGGTCGGAACGCTCGTCGTAATTGAGCATGAACCCGCTCTCAGTGCAGAGATAGATGGAGGCGATGTTCTCCGCGTCGCCGGTCATCACCGGCTGCCACAGGTGGACCAGGTTGGCCAGCAGGCCGATCTCCTCCTGGACGGCTGCCCGGTCCGTATCCTCGTCCCGCCATACCAGCTGCATGGTGTATGTATACTGGCTGGCCGCGTCCGGGGGCAGGACCTCCTTGGGCACGTAGGCCTCCGGCTCCTCGTAGAGCCGGTGGGCATAGAAGGCGAAATCCTTCACGTAAGACGCGTAGCGCTCCAGCTTCTCGTCCACCACGGCGGCCTCGCTCCGTACGCCCTTGTAGAGGTTCTGCTCCATCTGGTCCAGCAGGGCCTCGCCGCCGGCGGCCGCCGCGCTCTCGCCCAGGTCCCGGCTGTCCCGCTGGACCGTGTCCCGCAGGGCGAACAGGCTCCCGGCCCACAGCACGCCCGTGACCACCAGAGCCGCCACACACAGCAAGAGCACCATCCGCTGCACCTGGCGGCGGATGGGCCTGCGCTTCCTGTTCTGTTTTTGCATATCGCTGTTCGTCATTGAGTCACCTTTGATTTATTGAGAAATGTGTGATAAAATAACGGCTGTGACCCCGGCTCGTGCCGGAACCACACGACATGATACCACAATTTTATTCCAGGGAAAAAGGGGGGAGCGGGCCATGTATGAGGTCATCATCTGCGACGACGACAACGCCTTCGCGTCGGAGCTTTCGTCTACCCTGTCCCGGTCCTTCGGGAAACGGGACGCGGCCTGCCATGTCACCTATTATCCCGAGCCTGCCCAGATGCTGTCCGCGCTGGAGCGGGGGGATCGGTGCGATCTGCTGTTCCAGGACATCCTCTTCGGGGAGGAGAAGGGCATCCGCTTCGCAAAGCTTTTGCGGGAGCGGGACTGGGACATGGATCTGGTGCTCATGTCCAGCAGCGAGCGATACGCCGTGGCGGGCTATGACGTCCGGCCGCTCCACTATCTGCTGAAGCCCCTGCGCCAGCCCCAGCTGGAGGACGTGCTGGACCTGTTTCTGGAGCGGCACGCGCCCCACATACTGTCCATCTCCACCCCCCAGGGGATGGTGCGCCTTCCCGTGGCGGACGTCCTCTATTTCGAGATATACAGCCACGTGGTGAGGCTCCGCCGCCGGGACGGCAGCGAGAGCTCCTGGCGGGGCACGCTCCAGGACCTGGAACCGCAGCTGCCCATCGGGCAGTTTGTCCGGGTGCACCGCAGCTATCTTGTGAATCTGGAGCACATTGCCGTGCTGGGCAGGGACGGACTGCGCCTGACCTCCGGGGACATGGTGCCCATGGGCCGGGCCGACTACGCCGACGTCCAAATGGGACTGGCCGCCTTCGACAGGCGGCGGCATCCCTTTGTCTGAAGGTCAAAGACGCTCCAGACAGAAGTCGCTGGTCACAGAAAATCCATTCGGCGTCCGCTCCAGGAGCAGGGCGCTGTTGTATTTTTCCGCCACGGCGCGCATGGCCGCAAGGCCGTAGCCGTGGCCTTCCCGCTGCTGGGGCTCCTCTTCGTCCGGGCGGCTGTTGACGCACTGGACGCAGAGGAAATTCCCCCGCAGGTGCATATCCACCCATATGTACCGCCGCTGATCCGGGCCCATCCGGCGGCAGGCCTCCAGGGCGTTTTGGAGCATGTTGCTCAAAAACACGCTCAGGTCCTCGTCGGCGATGTTCAGTTCCTGGGGCACGTTCAGGTGGTGCTCCACCTGGATGCCCTGGGCGGCCGCCTGGTCCAGAAAGCTCCCGGCGATCATGTCCACCAGGATATTCTGGCAGTAGCGCCCGCCGGGCACATGGGCCAGGTCGTCGGCCACGGCGTCCACATACCGCCGGGCGCGCCCCACGTCCCCGTCGGCCAGGATGGCGGACAGGGCCAGCATGTGGTGGCGCATCTCGTGGTGCAGGGCGCGGGTGTCGTCCTCTGAGGCCAGCAGCCGCTCATACCCGGCCATGGTCTGGCGCTCCCGCTCCCGGAGCACATCCATGGTCCGGCGGGTCGCCAACGTCCGGCGGACGGCCTCCGAGATCACCACGAGCACGGCCATCCAGGAGATGACGGCGTTGAACATGCTCACCCAGGACCAGCAGTTGCCGTCCAGCAGGCTCAGCCACAGCTCGTCCCGGAAATAGCCGACGGCGTCGCCGTCCCAGGCCCGGATCCGGTCCAGCATGTAGACCGCCGTAAATCCGGCGGCGATGAGCCCATAGGTCAGCATGCGCTTTTTCTCCAGCCTCGTGCGCTCCTTCCACCGCAGGCCGTCCACGGCCAACGCCGCCGTCACCACGACGAGCACCGCCAGCGTCTCCGGCCCGACGAGCACCGCGATCCCCTCGGGCAGGCACAGTTCCCGCACGCTCTCGAAGACCGCCCAGGCCACCACAGCGGCGCACAGGGGCCACTTCCACCGGCTCTTCATCCGCAGGACCAGATAGAGGTACAGCGGCGCCATATACACCACGCTCACGAACCGCAGGTCCAGCCGCTCCGTCAGGATGCTGTAATACCCGACGGTGGAACTGTAGGCCTCCATCAAAAACAGCATCAGGAAGTAAAGGCATAAAAGCAGCGTCCGGCCGTCCCCGTTGCGGTTATAAGCGTCTACCAGGAACACCGCCGCCATCAGCACCGCCAAAAGCGCATAGACCGTCATAGCGGTGTTATTCCGCACCGTGGACACGACGGAGGTCGCAATCAGCCCTGAGTCATCGTTTCCCAGATAGGGATACTCCGGCGTTCCCACCTCTCCCTCCGGGAAGTAGGTGGTGACGGCCAGTTCTTTGCCCAGATAGTCCGCGGGCAGGCTCATGCGCGTGGAGCGCACCGTCCAGTCCTGATGCTGCCGCCCGACGCGGGCCCACTGCTCTTCGCCGGGGTGGACGAAGCCGTCCCCGTCCCGGACAAGGTCCGGGAAGTCCGTGTAGAGCAGGAACCCGTCCAGGACCACCTCCACGCCGTTCTGATAACTCATCCACTCCAGCTCCGCCTGGGGGATATCTTCCGTCATGGTCCGGGTGATGCGCACGGCCCGGGTATCCTCCGGCAGCTGGAGATAGAACCCGTCCTCAAACACCGGCTCATAGGGGCGCACGCCGTCGTCCGTCAGCACCTCATAGCGCCAGCCGAAGCGCCGTTCCTCCGTGTCGCCCAGGGACAGGTCCGTCTTTTCCGTCACGCTGAGAAGGGAGAACACGACGAGTATCAGCGCCGCCACCGCCACCAGAATGGCCGCGCCGGGCAAATACCGCCGCTTGGAATCGTCTTTCATCCCTGTCCTCCCTTGCCAACTGTTCCCCCGGCCACCCCCGGGGGGATCTTTTTCTCTGCCGCCGGCTCACGGCCGGCGCTTGCAGCGGGTATCCACCGGACCGCATGCGGACCATTCCATCAGCAGCCGGTTATATTCCTCCGTGCACATCCCGTAATGGAGCCGGAGGTGCCTTCCGGGGCAGGTGTCGCACCGGTTGGTCCAGACGAAGTCCTCTGCCAGCGCGGCGAAGCTCTGCCCGCCCGCGCCGCCGCTGACGGCCCGCAGCTCTTCCTCACGCTGGATCTGTTCGCCCATTTTTCCACCTCTTATCCGTTGATCTGTCTGTTCTGCCCCGCAGCTCTTTTTACAGGATTTCCTTGCCCTTGGGGCACGCGACTTCCACCTCGCCGCCCGCCGCGAACTTCGGTTTCAGCTCCTCGAGATACGCCCAGCATTCAACGCTGCGGTCTCCGCAGCCAACGCAGTGCTGCATGATGAGGGGAAACACCCCGGCGGAGTCCACCTTCACGCCGCCGCTCACGCCCTCCAGCGCGTTCATGTCCAGTTCCTTGCTGTTGATGTTGTTCATGGTCTTTTTCCTTTCTTTTATGTTAGTTTATTTGGTCTCACAGGCTGCAGGCGACGAGCCTTCCCTTCCTGACATTGAAGGTGCTCATGCACTTCCTATTGGGGCAGGTCACGGACATATCCCGGGTGCTGGCGTAGATCACCGCGCCGCAGTTGGGGCACTTGTACGTGACGGCGCCGGTGGCCGTGGGCGAGGGGTCCGCGGGCCCGACGGCCCCGCCGGTCACATTGTCCAGTTCCATATCGTCGATCTCAAACATTGTCGTTTCTCCTTTATCGTCGATCTCAAACATTGTCGTTTCTCCTTTTCTGTTTTATCCCTAGCCGACCTTAATCATTCTCGTATTGCAGTGATCAATAACGGCGCAGCACGGGCACCACGGCGCGGTGGAACCTTCGATCCTCGCCGTCGGAAAGCCACGATACTCATAGCCGCAATTGGGGCAGCGATACAGAAACGTCCCATTGGCGGCGCCGCCGGTCACTACGTCCAGGACGTCATCCTCCAGTTCAGGGGTTACCCCCCCGCGGGGTTTTCTTCTCGTCAGTCATCACGATCCATACCTCACTTTTTCAGCTTTTCCAGCTGTTCCTCGTCCGCGTAGACGCTCACCTCGCCGCAGACGGGGCACAGCGCCGCCTTGGGGTAGACGGCCTTCCCGCCCAGGCCCTTGCGCCGTATCACGTTGCCGCCCGAGCCG
The DNA here is from genome assembly GCA_947581795.1 of uncultured Oscillospiraceae bacterium. Lineage (GTDB taxonomy): Bacteria > Bacillota > Clostridia > Oscillospirales > Oscillospiraceae > CAJOIG01. Next base: position 22,363 of record CANPVS010000016.1, read on the forward strand.
GTGAATGTGAAGCCCTCTTCCATCTCCGCGCCGCAGCGCACACATTTTCTCATGGCGTTTTCCTCCTTGTCCGCGTTGTCATTTGGGGACGATCCAGGGGCAGCCCGGCTTGTCCTTGAACACATAATACATCGCCGTCGTATCGAAGGGGTCGCCGCTGGGATAGGAACACTCCGTGTTGCATCTTGAGCAGCGGCTGCAATAGGCGTCGATAAAGGGCACGCGGAAGATCTCGGCCGCCTGGAGATCATCGGCGGATATCCCGCCGGTGATCTTTTCCAGGGTCTTCTCGTCCAGCTTCATTTCATCGTTCATGGTATGATTCTCCTGATTTTTGATATTTAAGGGTCAAGATATTTTCCGAAACACACCGCGTCCGGCCTGCTGCCCAGCAATTCAAAGGCATGTTCAAAACTTCCATAGACACAGTCCGCGGTCAAACGGCAGCAGAGGCAGTTGGCATGGAAAAATGTAAAAAATGGATCGTCATGCTCTTCCAGACCGCCAGATACGGCCTTCACGGTCTCGTCGCTCAGCGTCTTTTCCTCGCTCACGGGGTGCTCCTCCATTTTATTTCGGCCGATGGGGGCAGGGCGTTTTTTTGTCGTGCTTCACTTCCTCATAGACCAGGCTCGGGTCGAGGGCATAGGGACAGTCGGCGTCGGCCAGCGCGCAGCCGGGACAGTTGTGCGTGATGAAGTACGCCATAAACTCAGCGTACAGCATGGCGTCGTTCATCGCCCCGCCGGCGACGCCCTCCAGTTCCTTTTCGTTCAGGATCTCTTTGTCGTTCATGGTGTGTTCCCCCTCAATACAATTTTACGATACCATACTAACGGAATTACGGGCGGCCGTCAACCGCTCTGTCTCGAATCGACAAAAACACGACTCGAATTGCATCCCAAAGGGGCTTTTTGGCCTTGCATTCGGAAAAAGACATGCTACAATGTGAGCAAGTGTGAGCAAGATTTTGAAAAAGGAGGGGAGCGGTATGCACGGACCGTTTTACAGAACGGAGATCCTCCTGGGCCCGGATGCCATGGCGGTCATGGCCCGGTCCCGTGTGGCCGTGTTCGGCGTGGGCGGCGTGGGCGGCTATGTGTGCGAGGCCCTGGCCCGCAGCGGTCTGGGGGCCTTCGACCTGGTGGACAACGACAAGGTGGACCTGTCCAACCTGAACCGGCAGATCATCGCCACCGTTGACACCCTGGGCCGGCCCAAGACGGAGGCCATGAAGGAGCGTATCCTGTCCATCAACCCCCAGGCAAAGGTGGAGACCTACCGGCGCTTCGTCCTGCCGGACAACATCGACGACTTCCCCTTTGAGAAATACGACTATGTGGTGGACGCGGTGGACACCGTGGCGGCAAAGCTGGCCCTGGCGGTGAAGTGCGACCAGACGGGCGTCCCCATCATCAGCTCCATGGGCGCTGGGAACAAGCTGGACCCCACCGCCTTCCGGTCCGGGGATATCTACAAGACCCGGATGGACCCCCTGGCCAGGGCCATGCGCCGGGAGCTGAAAAAGCGGGGCATCAAAAGGCTCAAGACGGTATGGTCCGAGGAGGAACCCCTCCAGCCCGAGGGGACGCCGGAGGACGGCTCCCGCCCGGCCCCCGGCAGCGTGGCCTTCGTCCCCTCCGTGGCGGGGCTCATCATCGCCGGCGAGGTGGTAAAAGACCTGACGGAAAAAGCAAAAGAAAAGGAAAAAGAAAAAGAGGATAGCTGACCATTCGTCCCTCCCTCCGGAGCGCCAACGCCCGGAGGGAGGGACGAAACACATAAAAACACATTTTTATTGCGAAGGAAAAACCTGTATGGTATAATATAGTTTGGTGTATACTGTGGCGGTATTGTGACGTGCAGCCGCCCGTGGTCAATATTGTTGTTTATGTCTTTCAGGGAAGGACGGTCGGAAAGATGAAGAAGAACCGTATAGTGCCGCTGCTCTTGCTGGCCGCGCTGGCCGTGGGGCTGTTCCCCGGCGGGCGGGCTCTGGCGGCGGAGACCACGCTGACGGTGGGCGTTCGGGACGACATCGTGAATTTCAGCTACCTGAACGAGACCACCGGGAAATACTACGGGCTGGAGATAGACCTGGCCCGGGAGCTGGGCAAACGCCTGGGCCGGGAGGACGTGCAGTTCGTCACCGTGACCCCGGCCACCCGCCGGGAGACGCTGGAGAGCGGCCAGGTGGACTGCCTCATCGCCTGCTACTCCATCACCGACGCGCGCAAAGAGGTGTTCGACTTCTCCGAGCCCTATTATCACGATGACACCGTGTTCATGGTCCAGCGCTCCTCCCTGTTCACCGCCCCGGAGGACCTTGCGGGCATGACCGTGGGCGTGCTGGCCGGGTCCAACGCCGGGGAACTGGTGACCGCCGCCATGGAGGCCATCGACCCGGATAAGGGCGTGAAGCTCCGGGAGGGCGAGGACTACCAGGCGCTGTCCGACGACCTGGAGCGGGGCGCGGTGGACGCGGTGTGCATGGACGGCTGCATCGCCCAGGCGTACATGAACGAGGACCGGCTCTACCTGCCCGGGTCCCTGGCCGCGCAGTATTACGGCGTGGCCACGCAGAAGGATTCCAAGCTGAGCGGCCAGGTGGCCAAGGCCATAGAGGACATGCTCGCCGACGGCACGGTGGACGCGCTCGTCGACAAGTGGGACTGAGGGGGCTGCCATGGATAAGCTGAAGAAAAAAACGATCGCCGCGGTGCTCGTCGCGGCGCTGTGCCTGTTGCTGCTGGGCGGGTACCTGGTGCTCATGCAGAACCACCTGTCGGTGGAGCAGCAGCGCCAGGATACGGAGCAGAAGATGGTCCAGCTCCGGGAGCTCATCGCCTCCTCCGAGCTGGCCGCCGACCAGGTCCGCCAGACCTATGACGACATCTATAAGTCCAAAGCCATGAGCCTGGCCTTCCTCATCCGGCAGAAGGTGGACCCGGAGCTGAACCGGCCCATCATGGAGACTTACCGGAAGCTTTTGGACGTGGACAACGTGTTCGTCCTGGACAAGAGCGGCATTATCATCTATCAGGCCCGGCCCGCGGGCGTGGACTTCACCCGTGCCAGGTTCAACCAGCTCCGGACCGTGTTCCGCGACGCCGACCCCTCCGACGCGTTCCAGGTGGACATCGGCGACACCCATCTGCGCTATTACGGCGCCTGGGTCACTCCCTATGTCATGGCGGTGGTGGCCCAGGACCCGGCGGAGCTGAACGAGATGGTGGCCGATACCGCCTCCTGGGAGAGCATGCTGGGGGGCGTGTCGGTGGGCCTGAACGGCTATGCCTTCGCCGTCTCCGCTAAGGACTATACGTTCCTCTATCACCCTGATGAGGCCCTGATCGGCCTGGACGCGCTGGACGCGGGGATAAACGTGGAAGACCTGGACGACGGCAACTGCGCCTGGATGACCGTGAACGGGGAGGACCTCTATTGCGGCGTGGTCCGCGCGGACGACGCCTATGTCCTGTGCGCCGTGAGCCGGGGGGAGATAAACTCCGCCAACGCCATCACTGTCATCATCGTACTGTTTGTGTTCTTCACCGTCATCACCCTGGTGGTCCTGTACGCCATCCTCCTGCTGCGGGAGGAGCGGCGCGCCGGCTCCGCCGGGGGAGACTGGAAGACCATGGGCTCCTGGCGGTTCAACAAAAAGGTGGGCCGGAAGATTGCCACCGTGTCCGTCGTCGGACTGGCGGCTATCCTGGTCATCTCCTATTACATGCAGACCCTGTTCTCCATGTCCCGGGCCTCCGTCGCCAACGCCCAGCGCCTGGAGGAGATCGACACAGAGCTGGAGCGCAACAGCCGGAAGGTGGACCAGCTCACCGCCCGCTACGACAAGAGCTATATAAGCAAGGGCCAGGTAGCCGCCTATATCCTGAACCAGCGGCCCGACCTGCTGACCCGGGACGCCGTGACCCGCATGAGCCGGGCCCTGGGCGTGGAGTACACCTACGTCTTTGACAAGAACGGGGACCTTCTGGTCACCGACTCCCCCTACACCGGATTCACCCTCAGCGACGACCCCAGCGAGCAGTCCTACGCCTTCCGCTCCCTGCTGCAGGGCGTGCCCTACCTGGTCCAGGAGGCCAGGCAGGACGACGTGGGCGTCTATCGCCAGTATGTGGGCGTGACCATCCGGGACGAGGCGGACAACGCCAACGGCTTCGTGCAGATCTCCGTGCTGCCGGAGCTTCTGGAAGGCGCCGTGGAGCAGATGGGCCTGGACACCATCCTGCAGAACGTCCATGTGGGCGTCAATGGCTTTGCCTTCGCCGTGGACCGGGACACCAGGAACTTCATCTACTATCCCGACGAGCGCTATATCGGCCGCAGCGCCCTGGACCAGGGCATGGAGGAGGCCCAGTTCCAGGACGGGGACAGCGGCTATGTGAAGCTGGGCCTGGACAAGTACTACGCCGCCGCCATGGAGACGGACGACGCGTTCATCTATGTGGCCCGGCCGGCGGCGGAGCTTTCCGGCGACCGGGTGCTCATCAGCCTGTCCTCCGTGGGGGCCAGCATGCTGTGCCTGGCTCTGGTGTGGCTGCTGCTCTGCTTTGAGCGGACCGGCGCGGCCGCAGAGGGCGCGGCGGGCAAAAAGGCCGCTGCCAGCGGTAAGAGGGCCCGGATGGTGGACGTGGTCATGCCCGACGGCTCGGTGAAGAAGACCGAGAGCGCCTTCAGCCGGTGGAGCAACGAGACCATGGGCTGGGGCGAGATGACGCCGGAACAGAAAACGACCATGGTGATGAAGCTGCTGCTGGGCGTGCTGGCGGCGTTCATCGTGCTGGCCGTGGCCAACAAGGACTCCGCCTTCACCTCCACCAGCGTGTTCCGCTACGTCCTGGGCGGCACCTGGACCCGGGGCGTGAACGTGTTCGCCATCACCGCCAACATCATGATCCTGTGTGTGGTGAGCGTAGTGAGCATGCTCCTGCGGTTCCTTTTGAAGCTCCTGAGCCGGAGCATGAACGCCCGGGGCGAGACGGTGGTGCGCCTCATCAACAACCTGGTGAAATACGTGTCCGTGATCGTGGCGCTGTACTTCTGCTTCGCCATGTTCGGCGTGGACACCGCCACCCTGCTGGCCTCCGCCGGTATTTTGAGCCTGGTCATCGGCCTGGGCGCCCAGGACCTGGTGAAGGACATTGTGGCGGGCCTGTTCATCATCTTCGAGGGCGAGTTCCGGGTGGGCGACATCGTCACCATCGGGGACTGGCGCGGCACGGTGGTGGAGATTGGCGTGCGCACCACCAAGATCGAGGAGCCCGGCAAGAACATCAAGATCATCAACAACAGCGCTATCTCCAACGTCATCAACATGACCCGGAAGGAGTCCTTCGCTGCCTGCGATATCGGCATCGAGTACGGCGAGAGCCTGGAGCGGGTGGAGGCCATCCTGAAGGAGGAGCTTCCCAACGTGCGCAAGCACCTGCCCAAGATCACCGACGGCCCCTTCTACAAAGGCGTGGCCGAGCTGGGCGACTCCGGCGTGATCATCAAGATCGTGGCCCAGTGTGCCGAGGGCGACCGCATCCAGATGGTCAGGGACCTGAACCGGGAGATGAAGCTCATCTTCGACAAGCACAAGATCAACGTGCCCTTCCCGCAGGTGGTGGTCAACCAGCCGGTGGAGTTTTTGGAGGCCACCGAGTGGCAGAAGCGCCAGGCGGAGAAATTCGCCAAGGAGCAGGAAGAGCTCAGCAAAAACATAGAGACCACATTCCCGAACTGACTGCATAAATACATATCGCAGGAAAGGAGGGTGAGCGAATCTCCGCGCCGCCCCGGTGGGGCGTACAGGATAAATCGAAAAAACTCTTTTTGAAAAGAAAGGAACAACCAATGAAAGCACCCAATACACTTCTGAAAGTCATCAGCATTCTCTTCGTCATCCTTGGCATCGTCGGCATCGTGCTCGCCCTGCTGGTCGCCATCCTGGGCGGCGCCATCCTGGCCTCCATCACGGAGAACCTGGGCTTCGGCGTGGCCGTGGGCGGCGTCATAACGGTCATACTCGTCGGCGAGGGCGTGTTCGACCTGGTGGCCGGCATCCTGGGCCTGAAGGGCAAGATCACCGCCTGCAAGGTGCTGGGCTTCATCATCCTCATCGGCTCCGTGCTGGGCGCGCTCCTGAACATCTCCCTCTTTGACAGCGCCCTCAGCATCATCATCACCGTGGCTGTCACCCTGATCCTGCCCGTGCTGTATCTCGTGGGCGCCTTCAAGGGCCTGGCGGACGCGTAAGCGGGCCGTAACATCTATTTCAAGGAGGGAACGCTATGCTTCTGCACGCCAAGAGCAAGATGCTCTCCATCCACAAAAAGATGGAGATCATGAACGAGGCCGACGAGGTCATGTACACGGTGGAGAGCAAAGCCATCTCTATCCATGACACCACCTATGTCCGCAATGCCGCGGGCGAGCCCATCGCCACCATCACCCATAAGCCCATCTCCCTGCACGAGACCCATATCATCGAGTTCGCCGACGGCGAGCAGGTGGAGGTCCGCACGGAGTGGTTCCACGTGATGAAGGACGTCATTGATCTGGAGGGCCTGGGCTGGCAGCTGCGGGGCGACGTGCTCCAGCACAACTACGAGTTCGTCAACCAGCTGGGGGCCGTCCTGGCCCGGACCCACCAGAAGTGGGTGTCCCTGCACGACGTGTACTATATCGACGTGCTGGACGAGAGCCAGCTGGACCGGATCGTGGCCATCTACGTGGCCCTGGAGCGCATCATCCGGGAGCGGGAGATCCGCCGGGAGAACGAGTCCTCCGCGGCCGCGATGGGCGGCGCCGCCGCCATGAACAACGGCGGCAACAACGGCAATCCGTAAACAGGAAAAGAGCCCCGCGTCAAGGCGGGGCCCTTTCTTGAAAAAAGAGAAGGAGAACTAAAAATGAACAGTATGAAAAAGTATGTGGCCGAGTTCATCGGCACCTGCGTACTGGTGGTCATGGGCTGCGGCACCGCCATGCTGGTGGGCTGCGACGCGGCCGCCGGCGGCGGGTACATCCTGACCGCCCTGGCCTTCGGCCTGGTCATCGTGGGCATGGCCTACTGCGTGGGCAACGTGTCCGGCTGCCACATCAACCCGGCGGTGAGCCTGGGCGTTCTGATGAGCGGCGGCATGAGCGGCAAGGACTTCATCGGCTACATAATCAGCCAGTGCCTGGGCGCCCTGGCCGGCGCGGGCATCCTGGCCGCCATCTTCAACCTGGGCGGCGTCACCGACATGACCGGCGGCTTTGGCACCAACAGTCTGGGCGGCGTGGGCGGCAGCGCCGCGGCGGGCATGCTGGTGGAGGTGGTCCTGACCTTCATCTTCGTGCTCACCATCCTGGGCGTCACCGACAGCAAGGCCGGCCACGGCTCCTTTGGCGGCCTGGTCATCGGCCTGACCCTGACCCTGGTCCACATCCTGGGCATCGGCCTCACCGGCACCTCCGTGAACCCCGCCCGCAGCTTCGGCCCCGCCGTGGTGGCCGCCATCACAGGCAACAGCGCTCCCATGGGCTGCCTGTGGGTGTTCATCGTGGGACCCTTTGTGGGCGCCGCTCTGGCCGCCCTGGTCTACAAGTTCATCGCCAGCGACAAGTAAAAAAGAAACGGGAACGGCCCGGCGGGCCGTTCCCGTTACAATGTGATCGCTGTTCAGCGCCGGGACCGCTCCGCGGTCCGGTAGGCCCTCACAATGGCGTGGGCCAGGGCCTGGGTATGCCGCCGGTCCGCTTCCGTCTGGGCCAGCTCCAGCTGGCGGGTCAGCGCGTCCCGGAACTTCACCGCGGAGGGGATATAGGGGAATTCAAACTGGCTGCCCGCGGTGGTGATGGTGACCGTTCCCCGGCCTGTGAGCCGCCCCAGAGGGGTCTGCTCCACGTACACGCCGCCCACCCGGTCCAGGGGCACGTCCAGCGTCTTGGTCACCAGGATGCCCGCCTCGCCGTAGATGCGCTTGTCGGTGAGCATCAGGTAGGTGGCCAGCCGGGGGGCGAAGAACCGCACGCCCCAGAGGCCGAAGGCCACCATGATCAGCCGGACCACCAGGGTGTCCTCCCCGTGGGCCTGGATGGTGTGCCACAGGGCGATATAGCCCGCCAGCACCAACGCCGGCAGGATGAAGCTGGTCCACCGGGACTTGGCCATCAATATGAGCTTTTCGCCCTCGGCCAGCTCGCTTTTTCGTGCCATTCGTGTTTACCTCCGATGAAACGGATGTATCATTACTTTGTATAATTCTATGATAGCAAGACGCGGACGGTTTTTCAAGCCGTTGCTTGCCCGAATGCCAAACTTACGTGGAGGCTCTCTATGCGTCGTTCCGGTCCCAAAAATTTGCCTGTCATCGTCGTGACCGTACTGGCCACGGCCGTTGCCGTTGCTATGGGGGCGCTCCTGTGGGTGAGCACGGGCTTTGCCTCCGCGAGGCCGACTCCCACGGCGGCCCCCCGCAACACCGCCTCTCCGGCGTTCACACTGCCGCCCACCGCGGCCCCCACGGCTTCGCCGTCTCCCACGCCAAAGCCGACGCCTGAACCGACCGCCACGCCGGAGCCCACGCCGGTTCCCGTGGAGCTGGGCGAGACGGAGGACGCGGGCCAGGAGTACATCGACAAGATGGTGTTTTTGGGGGACAGCACCACCTATTGGCTGGCGGGGTATAATGTGCTCCCCTTCACCCAGGTGTGGACGGACTCCATCGGCACCATGAGCCTCTTTAACTGGGAGATAGACCCTATCAACTACTATGACCCGGCCAGTCCCACCGCGCCGGTGAGCCTCTTTATCCCCGACTGCGCCGCCCGGCGGCAGCCGGAATACCTGGTCATCACCCTGGGCCTCAACGGCATCGCGTTTTTGGATGAACAGGAGTTCAGGGACTACTACCTGGATATGCTGGACGCCATCATGGCCGCCAGCCCCGACACCAAGATCATCTGCCAGTCCATCTTCCCGGTGATCGACAGCCGGGTCCCCAAGGGCATCAGCAACGAGAAGATCAACGCCGCCAACAAATGGATCTATTCCATGGCGGAGGAAAAAGGACTCCGGTATCTCAACGCCCACGACGTTCTCATGGACGAGAACGGCCAGCTCCGGCTGGATTACACCGACGACACCGCCATGGGCATCCACATGAATACCACCGGCCTCAACGCCATGCTCATGAACATCCGCACCCACGCGTGGCAGTGAGCGAAAAACAGTCTATCCAAGCCTCCGGCTCCGCCGGAGGCTTTTACCGTATCTGGGGATACACCGCCCGGCGGAAGTAGATCCCCGCCACGATGAGCATGGCGGTCCAGCCGGCGGCGCAGGCGTAGGCGATGCCCGTGATGCCGAGATTTCCCAGGAGCAGCCACGTCACCAGCACCCGGACGGATATCTGCGTCAGGGTCAGGGCCAGGGTGATCTTCATGTGCTTCATGCCCCGGAAAAAGCCCTGCACGCCGTTGGTGAGCGCCGGGAGCCAATAGAAAAAGGCCATGACCCGGAAGTACTGGGAGCCCTCGGCCAGTGTGGCCGCCTCGGTGGAAAAGAGGCCCAGCATGGGCCGGTGGAGCCACAAAATGACGATGCAGATAAACACGAAGTAGCCTAGCTCCAGCATGAGACCCTTTATGAGCCCCTGCCGGACCCGGTCCCTCCGGCCGGCCCCGTCGTTCTGGGCGGTGAAGGTGGTCATGGCGTTGGCCACGCTCCGCTCCGGCACCAGGGCGAAGTCCTCAATCTTCCCCACGGCGTTGAAGGCCGCCATGGTGCTGACCCCCAGGGTGTTCACCATGCCCTGGATGAAGAGCTTCCCCAAAGGCTGGCTGCACTGCTGCAGGGCCGTGGCCGCGCCGTAGCGGACCGTTTGGGCCACCAGAGCCCGGTCCGGCCGCAGGTCCCCCCGGTCCAGGCGGAGAAGCTCCACCTTCCTGCAGGTGTAAACCACGCATGCCCCGGCGGAGGCCATGGCGGCCAGGACCGTGGCCAGGGCTGCCCCGGTCACACCCCAGTGGAACCCCGACACGAACAGGATATCCAGAAGGCCGTTCATCACACAGGACGCCGCGAGGAAAGCGGTGGGCGTCCGGGCGTCGCCGATGCTGCGAAGCGCGGCGGCGTAGATGTTATATAGGCACGTGAAAGGCATGCCCAGAAAGATGACGCGCATGTACCGCAAGGCGTCGGGCAGCACCTCGCCCGGCACCCGCATGAGGCCGAAAATGGGGCGGGCAAGGCAGAGGCCCAACACTAAAATAGCCCCGGACAGGCCCATCCCCAGGGCCAGCATGGCGGCCAGCTCCTTTTTGAGCCGCCCATAGTCCTTTGCCCCGAAGGCGTTGCTCATCAGGACCCCCGCGCCGATGCAAAGGCCGGTGATGCCCAGAATGAGAAGGTTCATCACCGGGTCCGCCGTGCCCACGGCGGCCAGGGCCCCGTCCCCGGCGAAGCGGCCCACGATCATGCTGTCCACGGCATTATAGGTGAGCTGAAAGAGGTTTCCCAGCACCAGCGGCACGGTGAAGGAGAGGATGTTTTTCGCCACGCCGCCTTTTACCATGTCCCGCATCGCGCCCGCCTCCTTTCAACCTTTTCCCCACCATTATATTCTTTTGCACAGGAAAATCAATAAAGCCCGGAACGTCTTGCATTCCGGGGCCGGGTATGGTATACCGTACAGAGCGAAAAGGGGAGGGGTCCCTTCTATGACATATCTGATCGTTCTGCTGGCCAGCACCGCCGGATGCGTGCTCAATACGGTGTGCGGCTTCGGCTTCGGGGTGCTGGGGATGATCTTCATGCCCTACGCCCTGGGCTCGGCGGTCCACGCCGCGTCCGCCATCAACATGGTCACCTTCGTCCAGTCCACCATCCTGGCCGTCCGCTACCGGAAGCACATCCGCTGGAAGCTGCTGGCGGCGCCCATGGCGGCGTACCTGGTGGCCAGCTTTCTCGCCGTGCGGGTGGCCGTGGGGATGGACAACGGCCTTTTGAAGCGAGTGCTGGGGGCGTTTCTGCTGATCCTGAGCGGGTACTTTATTTTCGCGGCCAAGCATATCCGTCTGAAGGCCAACACGAAAAACGGCCTTCTCGCCGGGGCCTTGGGAGGGGTCATGAGCGGCCTGTTCGCCACCGGCGGCCCGCCCGCCAGCCTCTACTTCTCCGCCACCACGGAGACGAAGGAGGAGTATCTGGCCACCATCCAGGCCTATTTCAGCGTCTCCAATTTCTATGTGATCGCCGTGCGGTTTTTAAACGGCGCCATCGACGGGGACGTGCTCCGGGCCTTTGTGGTGGCCCTGGGGGGCCTGGTGCTGGGAAATGTTCTGGGCCTTTATGTGTTCAAACGGGTGGACGTGGATTTCATCCGCAAGGCCATTTATGTGATGATGGCGGTGTCCGGCGCGGCCATGATGGTATTCTGAGGCAAGGAAAAGTCCACGGCTTTTGGGGATTCAACGTAGGGATTTACAAAAACAAGTAAATTTAAGCTGACAACCTTCAAGCGAGGCAAGAGAAAAGCGACCATGTAAGAGTAGAAATGCTCCTGCATGGCCGTTTTCTTTATGCCCAAATTGAACAATAATCGGCATGTATATTTGTCCATATTATTTTTTCCTTTCCGGAGATCCGTCCAATAGAAAATTGACGATTCTTTGTAACGCTACTTGAAATTTGAATATACATATGGTATATTATCAAGAGCAATCAAGAAGCCTCATGAACTGTCTTGAAGGAGGCCCCATAATGAATTGGGAACAGTTAAATGATAATACAATCCAAGATTATATTGATTCTGCCAGCTATGATGCGAAAGAAAAATATAATTGTGATTACTTAGATGTTAGTGAAACCATATCAGAATTAGCCTATTTAACACATGATTATTTTCGTTATTACGGAAAGTTTCCGTCAAAAGTCGCGAAGTATATTATTGACTACGTTCAAGGTAAAGGCGTAATCTCTCCGCAAACCGACTTTATTTTTGATAATTATAATGGCTCCGGAACTTCGCTTGTTGAAGCAAAAATTGCTGGCTATTCTTCCGGAGGCATAGACATTAATCCTTTTGGAGTTTTGGCCTCGAATGTAAAAACTAATAATCTTGACGATAAGCAACTGCAATTACGCTTTTGCGAACTTATGGGAAAGATAAAAGCATCAGATTCCCCCGACATGCAGCAAACATTTTTTTCTTTTGAAGGCATTAGTGAAGCAGATGCTTCTGGGATCAGAGATGTTAATAAACAAGTATATCTTGACTTTCCGGATATAGATAAATGGTTTGATGTCGACGTAATCCGAGAGTTGTCAACAATTAAATATTACTTACTTCAGATGCCGCATGACGAGTATAGGGAATTCTTTCTTCTTGCTTTTTTCTCCATTATTCGGCGTGTTTCAAAGGCCCATGACGCAGAGGTGCGGCCTCATGTAAATCCTAAGAAAAAGAAACGAAATGCATATGAGGCGTATGAAAAGAAACTGATTGAAATGATTTCCACAATGAATTCGTGGAATCAAGTTACAGCTAAAACCGTTGAATCACATGCTTCAATCTGTGATAATAGCGACAGCGCAAGAGTTTCTGGACAGATAGCTACTCTTAAAAACAGTTATCACAAGGAAATGGGACTGGTCATTTCTCATCCGCCATATCTTAATTGCTTTGATTATATTCCGGTATATAGATTGAAGTTTTTGTGGGCATTTGGATTTGAGGAAATATACGGACAATTGTCATATCAAGAAATTAAGAGCGAAGAAATACGGTCTTACCCAGCCTCAAATGACGCCTTTGTCAATAATTACTTCCGACATAACATTGATGCATACAAGGCGATTTATGATAACTTAAAGGCGGGTGGCTATTGTTGTGTGGTTATGGGAGACTGCACAATTAATAAAGAACTCTTTTCTGTTCATAAAATGCTCGTTAAAGCTATGGAAAGTATTGGCTTTACGGTGGATAAAATCACTTATCGAAGTACGGCATATGGAATGGGGCGCTACGCTTATAAGCACAGAGCCGATTATAATGACAAAGACGGAGGAAAACAGGACGCAATCATGTTTTTCAAAAAGTGAGAATAAGTGCAGCCAATTTCGCGGCTGCACTTACTTTATATGCGGGTAACTACAAGTTTGTTGTTCTGATAGTCGAATTTAACATATGATTCTAAAGCAATATCATAAAAGATATGATTATCAAAAAATGTGAAGACATGCTCAATTGCTTCTTTAACATCAGCTTCTTTAGCATAATTGTTCTTACTAATCTTATCAAGCATCTGGCGAATACCGAATTTTTCCTCGAACACCTCAAATGCTTTAATAACTATAGCATCCGGAACTATAATGTTATGGTCGATACAAGTTTTTATCACGTTTCGCGATTTTTCTTCCCAATGTGAAAACTCGCATATCACATGAAGAAAATTCATGTTACGGTCATCATCGGATAATTCTTCTTTCCCCCAACATCCATCTATCTTTTTTCGTAGATCCATAGCAACCAGAGAGGCTTGCTTTGCTTTTTCGATTGTCTGTGGTCCTGTTAAGCAATTATATAAAGAAAATTGACAAATTCCATCTGATATTTTATCGAGCTTTATTGTTTTACAGATACGAATAATCCCGGGGATCTCATCCAGCATATTGCCATTGGGAGTCGTATGTAAAATGTTTTGATTTTCGTCAACTATTATCTTAATATTTCCATCAACAGAAATGATAATCTCATATACATCTGAATTCTTGGAATTTGTCAAACGTATAGTGGCAGAATGATCATCATGTGATAAAAGTGTAATAGTTTGAACAATTTGCGCATCCATCCAGCGGCCATTAAAATCAAGTGTAAAGGATTCCGTGTCATGCAGTTTTCTTAAGCAAGCCTGCCCTTTACCGGCGGTTGTTTCCTCCACCCCTACACATTTACATTCGACCGCTCCAAACAAACCCTCTTTATGTTGCAGATCATTGTAAAATCCAAATTCAACCTTGTGACCTGCTGTAGTAAAGCCTTCGAGTTTTCCCTCGGTATCCAAACGTCTCAGCAGCTCTGGGCACTTATAAACTCCGCCCATGGTAATAATTTCCAACATATCACCTATTTTCCTGCCAATCTGATGCCCTTTCAGATTATATGCAGCAATGCATTTATACACGTTTGTAATATAGGTGAAATCCCTCAGTTCCTGACTAATATCGTATATCATATCTTTCTCCTTATAGTTTTTCAAATAACTCGCTGAGCGTTACATCCAGCCCGTCAGCAATTTTCTTTATGTTGCAGATTGCAATGTTCCGCCTGCCGGCCTCTACGGATGCAAAGTAGGTTCTGTCCATGCCTATTTTCAGCGCGAACTTTTCTTGGCTCATCCCGGTTTTCCGGCGCAGTTCACGTATTCGTTTGCCTAAGTCTTCAGTAATCATAGAGATACACCTCCATATTGTATTATATAAGTAAACGGAGTTTGAGGCAACGGATTATAAGCAACAAAAAGGAAGCCGAAGCAAATTTTACACTTCAGACATGAATATCCGGTCGGGAAGGAGGAACACCTGAATACACGACGGTCTTGTACAGACAGCGACAGGGTCGCGGCCCTGTACTGCCGCCTTTCAAGGGACGATGAATTACAGGGGGGACAGCAACAGTATCTGAAACCAGAAAGCCATCCTCCAGAAGTATGCGGAGGACAACGGATTCACCAACACCGCCTTTTTGGGCGCGGACTTTTTTGCAAAAATTTCGCCGTCCGGTGAAAAATCCGGGCACCCTCGCGGATATTGTCAGTGAAAAGCTTTTCGAGAGGAAACGGAACATGTTCACAAGAGAGCAGTTCACATCCCTGGCACAAAAGCATATGGACATGATCTTCCGGCTGGCCTACAGCTACCTGCGCAGTCGGGAGGAGGCGGACGATGTGACGCAGAACGTGCTGCTGGCCCTGTGGCGCACCGACAAGGCGTTTGAAAGCGGCGAGCACGTGAAGGCGTGGCTCATCCGGGTGACGGTGAACGAGTGCAAAAAGATATTGCGCTCCCCCTGGCGGAAGCGGGAGGACCTGGCGGGATATGAGAACACCCTGGTGTTCCAGACCGACCGGGACCGGGATCTGTACGAGGCTATCATGGCTCTGGATTTGAAATACCGGGCCGTCATCGTCCTATATTACTACGAGGGCTATTCCATTGCCGAGATCGGGCATTTGCTGGGCATACCCAACCCCACGGTGGGCACCCGGCTGGCCCGGGCCAGGGAGAGGCTGAAAAACATGCTGACGGAGGCGAAAAGCGATGAATGAAAGGCAGTCCATCCGCAGGGCCCTGGCGCCCCTGCACGCCTCCCCGGATACCCTGGAGGAGGTATTGGTTATGATCGACAGAGAAAAAGCGGAAAAGTATGGGAAGAAGGCGGGCCGCAGCGCCCTGCGGGGCGCGCTGGTGGCGGCCATCCTGGTCGCGGCCCTGTCCGTCACGGTCTACGCCGTGGGGGAGTACACGGGATTTTTCGACACCGTGTTCGGCAACGAGGCCATCCAAAGCAAAGACCCGGAGCACGTGGAGCTCACCGACGAGGAGGGCAGCGTGGTGATAGAATATGTCGTGCCCGGTCAGGAGCGGACGCCGGTGGACCCGGAGGCGGCGGAGGAGCTGGTAGGCGGCGAGACGGCCAGCGTGGGCCAGTCCGTGACCGTTCAGGGCGTGACCTTCACCGTGGAGAACATCGTCATGGACGCCAACGGCATGGGCGTGCTCACCTACACCATGGAGGACCCCAACGGCTTCCCCGGCACGGAATTCACCGAGGATGGCGGCATGCTGAATCAGGACCCGAATATGGTCGGCTCCCTGCGGAGCGCCACGCTGTACTTCGCGGATGAGAACGGCGAGAGAATACACTTCCTGGACGAGCGTAGCTTCGTGGCGGCAGGGGGCACCGACACCCGAAAGACGGTGGCCATGTACTTCGCGGCCATGGGGGGCATGGAGGAGGCCAAAAACCTGAAGCTGACCTTCTGCGTCGTCAAGGAGCACGACCCGGACGCCACGCTGGCCGCCGATGTGCTGGCCGAGGGCGGCGTGATATTCCCCCTGTCTACAGCAGTGCCCGTCACGCCTCTCTCCGGCCCGGAGGGCTGGAGCGCAAGCATCTCCCCGGTGGGGATGCAGATCGTGCCCCCGGAGGGGAACCCCTACAGGCAGAACTACTATTTCAACGACGTGGTCATCCACATGACCGACGGCAGCGAGTACGTGCTGAAGCAGAGCGAGCCCTATATGGATAATTCCATCGTGGGCTGCTACGGCGAGGACTTTCTCATGAACGATACGTTCAACCGGCTCATCGACCCGGGGCAAGTGGAGAGCGTCACCGCCGTGGGCCACGGCAGCGGCTATCAGGACGAGAGTGGCCGGCCCGTGCCCTATAAGGAGGCCTGGATCGACGGCAACACCCTTCAGGACGGCCTGACCCCGCTGAACGTGGACCTGGATCTGACCTTCACCAAGTAACGCTCGACATGGTAAAACCGCCCTGCATCAGACGATGCAGGGCGGTTTGTCTGTGCTTGCGTCAGCCGCGGTCGATGTAGACGATCTCCATGTCATTGTGTATTCTGGGCAGATGGGTGGTGTTGCCCAGGCCCCGGCTGATGATCTGCCGGCTGTCCACCACGCCGCCGGTGAGCTTGGGGAAAAAGCCCTGGCCCGGGGCGTAGACGCCCCGCCACTGCTTCGCGCACAGGTCGTAGAACCGCCACTGCCCGCCGTGGGCGTGGCCGGAAAGAGCCAGCTCTACGGACCGCGGGATGAGGCGGATGTACTCAGGGTGGTGCATGAGCAGGATGTGGTAGCCCTCACCGGCGGCGAATCCCTCCAGCCAGCCGGTATCCGGGTCCGGGCTCCGGACCATGCGCTCCGTGGCGCCGTACTGTTGATAGGCGGTATAGTATCCCGAGGACAGCCCGCCGACGACCAGCCGCGTCCCGCCTATATCCGCTGTGACATAGCTGTTGTCCAAAAGCGTGGCGCCGGTGGCGCGGATGCTCTTCAGGTCATCCGGAGAGAGGTACGCCTCGTGATTTCCCAGGGATATAAAGGTGGGGGCGAGGCCGGCGCAGCCGGTCAGCAGCTCTGTTACGTTCCTGCTTCCCTCCACGCGGACGCCAGGCCGGGGTTTCAGCCCGGGCACGAAGTCGCCGGCCAGCGCGATGAGACCGGGGGCGTGTTGGCGAAGGGACGCGAGCAGCGGCGCCGGGTCCGCGCCGTGGGTATCCGTCAGCAGCGCGGCATGGACGGGAAAGCCCGTTATTTTATAGTGGGTCTCGGTCATGGCAAGGCCTCCGGAGAAAATACGATGTCAAAGGAAGCGGTGGGATCCGACCTGCGCTGCGGCGCAGGTTCCCCATTCTGGGGCTCCCGCGAAAGCCCGGCGAAGCGGGTTTTGCGGGAAAAAGGAAGAAGAGCTTTGACCGATGAGGGGGCCTGGCTTGCCAGGGCCTCGAATCTTCAAAGCTCTTCTGACGTGGCGGAAGCGGTGGGATTCGAACCCACGAGACCTTGCGGTCTACCTGATTTCGAGAAAGGAGATTACGAGGAAAACGCGATATATCCTCATATATCTTCATATCCGCTCATGCCAAAATGCCCGTAAAAACAAGAAAATGATATATCTTCATATATCGCTATGCAACTTCATATTCGATGCTTGGGAGAGGATTTCAACAATTTCACACCACGATAACATGAAGCTACAAGTGGTGACATGGCTTCGATAAGGTCATAGAGAGTATAACATACTATATGATTACTGTCCACAGAAAGAGGGTGCTGCGGGGAGAAAGCTCCCCGCAGCTGGCTGTTGAATGATGCGCCGGGGTTCATCTGGCATCATCGCGGCTCCTTGCTTTCTTTATTGCAAGGCGTTCTGCCTCCCGTGGAAAAACAGCATTGTGGTAGGTCTTTAGGACGATGCTCATTCGCGGGGCTCTTACCTCTACATATTTGGCAGTTACATCGGGCATATTGGTGGATATTCCAAGGGCGGTGCTTACGCCCTTCAGAGTGTGGCCCAAGATTTCCCCAACAGTATAGAAGTCACCTGTCAGCTCGTGCATATTTGTAGCTGCTGTGTGCCGCAGGTCGTGAAATCTGATATGGGGCATGTCGTTGTGTCTCAAAAATTGAGGGAATTGAGTGGAGAGGTGGTCAGGCCGTAGCGGGCTTCCATCTGCTTTTGCGACAACGAGATCGTTGTCATAGTATGGTTGGCCGGCAAGCATTGTGAGCTCTTTCTGGCGGGTTTGTAATTGTTTCTGGCGGATGAAATAGGGCAAGGTCACATCTGTGATGGGAATAGTACGATCATGTGATTTGGTCGGAGCCATTTCCTCTACGACCTTTGTGCCAGGGGCAAGCCCGAAGGGAAGCTGCTCCACAATGGCAATGGTTTTGTTCTTCAAGTCGATATTCTGCCAGCGAAGTCCAAGAACTTCACCGCGGCGGAGGCCGTATAATCCGCTTAATACCACGGGCATTTCCCATTCCCCGTTGGCGCATAAGCTCAACAGCTTCTGCACTTGCTCAATGGTATAAGGGGGCGGTGTCTTTGCGCTTTTTCCGAACTTTGTCATAATATTACGCGCCGGATTCCTTTCAATGTAGTGATACTTTATTGCGCCTTCCAGAGCAACGCTCAAGATACGCTGAGCATATCGGCAGGTGCTGGTGGCTAACCTCTTATTCGACATCTCTTTGAGCATGGCATCAATGTTTTCGGATGTCAGGCTCCGCAGAGGAATATGCCCGATAGAGGGGTTTATATGGGTCGTAATCATACCCTTATAACTGGAGAATGTGCTGGGGCGAAGATTGGCTTTTCCGTATGTTTCAAGCCAGAAAGAAAGATAGTCTTTGAGAAGCGTCTTGGCCTGCGTCTGAGAGATGGGGACGTATGAGGGGTTCAGCAACTTGTTACGCATTTCTGCCTCGTGCTGAATGGCTGCTTTTTTGGTCGGGAATCCGCGCTTTGCGTAGGTTTTCCTTTTCCCGTCTGGTGCCTTGTAGGAGATAAAGACATCATAGACCGTTCCAGGGCGGTCGGTGACAATTCCTTCTTCTGTCCTCTTATGCTTGACTTGGCGGGGTGAAATGGCCATTACATTGCCTCCTTTGCATCAGCGAGCTTTGGCCGCGTACAGTTTCTTTGATACCAGTCCAATACGGCCCGCTCAGTCAATAGGTATCGCGTTCCTATTTTGATATATTCGATTTCTTGGTTTTGGATCAGCTCTCTTAATTTGCAAATCCCAATGCCGGAGATCTCGCTCATTTGGTCTACGGTTTTAAAAAGCGGGGTGATTTGTGTGCTGGCAGGAGCGGGCCTCCTTGTTCTGGCCATAATTAAATCTGCCCCCTCTCTTTTGGAGTGAGCAGATAATCATATCCCAATCGTATGCCGCAGAACATACAAGGCTCTTTAATAAGCTGAGATGGATTGGCTCTACGGATATGGTAGGCGTTAGCTCGCCGATATGAATCCAGGCATTTCCCGCACAGTGTCATTGAGATCTGTTCGGGAGGTGCCGTTTTCTTTGACTGCGGTTCTTCTATTAGGTCGATGCTGACCGCCAGGGCATGATCCATGCCGGCGATGTGTTCTTCGCTCAAATGCCCGATGTAACCATCCAAGCGGCTCTTGTCGATGGTGCGGAGCTGTTCCAGAAGAATAATAGACGGGATTTCTAAGCCGTCCTCTCCGTTGAGATAGTAGTGTGTCGGCAGATGGGGTTTCATATCTGCCTTGCTGGTGATAGCTGCCACGATCACAGTCGGGCTATATTTGTTGCCCACATTGTTCTGTATGATGACGACGGGGCGATACCCCTCCTGTTCGGAGCCGACGCCTTTCTGGAGGTCGGCATAGTATATGTCGCCTCGCAAATATGTCCGTTCCATTCTTTTTGACCTCCCGAAAAGAAATAAAGCGGGGAATCCCGCCTATGTAGAGGCCAAGCAAGTTTACATAACTGTTGGAGAGATGTTGTAATCTCTAATGCTGTTGTTCACCTGCTTGGCCAATATGGGGAGGCGATCCAATTTGTCCTCGACGCCCCGGATCACCGATGGGAAGTCATCAGACGGCTGGCGGCTTCAGCTCCACGGGCATCTCACCCTCGCGTGGGTCTCACGCGACCGCCCCCATTGCCTGTGACGGTTCTGAACTTGCCAGGCTCGGATTGCCGCCGACTGTGGCTGGACGGGAGTATCATTGTCCCCGTTGCTGGTCGTTGCCGCGCCGGGAGCCGCCCGGCGCTCATAGCAGGCTGGGATCGCTCTCTGTCGTTTGGCAGGTCATGGCGCAGCCGCTAAAGTGGCTCATGCTCATCACAATAGCAACGGGAATGTGTCTGATGAATGGGTATGCGGTTGTCAAGGCACCCCATTCACCGCAGCAGCGGAGAACGGGTGGAGGAGAAGTACCCCTCCACCTGTTTCCTAACTCAAAGGGCAAAACACAGGGTCTAACTCAAAAATTTTTTTATTTTTTCCAAAGCGGCGTAGATTGACTCTTGTACTGTCTGATATTTGCACCCCTCCATGTCTGCAATCTGTTTGTATGTCATACCTCCGAAGTAGTAGAGGACCAGCCGGGTGCGCTGCGTTTGTGGCAGATGGGCAATAGCCTCTCGCAGCTTCTTGCTTTGGATTCGGTAAGATACGATGTCCTCAACCGTATCTGGCTTATGGAGCGCCCGCGCGTTCAGCGTTGCCTCCGTCAGCTCTGAGTGTTCATAGTGGTTGTCCACCTCGTTGAGAAAGGAGAGGTCATCCAACTCAAAGCGGTCAAACGTGGCGAACAGTTCCTGGCTGATCTCCAGACGGATATTCCTGCCCTGCCCATCTATGAACGATATGTAATAGTGTGACATAGAAGCCGTATCTACCATTTCAGAGAGTGTGTATGGATTATCTTCTGCCTTGCGCCTCTTGGGGCGGGGCTTATCGTTATTTGGATGGCGGCCATCCATTACTATTCCTCCTGTCAGTCTGAATTTTGGGGAAAATTCAGACCGGCAGGGCGGGCCGCAGCAGCCGATGGAGCCGACATGGTTCGTGCGGATTCGACAAAGATAAACGCCGAACACTCCAAAGAAGTATTCGGCGGTCTTATTGAAATCGGATGTATAGGTGCGGAATAATCGGCTAAATCTTGCCGATTTATGTGTGGAATATGCCGCTGCTATGCCGTGGCTTTTTTTGATTATCACCTGCCCAACAGGTCACGCAGCGCGTAGGGCCATAAAAATTTGCCATAGCTGTACTCCCCAAAACGACAGCTATGGCATAGTTAGGTATACGAATACATCCGCAGAGCCGCCGTTTTTTTTAACGGCCCTTCGGCGCGTGTTAAAAAAGCTATTTCAAGCACATAATCTGCAAGATATTGCGGATTTAATCGGAACGATAGGGTTATAGAAGCCTTGTTCCCGGTAAGATAAAATGGGGACGAGGTGAAAGGGTAATGCCGGATGAACGACTTATTACGCTTGGGAGGGGACTACGGGAGGCCCGCAAAAGGCGCGGCCTTTCACAAGAGTATCTATCTGAATTGACCGGCGTATCCACGCGGCATATCGGAGGCATTGAGAACGCGGAAATCAATCCTTCCTTTGAGGTGCTGGCCACCTTGCTGGATTCTTTAGGGGTAAGCTATGACAGCATCCTTCATCCAGCCACGGATCGGCAGCAGCGGGAGATTCAGGAGATCACCGATTTGTATATGACTGGTTCTAAAGAAGAGCAGAAAGTGCTGTTGGCGACGATTCGCGCCTTGGGGCGCGAATTGCGGGAAATGGAAAGCTGCCCCGGCAAAAAAGAAATGGAATGAAAGATACCCGCCTGCGTCAGAGCCGCAGGCGGGTACTTCTATGGGGTCGCCAGCGGCTTGTCCATGTCAGTTTGTCGTATAGGAAGATGTAAACAAAATGCAAGAAACGAAACTTTTTGTAATCAACAGGCGCTTTATTTGCTCCGCCCTCCCATGCAGGAGAACGGAGCATTATTAGTTCTTTTCCGCCCCAAACAGTATTATTTTCCTGCGAATAAGGCACCCATAATGATATATGGACACAACAATAGTGAAATCAACCGTGTGGGGAGCGTCAACGCGAAAGTGGACGCCGTTCCTGAGTTCAGCCCGACAAGAGCCGCAATGAGGTAATGGGCAGCTATGCCAATGCCCGCGCCGAGAAGGGAGAGATATATGCCCCGGAGGACAGCTATGCCCCGGATGGCGGCGTTGCTCATCCCAGCCCAGCGAAGGACATCATCCCGGCATCGTGTCTCCTCCCGGCATAGTGCCGCACCAGTCCGGCGTGTCATGCCAGCGCAAAGGAACCCCGCCGCTCCCAGGATTGCCAGATATACCGCCTCTCTGGTTTGGGCGTCCCACTTCTCCTGCCGGGCGCTGTCCCGGTCCGCAACCTCATAGCCCAGGTCCGTGATGGCCTTGGAAACATCCTCGGCGGCACCAATGTTCGTTATCCGTACCCGTGCCCCTGTGAAGCCCGCAGCCTGCCCCTGGCTTTGCAGGAGCGTTTTTGCTATGTCCAGGCCGATGTAGGCGGCAGGGCCGTCGCCCTCAAACAGTCCGCTCACCCTGGCAGAAATGATGCTGCTGCCCATATCCAGGGAGAAATCCGCCCCCAGCCAGTCAATGTCCGGCATATAGCTGGCAGAACGCTTCGTCTTGTCGGTGGGGTCCGTGAACGACTGTGCCGCTGCCTCGCTGAGCGTGATCCAGGGCATAGCGCCGCCCGCCGGAAACAGCTCTCCCGTGGTATAGGCCAAATCACCCAGGTATTCCCCATCTACTCCCACAAGGGTCAGGCCCGCGCTGTATTTCCCGCTGGAGGCGGTGACGGGCACTTCCACGATACCCGTGGCGTCCAGCACGTTGTCTATGGCCCGAAAATCCTGGACGGACTGCTCCGTAATGGACAGGTAGCTGGGCGCGGTCACAGAGAGCTCGCAGGGCGCGGCCTTCTCGCTATGAATGGCCGCGAGGATCGCGCCGGAGAAGCACATGGCTGTGACTGCGGCTGCCGTAAAGAGGACGGATGCCGCCTCATAGCCTCGGCGCAGCCCATGCCCGGCCAGGGCCAGATAGTCCATAAGCCTCATCGCTTTGCGTGACGGGAGACCGGCGTGGTCTGCTTCCGCAGAGCCACAATGAGGGCGACAAGGACGATAGCAAGCGCCCCCAGCGCCACGAATATCCACCACTGAGCGGCCTGGCGCTGTTCCTTTTCCGCTTCCTCCTGTTCCTGGATCGGATTTTTCGTGGCAATCACCAACTCCTTGATATTGGTGGTCGTTTTTATTTCTTCTATGTATTCCTCTCCGCTGGTGTCCTCATAGATCAAGCGGGCGACGCCGGAGGTATATCCATACCGTTCATCGCCGTCCTTCATCCCGGCAAACACGTTCAGCGTTTGGGTCGCGGAGGTCCCCGCCTCCATATTGCCTATAAAGGCGTTGCCGGAGGGGGAAAGGCCGGGCACGTCCAGCTCCACCCGTGCGTTGTATATCTCTGCCCGGCCCAGGTTCATCACCTGGAAAGAGAGCTGCACCGTTTCCCCGGCACCGATGTCGCTGGGCATGGTAAAGGGAGACAGCTCCACATCCACCGGCTGGGCCACCGCCACCGTGACCGAGCCGGAGGATGTCATGCTCATGGCCTGGTCGTCGTCGAAGTCCATGGCGAGGTTGATGTCGTACCGCTGGGCGGGGGTGTCCCGGTCCGTGCCATATTTCAGTTCCAGTTCGGTCGTTCCCCCTGCGGCCAGATCCCCCAGGAAGATGGTGCTGGTGTCGTTTTTGAGGACGAGATTCTTGCTCTCGCTGGACACGGTGACGAGCATATTCTGCACGTCCCCTTCGGAGCTTGTGTTCTTCAGCGTGACCGTCACGGTGAAATCCTCCCCGGCCATGATTGGGTCCTTGCTCACCTTATACTTGCTCACCAGAATACGGGGGTCGGACACGGGTGCCTCCGTAGGAGATACACCGCCACCGCCACCGCCGCCGTAGACCGGCGTGGCGGTGGTTTCATTTTTTCCATCGGTGATATTGACGTAGCAGTTGTAGCTTTGAATGACCGCTCCGCCGTTTTCATCTTCTGCCTGGATGTCCAGGCTGATGGGATAGGTGCCGTTTTTACGATCAGAGCGGAGGGGAAAGTCGAAGCGGATAAGATAGGAGCGGACAGTCTGGATGACCTCGCCCTCTATGCCCGTGACGTTCACGGGATTGTCCGCCAGGGAGAAGGTCTTTTGGTAGTTCCGAAACTGGATGGGCGAGCTGGCCGCGTCCCCAAAGTTGGGAGTGACGGTGATACGGTCGCCCCAAAGGGGCCCGGTGGCTACCAGGGGCACCACAAGCGTCACCGTTCCGTCCGACACCTGGGGCACATAGCCGTCCTTGTAGGCCCGGTCCATACCCTCGTATATGTTGGCGTCGTCGATCTGAAGCTGCACGATCTGGCCCGTAGGAGCGATAGGCTCCGTGGGCGCAGGCGTGGCGGGCTCCGTGGGCTCCTCCGTGACAGGCACCTCCGGCGTGGGCGTGGCCTCCGGGGGCATGGTCGGCTCCGCCGCCATGTCCGGCAAAAGGGGGGATTCCGTCACAGCCGGTATATCCTCGCCCGTTGGCTCCCCCTCCGCCGCCCACGCCGTTGTCGGCAGCGAGGCCGCCAGCAGGAGCAGCGCCAGCAGACTGGCCATCTGTCTTTTCATCATTCTTTCTCTCCTATATGTGGATGGTCTTGTCGGCAGGAATGATACCGCTCCCGCAGAAAAGAACCGCCGATCCGTCTTTTTCCCAGCGATCCGTGAGGGCGTCCACGAAGCGTTCAGTTTCCTTTTCGTCCAGCATGGATGTGGGCTCGGTGAGAATGAGAAGGGCCGGCTTTTTCACCAGCGCCCGCGCCAATGCCGCCAGCCGCTGTTCGCCCAAGGACAGGCTTTTGGGATATGTATGGGCGGCGTAGTCCAAACCCACGCTCTCCAGGGCGTCCATGGCGGCGTCCCGCCGCTCCCATTTTGTCACGCCATCCGCCATGAGAGTCAAGGCCGTGTTATCCAGTACGGTCATGCTTTTCCAGAAACCAGGCTCCGGGGCCATATAGCCCACTTGACCGTCCAGCGCGGCCTCGCCGCTGTCCGGCTCCCGGAGGCCGCCTATGATCTCCGCAAGAGCCTCAAACCGGGGGCGCTCCGTGATAACGCGGACCCTCTCACCAGGAAATATAGTCAGGTCCATGGGCGGCAGAAGCGCCCGGCCCGTCCCGTCATAGGCAGATATGTTTTGCAAGGTCAATATCGGCTCCATCACTTCACCATGGTCATGACGCCCGCATCCATCTCGCATACGGTGTCGCACAGCTCGTCGATGTCCATCTGGTTATGGCTGGCAAGGATGATGGTCTTGCCCTGTTCCCGCAGGCTCTTGATGACCTGGCGCATATCCGCCACGCCGTTTTTGTCCAGGCCGTTGAAGGGCTCGTCCAGAATGAGCAGAGATGGATTTTCCATGATGGCCTGGGCGATGCCCAGCCGCTGGCGCATACCCAGGGAGTATTTGCCCACGGGCTTTTTACTGTCCGGGTCCAGACCCACCCGCTCTATCGTCCGGCGTATGCCCTCCCGGTCCACCCGCCGCCGCAGCGAGGCCAGCAGTTCCAGGTTCTTTATCCCCGTGAGGTTCGGCAGAAAGCCCGGTGTCTCGATGATGATGCCGGTGTCGTCGGGAAAGTCCATGTCCCGGCCCACCTGTCTGCCCCGGACCAGGATGCGTCCCCTGGTGGGTGGGAGAAAGCCGCAGATGCACTTCATCAGCACCGTCTTGCCGCTGCCGTTGTTGCCCACGATGCCATGGACGCGGCCCGCCTCAAATTCCCGGCTGACCTCCCGCAAAACCTGCGTGTCCCCAAAGGTCTTGGACACGCTTTGTACGCTGATGGCGCTGGCGCCCATGGGCTATCCCTCCGTTCCCGTGAATACAAAGTTATATCTGCGAATGGCGGCGAGGGCCAGGATATACCCCAGCAGCATGAGCCCGCCGAAGATGGCGAAGGACTGCCACAGCCGGGGCAGCAGATCATAGCCGAAGTTGTGCATATGGTATGTCGCTTGATTGAGGGGCGACAGCCACCCCACCGCCACGTTTGCCTTGTAAAAAAGCTCGTCGGGCAGCTGCATCACCGTCTGGATGGTGTCAGGCTTTAAGAGCAGGCCGAACACGCTGAACGCAAAGCCGCTGACGATGCCCGCCGCGCCGCCCCGCGTGAGGTTGAACACCAGCATGATGAACACCATCACCACGGAATAGCACAGCATGAGGCCGAAGATGGTCCCCATGCACCGATAGGGAAAGCTCATTTCCAGGGTCTTGACCAGCGCCGGGAGCGCGATCTCCTCCCCTGCGCCGGAGTAGCCCAGGATGGCCGCCGTCTCGCTCCACACGTCGCCTATGTAGGATTGGCGGACGCTGACCGCGATGGTGGACGCCAGCACGAACAGGAGAAACAACGCCGTCGCCAGCACCGTATAGACAAGCTGGCCCGTGATCCACTTGGCGCGGTCTATACGCATGAGGAAAAAGGGCGTCCCGGAGGACAGAAAGGGCATATCCGAGAAAAGCAGTATGAGCAGCAGGGATATGAGCAATATGGAGTTGCTGTCCCCGAATGTCCAGATAAAGGGCTCGGCCAGCTGCATGGTGGTCTTGTGAGCCACGGCGAAGTTCACCGCCTTATCGCTCAAAAGGAAACTCAAAATAAACGCCAGGGCAAAGGTCACGGCGATGCGCGGATTCCTGCGCCACTGGCGGAAGTCGTATGCCGCCACGGTCATGATCTGTCTAAACGCTCTCACAGCCCCCGCACCCTCTTTCTCACCGCGGCCCCGAAGCACAGGACCGTTCCGGCGATCAGCTCCAATATAACCAGCGCCGGGCCCCACCGTCCCATGGCCCATTCCTCGCCGGGGGAAAGCCACGCCTTGGGGTAGACCACATAGAGCGAGGTGAAATACCGCTCACAGAGGATGATAAGCACATAGTAGAAGATGAACGGCGCGGCGTAGGCTATGTATTTGCTCTCCATGAGGGTGCTCATGGTCATGCCGAACAGGGACCAGAATCCCCCGGACAGGAATATAAGTCCGCAGTTGCGAAGAAGGGTCATGGTATATGCCGGGTCCGGCACGTCCGGGTCCAGCGGCCCCTCCAGGGGCGTGAACAGCGCCGCGGAGACGCCATAGGCCAGCCACAGGCCAAGCACGACGACAAGACCGCCAGAGAGCAGGCATCCCGCCGCTTTGCCCAGGATATAGCCCCGATTGCTGGTGCGGGATATGTAGAGCTTTAAAAAGTTCGTTTTTACATCATCCACATAGCTGGCGGCGTAGGGCAGGGCGCAGACGATGGGCAGGCAGATGGTGATGGCGTCACCGCCTAAAGCCGTTAATATAAAGTTCCCATGGTATCCGTAAGCTAGAGCCTTGTCCGAGCGAAACGCATCGGCCATGGTGCCAGCGGAGGATAGAAACAGCAGCGCCGTGATAAACACCGTGCCCAGCAGGAAGCGGAGCGAAAAAACGCTTTGACGTATGCAGGAACGTATAGTGGTACTCATCTTTTGAATTGCTCATGTTAGTGACACCCCCTGACTTCAGGAAAGAGACAGGGGGTGAAGATAGCAGGAAGGACAGTTGCAAAGTGTAGTTGTTACTTTGCACCAGAAAAACGTATATCATGGATTCCTTCTTGGGCATCCGCTAAAACAACTTTCAGTTTCTCAAGAACACTAGCAGGGACCGAAATGGCCAGGGCTTTCTTGAGCTTTGTGTCCAATACTTTCTCTTGATGCAGAGAATGGGAATAGCCAGGATTTTTCTTTTTTGCTTTTGCCATTTTTATCACCTCTGTCAATATATGTAGCTGATGTAGGGGCACTCCAGCCAGCCGGTCCAAGGACGGTCAGCCACCTTTGTTTTCACGACCCCTCCTTCATGGGAGATGGCTTCGATAGCATATCCGCCGCCTATATAAACACCAATATGACCTTTGGTGGAATAGACCAGTATGCCTGGTTCATCTGGCAGAGTGCTGATGTCGCCTTTTACGCTGGCAGCGTTCCACATACCGTCTGTCCCGGTATCTACCATGCCGTTTGTGCTGTACTCAATAGAATTGGTCAGCGGATCATACCAACCGTAGCTTTTAATAAGGCCAGCACAATCCACGACCCTTCGGTCCATCCATTTCTGCCGGATTATATCTACATATTCATTCAGATCATCTGGATACTGTGCGATTCGGTCAGCCAGCAGATTCTCTGTCAGAACATAACCGAAGGTCCCCCAAACATAGCCCCACTGGTTCCTCCAGGCCATTTTTGCCCACTCGACCAGATCGTGATTGTTTTTTGTCGAGGGATCAATAAAGCTGCTTGTGTCTATATCGTTGGAGGTTTCCGTCCCATACTCTACCTGGACGAATTGGCCTTCTTTCCATTCCAGCCAGCTATACGGAGACGGTTCCGTCGGCCCGGGAGTAGCTATATCTGTTACTGTATTGATTGCTGGTGCTTCTGTGCTGATAGGTTCTGCTATCGGTATGCTTTCCGTGACTTTTTGCTCGGAAGTCTGTGCCTTATGCTCTAGGGCATCTTCGGCTTTCATAAGCAAAATAGTAGTGCAGATAAGCAATAGCAGTACAACTATCAGCCGCAGTTCATTCCTGACCCTCCTTTTGAGCCGGCGGACTGTGGCTTCTGATTTTGTCATGGTTTTATATCAGTAGCCCATATCCCGGTTGATGATACTGCCGTCTATGGCGTTGACCGTCAGGAGACTTGCGTAGGGATCGTCCTTTGTGTTCCCGTTTTCGTCTGTGACGGCGCCAAAGAAATCCCACACGGGTACGAGGATGCCGGACCCGTCCTTGTCCTGTTCCGCGATGCGGGTATAGCCTAGACGAATCTGATTTATTGTGACTGTCTGTTTCAAACCATCGTTGTTGACAAGGTACATTTTCTCAAAAACCGCCATCACGTCGTCAAAGCTCAGCAAGGCGGAGTCCGACGTCACGGTGTCCCCGATGGTATAGGGGGCCTCCCAGTGCATACCCACGATACCGCTGTCGTTCACGAAAAAGGCCAGCGTCTCATAGCGCCAGGGTTCGTTATACACCGTCGCGTCCGTCATCATATCGCCGGTGGCGGAGGTGTAGGTGATGGGCAGACCGCCGAAACTGCGGGTGTACAGCACGACCCAAAAATCCCGCTCCGGCTGCTGCTCGTATCCCTTTCGGGCGGCGTAAAACGCCATATTTTCGATGCCAAGCTTTTCCACCAGAGGGTCAGTCATTGCACGGGCATCATCGGCAGAAATGGTCAATCCGGGCAGCTCGCGGCCGGTCACGTCCGCGTACTGGATGGAGGAGGAACCGAGGAGGATATAGCCCTCCTTGACGGCACTGTTTCGGTCGTAGAGCGCACGGGAGGCGCCAAGGCTTGTGGTATTATTCTGTATCTGGAGCGACTCGTAGCCGTATTGCTCCGAAACGCCGGTGCCGTATATGAGAGACATCCCGCCCCATTCCTCTTCCTCTACGAACTGGCCGGATATGGGTGCCTGCTCGTTTTCCTCTGGGGCGCTCGTGTACTCCTCCTGGAGCCGGTCGATGCTCTGCTGCATCCACTGCTCCCAGGTGGCCACATTTCCGTCCTCATCCAGGTAATTCATGCCCTCGTCATCCTCTGTAGGGCCGGCGGCCAGTTGCTGCTTGGCCTTCAGAATCTGCTCCATGATGGCGTCCTTCGTTGCCGGGGCGTAGGGGTCGTAGAGCGTCGAATGGACGAGGGAATCCATTAACACATCCGCCTGGGCCTGGGTGATGGACCCGTCGGTCACACGGATGATGGCCGCCGAATCCGCTTCCGGCGCTATAACCTCGGCATCAACTGTAACATTGATCGAGCCGTCCGTACTTGCAAAAGTGTTCTGATATTTATATGAGGCGGAAGAATTATTCCCTCCGGCACTTTGCTCCTGCGCGGTGGTTTCCGACGACTGTGTTTCCGGCGTCAGACCGACGCGATCCGATACGCTGCCGGTTTCGGCTTCCGTATAGTCCTGTGCTTTCTCAATGAGGGCGTCGTTGTTCTTTCCTACTATTACAATAAAAGTTGGACAGGGAAGCCGGGCAGCCAGTCCGGCTTCCACCCATCTCATGCCTAAGCTACAATGA
>CANPVS010000017.1 GCA_947581795.1 uncultured Oscillospiraceae bacterium
CCGAGAGCCTGCCCAAGACCATCCTGGCCATCGCCGGGGTGGACGTGGGCGACGCCATGATCGGCGAAAACCTCCTGAACGTGGTGGAGCACAAGGACCCCGATCGGCCCAACGAGGTGT
This sequence comes from uncultured Oscillospiraceae bacterium, assembly GCA_947581795.1. Taxonomy (GTDB): domain Bacteria; phylum Bacillota; class Clostridia; order Oscillospirales; family Oscillospiraceae; genus CAJOIG01. The sequence continues at coordinate 121 of CANPVS010000017.1, forward strand.
TCGCCCAGATATCCGAGAGCCGGGTAGGCCGGTGCATCCGCACGGCGGACTGGCTCTACTCCGTGTACGCCCCCGGTGTCAACGGCGGCGAAGCCGCCGCGGCGGATACCTACGCCGACGACTTCCTCTACGACATGCTGGCCGACCCCTGGCAGCTCACCAACGTGGTAGCCGACCCGGCCTACGCCGGGATCAAGGCCCAGCTTCGGGAAAAGCTGCTGGCCTGGATCGAGCGGGCCGAGGGCGTCCGCCCCGTCATCACCGACTGAGGCGTGGCGGGCCTGGGCTCAAAAACGGACAGGGTCTACCGATGGCTCCTGGCCTATATCGACGAAAACAAGTTCTCCGGCAACCAGAAGCTGCCGTCGGAGAACGCTGTGAGCCGCCGTCTCTCGGTCAGCCGGGAGACGGTGCGCTCCGCCTTTGAGCGCCTGGCAGAAGAGGGCGTGGTCTACAAGATCAAGGGCAGCGGCACCTACTTCAACAAGGACCTGGCCCTGAGCCGGGAGCTGAACACCGGCGGCGCGCCCCGGCACATCGGCCTCATCCTCCAGGGCCAGGACCAGAATGCCAATTCCCGCCTCATCGAGGGCATCCGCTCTGTCCTGCCCGCCGGTCAGGTGGACATGAGCATCTTCCTTACGGACAACAAGTTCGCCAACGAGAGGCGGTGCCTGGAGACGGTGGTCCACCAGAATTTCAGCGGCTTCATCGTGGACGGCGTGAAAGCCAGCCTCATGAACCCCAATTTGGACTGCTATCAGGACCTTTACCGGCGGCGCATCCCCGTGGTGTTCTACAATAACTACTACAAGAATCTGCGCTATCCCCGGGTGATCGTGAACGACACCCAGTGCGCCGGGGAGCTTCTGGACCTGCTCATCTCCGCCGGCCACCGGCATATCGCGGGCATATTCGTCTATGACAACTACCAGAGCATCGAGAAGTTCCAGGGCATGGCCGAGGCGCTGAAGACCCACGGCGTGGAGTTTCAGGACGACTACATCAAGTGGTGCGTGTCCAACGAGGCCCACGACGAGAGCTTCGTCCGCTCCATCGAGCGGTTTCTGAAAAGCCTGCCCCGGTGCACCGCCGTTGTCTGCTGCAACTACCTGGTCTACCGTCTGGTGCGCCAGGCCCTGGACAAGATGGGCCGCCGGGTGCCGGAGGACATGTCCATCGTCTGCTTCGACTATTCCGGGGACGACTGGGAGGCGGAGGGCGTCACCTGCTCCGTCCATCAGGGGTTCGAGATGGGCCGTCTGGTGGCCCAGCGGCTCCTCTGGATGCTGGACCGGCGGGACTGCGAGGACAAGGGCTACTCCTATGTCATGGCCCCGAAGATCTACGTGGGCCGGACGGTAAAAAAGCTGTAAAAGACAGGAGGCCCGGCGTTCGCCGATCAAGGGTCTCAACTTTCGTTCTCCCCGTGATTTGTGGGAACTTGAACGCTCTTGCCATGGAACACAGTCCCCCAGAGCCTATGGCTCTGGGGGACTTACATGTTTATTCAGTTTTCCGATCATTATCCTTTGACGCCGCCGGCGGTGAGGCCGCTGGCCAGGTGCTTTTCGATGCACAGGAACAGGATGATCACCGGGATAGTGGCGAAGATGCTGGTGGCGAACAGGTACTGCCAGTTGATCATGTTCAGGCCATAGAACACGTTGATACCCACGGTGATGGGCTTGAACACGTCTGTGCTGATGAGAGTCAGGGCCATGGTGTATTCGTTCCAGGAATTGATGAACACGAAGATCAGCGTGGTCACGATGCCCGGCGCGGCCATGGGGATCAGCACCCGGATGAGGGAGCCCACGGTGTTGCAGCCGTCGATCTTGGCCGCCTGCTCCATATCCGGGGAGATGGACAGAAACGTGCCCCGCAGCAGCCATATGGCGAAGGCCTGGTTGAAGGCCGCGTTCAGCAGGATCAGCCCCAGGATATTGTTCACCAGGCTTATCTTCATCATCAGACGGTAGATGCCCACCAGCAGCACCACCGGGGCGAACATCTGGCTCATAATAACCGCGCCCAGAAAGACGCTCTTGCCCTTGAACTTCATCCGGCTCAGGGCGTAGGCCGCCGGGATGCCGCAGAGGATGGCGATGATGGTGGCGCCGCCGGACACCAGAACGGAGTTGAGGAAGTACCGCAGCACCGGCGCGGCCGACCATATCTCCACGAAGTTGGACCACTTCCACTCCTTGGGGAGCACGGTCATATCCAGCGAATACATCTCATTGCGGTCCTTGGCAGCGGTGGTGAACATGACGAAGTAGGGGTAGAGGATCACGATGCACAATACGAATACGAACAGATATAGGAACACCCGCCGCCAGGGGTGCTTTCGGATGGAATTGTTCACTTGTCCTCCTCCTTTTCCGCCCGCAGGCTCAGCACCATGTAGACGCCCGCGCAGATACACAATATCACGAAGCCCACCACCGACACGGCGGCCGCCTGGCCCGCCTTGCCGTTGAAAAACGACAGCTTGTAGATATATGTGGCCAGTGTGTGGGTCTTGTCGGCGGGGTCGCCCTTGGTGATGGTCCAGATGATGGGGAAGGAGTTGAACACATAGATGATGTTCAACACCGTGCTCACCGTGAGGCTGGGCCTCAGAAGGGGCAGGGTGATGCGGGTCAGCTTCTTCCAGAAGCCCGCGCCGTCGATCTCCGCCGCCTCGTAGTAGGTATCGTCGATGCTCTGCAGGCCCGAGAGGACGCAGAACGTGACGAAGGGGATGGTGACGAATATGCCGATCCAGCACTCCCAGGCGAAATAGGCCGCGGCCGACGGCGTCCAGTTGATATTCTGGCTGATAATGCCCAGTTTTTTCAAAATCACGTTCAGGGAGCCGAACTGGGAGTCGATGATGTACTTCCAGATGGTCGCCTGGATGATCAGACTGGTCGCCCAGGGAAATACCACAATGGCCCGGACGAACTTCCGGCCGTGGAACTTCTGGTTCAGCACCATGGCGATGATAAAGCCCAGGACCGTGGACAGACCCACGACCACCACCGTCCATACAAATGTGTTCTGGAGGGTGTGCCAGAACGTGGCCGACTTGAAGATGGCCCGGAAGTTGTCAAAGTTGTTGTAGCCTTTGATGACGCCCGCCCGGCTGATCTCCGACATGGACATCTGGAACACCGTGATGACCGGCACCACGATCATGCCCACCATCAGGATGATGCTGGGCAGTATCCAAACATAGGGCTCCGCTTTTCTCAGCGTGGTTTTTTTCATTCTTCCGCCCCCTTGCCGCTAGGTTTGAAAAACAGGGGCCGGACCAAGTCCGGCCCCCATCGTTAAGGTATGTCCGTGGGAACGCGCTGTATTCAGCCGACGATCTCGGCCTGGGCGGCGTCCAGGGTCTCCTGGATGTCGGCGCCCTCGGCGATCTGCTGCTCAGCGGCGGTGACAGCCACCATCACGTCGCTCCACTCCACCTTATAGGTGGGATAGAACTCGCAGGAAGCCAGCACCTCGTTGAAGTTGGCAAAGTACTCGCTGTTGCCCTCGCCGCCGTCCGGGCCGCCCTTCTTGAACTGCTCGGCGTTCTCAGCCAGCAGAGCGGCGGAGTCGGAGGTCACGGGCAGGAAGCCCTCGTACACCATGTACTCGGAGTAGAGGTCGGTGTCATAGAAGAAGTCGAAGAACTTGCTGATGGCCTCGGTCCGGCCCTCCTCGGCGTCCTCGTCCGCGAACGCGACCAGCAGATCGCACACGCCCATGTTGACGGGGTCCTTACCCTCGTTGGCGGGGATGGAGGCAACGCCGAAGTTCACGCCGGCGGCGATGTCATAGAGGTTGTTGGGGCCGATGATCATGGCCACGGAACCGGCCGCGAAGGCGTCCTGCTGGGGATAACGGGTAGCGGTGGCGTACTCGGGCCACACATAACCGGCGTCGATCAGCTCCTTCATGAAGGTCATGGCCTCCACGTTCTCGGTGCTGTTCAGAGCCCAGTTGCCGTCGGCGTCCAGGAAGCCGCCGCCGTTGTTCCAGGTGTAGTAGGAGAACGCGGCCTGGCCCTCGTCGTTGGAGATGTCAAGGCTCCAGGGGATGATGTCGGGGTCATACTCCTTGATCTTGGCGCAGGCGTCCTTCACCTCGGCCCAGGTAGTGGGGACTTCCACACCGGCCGCTTCCAGGATGTCCTTGTTGTAGTACAGGCCGCGGGCGGAGGCCAGGATGGGCAGGGCCCAAATGGTGCCGTCCATGGTGTTGGCGGTCCAGAAGTCAGGGAAGAACTTGGCCTGGAGCTCCTCAGAGGCATACTCCTCGGCGGGCATCAGCAGATCGTCGGCCACAAAATCAGCGAAAGCGTTGAAGTTGAGGATGTCAGGCTGCTGGCCGGTGGAGATGCGGGTGTTGACAACAGCGTCCAGGTCGTTCCAGGAGACGACCTCCAGATTCAGCTTGATGTCGGGGTTGGCTTCCTCGAACTTGGGAATGAACACGCCGTCCCACCACTCACGGGTGTAGGAGCCGTACTCAGAGATGATGACGTCCAGGGTGACCTCGTCAGCCGCGAAAGCGGAGATGGCGCCCAGGGAGAGGATCATCGTCAGCACGAGGAGCATGGCAAGGATCTTTTTCATGTTCGTTGCTCTCCTTAAATAAAAATATAAGATAAGGCCGGCCGAAGCGCCTGCCCTTTCTCACGAAAGAAAAAACGGACCGCAGGTCCCGGTAACCCCATTGTACCGGACCAGCGGTCCATATAATAGGAAAATCAAACGAATAATAGTAATATTTTCCGTAATGTTTTGTCTATCTGCACAATTTGTTTTAATGTGCTAAATTTTCTGCCTGTTCGCCCGGCGGTAGGCGCTGGGAGTCACGCCCGCGGCGGCCCGGAAGACCTTGGTGAAATAATTGTAGTCGCTGTAGCCCACCGCCTCGGCCACGGCGGAGATGGGCGCGTCCCCGCTGCGGAGCATGGCTTGCGCCTCCCGGACGCGGCGGCGGGCGATAGCCTGGGTGACGGTGCCGCCCTCCGGAAGCCGTTTCACCAGAGCGCAGAGCTTCGTGGTGCCCATGTGCAGGTCTCCGGCGATCTTCTTCAGGGTCAGGCTCTCCCGGTAATGCTGGTCCAGATACAGCTCCAGCCGCTGCAGGTCCGTGTACTCCGCGGAGCGGATGATGCCCTCCTGGAGGATATAAGCCGTCAGGGCCTGGAGGATCTCCGCATAGGCGGTGGTCTCCTGGAAGGAGTACTGCCGCAGCTGCCAGAAGGCCTCTCTTAGTGCTTTTTTGTCCCCGGTGAACCAGCCGGCGGACTGCTCCGTCCGCTCCCACTGCCGCTCTTTTGGCGAATTGTCCAAATACTGTCCAAAGGACAGGTAGGCAATGGGCACGCCGTTCTCCACCAGGGGCAGCGCCACCTCGCACAGCCCCAGGTGGCACCGGTACCTGTATACGCCCCCTACGGCGGCGCAGGCCTCCACGGCCCGGGCGTCGCAGGCTTCGCACCGCCGGTGGCCCTCCGGGTCGGCATTGATGAGACGGCAGAACTCCTGATGGCCGCCGAAGATCTGGATGTCCCTCCCCTCGGCGTCGAAGATGCTGGTCTTCAGGCCCGTGAGGGTCTGCAGGGCGCTCACCAGATGGAGGAGCTTGTCCGTGTTGAATAGTATCTTCACCGCGCACCACCTATAAAAACACGCGCCAAGCCAGCGCCCGGCGCGTTTTATCCGTTGCTTACTCTCCCCGGCTCAGCCGCTCCGTAATGGCGGCCATGTCGTCCCACTTCTTCTCCATGTCCGCCACCAGCTTGAACTGGGTGCGGGCCCGGTCCAGGTTGTGCCCGGGCCGGTGGATGGCGAAGTACACGTCCCCCTCCAGGTAGTCGGTCAGAAACCGCACACCGCACTCCAATGTCATGAGCTTGGCCCCCAGGGGCAGGGTCTTCTTCTCCAGGTCTGTCAGCCCCGGGCAGGCGGTAAGAAAGCCCCGGGTGAAGGTCTCGTAGGCCTCCAGACTCATCTCCATTTTGGATAAATCCTGTTCATCCTCGGCGGCGGTGGCGGCGCCGAAGCGGATGGAGTCGCCGAAGTCGTAGGCTGCCAGGCCCGGCATCACCGTGTCCAGGTCGATGACGCAAAGGGCCTTGCGGGTGTCAGCGTCCAGCATGACGTTGTTGAGCTTGGTGTCGTTGTGGGTCACACGGGTGGGCAGTTCGCCGGACTCCCGCATGCGCTGCAGCGCGCCGGCCTCCTCCTCCCGGGCCAGGACAAAATCGATCTCCGGCTGGACATCCTTCGCCCGGCTGCACTTGTCCGCGGCCAGGGCCTCCCTGAACTTCCTGTACCGGTCCGGGGTGTTGTGGAAGTTGGGGATGGTCTCATGGAGGGTCTCGGCGGGGAAATCCGCCAGCTGCTGCTGGAAGGTGCCAAAGGCGATGGCGCTCTGGTAGAAGTCCTCCGGCGTCTCCGGGGCCTGCAGGCAGATGCTGTTCTCCACATAGTCATACAGCCGCCACATATTGCCCTTGTCGCCCCGGGTGTAGAGCTTGCCGTCCACGGTGGGATTGAGGCGCAGGCTGCACCGGGGGTCGGAGCACTTGGAGGCGATGTGCCGGGTGATGGCCACCACGTTCTCCATGAGGCCGTCCGGGTCCTGGAACACGGAGCCGTTGACCATCTGCAGTATGTAGCGCCTGCCCGTATCCGTGGTGAGCAGGAAGGTGTGGTTGATATGCCCGCAGCCGTACAGCTCGCAGGAGACGGGCTCGCCGTCCATGACGAACCGGTGGATGGCGTTTTTATAGCTGGCGTTGTCCATGACTGACCTCTTATGACGATGTTGGCCGACAAATTTCCCGGCCATTTGATATGATACCATGATTTCCGCCCCCACGCAAGTGGGAGCGGCTTTTTGCCGCCGGGGGTCACATTTAGGCTTGATATTCCCCTGCCCTTATATTATACTGTATTTTGTGTTTTTGTGCGCCTATCACCGCCCTATGGAGCGGTATCAATAACATCAATAACAGAGATAAGACGAGGAACGAGCGATGACAAAGTACATTTTCGTGACCGGCGGCGTGGTCTCCGGTCTGGGCAAGGGCATCACCGCCGCCAGCCTTGGCCGGCTGCTGAAATCCCGGGGCCTCAAAGTGGCCGCCCAGAAGCTGGACCCCTATATCAACGTGGACCCGGGCACCATGAGCCCCTATCAGCACGGGGAGGTCTACGTCACCGAGGACGGGGCCGAGACGGACCTGGACCTGGGTCACTACGAGCGGTTCATCGACGAGGACCTGAACAAATGGTCTAACCTCACCACCGGCAAGGTATACTGGAACGTGCTGAACAAGGAGCGCCGGGGCGAGTATCTGGGCTCCACGGTCCAGATCATCCCCCATATCACCAACGAGATCAAGGAGTTCATCTACAACGTCGGCAAGAAGACCAACGCCGACGTGGTCATCACCGAGATCGGCGGCACCACCGGCGACATCGAGAGCCAGCCCTTCCTGGAGGCCATCCGCCAGGTGGGCCACGAGGTGGGCAAGGAAAACTCCCTCTACATACACGTGACCCTGGTGCCCTTCATCAAGGGCAGCGACGAGCACAAGACCAAGCCCACCCAGCACTCTGTCAAGGAGCTGCAGGGCATGGGCATTGCCCCGGACATCATCGTGCTCCGCTCCGACGAGCCCATCACCGACGACGGCATCTTCCGCAAGATCGCCATGTTCTGCAACGTAAAGCCCGAGTGCGTCATTGAAAACCGCACCGTGCCCGTGCTGTACGAGGCGCCCCTGATGCTGGAGGAGAGCGACTTCTCCCTCATCGTGTGCCGGGAGCTGGGCCTGTGGACAAAGGCGCCGGACCTCGGCGAGTGGAAAGCCATGGTCCACTCCATCCACAACCTGACCCACACCGTCACCATCGCCCTGGTGGGCAAGTACGTGCAGCTGCACGACGCCTACCTCTCCGTCAGCGAGGCGCTGAAGCACGCCGGCTACGCCAAGGGCACCAGCATAGACCTTCGGTGGATCGACTCCGAGACCGTCACCGACGAAAACGCCGCCGAAGTATTCGCCGGCGTGGACGGCATCCTGGTCCCCGGCGGTTTCGGCAACCGGGGCATCGAGGGCAAGATCTCCGCGGTCCGGTACGCCCGGGAGCACAAGATCCCCTATCTGGGCCTGTGCCTGGGCATGCAGACCGCCGTCATCGAGTTCGCCCGCCACGTGGCGGGCCTGGAGGGCGCCAACTCCCGGGAGTTCGACGAGTACGCCCCCCACCGGGTCATCGACTTCATGCCCGGCCAGAACGACGAGATCGACAAGGGCGGCACTCTCCGTCTGGGGGCCTACCCCTGCGTCATTACCCCGGGCACCATGATGGAGAAGTGCTACGGCAAAAAGGAGATCGCCGAGCGCCATCGCCATCGCTATGAGTTCAACAATGACTACCGGGAAAAGCTGCAGGAGGCGGGCTTGGTCATCAGCGGCGTCAGCCCCGACGGGCGGCTGGTGGAGACCGTGGAAGTACCCGGCCACCCCTTCTTCGTGGGCGTGCAGTTCCACCCGGAATTCAAGAGCCGTCCCAATCACCCCCATCCCCTGTTTCTGGGCTTCGTGTCCGCGGCCCTGAACAGGTCCCAAAGCGGAAAGGAATAACTGAGCGAGAATCATGTGCGGTATCGTAGGATACACAGGAAACGCCCCCGCCGTGCCCGTCCTGCTGGAGGGGCTGGAGCACCTGGAATACCGGGGCTATGACTCCGCCGGCGTGGCCGTGGTCAGCCGGGACAAAGGCCTGCAGATCCAAAAGTGCAAGGGCCGGCTCCGCACCCTCCGGGAGAAGCTGGACAGCCTCCCGCCCCTGGAGGGGACGGTGGGCCTGGGCCACACCCGCTGGGCCACCCACGGGGAGCCCAACGACGTCAACTCCCACCCTCATGTGAGCCAGAACGGCCGGGTGGCCATCGTCCACAACGGCATCATCGAGAACTACGCCGAGATCAAGCAGTTCCTCCTGCACAAGGGCGTCGCCTTCCGTTCCGACACCGACTCGGAGGTGGTGGCCCAGCTGCTGGAATACTGCTTCAACGACCACAGCGACCCGCTGGACGCGGTGTACGCGGTGCTGGACCGGCTGGAAGGGGCCTACGCCCTGGTCATCCTGTGCGCCGACCGGCCTGACATGCTCATCGCCGCCCGGAAGGACGCGCCCCTGCTGCTGGGCTACGGGGACGGGGAGAGCTTCATCGCCTCCGACGCCACCGCCATCATCGCCCACACCCGGGACGTGGCCTACATGGAGGACGGCGAGGTGGCCGTGCTCACCCGGGCGGGCATCCAGGTCTTCGACCAGTACCGCCGGCCCGTGGAGAAGGAACACCACACCATCGAATGGGACGTGTCCGCCGCGGAAAAGGGCGGCTACCCCCACTTCATGTTCAAGGAGATCATGGAGCAGCCGGAGGCCCTGCGGCAGACCATCTCCCCCCGGCTCAAGGGCGGGGAGCTCTGCTTCGACGAGCTGCCTCTCACAGACGAAAAGCTCCGCTCCTTTGACCGGATCTACCTGGTGGCCTGCGGATCCTCCTACCATGTGGGCATGGTGGGCAAGTATAACCTGGAGCGGTTTCTGCGCCTGCCTGTGGAGGTATGCTTGGCGTCGGAATTTCGCTACAGCGCCCCCCTGGTGGATGAGCGTTCCCTGGTCATCGTCATCAGCCAGTCCGGCGAGACATTGGACTCCATGGCCGCCCTCCGGGAGGCCAAGGGTCTGGGCGGGTATATCCTCGCCATCGTGAACGTGGTGGGATCCTCTATCGCCCGGGAGGCGGACGCGGTCCTCTACACCTGGGCCGGTCCGGAGATCGCCGTGGCCACCACCAAGGCCTATTCCACCCAGCTGGCGCTGCTGACCATGTTCGGCCTGTGGATGGCGAAACGGCTGGGCCGGGCGGACGGGGCGGACTACGCCGCCGTCACCGCGGAGCTGGAGCTTCTGCCCGGAAAGCTGGAGAAGGTCCTGGCCGACACGGGCATATATCAATACCTGGGCAGCCAGTATTTCAGCCGGGACTGCGTGTTCTTCATCGGCCGGAATCTGGACTATGCCCTGGGCCTGGAGGGATCGCTGAAGCTGAAGGAGATCAGCTATCTCCACTCCGAGTCCTACGCCGCCGGGGAACTGAAGCACGGCACCATCTCCCTCATCGAGCCGGGCACTCTGGTGGTGGCCCTGGCCACCTACGGCGCCCTCATTGACAAGGCCGTGTCCAATATCGTGGAGGTCCGCTCCCGGGGCGCGGAGGTGGTGGCCCTCACTACTGAGAGCCTGGCCGGGAAACTGGAGGGCATCGCCACCTATACCATCGCCATCCCCGACACCCACCCGGCGCTGCAGCCGAACCTGGGCGTGGCGCCCCTGCAGCTTTTCGCCTACTACATCGCTCTGCAGCGGGGCTGCGACATCGATAAACCCAAGAACTTGGCCAAATCTGTCACCGTGGAGTGAACGACATGTCCAAAGATATTTACGAAAATCCCCTGTGCGCCCGCTATGCGTCCCGTGAGATGCAGCATATCTTCTCCCCCGACTTCAAGTTCTCCACCTGGCGGAAACTGTGGATCGCCCTGGCGGAGAGTGAAAAGGAGCTGGGCCTGCCCATCACCCAGGAGCAGATCGACGAGATGCGCCAGCACATCGACGACATCGACTACGCCAAGGCGGCGGAGTACGAAAAGCGCCTGCGCCACGACGTGATGGCCCACATCCGCACCTACGGCGACGCCTGCCCCAAGGCCCGGGGCATCATTCACCTGGGGGCTACCTCCTGCTACGTGGGAGACAACACCGACATCATTCAGATGCGGGAGGCGCTGCGGCGCGTCCGCACCCTGCTGGTGAACGCCATCGCCGCCCTGGCGGATTTCGCCGAGACGAATAAAGACGTGCCCACCTTGGCCTACACCCACTTCCAGGCCGCCCAGCCCACCACCGTGGGCAAGCGGGCCTGCCTCTGGACCCAGGACCTGCTCATGGACCTGGAGCGGCTGGAGTTCGAGCTGGACCGGCTGAAGCTCTTGGGCTGCAAGGGCACCACCGGCACCGGCGCCAGCTTCCTGGAGCTGTTCGGCGGCGACGGGACGAAGGTGGTGGAGCTGGAGAAGAAGATCGCGGCCAAAATGGACTTCGCCGCCTGCATGCCCGTGTCCGGCCAGACTTACTCCCGGAAGGTGGACGCCTACGTGCTGAACGTGCTGGGCGACATCGCCCAGAGCATGTACAAGATGGCCCAGGACCTGCGGCTGCTGGCCCACATGAAGGAATTTGACGAGCCCTTCGAGGCCGAGCAGGTGGGCTCCTCCGCCATGGCCTACAAGCGCAACCCCATGCGCTGCGAGCGGGTGTGCTCTCTGAGCCGCTTCATCGTCAACACCGCCCGCAACACCGCCGACACCGCCGCGGCCCAGTGGCTGGAGCGGACGCTGGACGACTCGGCCAACCGGCGCATCGCCCTTCCCGAGGCGTTTCTGGCCACGGACGGGGCCCTCACCCTGGTGATCAACGTCATCCGGGGCGGGCGGGTCTACCCCAAGGTCATGGAAAAGCACCTGAACGAGGAGATGCCCTTCATGGCCACGGAGAACATCCTCATGCACGCTGTGAAAGAGGGCGGGGACCGGCAGGAGCTGCACGAGGCCATCCGGCAGCATGCCCAGGCCGCCGCGGTGAAGGTGAAGCTGGAGGGCGGCGAGAACGACCTTCTGGACCGGCTGCTGGCCGACCCGGCCTTCCATCTGACCCGGGAGGACCTTAAAAAGGTCCTGGACGTGCGGAAATTCGTGGGCCTGGCCCCGGAGCAGACGGAGACCTTCCTCAGAGACTTCGTCCAGCCCGTACTGGCCAAATACGCCGGGGAGCTGGGCGTCGAGGCCGAGACAAACGTGTAAACAAGCGAAATAGATATATAAGGAGCGTACCGATATGATCACAGCAGTCGTTGGCATCAACTGGGGCGATGAGGGCAAGGGCCGCATGGTGGACCTGCTCAGCAGCCAGTATGACATCGTCTCCCGCTATCAGGGGGGCAACAACGCCGGCCACACCGTGGTGAACGAGAGGGGCAAGTTCATCTTGAACCTGCTGCCCTCCGGCATCCTGCGGCCTGAGACCGTGAACGTGATGGGCCCCGGCATGGTGGTGGACCTGGGCCACCTGTCCGGCGAGATCGCCCGCCTGCGGGAAAAGGGCGTCCAGATCGGGCCCGAGAACCTGAAGATCAGCGACCGGGTCACCGTGTGCATGCCCTTCCACCCCCTGCTGGACGGCCTGGAGGAGGACCGCATGGGCGCGAAGAAGCAGGGCTCCACCCGCCGGGGCATCGGCCCGGTATACTCCGATAAATACATGCGCAAGTCCATCCGCATGGGCGACCTGCTGTTCCCGGAGGTACTGAAGGACCGGCTGGCGGACATCGTGGAGTGGAAGAACCTCACCGTGCACAACGCCTACGGCCACGAGCCCATATCCGTCACGGAGATGTACGACTGGCTCATGGAAAACGGCGGGCCCCTGGTGGAGAACATCTGCGACACCACCACCTTCCTCACCGAGGCCGTGGACGGGGGCAAGAGCCTCCTCCTGGAGGCCCAGCTGGGCGCGCTCCGTGACCTGGACTACGGCATCTTCCCCTACACCTCGTCCTCCTGCACCCTGGCCTCCTACGCCCCCATCGGCGCGGGCATCCCGGCCAAGAAGCTGGACAGCGTGGTGGGCATCACCAAGGCCTACTCCTCCGCCGTGGGCGGCGGCCCCTTTGTGTGCGAGTTTGAGGGGCAGGAGGCCCACGACCTGCGGGAGGCCGGCGGCGAGTACGGCGCGGCCACCGGCCGGCCCCGCCGGGTGGGCGGCTTCGACGTGGTGGCCAGCCGCTACGGCGTGCAGATGCAGGGCGCCACGGAGCTGGCCCTCACCAAGCTGGACGTGCTCTCCGGCTTCGAGAAGATCCCCGTGTGCGTGGCCTACGAGTACGAGGGCCAGCGCATCGACCGGTTCCCCCTGGAGCCGGTGCTGGAGAAGTGCAAGCCCGTCTACGAGTACCGGGAGGGCTTCTCCGGCGACATCACCGGCTGCCGGAAGTTCGCCGACCTGCCCAAGGCCGCCCAGGCCTATATCCGCTACCTGGAGGAGGCGGTGAACTGCAAGTTCACCTACATCTCCGTGGGCGCGGACCGGGACGAGTATATCTACATGGGATAAAATAAGAGGCCGCAAAGCGGCCTCTTCACTAATTTGCGCCTCCCTCTGACGAGGGAGGTGCCGAGCGAAAGCGAGGCGGAGGGAGAGAAGCCGTATATCTCTCCCCCAGTCACCGCCAAAGGCGGCGACAGCCCCCTCGTCAGAGGGGGCCTTTCAAACAGGAGGAGCAAATCACTATGCGCGACTATAAAGAAGAATTTGATAAGCGGGTGGCGTTCATCCGCGAGACCCTGGAAAAAAGCGGTCAGAAGGGCATCGTATACGGAAACTCCGGCGGCAAGGACTGCACCCTGGTGGGCATCCTGTGCAAGGCCGCCTGCGATAACACCGTGGGCATCCTCATGCCCTGCGCCTCCCAGCGCAATTTCAGCATCGACCTGAACGACGGCAAAGAGGTGGCGGAAAAGTACGGCATCGAGACCCGCCTGGTGGACCTTACCCCTGTGCGGGAGGCGGAGCTGGAGACCTTGAAGGGCGTCACGGATATGACGCCGGCGGCTATCGCAAACATCGCCCCCCGCCTTCGCATGACCACCCTGTACGCCGTGGCCGGGGCCGAGGGCCGGCTGGTGGCGGGCACCGGCAACCGCAGCGAGGCCTACATGGGCTACTTCACCAAGTGGGGCGACGGGGCCTACGATCTGAACCCCATCGCGGACCTGACCGTGACGGAGATATACGAATTCCTGGCTTGGCTGGACGCGCCCATGTCCGTCCGCACCAAGGCCCCCTCCGCGGGGCTCTTCGAGGGTCAGACCGACGAGAAGGAGATGGGCGTCACGTACGCCGCCATCGACAAGTTCCTCCTCACCGGCGAGGCCGATGAGAAGGACAAGGCGGTCATCGACAGGTTCCACCGGATCAGCGAGCACAAGCGCCAGCCCCAGGTCACCTACCCCGGATGAGCGTGCGGGAGCTGGAAGCCGGGCGGCTCACCGACGCCGTGGCAAAGCTGTACGTGCAGGCGTGCCTCGTCCTGCCCGAACCGGTGAAGGCGAAGCTCTACGCCTTCGGCAATCCCTACATCATCGAGAACTTCGAGAAGAACGGGATCATCCCCCTCTGCCAGGACACGGGCATGGCCGCCGTCTATCTGGAGATAGGTCAGGACGTGCACCTCACCGGCGACATCCCTGCCGCGGTGGACGAGGGCGTCCGCCGGGCGGTGAAGGAGGGGTATCTCCGCTCCTCTATCGTGGCGGACCCCCTGCGCCGGACAAACACCGGGGACAACACCCCCGCGCTCCTCAACGTGGAGCTGGTGCCCGGCGATAGGGTGAAGGTCACCGTGGCCCCCCGGGGCTTCGGCTGCGAGAACAAGGGCCGGATCGCCATGCTGGCCCCGGCCGACGGCGTGGAAGGTGTGAAGGCATTCGTGCTGGAGACGGCGAAGCTGGCCGTGCCCGACGCCTGTCCCCCGGTCATGATCGGCGTGGGGCTGGGCGGCAGCTTCGACCGGGCCCCGGCGCTGGCCAAAAAGGCCACGCTGCGGGAGGAGCCCAACCCGGACCCCTTCTACGCCGCCCTGGAGGAGGAGCTTTACCAGGCCACGAAGAAGTTTTCCATCGGCGTACACATTATTGCCGCCCCCACCCACATCGCGGGCCTGCCCTGCGCCGTATCCATCGGCTGCCACAGCCTCAGATACGCCAGCGAGGTGATATAAAGTCGTTTGAAAGGGAGACCCTTTCAAACGAGAAGGCTTGCGGCCTGCTGCAGCGCACTCGCTTTGCTCGCACGTTTGCAGGCCGATAAGAGATTTTTCCGAGGTACACGCCCCCGGAAAAATCATCCCACTTTATTTGCGCCTGCGGGCGCAAACTCTGCGAGGCCATTTTTATGAACCAAGAAAAACATATATCCACCCCTCTCACCGACGAGGCTATAAAGAGCCTCCATGCCGGGGACCAGGTCCGCATCACGGGCGTCATCTACACCGCCCGGGACGCGGCCCACAAGAAGCTGGCGGCGCTTTTGGAGGCGGGCCGGTCCCTGCCCTTCGACCCGGCGGGACAGATCATCTACTACACCGGCCCCACCCCGGCGCCCCCGGGACGGCCCATCGGCTCCTGCGGGCCCACCACCTCCTACCGGATGGACAAGTACACCCCCGCCCTGCTGGCGGCGGGCGTCAAGGGCCTTATCGGCAAGGGCCGCCGGGGCCCGGCGGTGCTCGACGCCATCCAGACGCACACCTGCGTCTACTTCTCCGCCGAGGGCGGCTGCGGGGCGCTGCTGGCCAACTACGTGAAGACCTGCGAAGTGGTGGCCTTCCCGGACCTGGGCACCGAGGCGGTGCACAGGCTCACGGTGGAAAACTTCCCCGTCAGCGTCTTCTGCGACTGCGAGGGCAATATCTACTCGCCCTATCTTTGATAAGGAGCACACCCATGGACTATCTGAAAGCATCTCTGGAAGCCCACGCCAAGTGGCGGGGCAAGCTCTCCGTGGAGCCCAAGGCCCCGGTGGACACCGCCGAGGCCCTCTCTCTGGCCTACACCCCCGGCGTAGCGGCTCCCTGCCTGGAGATCCAAAAGGACCCGTCCAAGAGCTATGAGCTCACCGGCCGGTGGAACACCGTGGCCGTGGTGACGGACGGCACCGCCGTGCTGGGCCTGGGGGACATCGGCCCCGAGGCGGGCATGCCTGTGATGGAGGGCAAGTGCGTCCTCTTTAAAGCCTTCGGCGGCGTGGACGCCATCCCCCTTTGCGTGCGCAGCAAAAACGTGGACGACATCGTGAACACCGTGGCCCTGCTGGCCGGCTCCTTCGGGGGCATCAACCTGGAGGACATCGCCGCCCCCCGGTGCTTTGAGATCGAGGAGCGGCTGAAGGCCCTGTGCGACATCCCCGTGTTCCACGACGACCAGCACGGCACCGCCATCATCGCCCTGGCGGGGCTTCTGAACGCCCTCAAAGTGGTGCATAAACGTCTGGAGGACGTGCGCGTCGTGATCAACGGCGCCGGCGCGGCGGGCACCGCCATCGCCCGGCTGCTGGCCGAGGCGGGCGCGGGAGACGTGATCGTCTGCGACCGGAGCGGCCCCATCGCCGCCTCCCGGCCCGGCCTCAACGCCGCCAAGGCCTCCCTCGCCGCGGTCACCAATAAGACCGGCCTCATTGGCACCCTGGCCGACGCCCTGCGGGGCGCGGACGCGATCATCGGCGTGTCCGCCCCCGGGGCCATTACCGGCGAGATGGTCCGGAGCATGGCCCGGGACGCCATCGTGTTCGCCTGCGCCAACCCCACCCCGGAGATCTTCCCCGACGAGGCAAAGCGAAACGGCGCCGCCGTGGCGGCCACGGGCCGCAGCGACCTGCCCAACCAGCTCAACAACGTCCTGGCCTTCCCCGGCGTGTTCCGGGGCGCCCTGGACGTGCGGGCCAGCGACATCAACCGGGAGATGAAGGTGGCCGCCGCCCACGCCCTGGCGGGGCTGGTGGGCGAAGATGAGCTCTCCGCCGATTACATCATCCCCAAGCCCTTCGACCCCCGGGTCCGGGACGCGGTGGCCGCCGCCGTGGCCCAGGCCGCCAGGGATTCCGGCGTAGCAAGAATATAAGGCCCCATGCAAATACCCCTCCGTCGTCTGACGGAGGGGTATTTTTGTCGTCATTTCGGGTCTGTTACCGCCTATTGCGCAGCACCTGGATCAGCACCACCACAGCGGCTCCCAACGCGACGCCGCAGCCGCAAAGAGCGATCCACACCGCCGTATTGCTCCCGCCGGAGGCAGGGGCCTGGGTGGGCGCGGGCGTGTCCGGGACCACCGTGGGCAGCGGCTCCACGGTTGGCAGGGGCTCCACCGTAGGCAGAGGCGTGGCCGTCGCGGTGGGCACCGGTGTGGCCGTCGGCGTGGGCATCAGCGTGGGCGTGGGCGGAGCCGTCCACACCGCCGCGGCCGGTACGGGCGTTGCCGTAGGCACAGGCGTTGCGGTGGGTACGGGCGTCGCAGTAGGCGCGGGTGTGGCCGTGGGCACCGGGGTCGCCGTAGGGACGGGAGTGGGCGAGACCGTGGGCGTGGGTGTCGCAGTAGGCGCGGGCGTGGCCGTCACGGGAGACACCGCCGCCGGGACCGCCGAAGGCATGGGTGTCGCCGTGGTCGTAGGCGCGGGCGTGGCCGTTGGAGCTGCGGTCGGCTTAGGCGTAGGCTCCGGGGTCGGCTCGGGTGTGGGTTCCGGGGTCGGCTCGGGTGTGGGTTCCGGCGTCGGCTCGGGCGTGGGTTCCGGCGTCGGTTCCGGCGTGGGTTCCGGCGTGGGTTCCGGCGTGGGCTCCGGCGTCGGTTCCGGCGTGGGCTCCGGCGTCGGTTCCGGCGTGGGCTCCGGCGTCGGTTCCGGCGTGGGCTCCGGCGTGGGCTCCGGCGTCGGTTCCGGGGTCGGCTCCGGCGTGGGTTCCGGCGTCGCCGTGGGGATCAGCATGGTCCCCACCGCCACACGGGTATCGGTGGCGTCGCAGCGGTCGCAGACCGCCGTCTCGGTGCCGTCCGCCTCAAAGGTGGCGTCGTTATTGTACACATAGTTGGTGAAGCTGTGGCCCAGGGGCTCCCCTTCCGCCACCTCGCGGGAGGTGGTGTATTCCGCCCCGTCCAGCTGGACCGTCACGGTATAAGACGCGATGCCGGACTCGGTGCAGGTGGGCTCCGCGACCGTCTCGATCACCGTCTCGCCGGTGACGGTAGTGACGGACCCGTCATAGATACAGGTGAACGCCGCCTCGGCGCTCATGCCGTCCTCCGCCCAGGTCCACTCCGGCTCGCCCCAGGTGTGGCAGGCCTCGAAACCGCCGTCCATATAACGGACCTCCACCGGCGCGCCGCCCACATAGATGAGGTGCTGGCCGGCCGGCAGATAGAGATAGAGGTCCATGTCGCCGCCGTCCCCGGCGGCCTCATGGCCGGAGGGGGCCCACGGAGCGTCATCCACCGTCACGTCCTGCTGCCAGGCGTTGGGCACAGTCAGGGGGTACAGGGGCTCCTCCGCGGCGTTCTTGGGGCGGAAGCTCTGGCCGCCCTTCACGGAGCCGCCGTTGATATAAACGTCCCCGTCATGGATGGGCAGGTCGGTCGTTTCCTCCTCCAGGGTGATGGTGCCGCCGTTGATGGTGAGCTTGCCGCACTTCTCCTCCTGGAACTCGCCGCCGATGGCGCCGCGGCCGCCTGTGGCCGTGGCTGTCAGGGCGCCGCTTCCCTTTGTCTGCCCCCAGATGGTGAGGGAGCTTCCCTCGGGCAGATAGACGCCCTCCTTGGCCGTCAGTTCATAGCCGTCGGCCAGGATCAGGTCCACCTTGCCGGACACGGTGACGCGGCCTTCGATGGTCACGTCCTCCCGGACAATATACCAGCCCTCGGTCCAGGAAGTGACGGTCCCGTCCACTGCCAGGGCCTGGGCTGTGGTCTTCTCCCGGTCCTCCAGGGGGTCGAAGTAAGCCGCGTCCCAGACGGTATCCGGTATCGCCGGACCGGGCTCGGTATAGACGTCCGCCATGGGCACGTCGGCGGGCTCCTCCTCCGGGGCCAGTTCCTGCGGGGCGTCCTCCGGGGGCGCCTCCTCCACGGGCCCGGCCTCCTGGGACGGCGCCTCCTCCCGGAGCCTGCCGGGGGCTGCGCCCAGCAGCAGGCACATGAGCGCTGCGATCAGCGCCAGGGCAAGGATCCTGCGCGTAGTCGTTGCCATATCGGTCCCTCCTGATGTCATATTTGCTCCCGCTCCCGGGAGATATGTTACAAATCGAACAGGGTCATCTGGCTGGTCTCCGGCAGCGCGCCGAAGGCGCCCAGCTTTCTCAGCGTCTCGATGTGGGCCATACTGACCTTGGGGCACACCGCCGCCACGTCCTCGATGGACACGAAGGTCCGGCCCCCCTCCCTGGCCTTGGCCAGGTCCAGGGCCGCCGTCTCGCCCAGGCCGGAGATGGCCACGAAGGGCACCCGCAGCTGCTTCTCCCCCACGGGGACGAACTGCAGGGCGTCGGACTCATAGATATCGATGGGGGCAAAGTCAAAGCCCCGCATGTAGAACTCGTACACCATCTCCAGGGTGGTCCTCAGGTCCTGCTCCTTGTCGGTGGCGCCGGGGTTGGAATCGATCTCCTTGATCTTGCTGCGGACCTTGTTCACCCCGCCGGTCATCATCTCCGCGTCGAAGCCGCCCTTCTGGCTGCGGCGGTAGAAGAGGGCCGAGTAGAAAGCCAGGGGGTAGTGGACCTTGTACCAGGCGATGCGAAAGGCCATGAGCACATAGGCCACCGCGTGGGCTTTGGGGAACAGGTACTCTATCTTGTGGCAGGAGTCGATGTACCACTGGGGCACCCCGTGCTCCTTCATGACCTGGACCTGCTCGTCGGTGAGCTGCTTGTTCTTCTTGCGGACGTTCTCCATGGCCTTGAAGGCGGTGTTGGCGTCGATGCCGCACTGCATGAGGTAGATCATGATGTCGTCGCGGCAGCCGATGGTGTCCGAGACGGATTTTCCCTCGTGGATCAGGTCCTGGGCGTTTCCCAGCCACACGCCGGTGCCGTGGGAGTAGCCGGACAGGCGCACCAGCATGTCGAACTTGTCGGGCTTGGTGTCCACCAGCATCTGGCGGGTGAAGCCCGTGCCGAACTCGGGGATGCCCAGAGAGCCGGTCTGGCCGATGATGGGGTCATTTTCCGGCACGCCCAGGGCCTTTGGCGAGGAGAACAGGCTCATGGTGTCCTTGTCGTCCAGGCGGATGGTCTTGGCGTCCGTGCCGGTGAGGCGCTCCAGCATGTTGATCATGGTGGGGTTATCGTGGCCCAGCTCGTCCAGCTTCAGGAGGTAGTCCTCCATGAAGTGGTACTCCAGGTGGGTCGTTATCACGCCGGTGTCCGCGTCGTCCGCCGGGTGCTGGACCGGGCAGAAATCCGTCACGTCCATGTCCTGGGGAATGATGACGAGACCGCCGGGGTGCTGGCCGGTGGTGCGCTTCACGCCCACCAGCCCCTGGGCCAGCCAGTTCATCTCCGCGGCGGAGTACTCCTTCCCGTGCTCCTCGGCGTAGCGCAGCACGTAGCCGTAGGCGGTCTTCTCCGCCACGGTGCCCACGGTCCCGGCCTTGAACACGTGGTCCGCGCCGAAGAGGGTCTTGGTGTAGGCGTGGGCGTTGGCCTGGTACTCCCCGGAGAAATTCAGGTCGATATCCGGTACTTTGTCGCCCTTGATGCCCAGGAAGGTGGCGAAGGGGATGTCGAAGCCCTCCTTGCGCATCTCCGTGCCGCACACGGGACACATCTTGTCCGGCATGTCCGCGCCGCAGCCGTAGCCCTTTCCGGATTCAAAATCCGTGTGGTAGCACTTGGGGCACAGATAGTGGGCCGGGAGGCTGTTCACCTCCGTGATGCCCGCGAGATACGCCACCAGGCTGGAGCCCACGCTGCCCCGGCTGCCCACCAGATACCCGTGGGCCAGAGAGTCCGCCACCAGCTTCTGGGCGGACATGTATATCACGTCGAAGTGCCGGCCCAGGATGGTGTCCATCTCATGCTCCACCCGGTCCATGATGATCTGCTCCGGGTGGTCGCCGTACAGCTCTTTGAGCCGGCCGTAGACCAGGCCCTTCAGCTGCCCGGCGGAGTTCTCAATGACCGGGGGATACAGGTGGTGCTCCGGCAGAAGGTCCACCTGGCCCTCGATCAGGTCCGCCACGGCGTTGGTGTTGGTCACTACCACCTCATAGGCCCGCTCCTCGCCCAGATAGGCGAACTCCTCCAGCATCTCCTCTGTGGTCTTGAAGTAGATGGGCAGGTCCTTGTCGCTGTCGGTGAAGCCCTTGGCGTTTAGCAGGATATGGCGGAATACCTCGTCCTCCGGGTCTAAGAAGTGCACGTCCCCCGTGGCGCACACGGGCTTTCCCAGCTCGTCGGCGACGGCGATCACCCGTCGGTTGAAGTCCCGTATCTCCTCTTCGCTTTTGGCCATGCCGGCCTCCAGCATGAAAGCGTTGTTGCACAGGGGCATGATCTCGAAGTAGTCGTAAAATTCTCCCAGGCGCTTCAGCTCCGCCCGGCTGCGGTGTCGGCTCACGGCCTGGTAAAACTCCCCCGCGGCGCAGGCGCTGCCCACCAGCAGCCCCTCCCGGTGGGCCATGAGCAGGCTCTTGGGGATGACGGGCAGCTTGTTGCGGAAGTGCTCCAGGTGGCTCTTGGAGATGAGCTCGTAGAGGTTTTTGAGCCCTTTCCGGTTCTTCACCAGCAGGGAGATATGCCGCGTCCGGGGATGGCGGCCGGCTTTGGCCCGCAGGTCCCGGCAGAGGCCGTTCACCCGGGAGAGGCGCTGGGCGCCCTTCTCCTCCAGCATGGGCACGAACCGGGCCAGGATCCGCCCGCAGACCAGCGCGTCGTCGCTGGCCCGGTGGTGGTTGAAGGCGGGAAGGCCCAGCCGGTCCGAGACCATGTCCAGCTTGAACTTCTTCATGTCCGGCAGCAGCGCCTGAGAAAGGGGCAGGGTGTCGATGAACAGGGGCTGGAAAGAAAGCCCCGCCCGCTCCGCCGCGGCGGAGATGAACCCCACGTCAAAGCTGGCGTTATGGGCACACAGGGGCCGGTCCCCCGCGAAGGCCAGGAAAGAAGCCACCGCCTCGGCCTCCTCCGGGGCGTCGAACACGTCCTGGTCCGTGATGCCCGTGAGGCGCTGGATGTCAGGAGGAATGGGCATATTGGGGTTTACATAAGTATTGAACCGCTCCCCCGGCTCCCCGCTGTGGAACACCACAGCGCCGATCTCCGTGATCCGGTCATGGTCGTCGGAAAGGCCGGTAGTCTCAATATCAAAGGCCACATAATCGCCGGCGACGGGTCTGTCCCCCTCGCCGAAAACAGCGGCGCTCTCATCTATGTCATTTACATAATATCCTTCCATGCCATAGATGACCTTGATGTCCTTGGCCCCCTTGGAGGCGGTGGGGAAGGCCTGGGCCACCCCGTGGTCGGTGATGGCCACGGCGCTCATGCCCCAGCTTGCCGCCCGCTTCACGGCGGCCAGGGGGTCGGTGAGGGCGTCCATGGAGGACATCTGGGTATGCAGGTGCAGCTCCACCCGCTTGACGGGGGCGTTGTCCCGCCGGGGCTCCGGGGCCTGGGCGATCTGGATGTTCCGGGGCTCCAGCTCCGCCTCCTTGCTGAAGCTGTTGAACTTCATCCGCCCGGACACGGTGACGTACATGTCCGGCCTGATCTGGTCGACAACGCCATGCTCCGCTTCCTCCTCCTTGGGGAAGAAGCGGCTGACCCGGACGCAGCCGGTGCCGTCGGTCATGTCGAACTGGAGCACCACGGCGGCCCGCTTGGGGATCTCCCGGCTGTCCGCCGAGAACACCCTGCCGGTGACGGTCACGGTCTTGAGTTCCGGGGAAACCTCGCCGATGGGGATGGACTTGCCCTTGACGCTCCGGCCCAGGAGGACCTTTTCCGCTTTCTTTCCATCGGGTCGGGGAGTCTCCGCCCGGGGCCAGTCCCCTGTAACAGTGACCTCGGCCAGGCCGTATTCCTCCCGGATGGCCCGCTCCAGGGCGGACACCTCCGCCGGGGCGGGCATGGCGGGGAACCAGGCCCGGATGGCCATGCTCATCCGCTCCCGGTTTACCGTCGCCTCCTGGACGAACACGCCGTCAAGACTGCCGTAGCTGGTCTCCAGCGCCCCGCAGAAGGGGAACATCTCTTTGATCGCGACTTTCTCCAACGCTATGTACTCCCTGTCAGGCTTCCTTTGTCAGTTCGGGCCGCCCCGCTCAATGAGGGCCATGAGTTCGTCCAGGAGCTTATCCTCCGGCACCTTCGTCTTCACCACCTGTCCCTTGACGAACAGGCTGCCGAAGCCGGGGCCGCCGGCGATGCCGAAATCCGCCTCCCGGGCCTCCCCAGGGCCGTTCACCTCGCAGCCCATGACGGCCACGGTGATGTCCCTATCCAGGCCGGAGACAGCCTCCTCCACCCTCTTGGCCAGGCCGATGAGGTCGATCCGGGTCCGGCCGCAGGTGGGGCAGGACACGAACCGCACCCCGCCTTTGCGAAGGCCGCAGGCCCGCAATATGGCAAGCCCCGCCTTTACCTCCTCCGCCGGGTCCGCCGTGAGGCTCACCCGGATGGTGTCGCCGATGCCCTCCATGAGAAGAGTGCCGATGCCCACGGCGGAGTTCACCAGCCCGCCGTAGCTGGTGCCCGCCTCGGTGACGCCCACGTGCAGGGGGCAGTCGAACCTCTCTGCCGCGAGACGGTAGGCCGACACGGCGGTGGTCACGTCCGAGGCCTTCACCGAGAGGGCGATGTCCTCAAAGCCCACCGCTCTCAGGGCCTGGATCTCCTCCGCCGCGCTCTCCACCAGGGCCTCGGCCGTTGGGCCGCCGTACTTCTCCAGCAGCCGTTTTTCCAATGACCCGGTGTTCACGCCTATACGGATGGGGATGTTCCGCTTTTTGCAGGCGTCCGCCACCGCCGCCACCCGGTCGACCGAACCGATGTTGCCAGGGTTGATCCGCACGGCGCTGACCCCCGCCTCCGCCGCCGCCAGGGCCAGCCGGTAGTCAAAGTGGATGTCCGCCACCACGGGCATGGGCGCCTGGGCCATGATGGCCGGCAGGGCCGCCGCCGCGTCCTGGTTCGGCACCGCCACCCGGATGATGTCGCACCCGGCGGCCCGGAGCCTGCGCATCTGCTCCAGCGTGGCCTCTGCGTCCTGGGTGAGGGTATTGCACATGGACTGGACCGTCACCGGGGCGCCGCCGCCCACGGGCACGCCGCCCACGTATATCCTTTTCGTGTCGTCTCTTTTCATATCATATCTATCGTGCAATGATACGTGCCACGTCGTTGTACATCACATATACCATGAGGCCCATCAACAGGACAAACCCCACGGTGCTGGCGTAATTTTCGTACTTGGGGTCCAGTTCCCGCCGGAACAGCAGCGCACACAGTCCGCTGAGCACCAGGAAAAGGATGCGCCCGCCGTCCAGGCCGGGGATGGGCAGCAGATTCATCACCGCCAGGTTCACGGAGATGAGCGCCGCCAGATAGAAGATATTCAAAAGGGCCAGGGACACCGTAGGCGACGAGGTGCCCATCTCGGCGATGCCGTCCACCAGGCCCACCACGCCCATCATCTGGCTCGCGGGCACCCGCCCGGTCACCAGGTCGTGCAGTCCCAGCCACACGGTCCGCACGAAGTCCAGCGCCCCGTACCAGGTGTACCTGAGCTTGGCGGCCAGGCCCGTGTCGCGCTTTTCAAAGTAGAGGCCGTAGCGCTGTATCTTCTCGCCGGTGTCCTCGTCCACGTACTCCCGCAGGGTCATAGGGAAGTTGTCCAGGTGGACCTTCTTCCCGTCCCGGATGAGGACCAGGTCCGCGTGTCCCTCCTCCCCCCGGGCCATGTAGAGGGACACGTCGCTGGCCAGGTACGTCCGCTGGCCGTTGACCTTGTAGAAGGTGTCCCCCACCTGCAGGCCGTCCGGCCCCTCATAGGGGCAGCCCTCCATGAACCGGGTGACCGTGGGCGGGGAAAAGGACTCCACCTGGGTGTAGCAGCCGAAGATGATTACAAGGCCCAGCAGGAAGTTCATAGTCACGCCGGCCAGCATGATGACCAGCCGCTTCCACCGGGGGGCGTTTGGGAAGGAGCCCTCGTCGTCGGACTCGTCGTCATCCCCCGCCATGGCGCAGAATCCGCCGATAGGCAGCGCCCGCAGGGATATGACCGTGCCGCTTTTCGTCGTGCGGCTCAAAAGCTTCGGTCCCATGCCCATGGAGAACTCCAGCACCCGCACCCCGCAGGCCCGGGCCGCCAGGAAATGCCCCAGTTCGTGGACTATGATGAGCACCCCGAAGATCAATATGGCTAAGAGGATATAGAGAAATGTTCCCATGCTGCTTCCTTCTCAATGATCTACTGGGAAAAGTCTATGCCAAAAGGGCGCGGTCTATCCGACTAACCTACGTGCTTCTATGTCTACCTCTAAGATGTCGTCCAGGGTGGGCGCGGCGATGAAGGGCACGCGCGCCACCGCGTCCGCCACCTTGTCGTAGATGTCGTTATAGCCGATCTTCCCCGCCAGGAACAGGGCCACCGCCCGCTCGTTGGCGGCGCTCATCACCGCCGGGGCCGTGCCGCCCTTCCGGGCGCAGTCCATGGCCAGGGCCAGGCAGGGGGTCTTTTCAAGGTCCGGGGCCTCGAAGGTCATGTCCTTCATCTTCCAGAAATCCAGCCGCTCATAGGGGGACGGGGCCCGGTCAGGCCAGGTCATGGCGTACTGGATGGGCAGGCCCATATCCGGCACCGCCAGCTGGGCCAGCACCGTGCCGTCCAAAAGCTCCACCATGGAGTGGATCACGCTCTGGGGGTGGACCACCACCTGGATATCGTCCGGCGTCACGCCGAACAGGTGCATGGCCTCGATGAACTCCAGTCCCTTGTTCATCATGGTGGCGCTGTCCACGGATATCTTGGCCCCCATATGCCAGTTGGGGTGGGCCACCGCCTGGGCCGGGGTGACGGAGGCGGTTTCGGCCCTCGTCCAGCCCCGGAAGGGGCCGCCGGAGCCGGTGAGCAGGATCCTTTTGAGCTGGTCCCGCCGCCCCTCCAGGCACTGGAAGATGGCGGCGTGTTCCGAGTCCACGGGCACGATCTCGGCGCCCTTTTCTTTGGCCGCCGCCATGACGATGCTGCCCGCGCAGACCAGGGTCTCCTTATTGGCAAGACATATGCGCTTTTTTGCGCCGATGGCGTCCAATGTAGGCCGCAGGCCCACGGAGCCGGATACCGCCGTCACCACCGCGTCCGTGTCCACCGCCGCGGCGGCGCGGCGCAGGCCCTCCATCCCCTCGCCGACTTCTATGTCCAGGTCGGCTACGGCGACGCGCAGCTTCGCCGCCGCGGCCGGGTCGTACACCGCCGCATAGGAGGGACGAAACGCACGTATCTGCTCCTCCAGGAGCTCTATGCTCTTTTGGGCCGTCAGGGCCTCCACCCGCAGGCCCAGCCGGGCCGCCGCCGCCAGCGACTGCCGCCCGATGGACCCGGTGGAGCCCAGTACGGAGATAGACTTCACCATATCATTCGCTCTTTCCCACGTCTCCGAATCGTCTCTCCCGGTGCTGATAGGCCGCGATGGCCTTGTCGAATTCCGCCTCATCAAAGTCCGGCCACAGCACGTCGGAGAAGTAAAGCTCCGAGTAGGCGCACTCCCACAGAAGGAAGTTGGAGATGCGCTTCTCCCCGCCGGGGCGTATCAGCAGGTCCGGGTCCGGGATATCCCCGCCCCACATATAGCCGGAGAAGGTGTGCTCCGTGAGCTCCGGGCAGCCGTCCGCCGCCCATCGTTTCGCCGCCCGGACGATCTCGTCCCGGCCGCCGTAATTGAGGCATATGTTCACCTGAGCGCCGGTGTAGACGGCCGAGCGCTCCATACACTCCCGGCAGAGCTTTTGCAGCTCCGGGGCGAAGGGAGAGAGAGCCCCGAAGATGCATATGCGCACCCGCTCCTTTTCCAGGTCCCGCAATGCCTGGCGCAGGTACTTTTCCAAGAGGGCCATGATACCCGCCACCTCGTCGGCGGGCCGCTTCCAGTTCTCCGTGGAGAAGGCGTACACGGTAAGGTACTCGATGCCCAGCTTCTGGCAGTACCGGGCCGCCCGGCGGAAGCTGTCCGCCCCGGCGGAGTGGCCCGCCGTCCGGGGCAGGCCCCGCTTTTTCGCCCAGCGGCCGTTGCCGTCCATGATAACGGCGATATGGCGGGGGAGTCTTTCCAACTCTCCCGCCATATCAGTCTGCTTCCGGGCGCTCATATGGCGAACAGCTCTTTTTCCTTCGCTTCGGTGAGCTTGTCGATGTCCTTGATGTTGTCGTCTGTAAGCTTCTGCAGGTCCTTTTCCAGGTCCTTCTGGTCGTCCTCGGTGATGTCGCCGGCCTTCTGCTGCTTCTTGATCTTGTCCATGGCGTCCCGGCGGATATTGCGCACGGCCACCTTGGCGTCCTCGCCGTACTTGCGCACCTGCTTGGCCAGCTCCTTGCGCCGCTCCTCGGTGAGCTGGGGGAAGGCAAGGCGGATGACCCGGCCGTCGTTCTGGGGGTTGATGCCCAGCTCGGAGGCCTGGATGGCCTTCTCGATGCCCTTCAGCACGGAGCCGTCCCAGGGGGTGATGACCAGGGTCCGGGGATCGGGAGTGGAGATGGCCGCCACCTGGTTGATGGGGGTGGGGGTGCCGTAGTAGTCCACGGTGATGCCGTTCAGGACCGCGGCGTTGGCCCGCCCGGCCCGGACGGAATCGAACTGGCCGGAGAGGAACTCCTTGGCCTTTTTCATTTTGTCCTCGAATTCTTTCAGCTCAGACATGGGTCAGGTCCTCCTTTTGTGTCATTTATTAGAAAGCATTGGCTTCGCAGAATTCGCCGCCGCAGCGGCGAAAAAATGGGATCCTTCTCGATTGAAAGGCAAAGCCTTTCAATCGACCTGGGTGCCTATCTTCTCCCCCATGACCACCCGGAGGATGTTCTCCGGCGGGTCCAGGGCGAAGATCATGGTGGGGATGGCGTTGTCCCGGAGAAGGCTGGTGGCGGCCGCGTCGATGACCTTCAAATCCTTGGAGAGGATCTCCCCGTAGCCGATGCGGTCCAGCTTTTTCGCGGCGGGGTCCTTCTTGGGGTCCGCGGTATAGACGCCGTCGATGTGCTTCGCCATCAGCAGCGCGTCCGCGCCGATCTCCGCGGCCTTCAGCGCCGCGGCGGAGTCGGTGGTGAAATAGGGGTTGCCGCTGCCCGCGGCAAACAGGACCACCCGCCCCTTTTCCAGGTGGTGCATGGCCCGGCCGTAGGAGTAGGGCTCGGCCACCCGGACCATGTCGATCATGGTCATCACCCGGGCGGGCACGCCCTGCTGCTCCAGGACCTCGGACAGGGCGATGGAATTCATCACGGTAGCCAGCATGCCCATCTGGTCGGCCCGGGAGCGCTCCATCTTCCCGCCGCCGTCCTTGGCGCCCCGCCAGTAGTTGCCGCCGCCGGTGACGATCCCCACCTGGACGCCCGCGTCCACGCAGGACTTCACGGCTTTGGCCACCTGGGCCATCACGGCGAAATCCAGCCCCCGGCCGCTCCCGCCGCCCAGGGCCTCGCCGCTCAGTTTCAACAAAACGCGCTTATATACGGGCTTTCCCATCGTGCCTGTCTCCATTCGTCTTACTCTTATCCTAGAGGAGAAAGGTTACATTTTCAACCTCATGGGCGCACCTTTTCTCCCAGCTTTAAATTTTACCACATCCGCCCGCTGATTTCAACCGGCTTCGCGGCCCGCCTGGGCTACAATCCGGGTATGGAGATCATCTATCTGGACGAGGTGTTCCTGCTGGACGCCGTGGTGGACTACTTCCTGCTGCTGGGCACGGCCAAGGTCTGCGCCCTGCCCTACCGGCGGGGGCGGTTCCTGGCCGGAGCTATCCTGGGTGCGGCGTGGAACTGTTTAGGGTTCCTGCCGGGCATGGCGTGGCTCATCCGCCCCGCCATGTGCCCAGTGCTGGCCGGGGCCATGACCCTGGCCGCCTTCGGCGGGGAGCGGCGGCTGGGCCGGTGCTTCGTCTGCTTTCTGGGCATATCGGCCCTCTTCGGCGGGACGGTATACGCCGCCTGTCTCTTCCGGGGCGGAGGCGCCCCGCGGCTGGACATGCGGGTGCTCATCCTGGCCTTCGCCGTGTGCTGGGCGGCGGTGAGCCTTTTGTGGCGGGGCGGGGTCAAAAACGCCTCCCGGCGGATCCGGGACGTGACCGTGTCCCGCCAGGGGCGCACCGTCCGCCTCCGGGCTTTGGAGGACACGGGGAACTCCCTCGTGGACCCCATCACCGGCCGGGCCGCCTTCGTGGCGGAGGCCGGGGCGGTCCGGGCGCTGTTCTCCCCCGCCGACGCGGCCTATCTCCGCTCGCCCCCCGCCGAGGCTGTCCTGCATATCCCCGGCGCCCGGCTCATCCCCTACGCGGGGGTGGAGGGCCAAAGCCGCCTGCTGCTGGCCTTCCGGCCGGACCGGGTCACCGTGGACGGCCGGGACCGGGACGACCTCATCGCCGCCGTGGTACCCGCACATCTCGGCGCGGACGGGTCCTACGACGCGGTGATATGAAAATCTGTGTGAAAGGAGACGCGCTATGAACAAACTGCTGATGCTCCTGATGCAGCTGCAGATGAAACTGCAGCCCACGCAGCGCATTTTCTACATAGGCGGCAGCGACACCCTGCCCCCGCCCCTGGAGAAGGACGAGGAGGAGGCCGCCATCGCCGCCCTCATGGCCGGAGACCACGAGGCCCGCCAGAGCCTTATCGAACACAATCTGCGGCTGGTGGTCTACATCGCCCGCCGGTTCGAGAACACCGGCGTGAACATCGAGGACCTGATCTCCATCGGCACCATCGGCCTCATCAAGGCCATCGGCACCTTCGACCCGGCCAAGCGCATCAAGCTGGCCACCTACGCCTCCCGGTGCATCGAAAACGAGATACTCATGTTCCTGCGCAAAAAGAGCTCCCACCGGACGGAGATATCCATCGACGAGCCCCTGAACACCGACTGGGACGGCAACGAGCTGCTCCTCTCGGACGTGCTGGGCACCGACGGGGAGGAGGTCAGCAAGCCCCTGGAGGACGACGTGGAAAAGCAGCTGCTCATGGAGGCCATCGACCGGCTGGACGAGCGGGAACGGTCCATCATCCTCATGCGCTTTGGCCTGGAGGGCTACGAGGAGCTGACCCAGAAGGAGGTGGCGGACCTTCTGGGCATATCCCAGAGCTATATCAGCCGCCTGGAAAAGCGCATCATCCTGCGCCTGCGCCGGGATCTGATACGCCAGATGTAAAGAGCGCCTGCGTGTAAAAAGGCCCCCTCAGACGAGGGGGCTGTCGAGCGGCAGCGAGACTGAGGGAGGGAATTAATCTTTATCTCTCCCTCCGTCGCGGCTGGCGCCGCGCCACCTCCCTCGTCAGAGGGAGGCTTTCATATTGTATGGGTCTTTTCACTGGTGGGCGCTGAGGATGTAGGTGTAATAGTCCGTGTCCAGCACGCCCTGGCAGAAGCTGAGCTTATTGCCCACGACGGCGTTCATCTCCGCCACGTACCCCGCCGGGACCTCCCCCTCGTCCACCGCCGGCTCGAACGCATCCCGGGAGGCGTAATAGGTGCCCAGTTCGGTCTTCCAGTCATAGTAGGCGTCGAAGATGAAGGCCGGCGCGTCGGAGAACACGTCCCGGCCCGGCAGCAGCCGGGAGTCGAACCGCACCCCGAACAGGTTCAGGAGCGTGGGAAGGATGTCCAGGCTGAAGGTGGGCGCGTCCACCGTGATGGGCTCCCGGTCCTCCAGGCAGCCGCTCCACAGGATCCAGCAGGAGTGGTCCCGCTGGAGGATGGTCTCCACGTCGTATCCGTAGAGCTCCGACAGGTTCTCCATCTCCCCCTGATCGGCGTCCTCGTCCAGGCCGTAGGGGAAGTGGTCGGCGGTGAGGCATATGACCGTGTCGTCCGCGATGCCTTTGAGCTCCAGCTGCTCCACCAGATAGGTGAGGGCGTCCTCCAGCTCCAGGTTGGCGCCGATGTAGTTCTGCACCGTCTCGGAATAGGGCAGATCCTTCACCTGGTCCCTGTGCTTGGCGCTCATGGCATTGCCGTTGACGTCATACCCGTTGTGGCCGCTGACGGTCATGTAATACACATCGAAGGGCTGACGGTCTATGTAGGTGGGCAGCGTGCCGGCGAACATCTCGTAGTCGCTCTCCGGCCATACCTCCTGCACGTACTGCTCCATACCGTTGCCCATGCCCATAAAGCCGTCGGAATAGCCCAAGGTGGTGTGGGTCTCGTCCCGGTCGTAGTAGGTATAGGTGTTGTTGTGGAACGCCTTGCCGTAGTAGCCCAGCTCATTGAGCTTGAAGCCCATGTTCAGCTTCACGGCGTTGTCGGCCATCCGGGGGAAGGAGGTGCCGCCGTCGGTGGCCATCAGGCCGAAGATGTGCTGGTACTCCCCGCCGGTGGTCCCGGCGCTGGCGGGCTGGTAGTAGTCGGTGAACCGGACGCCCCTGGTGGCCAGGCGGTACAGGGTGGGGGTCAGATCCGGGTCGATGACCTCTTTTGCAAAGGCCTCCGCCGTGATCAGGATCAGGTTCTTCCCCGCGAAGAGGCCCGTATAGGCGTTCTTTTTGGAGGGCGTCAGACTGGCGACGTAGGCGTTCAGCCGCCGTTGATCGTCGCCGCCATAAGGGGTGTCCAGGGCCAGGTCCATCTCATTATAGCCATAGTCGGGCTCCGCCGTGGGCTCGGCCGCCACGGCCGCGCCCTCTGTGCTCTCCGACTCGGATACCGCATTTTCGGTCTCCGTCTCCGGGGCTTCGGTCTCCGGGGCTTTTGTCTCCTCCGGGACCTCCGCCGCCGCTGTCCGGGCCGCCGGTGCGGCGGTATCGGTGAAACGCACGCCGCCGGTCATGTTGTTCTGGATATCCAGCCGCAGGCCGGTGAGCATGCCGAACCGCTCCACCGCCGGCTGGAAGCTGTACCTGTCGCCGTAGGTCTGGCTCATGGCGGGGGACAGGCGGATCCCCAAAAGGCAGATCAGGTAAAAGGCGGCCATCCGGGCCAGGGTCATGGCCCGCGCCCGGCCGGACAGGGCCCGCATATCCCCCAGCAGGCCGCCGAACCGGCCGTAGAGGACGCCCGGCAGCAGGTACAGCAAAATGCACCCTATGCCCCGGACGCTGAACACCATTTTGAACACCTGCCCGGCAAAGCCGGTGGCCACGTCGTTGGCGCCGTTCAGCACGGTGTTGACGTTATAAAATATCTTGAACGCCTGGTAGACGAATATCTCCACCACATAGGGCACCGCCGTCAGCGCCAGCAGTACCGCCGCCAATACGCGGTTCCGCTTTGGACGCCGGGAGATGGTGCAAAGCAGATACCCCACCCCGCCGTAGACGAAGCAAAAGCCCAGGGTGATGAGCCCGTCCGGCCGCAGGACCCCGCCCACCGTGAACAGGCGGAAGATGATCTCGTAATATAGCAAGACGACAGGGAACACCAGCGCGGCCCCTACGGACCGTCCTCTCCCCTGCCGTTTCTGTTTCTCATTCAATTTCAGCACTTCCTTGCTCCACACAGATGCCGTATCATTTTACACAATCCATCCTCTCCGGTCAAGCGCCTGCCTCAGTTTTTGCCGCCTTGACACCCCGGCCCGTTGCATTTACAATGGTCCCGGGCAAAGGTATGCCCGGAGGAACGGACCTATGCGTATCGGAAACCTGCAGATTGATGGCCGCGCGGCGCTGGCCCCCATGGCGGGGGTGACGGACGCCGCCTTCCGCCATATCTGCCGGGCCCACGGAGCCGCCCTCACCTGTACGGAAATGGTCTCCAGCCGGGGCCTGGTGTACAACGACCCCAAGACGAAGGAGCTTTTATACTGCCCGCCCGGGGACGGGCCCGTGGCCGCCCAGATCTTCGGCTCAGACCCCGCCGTCATGGCCGAGGCCGCCGGGATGGCGCTGGAGCTGTCCGGCGCGGACCTATTGGACCTCAACATGGGCTGTCCCGTGGGAAAGATCGTGAAGAGCGGGGACGGCTCCGCCCTCATGCGGGACCCGGACCTGGCCGGGCGCATCGTGGAGGCCTGCGTGAAGGCCGTATCCGTCCCGGTGACGGTGAAATTCCGCAAGGGCTGGGACGGGGGAAATGTGAACGCGGTGGAATTCGCCCGGGTCTGTGAGCAGGCCGGGGCCGCCGCCCTCACCGTCCACGGCCGGACCCGGGTGCAGATGTACGCCGGGGTGGCCGACTGGGACGTCATCCGGGACGTGAAGGCCGCGGTGTCCATCCCGGTGATCGCCAACGGAGACGTGTTCTCCGGCGAGGCCGCCGTCCGCGTTTTGAAGCGCACCGGCGCGGACATGTGCATGGTGGGCCGGGGCGCCTTTGGCGACCCCTGGATATTCCAGCGCATCAACGCCGCCCTGGCAGGGGAGCCGGAGCCGGAACTGCCGCCCCTGGCGGAGCGGATGGATACGGCCCTTTCCCAATTCGAGCTGGCCTGCGCCTGGAAGGACCCCCACATCGCCTGCCTGGAGGCGCGAAAACAGCTTTGCTGGTACCTGCGGGGCGTGGCCTGGTCCGGGCCCGCCAAGCGGGAGATCGTGAAGGTGAACACTTTAGACGACATCCGGGCCGTCATCGCCCGGATCAAGAGAGAGCTGAGGTGATATGACCGTGACGAGAGACGAGGAGCGCGCCGCCATCGACCGGGTCCTCCAAGGGGATACGGACGCCTTTGAGGCCCTGGTGAAGGCCAACGAAAAGGGCGTCTACAATCTGGCCCTGCGGATGCTGGGCAATGCCGAGGACGCCCTGGACGCCTCCCAGGAGGCCTTCTTCCGGGCTTACAGGGCCCTGGCCTCCTTCCGGGGCGACAGCAAGTTCTCCGTGTGGCTCTACCGGCTCACCAGCAACGTGTGTCTGGACATGCTGCGCAAAGCGGGCCGGTACCAGCAGACCTCCCTCACCGGGGAGGACGAGGAGGAAGAACTGCCCATCCCGGACAGCCGCTTTGACCCCCAGGAGGCCCTGGAGCGGGCGGAGGTACGCCGAGCCGTGCGGGAGGGGCTGCAAAAGCTGGACCCCCTGTTCCGGGAGGCTCTGGTGCTCCGGGACGTGAACGGTCTTACTTACGAGGAGATCGCCCAGGTCCTGGATCTGGAGCTGGGCACGGTCAAGAGCCGCATCTTCCGGGCCCGGCGAAGGCTGGCGGCCCTGCTGACGGCAGACGGGAACTTTTCTCCCCCGGCGCCGTCCAATGAACGGACGAAGAAAGGAGGCGGCGAAGATGCGTGACCATGAATACTATCAGGAGCTGATGAGCCGCCTTCTGGACGAGGGCGTCACGGCGGAGGAAGAAAAGGACCTGAAAGACCACCTGCGCGCCTGCCCTGAATGCGCGGCTCTCTTCTCCGCCCTCTCCGCGGTGACCGTGTCCCTGCGGGAGGAGGACATGGCGGAAGCTCCGGCGGAGCTTGCCCAGGGCGTCATGGCCCGCATCGCCGCCGGAAAGAACGAACACAAGGTCATCCATGTCCAGCGCCCGGAGCTGGAGGTACAGCGCCCCCGGCGGAAAAAACGGGGCTGGACCGGCATCGCCGCGGCGGCCTGCCTCGTGGTGGTCATCGGCAGCGGCGCGTTTTGGTTTTTCAGCGGCCGGGATAAATCCGCCCCCACCGAGGGCGCGGCGGACAGCGCGGTATACGCCCGCGCTGCGGCCCAGGATGCCACCGAGGCAGAGGTCCCGGAAGACGCCGGGGCCGCTCCGGAAGCCGCTCCGGCCGCGGGCGGGACAGCCGAGAGCGCCCTCTCCGGCGTAGCGGAGGAGGAAGCGGCAGACGCGCCCATGACCGTGGCCGCGGCTGACAGCGCGGCTGTGCCCATGCCTGCCCCCACCGTCACCCCTGTCTCCGGGCCCCTGACCGTCCGGGACGTGGCCCGCCAGAAGGTGGGCGAGATCCCCGTGGAGGATATCCCCGCCTTCGCCGCCTTCCTGGAGGACGGCACGGTCCTGGGCGGCGCCCAGCGTGACTGGGAGTTCCTGTTCAGCGTGGAGTACAACGACACAGAGGTGTCCTTCGCCACCGACGAGGCGGAATCCCGCCTGGTCTGGTGGGACTCCAACACCCCCATCACCGCCTCCCCCGGCTCCCTGGACGACCTGCGGGACCTTGTGGACCTGGCTGACTCGCCGGTGCCGAAATAAAGGGAAAAGTGTTTGCGCAATTAATGGCCCCCTCTGACGAGGGGGCTGTCGCCGCCTTTGGCGGTGACTGGGGGAGAGAAAAAGTCCGTCTCTCCCTCCGTCTCGCCCTAACGGGCGAGCCACCTCCCTCGTCAGAGGGAGGCGTCCATAATGTGGGCCTGCCGCGAAATCGCGGCAGGCCCTCTCTTTATTTTTCGATTTCTTGTATTATGTCAACTATATTGGATGTCTCCCCGCCGCCCAGAAGGTAGAGCGAGCCGTCCGCCATGGTCACCTTCAGCCAGGGCCCGCTCCGGGGGTCAAGGCACAATGTGGCGTCGCCCCATTCGGTGCTGAACCGGCCCTTTAAGAGGCTGTCCATTCCGGTTCCCCAGGTCCGGACCATGTTCTTCGGCAGGGCGTCGATGAGCTCCGCGCTCTCTATATCCTCCAGAGGCAGGACATAGTCCTTCCCCCAGCTGGCCGCCGTCAGGTTCCCATCCGCAACGACAAGCGGCTCGGGTCCTGTACCCATGCTGTCAAAGCACACTCCCATCACCGGCATGGCGACGAACAGCAGTGCCAGCGCGAAGGCCATGAACACTTTGCCGCCCGGCCGGGCCAGGTTCACGGTGGAGTTGACGCCGGTACGGTTGTTGACGATGACCCGGCTGTCGTTGGGGTCATAGTAGAGCTGGCCCCATATCCATCGGTCGTCCTCGTCCACGTAAAAGCCCTCGCCGCTGGCGGCGGTGAGCTTCTCCTGCACATGCCGGACGCGAAATTCCAGGATGATGGCTACGGCGCACACCCCCAGGGCCAGAACGACGGTGAGCGCCATAAACGCCCCGCCGCCCACAGCGGAGAGCCGCGTGCTCAGAAAGATACAGAGGCTGACCACCGCCATCATCCAGGCGCATAGCAGCCACACCCGGTCCCAGGCCCGGCGGCGCACCCGGGTCAGGGCTTGGGTCACCGCGTCGTTCTCATCCACCGTCTCCGCCCGGTTCCGGTAGAGATACCGGCTGCCGAAGAAGCAGGCGAAGG
Organism: uncultured Oscillospiraceae bacterium; assembly: GCA_947581795.1. Lineage (GTDB taxonomy): Bacteria > Bacillota > Clostridia > Oscillospirales > Oscillospiraceae > CAJOIG01. The sequence continues at coordinate 36,160 of CANPVS010000017.1, forward strand.
CCAGAACAGCGTCCAGCAGATAGGCATACCACAGTCCCCGGTCGAACACCGCCGGGACCACCCCCACCACGGCCGCCGCGATGAACCACCACAGGCTCACCCGCTTTGCCGGGACCGCCGGGACGGTGACGCTGGCGGCCCGCACCGCGGGCACGGTCCAGCCCTTGGCCTTTTTAAGCCTCTTCAGCTTCCCGTTCCACCGGGCATAGCTGACGAACTGGACCACGATCACCAGGTCTATCCACAGAAAGTAGGTGAGGAAATTGAGCTCCGGCCAGGTCAGCCACAGACACAGCGCCCCCAAGGCCACCACCGCCAGGCACAGACCTATCTGCTCCCGCTTGAAGCCCCGCAGCAGCCCCAGCACGTCCGGGTCCTCCCGGCCAGCCCTGGGGAAGGTGACGCCCACGGCGATGTTCTTTTTGAACTTCGCCTCATTGATATTCAAAACACACATCAAAATGGGCACCCAGAGGGTCAAGCCCCACATGATCAGCGCATTCATTCCGTTCCCTCCTCAAAAAGCCGTCCGCACAAGTCCAACGCCTCTTCCTTGCTCAGCCCCGCCAGGCGCAGCTCGCCCAGCCGCAGCCGCAGGCCCTCCAGCGTCTCCTTAGACGGGCCCGCCCCCTGCCGGGGGGACACCACCGCGCCGCTTCGCCGGTCCGTGGCGATGTACCCCTCCTGGCGCAGGAGCTGGTAGGCCTTGCTCACGGTCATCATGTTGATGCCGCACTCCTCCGCCAGGGCCCGTATGGTGGGCAGCCTCTCCCCGGCGGCCAGCTGTCTCTGGGCGATGCCCAGGACGATCTGGTCCCGTATCTGCATGTAGATAGGCTTGTCGGAACTGAAATCCAGCTTCAGCAGCATGACGCGTCCCTCCTTTGTCTTATTTGCATTACTTACTATAATGCAAATAATGCATCTTGTCAAGAGATATTTTTCAAATCTCTATTGAAAACCATCCGGTTAGCCTCTATAATATCAATGTAGCCTGACGCAGAAACGGGGAGTTGATGCGAAAGACACGGCCCTGAGGGTGGAATATACCCATGCCCGCGTCTTTGGCGCGGGCATTGTTTGCAAGGAGGAGAAACGTCGCTATGATGGTCACACGCGTTGCCATAATGGGCATCATTGTGGAAAATCTGGACAGCACTGAACAGCTCAATGCGATCCTGCACCGCTATTCCGGCTATATCCTTGGCCGGATGGGCATACCCTATCGTGACAGGGATATCAACGTCATCAGCATCGCCTTGGACGCGCCCCAGGACGTGACCAACACCCTGGCCGGCGAGATCGGCGCCCTTCCCGGCGTCAACGTGAAGACCGCGTTCTCTCACGTCATCTCCAAAGCCTGACACGTCCGGGACCCGCCAGGCGGGAAACGGAGGACCCATTATGAAGCGCTTATGCGCGATACTTCTGGCCCTGGCTGTGTGCCTGGGCCCGGGAGGCTGCGCGTCCGCGGCGCCGGAGGCCGATCCGGACACCGCCGTGAACGTGATGGTCCTGAACGGGACCACCGGCTTCGGCATGGCAAAGCTCATGGCCGACGCCGAAGAGGGCGGAGCCGCGCTGAATTACTCCTTCTCGGTGGAGACGGATGCCAGCGCCGTGACCGCCGCCCTCATCAACGGCACCTGCGACATCGCCGCCCTGCCGGCCAACGCCGCCGCGGCGGTGTACACCAAGACCGAGGGCGCCGTGAAGCTTCTCGCGCTCAACACCCTGGGGGTGTTGTACCTTGTGGTGGACAGCGAAAAGGTCCGGGTGGAGACCCTGGATGACCTGGACGGCATGACCGTGCCGGTCCCGGCCCAGAACCCCTCCTTCCTGTTCCAGGCGCTGTGCCGGGCCGCGGGGGTGGACGTGACATGCGACGACACCTACGCCCAGCCCACGGACCTGCGCACCGCTCTCGCCGCCGGCGAGGTGGACATGGCCGTGCTGCCAGAGCCCATGGTGACCATCGCCTGCGCCGCCAACGACAAGCTCTCCGTGGCGCTGGACCTGACGGCGGAGTGGGACAAGGTGTATCCCGCCGGGAGCCTGGTCCAGGGCTGCGCGGTGGTGCGCACGGCGTTCGCGGAGGACCATCCCGCGGAGATGGCCGCCTTTTTGAAGGAATACGGCGCGTCCATCGACTACCTCACCCAGGACCCGGCGGACGCGGCAAAGCTCATCGAGAAGACCGGCGTGTTCACCAACGCGGCCGTGGCCGAGAAGGCCATCCCCCGCTGCAACCTGTGCTTCATCACCGGGGCGGACATGCAGCCGGTCATGGACGAATACCTCTCCATCCTCTACGATTTGGCCCCGGAGTCCGTGGGCGGCACGCTGCCGGACGGCGACTTTTACTACGTCGCCGAAGGTTGACATAATATGAACGGCAGACTGTGGGCAAAACGAATACTGGTCCTGGCCTTTTGGCTGGGTGTATGGGCGCTTTTGGCCGGCCTGGTGGAACGGGAGCTTCTGCTCCCGGGCCCCTGGGAGGTCGCGAAGCGCCTTTTTGCGCTCACGGTCACATGGGAATTCTGGCATATCACCCTGGTGAGCCTGGGCCGCATCCTGCTGGGGGCGGCGCTGGGCACGGCGCTGGGGGTGGCCCTGGCCGTGGGCACCAGCCGCTTCGCCTTCCTGCGGACGGTGCTCTCCCCGGTGCTCTCCGTCATCAAGGCCGTGCCCGTGGCCAGCTTCATCCTGCTGGTGCTCATCTGGGTGGGCCGGGACATCCTGCCCTGCGTCATCGTGGTGCTCATGGTGGCGCCGGTGGTCTGGTCCAGCGTGTCGGCGGGCATCCGCACCACGGACAGGGAGCTTCTGGAGCTGGCGAAGGTCTACCGCTTCTCCCCCTGGCGGACCCTGAAGCGGGTATACGCCCCCTCCGTGGGCCCCTATTTTCTCGCGGCCTGCCACACCTGTTTGGGCCTCGCGTGGAAATCCGGGGTAGCGGCGGAGGTGCTCACCGTGCCGGTCCGGTCCATCGGGCGGGAGCTCTTTGAGGCGAAGCTCTACCTGGAATCGGTGGACCTGTTCGCCTGGACGGTGGTGGTGGTGCTCTGCTCCACCGCTCTGGAGAAGATATTGTCCGCGGCCGTGACGGGACTGGGCCGGCGGCCCGCCTGGGGAGGAGAGCGGCCATGATATGGTTTGAGAACATCCGCCTCTCTTACGGGGACAAGGTCGTGTTCCCCGGGGAGAGCCTGCACATAGCCCCCGGCGAGCGGGCAGCCCTCATGGGCCCCTCCGGCAGCGGCAAGACCTCCCTTCTGCGCATGGCGGCGGGTCTCACGAAGCCCACCTCCGGGCGGGTGCAGGTGAACGCCAGGCGGCTGGCCTACGCCTTTCAGGAGCCCCGGCTCATGCCCTGGCGCACGGCGGCGGAGAACGTGAACGCAGTGCTTTCGGACCAGCCGGCCACCATGCCGGAGGCGCGCCGCTGGCTGGCGGCGGTGGGCCTTTCCGAGGCGGCGGACAAATTCCCCGCGGAGCTGTCCGGCGGCATGAAGCAGCGGCTGGAGCTGGCCCGGGCCCTGGCCTATGACGGGGACCTGCTGCTTCTGGACGAGCCCACCAAGGAGCTGGACGCGGAGACCAAACGGGTGATCATGCTCCTGCTTAAGGAGCATGTCAGGGGCAGGACCCTTCTCATGGCCACCCACGATATGGCCGAGGCGACGGTCCTGGCGGAGCGGATATACGTCATCGACCGGGACGGCATCCTCCCAGCGCAGATGCAATAAGAAACGGGACCGATGATGTCGGTCCCGTCTTTCGTTTTTTCTGACGCCTCAGCCCTGGAGGGCTGCCACCACGTCCTCCGCGGTGAGCACCACCGGCTGGCCCAGCTTCTCGCCCTGGCGGGCGCACACCGCAGCCAGATACCCGCTGTCCAGGTCGTACTCCATGAACTGCCAGCCATCCAGGCCGTGGATCACATCCTCCTGGTCCAGGTCCAAAAGCTGGTCCTGGCTCACCGCCTTGACCCACGCCTCTTTCCGGGTCCATATCTGGAAGAAGGCGTGGTTCTGCTCATCCCGGGGCTTCTCCGCCAGCCAGTCCCGCTCCCGGAAGTGGAACCGGCGGGCCACCGACATATGGATGGGCTTGATCTGCTGCACGTCCACCCCCACCGGGTCGTCGCTGATGGCGCACATGGCGTAGGGCCCGGAGTGGGACAGGCTGAACTGCAGGTCGTCCCGCTGGGCGAACACGGGCTTTCCCGCCTGGAGAAAGCGCACCGGCTCCTCCGGGTGGACGCCGTGGCGCTCCATCACATAGCGCCAGAGAAGGCCCGCGCCGAAGCTGGCCTCCCGCGCCGGGGCATAGCGCAGCCGTTCCAGTCTCCGCCGCCGCCACCGGGGCAGCAGCTCCGCGTGTTCCTCCGCCAGGGGCGTGGCGCTGTTTTTCAGTACGAATACTTCTGTCATAACTCTCACCAATCCGGCGTGTACCAATAGTTATAGACTGTGTAATTCTGGATGTGGAACAGGTCCAGGTCCCCGTGCCGCTCCGGGCGGGTGTCCTCCAGCTCCACGTCGTAGAGCCAGTCCGTCCCCTCCTCATCGGGAATGACCACAAAGCTGTGAGGGCCGTGGAACTGGTTGACCGTGGCGGCCACGATATGGGCTTCCTCCCCCAGGCACCGGGCCAGCAGGCCGAAGGTGGCCGCGTAGCCGTAGCAGGTGCCGCCGCCGTAGCGGAAGAACCGCGTCGCCCGCTTGAATTCCCAGCCGGTGGAGCCCTCCTCCTCCGGCGTCTGGTCCCGGGGCGTGACCAAGTACTCAAAGTTGTTCTTCACATAGAGATAGACCGCCTGGAGGGCCTCCACGCCCTCCAGCTCATCGGCGCCGCTGGCCGCGAGGGCCTCACGCAGTTTTTCATCCAGCGCCGCGCTGCCTGTGGTGTACCGTCCGTCCGCGTCGAAGGACCACACGCCGTACGTCCCGCTGCGGATGAGGTCGCCGTTCTCGTCGGCGGCATAGAGCCAGCCGCGGAGCCTGTACACTCCCTCTTCCCGGCGGGGGATCTCCCCCTCCGTCGCCGCGTCGGCCATAAAGGCCCACGCCTCGTCCTCGCCGTCCACGTCCTGGGGAAGCCCCTCTCCCAGAATGAGACGGCCCTCGTCCGGCGTCCTGCCGGACAGCTTCACCAGCGCCACCGCCGCCTCCCGGCGGGTGAGCGCCTCCTCCCCGGCGGAGAGCAGCCTTCGCTCCTCCACCGCCTGGGCCAGCTCCTCGGCCCGGTCCCCATCCCTGCCGTGCAGGCTCAGACTGAGCCGGTCCAGCACATCGGCCAGGGCCATGCGCGTGACGGCCTCGTCCGCCGCCGCGCCCGGGTCCGTGATATGGGCGGCCGCCGCCCGCTCCAGGGGCGTGTCCCCCGCGGGCAGGTCCTCCAGAAGGGCCTCCAGCGATACCGCCAGCTCCTGCCAGGTCAGCACGTCGTCCGGCCGGAACAGTCCCTCCCCCGCCAGGTGCATGAGGGCGGGGTGACCGCTCTGGTCCGCCAGACGCAGCGGGACCGGGGCAGGCGTAGGCTCCGGCGTAGGACTTGGCGCGGCCGTGGGCGCGGGGGTGGCCGTGGCCGTCAAAGCCGACATGACCGCCTCCGACACCGTATCCGGCAGGGACGAGCGTATGCCCGACACCAGCGCGGCCAGGGCCAGAGCGGCCAGGACTATGTAAAGAATGTCTCTCTTTCTCATCTTCTCATCTGCTGTGTATTTTATACTATTTACCAAAAAATTACCATCAATTTCTGGAAGCATCTGGAAATAAAAACCACTAAATTTTCGGCCCCGAATGGAACAAAATGCCCGAAAAAGTCGCAGTTTCCACAAAATTGGAAGCGGTTTCCTGTCGCCCTCGGATTTTTGCACAAAATCCCGGGCGCCTGCCCGGGATTTTGCCTATTTGACTTAAAATTCACATTTCCAAGTCCCGGATGTAGACGATCTTGGAACGGGGATCGGACTTGTCCTGCCGCTCCTCCACCTCGAAACGGTCGATGGCCTTCACCATGCCGGACAGCTTGGAAAAGCCGTAGCTGCGGGTGTCGAAGTCCGGGCGCTTCTTCTGGATGAGCTGGCCCACGGCCCCCAGGGACACGTAATCGTCGTCCCCGGCGCCGGACAGGTCCATGATGGAGTCGGCGATGAGCCAGACGATGCTGTCCGGGATCTGGCGGGTCTGTCCGCCCTCCGCGGCCTTGGGCTGCTCCTGGGTCTCCGGCTCCTTTTTGGCGGGGGCGGCGGTGTTCTTCCGGGCGGGTTCCGCCTTCTTGGGCTCCACCTTCTTGCGCCGGGCGGGCTGGCTTGCCTTGGCCGTCACCTTCGCGGATTTCTCCCGGATGACCTCGATGTAGATGAACTTATTGCAGGCGGCGATGAGGGGGCTGGGGGTCTTCTGCTCGCCGATGCCTATCACGAACTGGCCCGCCTCCCGCAGCCGCCGGGCAAGGCCCGTGAAGTCGCTGTCGGAGCTCACCAGCACGAAGCCGTCCGTGTTGCCGGAGTAGAGGATGTCCATGGCGTCGATGATCATGGCCGAGTCTGTGGAGTTCTTCCCCTTGGTGTACGCGAACTGCTGCACCGGCGTGACGGAGTTGTCCAGCAGCACCTGCTTCCAGCCCGCCAGGTTCCGGGTGGACCAGTCGCCGTAGGCCTTTTTCAGGTTCGGCGTGCCGTAGATGGCCACCTCCTCCATGATGCCCTGCAGGCAATCCCGGGGGGCGTTGTCCGCGTCGATGAGCACGGCCAGGCGCAGGTTCTTGTCGTTATCTGTCATGGGCATAAGCATATCCCTCCATTTTGTCCTAGTATAGCCCACCTGGACGGGATTTGCAAATCAGTTTACATAACTATAGTTCAAAATGTAAACATTTCTCTGTGAAAGAAGAAAAAACTTGAAACGGGCCATACACTGTAATATAATATTTTAGCTTATGCGAATACTACGCAAGAGGTGTCAACAACTATGAGTGCTTCCAAAGACAAGCTGAACCGCAAGCAGCAGATCGAGGCGGGTACCGACAAGCGCACCGCCGCCCAGGCCAAGGAAAAGGCCCAGCAGCGCAAGAGCGCCATCACGTACACCATCGTGGCCGTGGTGCTGGTGATCTTCTTCGCCTTCATCTTCATCTATAACTCCAACTGGCCCAGCCGCCATCTGACCGCCGTGACCATCGACGGAAAGGACTACTCCGTGGCCCAGGCCAACTACTATTACTCCGCCGCCTACATGAGCTTCTACAACTCCTACGCCGACTACATGAACTACGGCCTGTTCTTCGACCCCAACGAGAGCCTGGACGACCAGGAGTACTCCGAGGGTATGAGCTGGCGTGACTACTTCCGGGACGCCGCCGTTCAGAACATGGCCCAGATCCAGATGTTCTGCGACGAGGCGGAGGCCGCGGGCTTCACCCTCTCGGAGGAGGACCAGGCCGCCTATGACGAGCAGATGGAGGCACTGTCCACCAACTGGTCCAGCCTGGGCTATGAGAGCCTGCAGCAGTTCATCAACCTGAACTACGGCAAGGGCGTGACCGAGGATATGATCCGCCAGGAGACGTACCGGGGCATGCTTGCCGCAGCCTACGCCGAGAGCATCGGCGAGAGCTTTGAGTACGCCCCCGCCCAGCTGGACGCCCACTACGCCGACGTGGCCGACCAGTACGATGTGATCGACTACGCCGTGTACTCCATCGCCGCCCCCGCTGAAGAGGAAGCCTCCGACGAGACCGCGGATGAAACCGCTGATGAAACTGAGCCTGCCGACGAGGCTGAGCCCACCGAGGAGCCCGAGGAAGCCGAGACCCCCGCGGAGCCCGCCGTGGACGCCGACGCCGTTCTGGAAGCCATCGACGGCACCGACGAGGAGACCTTCGCCGCTTATGTGTCTGAGAACTTCGACGGCGCGGAGATCACCTCCACCACCCTGCCCGGCAGCAGCCTGTCCGCCGACTACTCCCAGTTCCTGCTGGACAGCGCCCGTGAGGCCGGCGACGCCGACGTGACCGTGGCCGAGGACGGCACCACCTATATCGTGATGTTCCTGGGCCGTGACAAGAACGACTACAAGATGGCCTCCTTCCGGCACATCCTCATCAACGCCGAGGACGCCGACGGCGACGGCACTTACAGCGACGAGGAGATCCAGGCGGCCGCCGACGAGGCCCAGAGCGTCTACGAGGAGTGGCAGGCCGGCGACGCCACCGAGGACAGCTTCGCGGAGCTGGCCAACGAGCGCAGCGACGACGGCGGCTCCAACACCACCGGCGGCCTGTACGAGAACGTCTACAAAAACCAGATGGTGCCTCCCATCAACGACTGGCTGTTTGAAGACGGCCGCAAGGCGGGCGACACCACCGTGGTCAGCTATGACGGCCAGGCCGAGGGCGGCTACACAGGCACCCACGTGGTGTACTTCGCAGGCTTCAGCGACCTGACCTACGCCCAGTATATCGCCGACAGCGAGATGCGCTCCGACGATTACGCCAGCTGGTCGGAGGAGCACATGGTGGGCTACGACCCCTCCACCTCCCACATGGACATGGTGGGCAAGAACCACTGATACACCTTAAAGATAACACACCCCCGGCGGGAGCATCTTTCCGATGCTCCCGTCTTTTTTATCCCTCTTTTTCCCCGTGAAACGGGGCGAAAAAGGACGCTCTTTCTTGACAAATGGGGTCCGTTGTGCGATAATAAGATTTACTTAGACTTTTAATAAGTTTAACGACTGTTGGGAAGGAGTTTTCGTACAATGCTTAAAAAGACGATGGACGGCAACGAGGCCGCCGCCTACGCCAGCTACGCCTTTACGGAGGTCGCGACGATCTATCCCATCACGCCGTCCAGCCCCATGGCGGAGCACGTAGACGCCTGGGCCGCCAACGGGAAGCTGAATATGTTCGGCCAGCCGGTCCGGCTCATGGAGATGCAGAGCGAGGCGGGCGCCTGCGGCGCCATGCACGGCTCTCTGGAGGCCGGCGCCCTGTCCACCAGCTACACCGCCTCCCAGGGGCTGATGCTGATGATACCCCCGCTGTACCGCATCGCGGGACAGCTTTTGCCCGGCGTGATCCACGTGGCGGCGCGGACCGTGGGCACAAGCGCGTTCTCCATCTTCGGCGACCACTCGGACGTGATGGCCTGCCGGCAGACGGGCTTCGCCCAGCTTTCCTCCTCCTGCGTGCAGGAGTGCATGGACCTGGCGGCGGTGGCCCACCTGTCCGCCGTGAAGGCCCGGGTGCCCTTTATGCACTTCTTCGACGGCTTCCGCACCAGCCACGAGATCCAGAAGATCGACGTGCTGGACTACGAGGACCTGCGGAACATGCTGGACATGGACGCTCTGGCCCGGTTTCGGGCCAACGCCCTGAACAGCGAGCATCCCCTCATGCGCTCCACGGTCATCAACCCGGACACCGCCTTCCAGCTGCGGGAGGCCGTGAACCCCTACTATGACGCCGTGCCCGGCATCGTGGAGGAGTACATGGCCAAGATGAGCGCCCTCACCGGCCGGGACTACAAGCTCTTCAACTACTACGGCGACCCGAACGCGGAGCACGTGGTGGTGGCCATGGGCAGCGTGTCCGGCTGCCTCCAGGAGGTAGTGGACTACCTGAATAAGCAGGGCCGGAAGGTGGGCTTTTTGCAGGTGCGCCTCTACCGCCCCTTCAGCGCGGACCGCTTCCTGGCGGCGCTGCCCATGAGCTGCCAGGTGGTCACCGCCCTGGACCGGACCAAGGAGCCGGGCGCCAACGGCGAGCCCCTCTACGAGGACGTGTGCTCCGTGCTCATCCACGGCGGGCGGCACATCAAGGTCCTGGGCGGCCGCTACGGCCTTTCCAGCAAGGACACCACCCCCGCCCAGATGATCGCCGTGTACGACAACATGGCCGGTGCCCAGCAGGACCACTTCACCGTGGGCATCAACGACGACCTCACCCACCACTCCCTCCCCATCGGGGAAAACGTGGTCACGGCGGACGCCAGGACCATCTCCTGCAAGTTCTGGGGTCTGGGCGGCGACGGCACCGTGGGCGCCAACAAGAACTCCATCAAGATCATCGGCGACAACACCGACCAGTACGTGCAGGCCTATTTTGAGTACGACACGAAAAAGTCCGGCGGCGTCACCAAGAGCCACCTGCGCTTCGGCCACAACCCCATCCTGTCCACCTACTATGTGACCATGGCGGACTTCATCGCCTGCCACAACCAGAGCTACATCCCCAAGTACGACATCGTCACCGAGCTGAAGCCCGGCGGCACATTCCTTCTGAACTGCAACTGGTCCGCCGCCGACCTGGAGACCCATCTGCCCAACAAGGTGAAGCGCCTCCTGGCCCAGCGCAAGGCCAAATTCTACACCATCGACGCCACGGACATCGCCGACGATCTGGGCCTGGGAAACCGCACCAACACGGTCCTGCAGGCGGCCTTCTTCAAGCTGGCGGGCATCCTGCCCGTGGACCAGGTGGTGGGCTACATGAAGCAGGCCATCGAGAAGACCTACGGCCGCAAGGGCGAGAAGGTGGTGGCCATGAACTGCGCCGCCGTGGACGCGGGCCTCAAGGGCGTGCACGAGGTGGCCGTCCCCGCCGCCTGGGCGGACCTAAAAGACGAGCCCGAGGCCGTGGATACCACGTCCCCCTGGTATATCCGCACGGTCATGCACGCGGTGAACGCCCAGAAAGGCGACGACCTGCCCGTGAGCGTTTTCGCCGACCGGGCGGACGGCACCGTCCCCCTCGCCACCTCCAAGTACGAGAAGCGGGGCTTCGCCTCCCACGTGGCCAGCTGGGTGCCGGAAAACTGCATCGGCTGCAACCTGTGCTCCGTCATGTGCCCCCACGCGGCCATCCGTCCCTTCCTGCTCACCGACGCGGAGGCCGAGGCCGCCCCGGCGGGTTACGTCACCAAGGAGGCCAAGGGCAAGGGCTTTGACGGCCTGCGCTACCGCATCCAGGTGGACCCCCTGGACTGCACCGGCTGCGGCACCTGCGCCGCCTCCTGCCCTGCGCCCAGGAAGGCCATCGCCATGCAGCCCATCGAGAGCCAGCTCAAAGAGCAGCCCAACTGGGACTACAGCCTGGCCCTGGCCCCCAAGAAGAACCCCATGGACAAATTCACCGTCAAGGGCAGCCAGTACGAGCAGCCCCTGCTGGAGTTCTCCGGGGCCTGCGCCGGCTGCGGCGAGACGCCCTATATGAAGATGATGACCCAGCTGTTCGGCGAGCGGATGGTGGTGGCCAACGCCACGGGCTGCACCCAGGCCTGGGGCTTC
>CANPVS010000018.1 GCA_947581795.1 uncultured Oscillospiraceae bacterium
TGATTGGCGATTTTCATTTGACTGAAATTGGCGATTTTCGCCTGACTCTGAGTGGTTAATCTCTCCTGACTCTAACACCGGCTACATGTACTATAAGTCAGTAAAGGACATCGCCAACGACAACAACTTCAAGCGGATGGGCATCAAGTATACCTATCCCGGCACCCCGGACACGGACAGCGTGAAGGGCTGCATGGTCTTCTTTGAGGAGCCCTCCGAGGACCTGCGGGGCGTCCTCTACAAGACGGCGGTGAAACCGGACCAGGCGTCCAACGTCCACTTCCTGGGAAAGCTGCCGGACGATAGAGTCGGCACCTATGTGGCCATGGGCGGCACTTTCTCCTTCGAGGTGGGGGAGGCCACCACCGCCTCCCTGCGCCTGGAATTCAGGCTTCCGCTGGATGAATTCAAAGACGCGACGATGGGAACGGGCAAGACAGGCTATGAGAAGGCGTCCGGATATACGGTATCTGTCGATACCGGAGATACCAAAGTGACGTTTACCCCTATAGATGGCAGCGGCAATGAGGGCACGTATACCTACGACATAAAGGGCGAGAGCGACAATAAATACGTCGAAATGGCGCCGGTGGAGCTGTCCACGGTGGTGACGCCCCATGCTGAGAACTACATAAATTGGCCCGGCCGGGACGGCAACGGCATCCCCATCCCCGCGGGCACCTACAGCACGGATGAGCTTGTCTACTCCGTCACCCCCAAGGCCGGCGAGATCCACTTCCCCCTTTTCGATATGGAGTTCGCGAAGAAGGGCATCACCATCACCCGCGTCAGCCCGATCTATGACGTGAACGGGGAACAGCTCAGCGGCAGGAAAGATGGAGGTATTGAAGATACTCCGTCAACCAACATCTTTGAGGCCACGAAGAGCGTGGTCTATTACGACGATACCCCCATTTATTACGGCGAAAAGGGCGCCAGCACCGGCAAAGGCGAAAATGAGGTGATAGACCAGCCAGGTAAACAATCGGATGGTGTGACGTCCGACAATTATTGGATGTATCAGAACATGAATCCCATCGGGGGCGGAGAATATGCAGTCCGTACGGCGGAAGGTATAAAAGCATATGTCAGTGATAACAAGCTGCGAATAGGCGATCACAGCAGCCTCAATAACCATGTGGAATACTATGATGCCAAAGGCGATCTCAGCACGAATGTGGACCAGGTGGCGATCGCGTATCTGGACAGCGCGAAGTATCCGCTGGGCAAGGCATCGGGCAGCAGCGGTGCAGCAAATTCGTATCGGGGCACGGTCACAGACTATGGCATCGCCAACTACTGGACCTTCCTGCCTGGCCAGACGTTCCAGGCCAGCGGCAAAGAGACGATCACGATCGAGGCCGGCGACGTGTTCAATCTGACGGGCCGGGTGTTCTACGACGAGGATACGGACGGAGCGGGAAAGAACCACCCCAACGGCAAGTATCAGCCCCAGAACGATATAGGCGACCACACGCTCTCCGGCGTGAAGGTGAACCTGTATAAGCTCTACGAGGACCTCAGCGAGGATGAGAAGAAAAACGCAGAGAAATATACGTATTTCACATACGACAGTGCCAGCGGGACGTTCAAAAAGAACGAAAACAAGGAAAACAACTACGCCCTGATCGGCTCCACCGTCACCGACGCCAGCGGCAACTATACCTTCTCCGGCCTGGCTTATACGGAAGCTGCTGAGGGGACAGGCAAGCGGTACGCTGTCGAGGTGGTATCGCCTTATGATGTGTATACTGTCCCATCCAGTATCGTACATGGTGATCCCGAGAAAGTGGTGGTAAACAGTAACAACTCTACGTCCACCTCCTATACGGGCAACTATTTCATGTATGCCTACGACGGAACCGCCACAGGGACCGAGGTCCAGCTTATCAAAGTGGGCGGCGAAGACGGCGTCGACCCCACCAAGCGTGCGTCCAAAAAGTTCCAGGGTGAGAATCCCCAGATTGATGGCAAAACGGTGGACTATACCAACACCACCCGCACCGTCACCGCCATCGATGTGGGCTTCCACTACGGCAAGATGAGCACCTCCCTGACCGTGGAGAAGGTCTGGAACATGAACGACGACACCGGCACGGCCCCGGGCGTGGTGCTGGAGATCTCCTACTGCACCACGGATGGGGATAAGGGCGTCTATCAGGAGGTCAGCCTGGCCGCCATCACCAAGACCTCCTATACCGATAACTTCCTGCCCGACCAGGTCAAGAGCGAGGGCAGGACGGTAGATGTGAAGGAATACTACGTCTCCGCGGAGTACTATATCGAGGGAGGCGCGATTTACCGTCATCAATTTAACTACAACCCGAACATAGGCGCCAATGAGTACGCGAGCCTCCTGGGCACGTGCACGAAGCTGGCTGTGGACGCGCTGACCGGCAAATATACACTGGATTGGACTGCGCCGGGTGACGACGGGTTCACCTCCTTCACCCAGCTCCCGGACGCCAACGGGGACGGCGCGCGCAACGCCAGCGACCTGATGTCGCTGCAGGATAGTACATACTGGACAGATGGCAGCGGCACGAAATACACCGGCACCATCGACCGATACATCGGCCCATCTGATACGGAGATCACCGTCACCAACTCCGAGAATAAAGGCACCATCGAGGTCTATAAGTACTCCGGCGCGCTGGGTCTCACGGAGGCGAAGCTGATGGGCGCCACCTTCCGGCTGTGGCAGCTTGGGGAGGCCGGGTTTACAGGCGACTTTACGAATACCGTGGAGATCAAAGCGGCGCTGGATTTGGCAGAGAAGGAATGGGACCCGCAGTCCACCCGGAAGAATGGCCGCGTGGTGTTCGCCAACCTGGACCCGACAAAGACCTATATCCTGGAGGAGATGTTCCCGCCCGCGGGCTATCAGATCATCCAGAAGTACTACCTTGTGCAGCCAACAAGAACTCCGGAGGCCCAGGATCAATTCAAGTTCTCCTTTGGCAATAACGGGGAGAACGCCTGCCTGGTGAAGGCGCAGAACAAGCAGTCCGGCGACGGCCTGAAGGTCCGAAAGGCCATCACCGGCCGCGCCTGGCTGACCGGCGAGGAATATATCATACTCCTCGGCGATGTGAACTACGTTATGGAAAGCGCTCCGGAGACGGAAAACGGCAACGTCGACGACAGCCTGGAAGCGGCGACCAACGCGTTCAAAGAAGAGTTCAGAGAGCCCCGCGAGATCAAGATCAGTCAAAGCAGCGATACCTACGCGGACCGGACCAACACCACGAGCGCGTCCTCCGACACGCGCATCTCGGACCAGCTTCTGAATAGCTGCCCCACCGAGATCAACGAGGATGAGGGCACGATCACGGTGACCGATCACATCGACGGCGCCAAGCTGTGCGGCGTGCCGTTCCCCGCCGCGGGCACCTATACCGTCCGCCTGGCCGAGAATTATCCGGCGACGGAGGAACGGGTCGCCGCCATGACATACTCGACCTGGGTCTATGAGGTATCCATCCAGGTATCCCGCGTGGACGAAACGGGCGCACCCTCCACCGACCGCGATGGCACCCACCTGGAGGCGTCCATCTCCCAGGTCACGTTCTGGGAGCTGGAATTGGGGCCTGAAGATACGCCGGAGAAAAAGATGGCGGATGATCCTCCTACGGCGAAGCTCCCCTTTACCCAGGCCTATCCCGTGTTCACCAATACCTATACCGTCGCGCCGGCCAGCCAGGAGACCGGCTATGCCGTCGTGAAGGAATTCGAGGGGCGCACCGGCCTGAACGAAAACGTGTGGCTGGACCCGGTGGAGGGCGTGGAAGGCAGCGGCGACCACTTTTCGTTCACGGTGACGGGCGCCGACGACGCCACCAATCTCGCCCTTCAGGAAAAGAACCTGGTGATCGGCGCGTTCGCGCCGGCGGATGAGGATGAAGAGGCGGTCGGGAAGACCTCTTTCGACATCGTGATGGATAAGGATACCCGTGACACCTTGGGCGTGCTGCACAGCTTCCGCTTCGAGAGCCTGGACTTCGACAACGTCCAGTTCCCGGTGCAGTATACGCTGCTGAGGAAGGGGACTGACGGCACCCACGAGGGTGATCTCGTAACGGTCAAAGAGAACGAGTATCCGTCGGAAACATATACGGAGGAACAGTGGGAGATCAAGAGCACGGAGACCCTCCCGGTGGAGTACCGGCTCTCTATCACGGAGAATATCCCGGAGGGCGACTCCTATGGCATCACTTACGACCAGACGGAGTACATCCTGAAGATCACGCTGAAAAATGTGGAGGATGAAGCGCCGGAGGCAGCCGCCGTGACCTCCCCGGACGGCGCGGAGGACGACGGCATCATCGAGGAGATGACCTTCGAGATCTATCAGTCGAAGGATAGTGAAGGCGTGTCGCTCATTACGCCTGAAAAAACGGACGGGAATCTCTACAGCAAGTGCGTCACAGAGCAGCGCGTCCTGAAGGACGGTGACACGAATAAGAAAACGTGGCTGGATGAAGGCAAAGGCGAGGACGGCTGGACCGACGAAGACGGCTGGTCCTATTACCATGACCCGGACAATCCGAGCATCACCTTCCGGAAGAAGGCCACTCACGACGTGAACGAAGCCGGCGAGCCCCAATCGAAGCCGGGGGACGATGACTTCCAGGAGCACCACAATTTCACTTTTAAAAATATCTACAACGCCGCGCCGGTCAAGTGGGAGCCGGAGATCACCAAGGAGCTCACGGGCCGCGATTGGCTGACGGACGATGAGTTCACCTTCCTGATGACCGTCAACGCCACAGGCGCCACTGCCGAAGAAAAGGAGCCTTTCTCCATTGATGGCGATCCTTATAAGGATGGGGAGGGCCATGAGCAGCCCAACACCCGGAAGATCACGATATACGGCGCCGGTTCGGGTGAAACGCGCACGGGAAAGTTCCCGACGATCACCTTCAACAAGGCGGGCACCTATGAGCTTACCTTCCAGGAGATAGCTTCCAAGGGCGCTGGCATCTCGTACACGGGCAAGGACAGCGCGTTCGCCGAGCTGAACTATACCGTGACGGTGACGGACAACAACAAGGGCGCTCTGGAGATCAAGGTATCGCCCCAGGGGACCAGCGACAGTTTCGACACCAGTGAGATAAATCCCACGTTTGTCAACGTGTTCAGCGCCACCGGCGAGATTGATCTGACCATCCTCAAGAGGCTGGAAGGCCGGGAGTGGAAGGATACTGACAAGTTTACCTTCATCGTCAAGCCGGGCGATGATATGAAGAAGGCTATCGGAACACTGGTCGACGGCAGCACCGACAAGCATGTCATCACCATGCCGGAGTCGCTGCATCTGGAGAGTGACGGCACATATACCGGCACGCTGGACGGGGCGACCGCTGGGACAAGTCCCATCATCCCCAACGGGCGCACCCAGTCCCTGGGCAGTATCCAATTCAACTATGACCCGGAGTTCTACAACAAGACCGAGGGTAAGACATATACCTTCACCGTGGAGGAAAAAACGCCGGAGGATCTGACCCTGTCCCCCTTCCCGAAGAGCATGACGGTGACCGTCACGGTCAAGAACAAGGCGGTGGACGGCCTGCCCGGCGGGAGCCTGGACGTGATGGCTTCCTACGCGTATTATAATGACCGGATCGACGATGAAATAACAGACGAATCCTCCAGTTCCCTCGTCCTGCCCTTCACCAACACGGTGGTGAACAAGGATGGCGTGACCATCTCCAAGACGGTAACGACGCCCACGCCGCCTGTGCTCACCGCAGGGGGGGAGCTCCTCAACGATACTGACAAGATCAAAGAGTATATCAACGACCTGGAGTTCCGCTTCCAGCTGCGCGCCGTCACCGGCGGCACGGCCCTGTTGACCGGCACCATCTGGAACGGCACGATCGCAAAGAAAGACGGGACGACGGAGATATTCTCGGCGCGGTTTGACACCGATCCCGCCTCCGGCGGCAGCAAGGTGACCTATACCCGGGGCGGCGAGACAGGAAAGGACTACTTCGTCCTGAAGAACGGCGAGAAGCTGACCCTGGACGAGGCGCCCGTGGGCGTCACGCTCACCGTCACCGAGCTGACCCTTGACTATGGCCCGGCGCGGACCAAGGACGACGACACAGACGCGCACTTCTGGCCCCAGGGCGGCAATAGCCAGACAAAAACGATCCCGGATACGGGCGCCTGTGCCTTCGCGTTCACCAACGTCTACGCCCCCAAGGAGGTGCTGACGCCCAACGCCGACGGCGGCAGCGGCAGGCTCATGCTGGAGAAGGTCATGGAGGGGCGTAATTTCGACGAGGACGACTTCTTCACCTTCACTATGACCGGCTCGGCCAAGACCCTGGACGGCTCCGCGGACATCGCCTGCCCCATGCCCAAGGACGCCAAAGAGGTGGGCGAAGATAAGGTCTTGACGGCCTCCGTCACCCTGGCGGGCGATGCGTATTCTAGAGAACATACCGATGCACTGGATGTACTGAAGACCGAAGAAAAATCGGTCAAGGTCGACCTATGGAACAATGAGGATGATACCCCGGAGACCGGCTGGTTCCCCCTGACCTATACCCGGCCCGGCGTCTATACCTATGTGATCACGGAAGAAGAGGGCGAGCTCGCCGGCGTGACCTATTCCACGACGAGGCACTATATCCAGATCACCGTGGAGGAGGAGAAAGGCGAAGGTGGCCGCCCCACCGGCGGGCTGACGCACAAGGTGGAGTATCTGGACAACGCGACGGCCTCCTGGAAGACGGTCACGGATACCGACGCGGAACTGTCCTTCACCAATACCTATACCTCCAGCAGCGCCCAGTTCACCCTCACCGGCCAAAAGACGGTGACCGGCCGCGCTATCAAAGCGGCCGACGAGTTCACGTTCAAGCTGGAACCTATGGGCTGGCGTGAGCATCCCGAAGACGATGACTGGACGGCATCTATGCCGGCCGAGGGCAATTTCAAAGGCAGTGAGACCATGCCTATGCCCAACGACGCCGGTGATGGGAAGGAAATGGCGCTCCACATGCGGGCCGACGGCACCATCACCTTCGGCGATGACGGGACGGCTCCGGCCCGGGGCGTGCTGACCTTTGACCACTTCGATCTGCCGTCCACGGATACGGGCCGCGTGAAGGGCCGTGACTTCCTCTATAAGATCAGCGAGGTCATTCCTGCGGAAGGGGACGCGGAGAAGGGCATGGACTATGATAAGGACGCCTGCTATGTGCTCATCTATGTCTACGCGGATGATGACGCGAACGTCCAAACCGAGCTGCTGGGGGCCTATAAGGGCACAAAGAAGCTGGCTGCGGCAGAGAAAGCGGCCGAATACCAGTTCGGGTTCACCAACGAGTACACGGCCAGCGGCACCTATCAGCTCGAACTGAAAAAGGTCATGACCGGCCGCAGCTTCCAGAATGACGACAGCTTTACCTTCCGGGTGACCGGAGACGTGCTTTCCGGGCCGGGGGAGAAACATGACGTCCCCATGCCGGGTGGCGGGAAAAACGAGCCGTATGAGTACGAATTCAGGCCCTCTGACCAGAGCGGGGAAACAGATAGCGAAGAATTTAAACTGCCCGAGATCGCATATGCCCAGGAGGATATCGGCTATACCTACGAGTACTTCATCCGCGAGGTGAGACCGGATACGCCCCTGGTAGGCGTGACCTATTCCACGCTGATGTGGGAGGTCCGGGTCACTGTGGAAGACAAGGGCGGCGGCAAGCTGGAAGCGACGGCCACCTATATCGACCCGGAGGCGGCGACGGCGGGGGAGGCGACGAACGGCCCGGCGGTCTTCACCAACCGGTATACCGCCGAGAGCGCCGTATTCCGCTTCAACGTGAATAAGGAGCTGACCGGCCGCGAACTGAAAGCCGGGGAGTTCCAGTTCAAGCTGGAGCCCGTGGGCTGGCGTGAGCATGAAGATGTGAGCGACGGCGAGATCTTTGACCTGACGAAGGACTTTACAAACCCTGAAGATGTCCCCATGCCGGAGGGCACGGATAAAGGCGGAACGAAGAGCGTTCCCGTCGGCGCGGACAAACAGGCCTCCTTCCCCGGCGTGGTATTTGGCCGCGACGATACCGCGGATAAGGACGCCGGTCCCGAGGCGCGGGAGACGGGCCGGGACTACCTCTATAAGATCACGGAGATAGAGCCCACCGACGGGACCGCGAAGAAGGGCGTCGTCTATGACAAGAGGGTATACTATGCGTTGGTCTATGTGCGCGCCACACAGGACACCAGCACCTCCGGCGTCGTGGGCGCGAAGATCATGGCGAACCTCCTTGCCACGTCCGACGACGGAGTGACGCTCCATCCCACTGCCGGCACCGACGACGTAAAGCCCACCAGCTACACCGCCGAATTCAAAAACACCTATACGGCGGAGGGGGACTCTGTAAACATCAACGTGCTCAAGACCCTGACCGGCGGCCGCAAGTTCCAGGATGGCGATACGTTCAAGTTCCAGATCACGGGGACTTGTGTCGGCAGCGAGGGGGATGCCCCCATGCCGGCGAGTGATCCGGCGAGCGGCAGCTATAACTATGACGAGGCGTCCAAGACCGGCACCTACACCCTCACCACCGGGGCGGGCGCCGGGGTTGGGAGTGACAGCGCGGACTTTGACTTCCCCGCCATTACCTTCGGCCTGGCGAATGCGGGCAGGCTCTACCGGTATACCATCACCGAGGTGGACACCAAGCTGCCCGGCGTGAGCTACTCCGGCGACGTCTGGACCGTGGACGTGCTGGTGACCGACGATGGCAAGGGGAAGGTGACCGCTGACGTTGCGTACAGCGCGCCGCGGACCATCGATGGATTCAATTCGAAGGAAGGCCCAGCAGAGTTCATCAACACATACAGCGCCGAGGATGCCTCCTTCACCTTCGACGTGACCAAGACCCTGAACGGCCGCGCCATCAATGAAGACGATGGGTTCCAGTTCACCCTGACGCCCGTGGGCTGGCGGGAGCATGAGGATATCGAGGGAAACACCTTTGACCCGGAGGAAAGAGAACAATTCAAAGGCATGGACGTCCCCATGCCGGGCGGAAGGAGCGAGGAGAAGACCGTCACAGCGGGCGTAGACGGCAAGGTCTCCTTCGGCAGCGTGACGTTCGGACGGAACGACACCGCGGAAGATACCGACAGCAGCGATAAGCGGGCCAAAGGCCGGGACTACCTCTATAAGATCACGGAGAAAGAGGGCAGCAGGACCAACGTCGCATATGACACCCAAGAGTACTATGCGCTGGTGCATGTGTACGCCGTGGACGAGGACGGCGTGAAGGTCAAGGCGGAGCTCCTGGCCTGGGCCAAGGGCGACAACGTTGAACTCACCACTGAGGATAAAGGCGCAAAGCCCACTGGCTACACCGCCGAATTCACCAATACATACGAGGCTGCGGCCAGTGAAAAGATCTCGATCGAGAAGATCATCACCGGCGACGGCCGCACGTTCCAGACCGGCGACCAGTTCACCTTTGAGGTGGTGGGCAGTGTGCTGGTCAGCGGGCCTGCGGCGGCGCATGGCGTCCCCATGCCGAATAGTGCGTCAGTCAACACCTATCAGTATACGTTTGAACCCGAAGAGCATGAGGCTCTGGGGCAAGACAGGTATACCTTCCAGCTGCCTGAGATCAAATATACCCAGAAGGATATCGGCTATACCTACGAGTACGCCGTCCACGAGGTGCGGCCCGCAACGGGCGCCCTCCCGGGCGTGGTCTATTCCAACCTGAACTGGACTGTCCGGGTGGCCGTGACGTACAACGAGGAAGACGGCAGCCTGAGCACAACGGTGACCTACGTCGATCCCACCACCGGCACGAGCGCCGTCGCCGGGGGAGGGGAAAAAGAGGGGCCGAAGGCGTCCTTTACCAACCGGTATACGGCCGAGAGCGCCGTCTTCCGCTTCAACGTGGAGAAGAAGCTGGTCAGCAACAGCGATGGTACCCCGGTCAGCCGTGCCATCAAGGACGGCGAGTTCCAGTTCACCCTGACGCCCGTGGGCTGGCGCGCCCATGACGGCACGTTCAATGTTACGGAAGGAGAATATAAAGAATCCGAGGTCGTCCCTATGCCGGACGGAAAAACCGGGGACGGAGGACCCGCTGCCGCGAGCGCGAACGCCTATGGCAGCGCGGCCTTCGGCGGCATAACCTATGTCAGGGAAGACGCTAACAGGAACAGTGCGCCCGCGACCGGTATAGATTACCTCTATAAGATCACGGAGAAGAACACCGAAACCATAGACGGCATCACCTATGACGCCAAGGCGCACTATGTGGTGGTGTATGTATACGCCGAAGCGGCGGACGAAGATGTGAATATCAAGGCGGAGCTCCTGGCCTGGTCCGTGGACGGCGCGGTCAAGACGCCTGGCGCTGGGGAAGAAGCGCCCACCAGCTACACCGCCGAATTCGTGAACAAATATTCTGCCCACGCGGTGCCGGATGTGCAGATCGGCGTGAGCAAGACCCTGGAGGGCCGCGAGGCTCTGGCCACCGATAGCTTCAAGTTTGAGATCGAGAGCATCGACGGCGGGCCTCTGCCGACAGAGAATACTGACAGCTACGTCTACGATGTGGAACGCAAAGTGGGCGTCTATACGCTTACCGGCGAGCCTTGGGAGTTCGACTTCCCTGCTATCCCCTTCAACGAGACCCACGCGGGCAAGACATACCGCTATGCCATCACGGAGGTCACGGGATCGATACCCGGCATGAACTATTCCACGGACCGCTGGACCGTGAACGTGACGGTGAACGACAAGGGCGACGGCACGATGAAACCTGTCATCAAGTACGACGCGCCGCGGGTCATCGAGCCCTTTGACGAGACGAAGGGCCCCGCCCAGTTCATCAACCAGTACAGCGCCGGGTCGGGCTACTTCACCTTCAACGTGAGAAAGACCCTGGAAGGCCGCGCCATGACCGCGGACGACAAGTTCGAGTTCACCCTGGAAGGGGTGGGCTGGCGGACGCATGCCGCGGGCGATGGGGATACCTTTGACCCAGCGAATGTGGAAACGGGGTTCAACAAGAGCCCTGGGGATGTTCCCATGCCGAGCGGCGGCGGGTCCGCCGCCATCACCAGCACCAGCGGCGGCCGGGCCGCCGTCGGGCGGGTGGAATTCACGCGGGACGACGCCATCAGAGGCGGCGCAGAGTCCACGGACGGCGTGGATTACCTCTATAAGATCACAGAGACGAAGGGCGAGTTGCCCAACGTCGACTACGATAAGACGGTGCACTATGTGCTGCTGCACGTATATGCCCAGAAGGCCGGGGAGAGCGGGAGCGACGTGCAGATCGTCGTGGACCCGGAGTACTGCTGCACTGTCAAGGGCGAAACCGTGGCCGAGGTGGAGCTGTCCGACTCCGCCTATACCGCCGCGTTCGTGAACACGTACACGGCCGGGGCCGACGTGGCACTCAAGGTGCAGAAGAAGCTTGTGGGCCGCGATTTCCAGGAGGGCGACGAGTTTACCTTCACCCTGACCGGGATGACCGGGTACGAACCCATGCCGGAGGCGGCGTCCAGGACCATCAAATACGGCGACAGCGACGGCATCGTCAAAAACGGAACGCGGGAGACAGGTCCCTTTGACCTGTGCCAGATCCCCTATACTCAGGCCGACGCCGGGAAGACCTATACCTATCAGATCAGCGAGACGGCGGGGACTATTACCGGCATGACCTATTACGCCGGCGTCTGGACCGTCACGGTCCAGGTCACGGATGACGGCAAGGGAGGCCTGTCCGCCAACGTAAGTTACAGCGCGCCGACCGGCGACAGCAATACGGACGCGGCGGTGTTCACCAACACCTTCACGCCGGTGACGCCGTCGGTTCTCCTGACGAAGTCTCTCGAGACCAACGGCTATTTGCTGCCGGAGGAGCTCACCTTCCAATTCCACATCGCGCCCAAGGCGGGCAACCCCAAGCCCGACCCGCTGGAGGGCGGCAGGAAGGATGTATCTGTCACCGTCAGAAAGGATAGCCTTTGGCTGGGACAGACGGACCTCTTTGCGGAGGTGGCTCCGTATACCAAGGAGGGTACGTATACCTACACGGTGACGGAGCAGCCTTATGAAAAAGACGGCTACAAGATCACCACGGATGAGACGGAGCACACCGTTTCCTTTACGGTGGTGAAGGCGGGCGATAACAGCCTTATCGTCAAAGACGTCACGATAGACGGCGTTTTGTCGGCGGACCACCAGCTCATCGTCCGGAACAGTTATACCCCCGCCGATACGAGCAACTATATCAACGTGGTGAAGACCCTCTACAGCGAGAGAGACCTGACAGGCAAGGAGTTCACCATTGAACTGCGCGGTCTGCACGGCGCGCCCATGCCTGAAAAAGCTTCCGTCAGTAGCGTCATGACGGACACGGTCACGGTGAATGTGACCGGCGCCGAGCACTTTGGCACCGGCGACCTGTGGTTTGGGCCGATTCCCTTCACGGAAGCGGGCACATACGACTACGAAGTCCGGGAGGTCATCCCCTCCGTCAGCACCAAGGAGGCGATCTACGACCACAGCATCTGGGACGTGGTCGTCGACGTGGAGGATGTGGCCGGTAAGCTGACGGCCGTCAGCACCACCTATACCCGCCGGTACGATCAGGAGAAGCCCACGTCTCCCCGTGAAGCGGCGGAGTTCATCAACTTCGTCCCCACAAAGACGGAGGTGTCGGTGAAAGGCGCCGACGTCCCCGCGGGCACGGAAGTGCTTCCCAACGCGGATGTGGGCGACAAGATCGTCTATACGATCGATTGGCGCAACGTGTTCCTGGATAGGGCCGCCTCGGACGTGAGCGTCACGGACAGCCTGGACAAGGGCGTGGATCTCGTGAGCGCCGAGATACTGGGAGATGACGGCGCGGCGCTGCTGACGCTCAACGCGCCCGAAAAGGAGAAGAAGGACGAGGGCAAGGGATTCGTCATCTCCTATAACGATCAGAACCGAGAGGTGACCTGGGAGCTGAAAGGACAGCCGCAGGGCGCCTCCGGAAAGGTGCGCCTCACGGTGCAGGTGAACGCCGGCGCCAGCGGCTGGGTGGAGAACGGCGCCCGTATCGGCGTGGCGGAACAGTACGCCGCGACAAACCGGCTGTCGAACACGGTCACGCCCGGCCAGCTGAAGGTGGCCAAGGTGTTGCAGGGCAACAAGGCCGAGGCGGATAAAGACTTCACCTTCACCCTGACCCTGCAGGACGCCGACGGCAACCCCGCCTCGGGCAAATTCGAGTATACGAAGTACGACGGGGAAGGCAATGCTATCACCCCGGAGGGCGGCGGAGAGTGGACCATCGCCACCAACGAGACGTTCACGCTGGCCGGCGGCCAGTATGTGATCCTGAAGCTGCCGGTAGGCGTCCGCTACGGCATCACCGAGAGCGGCAACGAAGGCTACGGCGTGACCATCGGTGTCCAGAGGCCCGTGGAAGGGACGCTGGAAGACGACACGGATGCCGTGGTCTCCGGCGCGGCCGTGAACGGAACGGTGCACCCGAGCCAAGGCGACGTGGTGCCCACGGTGACGTTTACCAACAAGCGCGATGGCGTCACCGGCCTGGCGCTGCCCATCCAGATCGAAAAGACGCTGAACAGCGAGGACGGCGCGCGCAAATTCAAGGACACCGACCACTTCACGTTCCTCCTGTCCGGCGATGGCCTGGAGGAAGATCAAAAGTTCACCATCGACAATGCGCTCCCGGCGTTTGTGGATGCGGTTGCTGCCAGCGGCAGCGACATCACCGCCGCGCCTGACGGCTGGACGGTGGACATCCCCGGACCCGGCACGTATACCTATACCATCCGGGAGGCAACCCCCGCCAATGGCACGGAGACCAATCCCGTGCCCGGCGTCACCTACTCCACCCAGGTGTACACGCTCCAGCTGGATGCGGCGTACAGCACCGTGACCCCCGGCACGCTGGACGTGACGTATACGGTCATAGGGCCTGAGGGCGCCGTGACCGACGAGCCGGTCCAGGTCCGTCCGGAGCCGGAGGGCGGCGTCACCAAGACAACGCTGCCGTTCGTCAACACCTACGAGCAGGGCGAGGCCAAATTCACCTTCGCGGCGGAGAAGTCTCTCCAGCCCGCCGGACAGACCCTGACGGACGGGCAGTTCACCTTCCGCCTGACGGCGGCGGGTTCCCGTGTGCACACGGCAGGCGACGAGGCAAACAGCGTCGTTGAGGGCTTTGCCGCGGATCCGAACCAGCCCATGCCCGCCGGCGAGATCGCCGATGATACGGGTAGATACCTGACGGCCACAAACAACGCCGACGGCGCCGTGGCCTTCGGCGAGGTCGCCTTTACCATGGACGACGCGACGGCCGGCAAGGACTACCTCTATACCATCGAGGAGGTAATACCCGCCGAGGGCGCGGACGATTACGACTACAGCGAAGCGAAATACAATATCATCCTGCACGTGTATGCCGATGGGGATGACGTCATCTGTGAGCTGGAGCACAGCAATTACACGGAAAGCGGTTACCGGGCGGCGTTCGTCAACACCAGGAAGATGAACGGCGCGCTGGAGATCCAGGTCAAAAAGATCATGGATAACCGGAACTTCGAGAAAGGCGACGAGTTCGCCTTCACCATGACCGGTAAAGAGCTCAACAGCGACAGCAACGCTCCTATGCCGGAGGGTGTTGAACCGGGCGGCACATATACGAAGACCATCACGCCCGGACCTGAGAACGGCAGAGAATTCTCCTTCGCGCTGGATGCCATCCAGTTCACCCAGGCGGACGTGGGGAAGACGTATGTCTACACCGTCAAAGAGAGGCTCGATGAGCGCCCCGATATCGTGTACGACATCAAGGAGAGGAATGTCACGGTCAGCGTAGCCGCCGGGACGGATGAGGGAACTCTTTCGGTCACGGCTGTCTATCCGGCCGGCGACCATCTGGAATTCGTCAACGCGTATCAGGACGCCGGCAGCGTGGTGCGGCTCCAGGGCCGGAAGTACATCAGCGGCCGTGCCTGGGACGCCACCATCGACCAGAATGGCTACAGCTTTACGCTGACAGCCAAAGACAGCGCGCCCATGCCGGCTGGGGTGGTGGGGGATACCCTCACCATCACCGAGACCAGCACCCGGGCGGATGATGAGTTCAAGTATTACGGTCTGATCGACTTCGGCGCGATCGAGTACGGCGAAAAGGGAACGTATGTCTATGAGATCACGGAGAGCGGCGTGACGCCGCCCGGCGTCCGCGGGGACAGCAGGACCATCACCGCGACTGTGGAGGTCACGGAGGAAGGCGATCCCGCCGAGCTCAAGGCGAACGTGACCTACAGCGTCGGCGGAGAGATTCTCCATGACAGCGCGGGTGAGCCGGTGAAGTATTTCACCTTCACCAACGAGTACCGCAAGAACCTGACCATCGCCAAGCAGGTGACGCCCGGCGACGACGGCGTCACCGTGACCGACGATGACAAGGCGAAGCTCTTTGACTTCACCATCGTGCTGAAGGACGTCACCGGGACCCCGCTCACAGGTACCTATAATACCGTCACCGAGGGCAAGGCAGGCACGATAGAGAGCGGAGGGACCTTCCAGCTGCATGACGGCCAGAGCATCGTTATCCAGGAGCTGCCGGAGGGCACGCAGTACACCGTGGAAGAAGAACAGGCGGACGGTTTCGTGGCGGTGGGCAGCCGCAGGGTCGACAGTACCCTGGACGAAAAGCAAGAGGTTACCTTCGTCAACGAAAAGCAGAGCCTGTTCCCGGCAAAGCTCACTCTGAACGCAACGAAATACCTGAACGGCCGCGATTTGCAAAACGGCGAGTTCACCTTCATCCTGGAGCCGGTGGCGTCCAACCCCGCGGGCGACCCCGTGAGCGCCAAGACCCTGACAAACGATGGATCCGGCGTTATCGCGGTGTTCAGCGACGCGCCCTACTCCCGGACGGGAAGATATGAATACCGCCTGTGGGAGGATATGAGCAAACTGCCCAGCGGCATCATCCCGGACGACACCATTCATACCATCGTTGTGACGGTGACCCAGGAGACCGCCAGCACCTATACGGGGCGGCTGATGCTCGCCCTCACGGTGGACAATATCCCCGTCGAGGTCACACCCGTTGTGAATACCTCCGGCGAATATGTGTACAACGCCGAACCGGCGCTCCTGTCCTTCGCGAATACATACGATCCGAACTCGGTGAGCGTGGTGCTGGAGGCCGCCAAGATTTTCAACGGAGGTGACCTGCGGGACGGCATGTTCTCCGTGGTCCTGTCCGCGCTGGGCGGCCCGCCGGTAGCGACGGCCCTGCAGGATGGGGAGCCCATCGCGGACGGAGCCGACGATACCGGCGCGGACACGGGCGAGCCATCTGACGGCGGCGATATCACGACCCCGCCGGAGGCCGACGGGGACGATAGTCCCGGGGAGGACGGCGGCGACGCGGTGACGCCCGAGGGCGACAGCGGCGCCTCCGGCGACAGTGCCCCTGAGGCGGGCGGGTCCGAAGTGACTGGATCCGACGACGGCAACGCACCCGGCGAGGGTGCGGGCGGCAGCGTGCCCGAGGAGGTCCCCGGCACGCCGGCTGAGGAACAGGGCGGCGAGGCGCTGACGGCCGCGGCCGGCCCTGAGACTGGCGACGGCACAGACCAGGCGCCTGCAGAACCTCCGGCCGGCGGCGAGACCTCCGGCGACAGCGAGGCCTCCGGCGACAGCACGACTCCCGGCGACAGCACAGACCCCGGGACCGGCGAGGACGGCGGCACGTCTTCTGACGGCGAACCGTCTGACGGCGGCATGACCGGAACGCCTGACGGAAACGGCGAGGCTGCGCCTCCCTCCGAGGGCGAGAACACGCCTCCCTCTGAGGGCGAGAACACACCTCCCGCGGAAGGTGAGAGCACACCTCCCGCCGAGGGACTGCCCGGGACAGGACCGGCCGAAGGCGATGAGCCCGGCGGTATGGACGGTATACTCCCCGTGCCCGACCCGATGGACGGAGAGGACTCTACAGACCCCAACGGCCTGATGGCCCTGTCTGTGGATGCGTGCCCCATGCCCGGCAACGCCACGGGACCTGTGACGATCACCAACGTGGGCGGCCTGTTCCGGTTCAGTCCGATGACCTTCACGGCGGAGGGAACTTACAACTATCAGCTGTTCGAGATGGCGTCCGCTGGCAGCGGCATCGCCTATGACCACACTATCTACAATATTCAGATCGAAGTGACAAAGGCAGGCGACGGCACGCTGCAGGCGGAGGTCAGCTACCTGAAGAATGTGGACAGCAGCTCGGATCCCGGCGACTACACGCCCATCCCCGGCGCGACCAGCGAGTTCCTCGCGTTCACCAACACCACGATCTCCAAGACGTCTGATACGGCCGGCGAGCCGGTGCAGATAGGCGACACCATCGACTATGTGATCACCTGGGCCAACTACGCGGGAGATACCGCCAATGTGACGGTCATTGACCCGCTCGACGCCGGCGTGGAGTTGACTTACGCCACCGAAGGCTACAGCTATGAAAATCACGTCGTCACTTGGGACCTGGGCGAGCGGCCTGCGGGAGCAAACGGAGAACTGAAGCTCACCGTCCAGGTCCAAAAGGAGGCCCTGGATGCGTGGAACTATAAACTCAACGATGTGACCGGCGAGCCCGGCTTTGGTCAGGACTTCATCGTTCACAACCGGGCGGCCGTGAAGTGTGAGACCGGTGTGCCGACTGGTGCGGCCCCCATCTCCGTGATGGGCGAGGCGGCGGACGGATGGAAATACACAGAGACCGTCGACAACCCCATCAACGCCCAGGTGCCCGGCTCCCTGACGGTCACAAAGACGGTCACCGGCTACGGCGACAAGGACAAGGCGTTCCACTTCACTGTGACGCTGAGCGACGACAGCGTCACCGGCCAGTACGGCGACATGTACTTTGACAATGGCGTCGCTGAGTTCCAGCTGAAGCATGGCGGCAGCGTGATGGCCACCGGACTGACACCGGGCGTAACGTATACCGTCCGGGAGGCGGAGGCCAACCAGGACAGGTATTTGACCTATTCCACCGGCGAAACGGGGACCATCACGGCCAACGGCTCCGCCATGGCGGTGTTCGTGAACAGTCTGACCTATGCGCCCGTGGAGCCCGGCAACGGCGATCTCATCCTGATGAAGGTCATCACCGGCAGCAACGCGGATGTCACCCAGCGGTTCCACTTTACCATCACTCTGAGCGACCCGACGATCAGCGGCCTTTACGGCGTGGTGAACTTCACCAACGGCGTGGGTAAGATCGATATGGGCCACGGCAGCATCGTGACGGTGAGCGGCCTGCCCGCCGGCACGGGATACACGGTGACGGAGGAACCGACGCCTGGTTACGGCGTCAGGAGCATGGGTTCTTCCGGCTCCATCCCCACCAACGGCAGCGCGGCGGCGGTGTTCTTCAATGAGGTGGGCGGCGACGCCCCCGGGCCCGACTATCCCACTGAGCCCTCGCCCAGCCCCAGCACATCCCCTGAACCCAGCACATCCCCCGAGCCCAGTACATCCCCCGAACCCAGTACATCCCCCGAGCCCGGAACAACGCCCGAGCCTGGGACAACGCCGCAGCCCGGAACCACACCGCAGCCCGACGGACGGCCCCACAAGGTGGAGACGGCCCCCGGCGCCGGCGTGGAGGTGACGGCCGGCCAGTGGCTCACCTATGAGATCATCTGGGAGAACTACACCGGCGAGGCGGCGGCCGTGACGGTCCGCGACCCGCTGGATCCCGGCCTGACATTTGTCAATGCCTCCGGCGGCGGCGTGTACGACAGCGCGAACCACACGGTCACCTGGGCGCTGGGCGAGCAGCCCGCGGGCGCCAGAGGGTCCGTGACGCTGACGGTCAGCGTGAACGAGACCGCTCAGATCAATGGCGCTGTGCTGAACATGGCGTATGTGAAGGTGGGTCCCAACGCGGAACAGAGCACCGAGGGGATAGTGAACCCGCTGCCTGTTCCTGCCACAGCGGCGCCCACGGCTGCCCCCGGCAGGCCCGGCAGTCCCGGCAGCCCCAAGACCGGCGACGACACGGCGATCATCCCCTGGCTGGCCCTGCTGGTCATATCCCTGGCGGGCTTTGGCCTGGTGGCCGCCGCCCGGAAGCGGAAAAGGCGCTGACAGGCAGCAAAAACGCGGCGCCCGGTAAAAACGGAATAGCAAAAGCCCCCTGGCACAGTTTATAGCTGCGCCAGGGGGTATTCCTTTTTCTTTGCCGGCATGAAAGGGCGCTGTTCTCTTGGCAATGGGGATGTTTATCTCACTTGCCCGTCAGGTCCTGATACATCTCCATCAGTCTGGCGACGCAAATGGACTCCGTCGTATCCCGGACAGAGAAGCCATATGCCTGCATCACGGCCCGGTCGTTCTCCTGGTGGGCGCGGCGAAGCTCCGGGGGCATGGTGATCTCGTCGTACAGGTCGGCCAGGCTGGCGTCGGGGTATAGGGCCCGGGCGTCCAGGATGGCCTGGGCGGTGCGCTCGATCCGGGCCCGCTGTTCCTCCGTGGGCGTGGGCCAGGGGAAGTTGTTGTAGACCACAGTATTGGAATAGCGGTAACGCATTTCAAGACGGCCACATACCGCTCTCATCCAGGCGTTGTGAATGTTTGATGTAAGTATACCAAAATGGTATATAGTTGCGTTGGGAATGACTTTTACGAGGTTACTGCATAAGGTCTCCGGAGTCAAAAACCCCATAGGAACATACCGGCGCTTTTCAGATGAAACTTCAGGAACGACGATAAATGTACCCTTGGAAATATTCGTAAATGCAAACTCTCGCGGTGTATCAGCTAGTTCCCTCGTTACAGCCCTCTTGCTGGATAGACGAAATTTTCGTACTTCTTCGACCCGTTTACAACACTCGGGCAATTTCCGCAGTTCTGTCGGTGTACACTCTCGGAGATAAAGAAAGAATCGTGGAATGCTGTTGATGAATTCCTTCGAGCCTATCCAAGGGCGAAAGTATTGTGCCGAATCAGGTTCAGCCCGAATGAAAGCATCTTTTTCTTCTGTGGAAAACGAGTAAAAACCGCCATCTATTGGTTGATTGCCTAAGCTCATTGCAGGCACGTCGCACAGCGGTTTGCTGCGGCTCTCAATAAAAATACAGGGGGCATCCAGCAGGTAACCGTTGATATTGCTTGCTATTTGTGGCCGTTCAGAGGAATAGATGATCTTGGGCGCGGGGTTCGGCGCGATACTGAAGCCTACGATGACACAGTGGACATGGGCTTTGAGCTTGGCTTCGCTGTCCCAGCGGAAGGTGCGGTGGGCAAAGTCGATATGTATGCCCTGGGCAAAGAGCGGCTTCCATAGGTCGGCCACCGACTCCCCCTGGGTCACGGAGTTGGTGGAGACCAACGCCGTGCGTATCGCCGTGCCGGCCATCAGGTCGGCAGCCTTTTTGTACCAGCAGCACACATAGTCCAGGTTTCCGGCGTTCTTCCAGCCGGAGAACACGCCATTCAGGTCGCCTTTTTGCTGCTCGCTCATAAGGCGCGCCCCCACGAACGGCGGATTGCCCATAATGTAGTTCAGCCGCTCTTTCGGTACCACGCTCTCCCAGTCCAGCCGCAGGGCGTTGCCCTCCACGATATGGGCGTTGGTCTTCAGGGGCAGGAAATCCAGGTCGTGGCGGACGATGGCCTCCGTCTCCCGCATCATCTGGCTCTCCGCTATCCAGAGGGCGGACTTGGCCACGGTCACGGCGAAATCGTTGATCTCGATGCCGTAAAACTGGCCGATGGAGACGCGGATGGGGTTTTCGATATCCCCCAGGACCACCTGGCCGTGGAGCCGGGCGGCGATGGCCTCGTTCTCCAGCCGCCGCAGGCAGAGGTATGTCTCGGTCAGGAAGTTCCCCGAGCCGCAGGCCGGGTCCAGGAACGTGAGGGCGGCCAGCTTCTCCTGAAAAGCGGCCAGCCGGGCCTCGCGGGTCCTCTCCAGGCCGATGGCCTCGATCTGGGCGAATTCCGCCTTCAGGCCGTCCAGAAACAGCGGGTCGATGACCTTGTGGATGTTCTCGATGCTGGTGTAGTGCATGCCGCCGGCGCGGCGGGTCTCCGGGTTCAGGGTGCTCTCGAACACGGCGCCGAAGATGGTGGGGCTGATGCCGGACCAGTCGAAGTCCTCGCTGGCCTGCCGCAGCAGCAGGTCCACGATGCCGTCCGTGATACGGGGGATGATGACGCTCTCGTCAGAGAACAAGCCGCCGTTGACGTAGGGGAACGCCAGCAGGTCCTCGTCCAGATAGGGGTCCCGTCCCTGGTCTGTGTCCAGGACGCGGAACAGGTCTATGAGCGCCTGGCGGGCGTTGGACCGCCGGCGGGCCAGGTAGTCATGGAACTGCCTGCGGGCGAATACGCCGGCGTCCTCCGCGTAGAAGCAGAACACCAGCCGCACGCAGAGGATGTTGAGGCTCCGCTGCCAGTCCGGCGGGGGGGGGGTAGAATTATTGTACTGTTTCAGCAGCGCGTCGTAGAGAACGCCCACGATCTCTCCGGCTTTCAGGGAGACCTCCATCTCCTTCTGAATGTGCTCATCCTTCGTGTCCACGAGAAACTGCAGCCGGGGGTATTCCTTTTCCAGGTCCGCCAGCCGAAGCACCTCCGGCTCGTCGTTGGGGCGGTTCATGTCGTGTATCTCGAAGGTCCGGAAGTTGCAGACGACGATCCAGCGGGGGTTCCGGTCGTGGGGCAGATACCCGGCGTAGCGCCGGGCCTGCTGGAACGGAGTCAGGAAGGAGCCGTCCGACTGGGACGCGCCCTTGTGCAGGTCCACGTCCCGGCCCTTCTGCTCAATGAGGACGCGGGTGTCCCGGATGAAGCCGTCGATGAAGCTGGTGTGGTCCAGTTTCACAGGGACCTCAAAGTCGATGTATTTCTCCGGCTCGGCCACGCCGTAGACTTTTTGCAGCAGCGCCAGCCAAAAGGACTGCGTTTCCTGCTTTTCGTCGCCCCGGCCCTGCCAGTCGGCGGAAAACTGCCGGGCGGCGGCCCGTCTCTCCTGGTCAGACATATCCAGTCCCCCTATCAGATGAAATAAATTGAATTATTATATCACAAAAGCGCTGACATCTCAATATGCCCGGCCGCAGGCTTGCGCCGGGACTGGGCGGCATGGTAAAATACCCTTATCCTATCGGAAGGAGACTGCCATGAGAAGACGCAGGTGGAAGCCCTATGTGCCGCCCAGCTACCGAAAAAAGCGGGCGAAAAAAGTCCTGCTCATTCTGGGCGTGGTACTGCTGCTGGCGGCGCTGGCGGTGGGGTTTTATTTTGTCCGGGGAAAGCTCACCGGGCAGCTTGAATCGTTCCGGGACATATTCACCCACGGCGCCCCGGCGGGGAACACCGGCTTCGCGGTGCACTACATAGACGTGGGCGAAGCGGACACGGCGCTGGTGCTCTGCGACGGGGAGGCCATGCTCATCGACGGCGGGAACAAGGAAGACGCCGGAAAGATATATATGTACCTGCGGGACCACGGGGTGGATGAGCTGGCCTATATCGTGGCCACCCATCCCCACGAGGACCACATGGGCGGGCTGCCCGGGGCCATGAACGCGGCCAGGGTGAGCCACGTGCTCTCACCCGTCAAGTCAGACAGCACTGTCTTTTTCGAGACGTTCCAGACGTACCTGGACAAGCAGGACGTATCCATCACGGTGCCGGAGCCGGGGGACACGTTTACGCTGGGCAGCGCGTCGGTGGAGATATTGGGCCCCATAGACCGGAGCACCCCCTACACCAACGACCTGTCCATCGTCCTGCGGGTGCAGTACGGGGACACCTCCTTCCTGTTCACCGGCGACTGTGAGGGGGACGAGGAGGCGTCCATCCTGGCCTCGGGCCGGACGGTGAAGAGCACGGTCCTGAAGGTGGGGCACCACGGCAGCACCTTCTCCACCACGGCGGAGTTTTTGCAGGCGGTGGACCCGGACTACGCCGTCATCCCTGCGGGCGCGGGCAACGACAACGGCCATCCGGCGCCTTCTCTGCTGCGGCGGCTGGGGGACGCGGGGGTGAAGGTGTACCGCACGGACCTGCAG
Organism: uncultured Oscillospiraceae bacterium; assembly: GCA_947581795.1. GTDB lineage: Bacteria > Bacillota > Clostridia > Oscillospirales > Oscillospiraceae > CAJOIG01. The sequence continues at coordinate 23,095 of CANPVS010000018.1, forward strand.
GGCACGGTGGTATGCGTCAGCGACGGGAAAAAGGTCTCCTTTTCGGTGGAGAGAGGACTCCACGCCGACACCCTGGAGCCGCCGGGGGACAGCCCCGTCCCGGCCGCTCCGGAGGAGGGGGAGACGGCCTTCATCCTGAACACGTCCACGAAGAAGTTCCATCAGATGTTCTGCCTCAGCGCGGCGGAGATGGACGAGGACAAGAAGGAGATATATACCGGCACCCGGGAGGAGCTCATCGCCAAAGGGTATGAGCCCTGTAACTGGTGCGACGAAGCGGAATAAGGAACGGGCCGCCCCGGGAGGGGCGGCCCGCTGTGTATTTGTGTCGCGGGTCGGCAATATCAGCACTGGAGGGAGCCAAAGGCGATGCACTTGCCGCTCCTGCGGTCGAAGAGCATGATGTTGTCCCCGCCGATGGTGAGCTTCACCTTCTCGCCGATGGTGAACAGGGTGCTGCCGAAGACCACGCCCGTGAGAAGGAAGTCGTCGATGCGGATCTTGATGGTGGACTCCATGCCGGTGGGCATGGCGCCGTAGATCTCCCCGTCCAGGGCGCCGTCGCCGGCGATGTGGATGAACTCAGGGCGGACGCCCAGAACCAGGTCCTCGTTGGTGAGCACCGGCTCCTCCTGGAGGGAGAAGTCGTCCTCCTCCACCTTGGCGATGTGGTAGCGGAAGGTCTCGTCCTTGTTGCCCTTCTCCACGTAGTTCTTCTCGGCGCTGCGGCGCTTCAGCTCCGCCGCGGCGGCGGCCTCCGCCTCGTCCCGGGCCTTGAACCAGCCGGGCAGGTCCGTCTTCTCCTTGGGGACGAACTTGGCCTTGCGGCCGTCGAAGATGGTCAGGTCCACGGTCCCGTCCGCGCCCTGAGCGCCCCGGGCCTCCACGAAGTTGATGGAGGGGTTGCCCACGAAGTCCGCCACGAACAGGTTGTTGGGCCGGTTGTAGACGGTGAGGGGCACGTCGTACTGCTGGAGCACGCCGTTGTTGATGAGGCAGATCTGGGTGGCCAGGGTCATGGCCTCCATCTGGTCGTGGGTCACGTACACGAAGGTGGACCCGGTCTCCACGTGCAGCCGCTGCAGCTCATAGCGCATCTCCAGGCGCAGCTTGGCGTCCAGGTTGGACAGCGGCTCGTCCATGAACAGCACCGAGGGCTCCGGAGCCAGAGTCCGGGCGATGGCCACGCGCTGCTGCTGGCCGCCGGACAGCTCCGCCGGGTACCGGTCCATGAACATGCCGATCTTCACGATGCGGCTCACCCGCCGGACAGAGAGGTCTATCTCCTCCTTGGTGAGCTTGCGGGTCTCGGTGACCACCTTGCCGTCCCTGACGAACTGGTACTCGTCATTGAGTCCCTGGTTTTTCTTTGCGGCCGCAGCCTTCTCCTTCAGGGAGGCGGCCTCCGCCGACACGTCTTTGCCCTGCTCCAGGTGATAGCCGAAGAGCTTTTTCGCGGTGTACTGGGAGATGGTGAAGGCGTCGATGAGCTTGATGATGGCCTTCTTCTCGTCCAGCTTGCCCTTCTTGTCCCGGCACTCCTCCAGCACCTTCACCACCTCGGCGGGATTGGACAATATCTCCCCCAGGCGGGCGGTGTTCTTGGCGTCGAAGTCCACCTTGGCCATCTCGTCCTTGATGTTGGCGAGACCAAAGGCGATGTTCTGGTAGACGGTCATATTGGGCCACAGGGCGTAGTTCTGGAACAGGAAGCCCACGTGGCGCTTGTTGGCGGGGATGTTGATCCCCATATCGCTGTCGAAGACCACCTGGTCGCCGATGGTGATGCGGCCGCTGGTGGGGGTCTCGAGGCCGGCGATCATGCGCAGGGTGGTGGTCTTGCCGCAGCCGGAGGGGCCCAGGAGGGTGACGAAGGCGTTGTCCGCGATGGTCAGGTCCAGGTCGTCCACGGCGTAGAATTTGCCCCAGCGCTTGGTGATGTGTTCCAATTTGATCTCAGGCATGGTTTAACCTCCTATCCCCTTGTCAAGGCTGGCCCCGGTGATCTTATTGACCAGGGCGTTGCAGACCAGAATGGTGACGATCAAGATCAGGTTGATGCCGCTGGAGAAGGCGTACAGGCCCATCTCGTCGAAGTAGTCCAGGGTGGTGGAGAGGATGAAGCCCTGGGTGCACAGGAGCATGAACAGGCTCAGCTCTCGCAGGCACGTCATAAACGGCAGCAGATAGCCGCTGATGATGGACGACTTCTGGATGGGGATGATGATGCGGGTCATGCGCTTGATCCAGGGAACGTCCTGGATGATGGCCGCCTCCTCGATCTCGCCGGACAGCTGTAGCATGGAGTTCAGGGCGCTGCGGCTGGCGAAGGGGATGTATTTGATGGTGCCCACGATGATGAGCAGCGTGTAGGTGTTGAACAGGTTCAGGTACTGGTTGGAGAACAGGATGAAGAACGCCACGCCCACGGCGATGGAGGGCATCAGGTAGGGCAGGAAGGCCACGGAGTTGACGTAGTTGGCCCACTTGCTCCGCCGCTGCTTGGACACGGCATAGCCGATGAGAGTGCCGATGCTGCCCGCGATAAGGGCGCAGCAGACGCTGACCAGCATGGTGCCCTTGAAGGCGTTCCATATGACTGCGTTGTGGAGCATGCCCTTCTGGCCGTACATGCCGTTTTCCGTCACGTTCTCGCTGGTGACCCACCACTTGGTGGTCAGGTTCGCCGTGTTGCCCGTGTAGAGGAACGAGTAGTCGCCGGGGTTGGGCAGGAAGGTCTCAAAGGCAAAGGAGACGATGGGGAAGATGCTGGTGAAGAAGGTGAGGATCACCAGGATGAGAGCGATGATGTACCGGCCCCGCTTGCCCAGGTTGATCTTGGAGATCTGGCCGGACTTGCCGGTGACGGTGGTGTAGCTCTTGCGGCTGGTGAGGCTCAGCTGGTTCATGAGCATGATGGCCACGCCGAACACCATCATGATGATGGCCAGGATACTGGCCTCACCGGTGTACTTGGAGTTCATGGACACGTACTTGGTGCTCAGGGTGGTGAGACCCAGGTAGTGGGGCACCGGGTAGGAGCCCATGGAACTGCCGAACACCAGCAGGATGGTGGACAATATGGCGGGCTTCACCATAGGCAGGGTGATCTTCCACATGGTGCGCCACTTGGGGGTGTCCAGGATGGTGGCCGCCTCCTCCAGGTTGGCGTCCATGTTCCGGAAGATGCCGCCTATCAGGATATAGGCGAAGGGGGCGTAGTGCAGCCCCAAAACCATCACGCTGGGAAACATGCCCTGGCACCACCACTTGGGCATCGCGATGCCCAGCGTGGCGGCCAGAAGGCCGTTGGAGGTGCCGGTGACGGCGTTGGAGTTGAACATGTGCTGCCACACCACCGCCAGGGTCCACTGGGGCATGATGTAGGGGAAGATGAAGATGGAGCTCAAATACTTCCGCCAGGCCATATTGGTGCGGGTCACCAGAAAGGCGAACACGCCGCCGTAGAGGATGGACACGAGGCACGTGCCCACCGCCAGCCACAGGGTGTTCAAAAGCGGCGTCCACAGGTTCGTCTTCGCCATGCGGCTGGTGAACAGGTCCACGTAGTTGGCCACCGTGTAGCCGGAGGCCTTGCCGGTGAGGTAGGCGTCGATGGTGCCCGGGTGTATCTTGAGGGTGTCCTCCACAATGGCTACGATGGGGGCCACGGTGCTCACGGTGAGCACGATGCCCATTAGCAGCAGGATGACGTTATGGGGCTTGGAAAAATAGGTCTTCAGCTTGTTGAGCCGGATGGTGGACGGGCTGGCTCTCATGCCGACAGAATCCATAAAATGACCACTCCTTTCCGCTGGGGAGTCACGCCGGGATATAAGGAAGAGCGCCCCGGAGCATTCCGGGGCGCTCCATTATGTCAGGATCGCTTTATGTCTCGGGTGTATCAGCCGGCGGAGTACTTGGTCAGCATCTCGATCCAGCTGCCCACCGTGAAGGCCACGGAAGCGCAGTACGCAGGGTCCTCCAGGACCAGCTGGCCTTCGTTGGTCCACCAGTCGTAGCCGGCGTCGTTCAGCGCGGCGAACTCCACGGTGGTGCCGTCCTCGGCCATGCCGCCGGTCTGATGGTGGAAGATCTCCTCGTTGTCAGCGGCGACGGTGGGGTTGGAGGAATAACCGCCGATGTCCTTGCCCCAGGCGGAGAAGCCGTCGGTGGTGCAGGTCATGTAGGCGATGAAGGCGCAGGCAGTCCAGGGCAGGGGGCTGTTGTCGGTGACGAACAGGTAGTGGCAGTAGCCATAGCCGCCGAAGCCGGTGTAGCCGTCCTGATACGCGGCCACGGTGATGTTGTTCTTGGAGACGGCGTCGGACTCCTCAACGGAGCGGAGCTTGGAGTACACCAGCAGGCCGAACTGGTCGGTCGCGGACTGGTCCACCAGAGTGTTGCAGATGGGGCCGTCGTCGGTCTGAGCGTTGTAGCTCTCCACCCACAGCTTGATCCAGGCCAGCGCGTAGGCGCCGTTCTCGCCCAGACCCAGGTCGCCGGCGTCGGTGGCCATGGCGTCGATGGTGGGCTGGAAGTAAGCCTGCTCCTCGGCGGGCAGGGCGTCAAAGGCGGCCTTCAGGTTGGCGGCGTTGGTGTCCTCGGTGAGCATGTACAGGAAGTTCTTGCCCACGATCTCGGAGTCGATGTCCATGAACAGGCCATGCTCGCCCTCGGCCACGAAGTCCCACACGTTGTCATAGGTCTTGTCGCCGGTGTTGTTGAACATGAAGACCTTGTTCAGGGTCTGCAGGGGCAGATAGCCGGAATAGTCGTCGGCGGTGACGCCGTTGGCGTCAGCCCAATCCTTGGGGATGAAGGTGTCCAGGATACCGGTCTGGACCATCTTGCTCTCGATCTGGTTGCCGTCCTGGATCAGGGTCATGGCAAAGGTACCGGTATCCTTCAGGGAGTCGGCGGTGAGCTGATCGAAGATCTTGTTGTTCTTCGGCTGCTGCCAATCGAACTCCATGTTGTAGTCGGGGTCGATGGACTGCAGGTAGGAGATGAACAGGGGCAGAGCGGTGGCGCCGCGGCTGGAGTTGCCCACGCCGTAGAAGGTGGCGCCGTTGGACTCCTCGATGGCCTTCTGGGCCAGCTCCTCCAGGGTCATGCCCTCGGCCTGGGCGATGATGTCCTGCACGGACTCCCCGTCGGCGAAGGCGGGGATGGCCAGCGCGAACAGCATGGTCAGGGCCAGGATCAGAGACAGAAACTTTTTCATAGGGAAACCTCCTTTATGATTTGACGGCCTGGAACGGCCTGTCATTGCTATAGGGTATTATAAGGCTCTCCTAACGGGATGTCAATCTATCACAAAAAAATTGTAGCAATTTTTAAACTTTTGTGTAGTCTATATAATTTCGCGCCATGGGATATGGGACTGGGCATAGAGAAAGGCCCACCGCATTTTGCGGCGGGCCCGTTGGGTCCGGTCAATTCATAGTCAGGGGTCGGCGGCGATGGCGGCGCGGATCACGTTGGCGGCGCAGAACTGAAGGTCCGCCAACGTGAGGCGGAAGCCGTCCGCGGCCTCGCCGGTCTTCACGGCTTTCACGATGTCGTCCACGTTCTTCTGGCAGCCGGGCATCTGGATGTCGTTGCCCGCGTAGACACACCCCACGGAGGAGGAGATGGGATAGCGGCTGTGGCCGCCGGTCATATCCGGCATCTCCTGGGAGGTGAACCAGTCGGTCATGACCACACCCGTGAAGCCCCACTCGTCCCGGCAGGCGGCCTGGAGAAGGTCGTAGCCGTTGGCGGTGTGCACACCGTTCAGAAGGTTGTAGCTGGTCATGATGGCGGCGGGCTTGGAAGTGCGGACGGCGATCTCGAAGCCCCGCAGGTATATCTCCCGGATGGCCCGCTCGCTGATGTGGGAGTTGGTGAAGTAGCGGTTGTCCTCCTGGGAGTTGGCGGCGAAGTGCTTCAGGGTGACGCCCCGGCCGGGGTGGCTCTGTACGCCCCGGGTAATGGCCGCGGCGGCGGCGCCCGCGATGAGCGGGTCTTCGGAGTAATACTCGAAGTTCCGCCCGCACAGGGGATCCCGGTGGATGTTCATGGCCGGGGCCAGCCACAGGTCCACGCCGAAGGCCTCCATCTCCTCGCCCACCATGGACCCCGCCTGCTCCAGCAGGGCCGGGTCCCAGCTCATAGCCAGGGACCAGCCGATGGGGATGGCGGTGCAGTACTGATAATAGGTGTCGGAGTTGGTGTCATCGTACTTGGGGTCGAAGGGGATGACCATGTCGCCCATGCGCCTGCCGCCGGGGAGGATGTTGCCTGCCTTGTCGGCCTTGAACACCGGCTGGAGGCGGAGACCGGCGGGGCCGTCGGCCATGACCATGTTCTTCACGCCCCGGCTGGCCTTGATGACGGAGCTGGTGTCGCCCGCCGCGCCGGGGACGGCGTGGGAGGCGTTGCCCACGATGGAACTCTCAAACCGCAGGGTGCCCACGCACAGCTCCGCCATCTCCTCCACGGTGAGCTGGGCGGTGAGCTCCTCCACGGTGCAGCGGCCCGCCTTCACGTCCCCGGCGGTGAGCTTTCCTTTGCCCGGGTCGGCATAGGGCTTGCGGGGACCCTGATAGGTGAAGGTATGGGTGGGGATGGTCCAGGGGTCCACGGAAACCTGGGGCAGGAACGGGTCCGGCGCCGCGTCGTCGGCGGGGGGCGGGGTCAGCTCCCGGAGGCCGCCCGCGCCGGGGAAGAGGTTTTTCGCCTGGGCGGTGACCACCGTCTCCGCCAGGGTCAGCACCGCCGCGGGCGCGGCGGCGCGGCTGTCATGGCCCACCCGGAGGGTATATACCCCCTTGTCCAGCACCCAGGCGGCCCGTTTCTCGTTATAGGAGGCTATGTCCGCGAGAGCAAAGGCGAGGGTCACCGTCTCGCTCTCCCCGGGGGCCAGCTCTTTCGTCTTTTGGAAGGCGGCCAGGACCTGCCAGGGCTTGGGCACGTCGCCCTCCGGGGCGGAGACGTAGAGCTGGACCACCTCTTTGCCGGGCCGGCTGCCGGTGTTGCGCACCGTGACGGGCAGGGCGATGGTCCCGTCCTTCACGGAGACGCCGCCGGAGGTCAGGGAGAAGGTGGTGTAGGAGAGGCCGTAGCCGAAGGGGTAGAGGGGCTCTTTGCAGAAGCTGTCGAACCAGCGGTAGCCCACGAACACGCCCTCGGTGTAATACTCGTCGTCCACGTCCCCGTCGTTATGGCTGAAGGCGGCCGCGGCGGGGTAGTCGGCGTAGGTCCTGGCCCAGGTGTCCGTAAGCCGGCCAGAGGGATTGACCTTGCCCAGCAGCACGTCCGCCAGGGCGTCGCCGCCCACGTTCCCCAGCTGGCCCATGAGCAGGATGGTGCTGACGCCGGGGATGGCCCGGAGTTCGGAGACGTCCATGACCCCGCCCACGTTGAGCACGGCGATCAGCTTTTGATAGGATCGGCCCAGCAGCTCCAGCTGCTCTTTCTCCTCGTCGTAGAGCAGGTAGTCGCCCCGCTTGTTGAAGCGGTCCGCGCCCTCCCCGGAGGTCCGGGAGATGACGTACACGGCGGTGTCCGCCTCCGAGGCGGCGATGTCGTCGGCGGTAATGGGGCAGGGGGCGGGGATCTGGAAGGGATGGGAGAACACCACCAGGAATTCGCTCATGCCCTGCTCTTTCGCGTAGGCGGGGACCCAGAGGCGGTAGTCCTCTTTGGCCTGGGCGTGGCGGGCGTCCTGCCGGTCCAGCCAGGGACCGGTGGTCACGTCAAAGCCCGCCCGGGCAAGGCCGTCGGCGATGTTCACGTCGCTGCGGACGTTCACGTCCCCGGAGCCGGTGCCGCCCCGGACGGTCTGGCGGGCGCCGTTGCCGTAGAGGGCGATCTTCCCCGGCCCGGCCAGGGGCAGGGTCCCGTCGTTTTCCAGCAGCACGGCGCACTGGCCCGCGATGGCGCGGACCAGGGCCATGTGTTTCTCCTCCCGGGCCGACAGGGCCGGGTCCTTCGTGGCGTAGATGTGCATGGTCAGGTCTCCTTATGTTCACATGTGGGCGCGGAAGAACGCGCACTGTTCGTCGTTGCAGGCGATGGCCTCGGGGGTGCGGATGGCGATGTGGAACACGTGGGCCATGTGCTCCTGGCCCTCCCGGCCGTAGAGGCGGTACTCACAGGGCACGCCCTGAGCCTTCAGGGCATCGCACAGCAGCGGCGCTTGTTCTCTGAGAAAATCGTACCAGGCGGTCATCACCAATGTGGGCGGGAAGGCGGGAGTGATGTGGGCCAGGGTGTCCACCAGGGGCAGCTTTTCCCGGGCATTATCGCCGAAATAGGCCCGCATGGTGGCCTGGCTCAAACTCCCCTCGGACCCGTCGAACTGGTAGTGACCGCAGTGGAAGGCGGCGGCCCGGACGGTGAGCCTGGGCAGGGCAAAATCATACATGGCCCCGAAGGAGGGATCCGTGAGCATGGCGCAGTACTGGGCGCCCAGCTGGCCCCCGGCAGAGTCGCCCACCACGAACAGGTGGTCCGTGTCCAGGTGGTACTTAGGCCCCTGCTCCGCCACCCATGTGAAGGCGGCGTTCACGTCCTCCACCGCCGCGGGGAAGGGGTCCTCCGGCGCGAGGCGGTAGTTGAAGTTCACCACCGCGAAGCCCCGACGGGCAAGGTCCATGCAGTAGTACTGATACAGCTCCTTGTCCCCGTAGACCCAGCCGCCCCCGTGGACGCTGACGATCACGGGAAGAGATTTGTCCTCCGTTCCCTTGGGACGGTACACGTCCAGGGTGTTCCAGCGGCCGTGGGGGCCGTAGGGTATGTCGTTCATGCGGGCCACGTCCGGGGGCGTGGTGAGCCCCTTGTCCCGCTCGGTGTCGCTGGCGCTCCATTCGGCGCGGATGTCCAGATAGTCCATATGACAGCCTCCTTTAATCTATTTTCAATATGAGTTCCAGCACCCGGCGGGCGCAGGCGGCCAGGTCGTCCCGGCTTATGAGCCCCATGTCCAGGGCCTTTTCCAGCCGCTCCGGGTACCCGGCGGCCATCTTCACGTCGTTGCCCGCCAGGACCTCCTTGTAGTGCTCGCCCCGGTTCCACCAGTCGGTCATCACGAGACCGGAAAAGCCCCACTCGTCCCGGAGGATGTCCGTGAGAAGCTCCCGGCTCTCGGAGGCCCGGCGGCCGTTGACGATGTTATAGGCGCTCATGACGCACCAGGGGTCCGCCTCCCGGACCACGATCTCGAAAGCCTTCAAATACAGCTCCCGCAGGGCACGCTGGGACAGGCGGGAGTCGGAGTTTTTGCGGTTGGTCTCCTTGTCGTTGCAGGCGAAGTGCTTCACCGCGGCGGCCACGTTCTTCGACTGGATGCCCCGGACCGTGGCGGCGGCCAGTTTGCCCGCCAACAGCGGGTCCTCGGACCAGTACTCGAAGTTCCGGCCGCACAGGGGACTGCGGTGCAGGTTGATGGCCGGTGCCAGCCAGATGGAGATGTTGTTCTCCTTCACCTCCGCGGCGGCGGCCGCCCCCACGGCCAGGGCCAGGTCCTCGTCCCATGCGGAGGCCAGGAGGGTGGCGCAGGGGAAGGCGGTGGTGCGCACGCCGCACTCCGGGATGAGCCGCAGGCCCGCGGGGCCGTCGGCGGTGGTGACGGTGGGCACGCCGTAGTCGGGCAGGTTCCCCATGCCGAAGGTGTTGGATACGCCGGTGTTGGGCTGGCCGCCCGCCAGGTGGATGAGCAGTTCGTCGGGAAGCTGGGCGATGAAGTCGTCCAGGGAGAGCTTTCCCTCCGCCACGTCGGACAGGGGCCTCGCCCCCTCCGCCAGGGGGCGCATGAGAAGCCGCCGGGGCAGGACCCGGACGGCGGGGGTCATGGCCTCCAGCTCCCGGGCATCCATCTTGGGCAGGGCGCTCTCGTCCGGGTCCACGGCGGGAGCCGCCGGGAGGGACTCCCAGGTCCCGTCCGCCAGCAGCCTCTTTTCCAGCCCCGAGGGGGCCAGCCGGCTTTGAAGCTGCAGGACCACCCGGTCCGACAGCTGTTCGTATGTATAGCGGAGCGCCTGGGCGGCCCGGACATCCCCGCCCAGATAAAAGCGGTAGGTCCCGGCCTCCAGGACCCAGGCGAAGGCCTGTACCTTGCCCAGATCGTCGAAGCTGGCCATGTCGGTGACGGGGAAGGCAAGGTCCATCTCCTCGCTCTCGCCGGGAGCCAGTTCCTTCGTCTTTTGGAACGCGGCCAGAATGCGGGCGGGCTTTTGCAGCCTGCCCCGGGGGGCGCCGTAATAGAGCTGGACCACCTCCCGGCCGGGCCGGGAACCGGTGTTGGTCACCCGTACCGCGACACGGATATGGCCCTCCGCCTCGTCGGCGGAGAGCATATCTATGGAGAACGCGGTATAAGACAGGCCGTAGCCGAAGGGGTAGCAGACCTTTTCCCCGGCGCCGGGGAGGGTCTCAAAGTACCGGTAGCCCATGTAGACGTCCTCGGTGTAGTCCACGTGGAAGGGAGAGGCGTGGAAGCCCGCGGTGGAGGGCCAGTCCTCCAGGGAACGGGCGAAGGTGTCGGGCAGCTTCCCACAAGGGGTGGCTTTTCCCAGCAGCAGGTCCGCCATGGCCCCGCCGCCCTCCATGCCGCCCTGCCAGGCCAGCAGCGCGGCGCTTATCTTATCGTTATCGCAGAACCAGGAAACGTCCACCGGGCCGCCCACGTTCAGCACCAGCACCACCCGGTCGAAGGCGGCGCACACGGCGTCGATCATGGCGGTCTCGGCGTCGGAGCGGTAGAAGTCCCCCCGGGGGAAGAGGCGGCCGGCCAGCTTGGGCATGGTCATCTCGTGGCCCCAGGGATTGTACTCATCCTCATACTCCGCGTCGGACCGGTCCCAGCCCTCGCCGGAAAAGCGACTCAGGACGATGACGGCTGTATCCGCCGCCTTCCGGGCCCCGGCCAGCAGCTCCGCCGGCAGGGGCGGCTCCGCCATCATGCCGGGCTGGTCCCCGGCGGCATACCGGGCGGTCACATAGTCCCGGTAGTAGTCCGCGAGAGGCTCGCAGACGCGCACGCCCTGCTCTTTGAGACCGTCATAGAGACCATGCACATATACCGCGGTCACGTCGCCGCTGCCGCCGCCGCCCTTCACGTAGTCGAAGCTGCCCTTGCCGAACAGGGCCAGGGTCCCGGCCGGGTCCAGGGGCAGGAGAGAGTTTTCGTTTTTCAGCAGCACCATGCCCTCCCGGGCGGCCCGCCGGGCCAGGGCGGCGTGGGCGGGGCTGGCGGTCACCCAGCCCTCCTCCGAGAGAGGTAGGTTGGGCTGGAACAGCGCGCGGGTCCATTTTTTCATGGCGTCTCCTTTCTTGGGAGAAAACATATTTATAACAGTATAACGTCCCCGGAAGGGAATGGAAAGGGGTATTTTTTCCGCGGCGGTATATTTTTTCCACAGGGCGGCGCAGGCGACACTTTGCATTAAGTTTTTAACGCGGTTTGTGTTATAGAATCAAAACAAATCTACATTCTATAATGTGTTAAACTACAGGAAGGGCCGAGGAGACATGGAGAAATTCATTATCACGCCCAAAGAGGATAAATCCGTCACCATGACCATCCGCATCGACCGGGCCGTCCAGGAGCGGTACAACGACCTGTCCGCCCGGACGAACCGCTCCCGCAACGAGCTCATCAACATGGCGCTCCAGTTCGCCCTGGAGCACATGGAGATCCAGGAACGGGACTGACCGGGGGGAGAGGGTATGTACCACGACAACAAGATCGCCATATTCGTCTCCCATCTCTACGGGGACTATCAGCGCCAGGTGTGCCAGGGAGCGGTGGACCGGGCGGCGGAGTACGGCTACCGCACGGAGATATACTGCTCCAACGACGGGGAGGACCTGGGCGAGTATGTGGCCCAGGAGAACGCCATCCTGCGCATCCCCGACTTCCGGTTCCTGGACGGGGCGGTGTTCGTCTCCGGCCCCTATGTGGACCAGTCCCTCCGGGAGCAGATCACCGCGGAGCTGAAGGCGCAGAAGATACCGGTGGTGGAGATCGCGGATTATGACCTGCAGTTCCCCGCCGTGGTGCTGCAAAACAGCGAGCTCTTCTCCGACCTGGCAGAGCACCTGGTCACGGTCCACGGCGCGAAGCGCATCTGCTACCTGGGGTTCAAGCCCCAGCGGTATTTCTCCGACCAGCGCTATGACATCTTGAAGGGGTTCATGGCGGAGCACAGCCTGCCCTTCGGGGAGGGGGACGTGTACTTCTGCCAGGACGACCCGGCGGATTACGCCGCCGCTTTGCACCACTTCACCGCCCAGGGCACGCCGGACGCGGTGATGTGCTACAACGACCATGTGGCGGTCCGCTTCTGGGAGGCGGCCCACCGGGAGGGGTATGTCATACCAAAGGACTTTGCCCTCACCGGCTGCGACCGGGACGAGGAGGGGCAGAACATGGACCCGCCTCTCACCACCATCACCTTCCCCACCCGGGAGGTGGGGGCGGCGGCCGTCACGGCCCTGATGGACGAGATGCACGGCGGGGCCCGGCGGGTGACCACCGTCCGGGCGGAGCTGGTACCGGGGGGCACCTGCGGCTGCGGGCGGGCGCCGGAGGGCAGCGCGTTTTTGTACCGGCGGAAGCTGTCGGACCGCATCGATAGGACGGAAAGCGTGCTCATGGACTCCATGCACATGGCGGCGGAGCTGAGCCGTGCGCCGGACGTGGACGCGGGCATGGACGTGATCGAGCGGTATATCCGCGCCGCCGGGGATTACAGCGACTTTTATCTCTGCCTCTATCCCCACTGGGACGAGCCGGCGGAGTACCTGCGGGAGCTGGCGGGGGTGTCCGGCGGGGAGGAGCCCCGGGAGGAGGACGTGCTTTTGAAGCTTGCCCTGCGCGGGGGCCGGAGGCTGCCGGAGTGCTCCTTCCAGCGGGAGAGGCTCCTGCCGGACTACATCCAGCGGGACTCCGACGCGGCCTACATCGTCTCGCCGGTGTTCTTTGGCAGCCATTTCTTCGGCTACCTGGTCCGGGCCTTCCGGGACAACCGGCTGGATTACAAGTTCCTGGACGTGCTGTGGCTGACCAACATCGCCCAGTTTTTGCAGAATATCTTTGAACACCGCCGGCTGCACGCGGTGAGCCGGCAGCTGGAGAGCATCTACACCAAGGACAGCGTCACGGGGCTTTATAACCGCCCAGGCTTTCTGAACCGCCAGGGCACGGTCCTGCGCTCCGTGGAGGGCAGGGTCGTGGCGGCGGCCATGTACGACGTGGACAGCCTCAAGGAGATATCCGACCACTTCGGCCACAAGGAGGGGGACTTCGCCCTGCTCACCGTGGGCCAGGCCCTTCGGAAGATCTACCGGCAGGAGGACCTGTGCGCCCGGTTCGAGGGGGACGAGTTCTACGTGCTGGCCAAGGCGGACAGCGAGGCCGAGGCTGCCCGGACCGTGGAGCAGGTGCGAAGCTATCTGGAGAACTTCAACAAGCTGAGCGCCAAGCCCTACCGGGTGTCCGTGAGCGCGGGGCTCTTCTGCCGGCCGGCGGAGGAGGTCACGGAGCGGGACCTGGAGGACATGTTCGCCCGGGCCGACGCAGACCTGCGCCTGGCCAAGCGGGAGAAGCCCGGGTCGTATTTGAGATAAAACGATGGCAATGTAAAAAGCCTCCCTCTGACGAGGGAGGTGGATTGGCCGTTAGGCCAAGACGGAGGGAGAGACAGATTATTTCCCTCCCCCAGTCTCGTCGTCGGAGCACGCGCTGCCAGGTCTCCCTTCGCCGCAAGCGGCAAAGCTCGAGTGGCCCGCGGCTCCTCCTCTTCCCCACGCGACCCGCTACGCTGGGCTCGCGCGGGGGCCCCAAAAGGCGCTGACAGCCCCCTCGTCCGAGGGGGCGTCATAAGACAGTACAATATCGTATTTTGGGAATGGCGTGGCGTTTGTCACGCCATTTCCTCTTGCATCAGTTCTTGGATGGGGATAAATCCCACAAAATCATAGGAAATGTGAATACTCTGCCGCCGCTTGCTGCTGCTCTTGTCCGGGGCTTCTATGTAGATGGCCTTCACCATCTCATGCAGCGCATACGGCGTCAGTTCTTCCAGGCCAACATATTTATGCGCCTGGGCTATGAAGCGTTCCACATCGTCGGCTTTTTGCTCCTGCTGGTCCATCTCTTTGGCGAGTGTTTCCACTTCCCGTTTGAGCTTCGCCTGTTCGTCCTCATAGGACTTGCTCATGGATGCGAACCGCTCGTCAGAGATCGTACCATTCACCCGGTCCTCATACAGCCGCATGAAGATTCTATCCAACTCATTCAGTCGCTTCTCCGCCTTGGCCAGCTTCTTTTTGTTCACCCGGATGGCCTCGTCGGACGCCAGCTTCAACTTGTCTCCCATGACTGCTCGGAAGTGCGCCTCGTGGTTTGCCACATAGGAGATGACCATCCGCATGTGGCGCAGCACCATATCCTCCAGGACCACAGCCCGGATATAATGACTGCCGCATTTGTCCTTGTGGTGCCGGTGGGTGGCGCAAACGAAGAAATCCTGCCGCTTCTCAAACTTGACGCTGGTACAGTAGTACATCTTCGCGCCGCAGTCCGCGCAGAAAACGAGGCCGGAGAAGATGCTGCTCTTGCCGGTTTTTGTCTGGCGGTGGCGCTGCTGGCGTATCTGCTGGACCTTCTCAAACACTTCCTCCGTGATGATGGCCGGCTGGGTGTCATAGAATACGGTCCTATCATCTTCCGGCGTTTTCCGCTGCTTCTTATCCCAAATGGAGTTGGTGTAGGTCTTGAAGTTGACGGTGCAGCCGGTATATTCCCGCCGCTCCAGGATATGCACCACCGTAGTGGTATCCCATCTGTACGGATAATCGCTTTCCTTCCCTTGGTAGGTCGTGGGATTGGGGATGTGTTCCTGCTCCAGAAGATTGCCGATCTGTGTCGGGCCGCGCCCCTCCATGCAGAGGTCAAAGATATGCTGTACGACTTGCGCGGCTTCCTCGTCGATGACCCACTGCTTTGGATTCTCCGGGTCCTTGATATAGCCATAAGGCGGGTTGGCGGTCAGGTGTTCGCCACGCTCACCCTTGGCCTTCATCACGGCCCGAATCTTCCGGCTGGTATCGCGGGCGTAAAACTCGTTGAACCAGTTTTTGATCCCGGCGAAGTCATTGTCCACACTGTTGGGGTCGATGGTGTCGTAGTTGTCATTGATAGCGATGTACCGCACCTCATGCTTGGCAAAGGTGATGTTGATATACATGCCCGTCAATGCAGAGTTGCGCCCGAACCTGGACAGATCTTTCGTGATGACAACGGCTACCTGGTCATTCTCCACCGCCTCCAGCATCTTCTGAAATCCGGGTCTTTCAAAACTCGTACCAGAATAACCGTCGTCCACAAAAAAGACAAGGTTGGTGAAGTGGTGTTCCTTTGCGTACCGTTCCAGTATGGCTTTCTGATTACTGATGGAGTTGCTCTCGCCTTCAAGAGAATCTTCCTGGGATAAGCGACAATATAGTGCAGTGATCTTGTCAGTTGCCCGTGACATATTTGATACCTCCTTCTTGGGGGCAACTGCCTTGTCAGAATTGGCTCGTTTGTTCATTCCTCAGCCTCCGCGCCAGTCATGTTCTGTTCCATGATGCGCTCCAGCTTCCTGTCAAGCGGTTCTATGCCGTCATAGCTTCCCGTGACAGTGTAGACCGTTCCGCCGATTTCTTTGGTCAGCGTGATCTCCGGCAGCTCGTTTGCGGAGAAGTTCTGGACGTGAAGTGTGCCGGAAGCGTCTATCTGTTTTTCATGGTCAACATGGTCCGCAGGAAACGGCTCCCGCTCAAAGTATGGGTCGGGATTGGAGAAGTAGTAAGTGGGTATCTCCTCATTGGGCTTCTCGCTCCGCATCATCTCGAAAAGGTCAAAGGCTTTGTCTGAGGGATGCAGTTCCAGCAGGCGTTCCAGGATGATACGCTCACCTGGTGTGAGCATAGACAGGGCTTCCTGGTCTTTCTCCGAGAGGCCGGATTCGGTTTTGCTCATTTCTTCGCTCATGGTGGCCCTCCTGGATGGAATGAACAGGTCAAGAATTTACTTTAAAGCATGATAGCAGAACGCGGGCGATTTTACAAGGGTGCAGTTGTGTCTGTTGAATCAAAACCGACGAATCTGACAGCAATCAAAATGGGCCGTTACGATCCTGGCAAGCAGGGCATGGTGGTACACACCATGCAAAAACTTCGTTTTCCTGCCTGCCAGTCTTTTGCCTCCGCACAATCCTGGCAAGCAGGGCATGTGTGGCACCACATGCATAAAACTTCGTTTTCCTGCCTGCCAGTCTTTTGCCTCCGCGCAATCCTGGCAAGCAGGGCATGTGGGCGCCCATACCGCGAAAACTTCGTTTTCTCTGCTTG
>CANPVS010000019.1 GCA_947581795.1 uncultured Oscillospiraceae bacterium
CTTGCTATTCCAAAAACTCCGTGACGGAATGGCAAGCAATCTTCTCCGTGTGTATATACACCGGATTTGCTTGCTATTCTCCAAAATCATAAATCCCCGCCACGACCAGCGATAGGTTTTGAAAAAGTTTTTCCGGCAACACGAACACTTTTTCGATAAAACCTGTTGACACGAACATACGTTTCTGTTACAATAATCTCGACAGATGCAATAACGCTCTGCCCCTCTTTTCCAATTCGGGACAGCCGTGATTTTGCGCTCCGTGTTTGGGCGTTCAAAGGGACGGCAAAGAGGCATATTGATTTTAGCTGTGCTGTGGAGCCGCTGACAAGGCGAAGTCTTCCCAAAGCCGCAAGATGGAGTTTTCCGTATGGAGAACTCTTTACCGGCATTGGGATTTTTTCTTTGCCGGTCAAGCGGCTCTTTCGTTTTCTTCCTCTTGTCGGGCTTCTCCGCGCAGCGGAGAAAAACGGAGGTATCGAGATGAACGAGAACGAAAAGAACAAAGATTACAAGCTGGAAGAACTGTTCCCCATTATCAAACATCAGGGGCGGGAGTTTCTTTGCCTGCCCACGAAAACCGAAATGGAGATGGAGGACGGCACGGTCTATCATGTCAACACATTTTATGGCGGCAGCACCGAGATGGGGCCTCTCCTTGACGCGCTCACTCTCGAAAAAATCGACAGGGCGGGCTGAGGTCCTACTGGAATCATGGGCGGTGCTGTGGTATAATGGGTTAGGATTTCTGATTACCATACGCACTGCATATTGGGAGGTAAAAGAAAAATATGCAGGAAAATTATAACGTAGGTATCTATGCGCGGCTGAGCCGCGACGATGAAAGAGCCGGGGAATCTGTTTCAATCGAAAACCAGAAGGAACTGCTGACCCGGTATGTCAGAGAGCAGGGATGGAATCTCTATGATTATTATTGCGACGATGGCGTTTCCGGGACGACGTTTGACAGACCGAGCTTCAATCGGCTGGTGCAGGATGCAACGGACGGGAAGATCAACCTGATTTTGACCAAAGATCTCAGTAGGCTGGGGAGAGATTACATCGAGGCTGGCCGATATACGGATTTTGTGTTCCCGTCCCTCGGCTGCCGGTTCATCGCGCTTAACGACGGCGTGGATACCATGCACAAGAACAATGAAATGCTGGTCATTCTGAAAAACGTGATGAACGACCTCTATGCGCGGGATACCAGCAACAAAATCAAGGCGGTAAAGCAATCCACGTTCAAGAGCGGCAAATATGTCGGGTGCTATGCTCCGCTGGGCTACAAAAAGAGCGCAGACGACAAGCACGTTTTGGAGATCGACCCGGTGACTGCGCCGGTAGTGAAGAGAATCTTTGATATGCGCTTGCAAGGCGACAGCTTTCGGAAAATTGCCCGAACGCTCAACGCTGAGAAAGTCCCCACGCCGATGGATTTCTATTACATGGCGGAGGGACGGACGAAGCCGAGCCGCCGGGGGCAATCGTGGAGTGGTGAAACAGTCAAATCTATTCTCCGTAATGAAGTTTATGTCGGTCACATGGTGCAGAATAAAACCGGCACGGTATCCTACAAAAACCACAAGCAGGTTGAAAAGCCAAAGGAAGAATGGATCAAGGTTGAAAACACCCACGAACCGTTAATCACTCAGGAGGCGTGGGATACCGTTCAGCGGATGGACAACCATCCGAGTCGTGGACGGACCGCCAAAAACGGCGACATTCCACTTTTCGGCGGTCTGCTCCGTTGTATGGACTGCGGCGCAGCAATGAGGTTTTACAGGGACTATCGTAAGAAAGCCGATGGCACATTCCCGGAGTATAAAGCCTATGCCTGCGAGCGCTACGCAGGTGGCGGCAAGGACGCTTGTTCCTCTCACTATATCAACCAGAAAGCTCTGGTGTCTGTGGTACTGACCGATATTCGGAACAAGGCGTTCTTCGCCCAGCAGAGCCGTGAAGTCCTCAAAGAACGGATACTCGCCAAGAAAGAATCTGCTAATGCGGAACGTGCGAACACCCTAAAAGCGGAGCTGTCCGCGCTGGACAAGCGCCTTGCCGAACTTGAAAAGCTGATTCAAGCCGCCTATGAGGATAAGGTCATGGGACGTATCCCGGAAAGTGTCTGTATCCAGCTTCTGAACAAGTACGAAGCCGAGCGGACGGAGAAGTTGGAACACAAGAAGGACATCTCCGCAAAGCTGGCAACCAGCCGGGCAAACGAGCAGTCGGTTGACGATTGGCTGGACATGATACAGGACTACACCCAGCTTGAGGAGCTTGACCGTCCCACCCTTGTCCGGCTCATCCAGAAAATCGAGGTCGGCGAGAAATATCAGGTGAATGACCACATGGAACGGGATATCAACATCTACTACAATTTCGTAGGCTTTGTAGAACTGTAAACCTGTCATGCTTTATGCAAGGTTGACTAACGAGTGGTATGCCCGCGACATCAGCAAGAAGCGGCGCATAAGCAACAAGATCAAGGGCAACTCCGGCGAACCGATGGGCCCTCCGCCTTATGGCTATATGAAGGACCCGGATAATCCGAAGCATTGGATCGTCGATGATGAGGCCGCCGCCGTTGTCAAGCGCATTTACACCATGTCTGTCGAGGGCTACGGCATAGAGCAAATCGCCGCACGTCTGGAAGCGGATGGCGTTCTTACGCCTAGAGCTTACTGGTTCAGTAAAGGGGTCAGACGCCCTTTTTCCAGCGAAAACCCCTCTCCTACAAAGTGGTGTAAAACCACCGTCAGCAAAATCCTATCCCTTCAGGAATACTGCGGCGATGTTGTGAACTTCAAGACTTATTCAAAGTCCTATAAGCTGAAAAAGCGCATTGAGAATGACCCGGAGAAATGGGCTATCTTCAAGGACGTACACACTCCCATAGTGGATCGTGCAATTTGGGAGAGGGTCCAGGAAAAGCGTGGAAAAGTCCGCAAGCGCAAAAAGCAGGATGGGACGCCGTGTATGTTTTCCGGGCTGCTGATATGTGCCGACTGTGGACACAATATGCACTATCACTTCAACCAGAAGAACCACGAAATCAAGTATTATACTTGCTCCAATTACAAGGGGGATCGTGGCACTTGTCCGTCTACACATTATATCCGTGTTGACTTTCTGGAACAGGTGGTGCTGGGAGAGATCAGGCGGCTGACAAAGTTCGCCAGCAAGTACGAAGAACAGTTTGCCCAGGCCGTTATGGGCTGCTCCCAGCAGAACGCCATAGTAGAACGTGAGGCCATGCAGAAGGAAGTCTACGCCCTTAATGCCAGAGATCGTGAGCTGGATGTGCTGTTCGAGAAAATCTACGAGGACAACGTCGCTGGCAAAATCAGCGATGAGCGGTTTGCACGGATGAGCAAAAAGTATGAGGAAGAACAGATAGCGCTGACCGAGAAAATCAAATCCCTGAAGAAAGAGATTGACAGGATCGGCAGCCAGACCGTAACAGCGGATATGTTCATCTCTACCGTCCGAAAGTACACCCGTGCGAAGAAGCTGACGCCTCGTATGCTCAACGAGCTGATCCAGTACATAGAGGTCCATCAGGCCGAAAAGATAGATGGTGTATGGGAACAGAGACTAACCATCCACTATAACTGCATTGGCGTCATCGACATTCCTGCTGAATTGCCTCTCCCTTATCCCGATGTCTCTATGAACACCAGGAAAGGTGTGACGGTGAGCTATGTTCCCAGCACAGCAAATAGGACGGTGATTGTGGCATGAGAGCATATCTTTACTGCCGGATCGCCGCACAGCCTCAACAGGATTCTGAATATATGGCGGCGCAGGAAAATGAGCTGAGACAGTTTGCAGAAAGAAAACACCTTCGGGTCGTCGGCGCAACTTGTGAGTACGCCATTGGGACTATCCTTAACCGTCCGGGCTTAAAAGACGTGGCAAATGCCGTTTGCGCTGGTCAGGTGGATGTGGTTGTAGTTTACAGCCTATCCCGTATCTCCAGGGACAGCGACATGATAGCTGAATACATCCGATTTTTGCACCTGTATGGAGCCTCGCTGCTATCGCTGAAAGAGGGCATGATGCTTCCTGCGGTTGTGATGTTCCAGGATCAACTGTACTCGCTTATGCAAAAAAGCGAGTGTCCTTATAGGAGTTTTCAAATCCTATAAGGACACCCGTTATGGTACCGGCGGCGGGGCTTGAACCCGCACGTCCCGAGGGACAAGGGATTTTAAGTCCCTGGTGTCTGCCAATTCCACCACGCCGGCGTACACCAATAGAGTACACCATCCCCCGGCCAAAGTCAACGAAATACCGCTCTTGCGGCGGGGCGGACTTTGCGGTACAACAGACGCTCCGCGCTGTTATACCCTCAAATACCAGTCGTGCTCCCGGACTTGCGCCGGAACCGCACGACGTGGTACAATAGCGGCTATGAGAACGTATGACGCGGGACAAGTGGATATCGTGGTCATCGGCGCGGGCCACGCGGGCATCGAGGCGGCCCTGGCCGCCGCGCGTCTCGGTCTGGAGACGACGTGTTACACCGTGAGCCTGGACGCCGTGGGCAACATGCCCTGCAACCCGGCCATTGGCGGCACGGGCAAGGGCCATCTGGTTCGGGAACTGGACGCCTTGGGCGGCGAGATGGGCCGGGCCGCGGACAAGGCCTGCATCCAGTACCGCATGCTGAACGTGGGCAAGGGCCCCGCCGTCCACTCCCTCCGGGCCCAGGCGGACCGCCGCCGGTATCAGGAGATCATGAAGCACACTCTGGAACGGCAGGACCATCTCTATGTCCGCCAGGGCGAGGTGGTCTCCATCGCCGTGGAGGACGGCCGCGTAGTCTCCGTCACCACGGACAAGGGCGCCGTCCTGCGCACCAAGGCTGTGATCGTGGCCTCCGGCACCTATCTGGGCGGCCGGACCATCACCGGCGAGGCGGTGCGCGCCTCCGGGCCGGACGGCCTGGCCGCGGCGCTGCCCCTCACTGACTGCCTCAAGGCCCTTGGTCTTCGCATGCGCCGGTTCAAGACCGGCACCCCGCCCCGGGTGAACGCCCGGAGCGTGGACTTCTCCAAAATGGAGGTCCAGCCCGGCGATGAGGCCCCCCAACCCTTTTCCTTCTCCACCGACGCCCCGCCCCAAAACCAGGCGGTGTGCTGGCTCACCTACACCAACGCCGAGACCCACCGGATCATCCGGGAGAACCTGGACCGGAGCCCCCTCTACGACGGGGTGATCCAGGGCGTAGGCCCCCGGTACTGCCCCAGCATTGAGACGAAGATCGTCACCTTCCCGGACAAGCCCCGCCACCAGCTTTTCATCGAGCCCATGGGCCTGAACACCGACGAGCTCTATATCCAGGGCCTCTCCTCCTCCCTGCCCGAGGACGTACAGATCGCCATGGTCCGCACCATCCCCGGCCTGGAGCACGCGGAGCTCACCCGTCCCGCCTACGCCATCGAGTACGACTGCCTGGACCCCATGGAGCTGTACGCCACCCTGGAGACGAAGAAGATATCCGGCCTCTACGGCGCGGGCCAGTTCAACGGCTCCTCCGGCTATGAGGAGGCCGCTGTCCAAGGCTGGGTAGCCGGGGTCAACGCCGCCCGGAAGATACAGGGCAAGGACCCGGTGATCATCCGCCGGGACCAGGGTTACATCGGCGCGCTCATCGACGACCTGGTGACCAAGGGCACCGAGGAGCCCTATCGGATGATGACGAGCCGCAGCGAATACCGCCTTTTGCACCGGCAGGATAACGCCGATAAACGACTTGCATACATCGGATACGACTTAGGGCTCGTCAGCCGGGAACAGTACCAGCGCACGCTGGATAAATATGCACAGGTCGACGCCGAGATAGAGCGGCTCAAAAAAGGAAATCTCTACCAGCTCCTGAAAAGGCCTGAAAATACGTATGATTCCCTGGCCGTTCAGGACCCCGGCCGTCCCCCTCTCCCCCGGGCCGTCATCGAGGAAGTGGAAATATCCATAAAATATGAGGGATATATCCAGCGGCAGCTCCGGGAGGTAGAGGCCTTCGCGAAGATGGAGCGCCGCCGTATACCGGCGGATATCGACTATGACGCCGTCCCCGGCCTGCGCACGGAGGCGCGCCAGAAACTGACTGCCATCCGCCCGGTGAGCTTCGGCCAGGCCAGCCGCATCTCCGGCGTCTCCCCCGCCGACCTCACCGCCCTCATGATCTGGACGGAAAAAGAAAAATGACACTTACGGCCCGCTGTTTTCCAGCGGGCCACGTCATCTGGCCGAAAAGGGCAGAAAATGTCAGGACAGCGCCGCCCCCGGCAGGGTATGATGGCGGCACACGGAAGGAGGGTCCCTATGGATTGGGTGACCGGGTTCCAGCGGGCGCTGGACTATATCGAGGCGCATCTGACCGGGGAGCTGGATATCTCCGCCGCCGCCCGGGAGGCGGCCTGTTCTCCCTTCTACTTCCAGCGTCTTTTCGGCATCCTCTGCGGCATGAGCCTGGGCGAATACGTCCGCTCCCGGCGACTGGCCGAAGCCGGCAGGGAATTGGCCGCCGGAGATGGAAAGGTCCTGGACATGGCGCTGAAGTACGGCTATGAGAGCCCGGAGAGTTTTGCCCGGGCCTTCCAGCGCTTCCACGGCGTCACGCCCTCGGAAGTCCGCCGCGGGGCCCATCCCCGATCCTTTGAGCCCTTCACCGTGCATATCACACTGAAAGGTGGTCACATCATGGACTGCAAGATCGTGGAAAAGCCCGCCCTCACCCTGCTGGAGCGGGTGGAACAGCACACAATCGTGGACTCCCAGAACGAGAATACCATCCCTGATTTCTGGACCCGCGCCCAAGCGGACGGGACGCTGGAAAAGCTCCTGGCCCAGGCCCCGGACAAGACCTTTGTCTACGGCGTCTGCTATGGCAACGCTCCCTCAGACGAGAAGACCTTTGACTACGCCATCGCGGCGGACTGCGGCGGCCCCGCGCCGGAGGGCTTCCGCCGGACGGTCATCCCCGCTCAGACCTGGGCGGTGTTTCCCTGCCGCGGCCCCATGCCGAAAGCCATCCAACAGCTCTGGCACCGGATCATCACGGAATACTTCCCCTCGTCCCGGTACGAGCCCACCTACGAGCTGGACATAGAGGCCTACCCCGACGGGGACATGTCCTCGCCGGACTATACCAGCGAGATCTGGGTCCCGGTCAGGGAGAAGTGAACCCTTGACATATTCTCCCGGTCTGGACTATAATATTGTTTTGTAAGAGGGAGTAGTTTGCGCGGGTCACCGCCCGCGTCCGGCGTCTCGTCAGTACGATCATTTTGATCCGGGGCGCCGCAGATGTCCTGTCTGAAACGAGACTTTTACCGCGTCTTTCCCGCGGTAAAAGTCTTTTTTTGATGCCTGATGTAAGAAGGAGGAACGCCATGTCTGTCACCGCTCTGGTCCTATTCATCCTCACCTACTGCCTGATGATCGCCCTGCCCAGGTACCGGCCCTGGGTGGCGCTGTCCAGCGCTGTTCTGTACGTGGTCCTGGGCTTCGTGCCCCTGTCGGAGCTGGCGGGCGCGGTGGATTGGAACGTGCTGATGATGCTGGCCGGCACCATGGGCACGGTGAGCCTGTTCATCGAGTCGAAGATGCCCAACCGCATGGCGGAGGTCCTGCTGACCAAGACGCCCAACGTCATGTGGGTGGCGGTGGCCATGAGCCTGTTCGCCGGCGTTGTGAGCGCCTTTGTGGACAACGTGGCCACGGTGCTCATGCTGGCGCCGGTGGGGCTCGCCATCGCGGCGAAGCTGGGCACCAGCCCCGTGCCGCTGCTCATTTCCATCGCCGTGAGCTCCAACCTGCAGGGCGCGGCCACTCTGGTGGGCGACACCACCTCCATCATGCTGGGCGGCTACGCCAATATGGACTTTCTGGACTTCTTCTTCATGGACGGGAAGTTCTCCATTTTCTGGGCCGTGGAGCTGGGTGCCGTCATGACCGTGCCCATCATCCTGTGGCTGTTCCGGGACCAGCGGGAGCCGGTCTCCATCCCCGATAAGACGGAAGTGACCAACTACGTCCCCTCCTGGCTTCTGGTGGGCACGGTGGTGCTGCTCATCTGCGCCAGCTTCATCCCCGGCAAACCGGCCATCACCAACGGCATCATCTGCTGCAGCGTGTTCCTGGTGGGCGCGCTCCACTCCCGCCTGCGGGAAAAAAGCTGGCATAACGTGAAGGCGGCGTTTTTGGAGATCGACTACCAGACGCTCCTTCTCCTGGCGGGCCTCTTTATCGTCATCGAGGGCATCAACCGGGGTGGCGTCATCGACGCCATCGCGGACCTGTTCGTCCGGCTGGGCGGCTCCAACCTGTTCGTGATGTACACCATCATCGTCTGGGGCTCGGTGCTCATCTCCGCCTTCGTGGACAACATCCCCTACGTGGCCACCATGCTCCCCGTGGTCACCGGCATCGCCGCCACCATGGGCTGCTCGCCCATCCTTTTGTATTTCGGCCTTCTCACCGGCGCCACCCTGGGCGGCAATATCACCCCCATCGGCGCCTCCGCCAATATCACCGCCATCGGCATCCTGCGCCGGCAGGATTACGAGGTCAGCACCAGGGACTTCATGCGTATCGGCGTGCCCTTCACCCTGGCCGCCGTGCTGACGGGCTACCTGTTCTGCTGGTTCGTTTGGCATTGATATAGCTGGTTTTTCAGTGGAAATAATAAGCTTGACAAAGGTGTAGATAAAAATCTATATTATTTCAAAGAATAGGGTCGTAAGCGGAAAAGAGGATGAGACATGGCGGCGGACAGAGACAGCAGTCCCAACAGCGATTTTTTGGATGACTGGGATGACTTGGATTTTCCCGATGACATCATATCCGACCGCTCCCGACGCGTGAATGTGGATACCCGGCCCCAGCGGGGAGAGGCGGCTTCCACCCCGACGCGCCGCAGACCGCCTCCCGCCGGCCGGCACCAGGCGCCCGCCCGGCATGCCGCCCCGGCGCGCACCGCCGCAAAGCGCCGCCTCGCGTCCAGCGAGCCCATACCCGCTCCGGCGAGGGACCAGCCGTCGGGCCAAAAGCACCGCCCCATAGCCAAAAAGCGCCGCCGCAGGCGGCTCATCCTGTGCCTCTCCCTCGTTTTTGTCGTCGCTGCGGCGTTCGTCCTGCACAACCTCCTGGTCTTCCGGGTAAAGGACTTCCAGGTGTCCTCTCCCGCCGCGGACCGGCAGGTGCTCTCCTGGAAGAGCGCCGGCGGCATAGAGGCCTATGATATTTTCGACGGCGATGGCGAGCTTCTGGCGGAGGTGAGCGCGGAGGACGGTCCCCAATACATGGTGGACGGCCTGGAGAGCGCCACCCGGTACACCTACTCCATCTCCGCCGTGAACAGCTTCTTCGGAAAGCGCCTCAGCCGGGCGGTGACCTGCTCCGCCTACACCCTGCCGGAAGCCGTGAGCGCCATGACGGCGCTGAACTCCGGCACCGGCGTGCTCCTGTCCTGGGAGGACTGCGGCGCCGGCGGCTATGAGGTGGAGTACGCCGACGTGTCCGGTGAGGAGCAGACCCTGGACGCGAAAGCCGGCGACGCCGAGGGCTTCAGCATCCCCGACCTGCAGGAGGGTGCCCAGTATATGTTCAACATCCGCAGCTTTATCCAGGACGGCGATTCCCGGGTCTACTCCGGCTGGACCTCCTCCGAGCCCATCACCGCGGCCCGCGCGGCGGACATGACCGGCGTCCGCGTGGACGAGCCCATGGTGGCCCTCACCTTTGACGACGGGCCGGACTACGAGGACTGCACCGAGCGCATCCTGGCCGCGCTGAAGGAATACGGCGGCCACGCCACCTTCTTCCAGATCGGGATACGTTCGGCGGATCTGCCGGAAAAGCTCACCAATATGCTGAAGGCGGGCCATGAGATCGGCTGCCACACCTACGATCACGCCCACTACGGCGACGAGGTCACCCCGGACGACATCCTCAGCGCCGACGACGCCATCGAACAGGCCTGCGGCCAGCGGCCCACGGTGTTCCGCTCCCCCGGCGGCATGACCACGGACCTGATCCGCAGCGTGTGCGTGGACGAGCATATGCCCATCTTCTACTGGAGCATCGACACCGAGGACTGGAAGAGCCGGAACGCCGACTCCGTCTGCAAGGCCGTAATGAACCACGTGAAGGACGGGGACATCATCCTCATGCACAACGTGTACGAGTCCACGGCGGACGCCGTGGAGCGCATCGTCCCCTTCCTGGCGGAGAAGGGCTACCAGATGGTCACGGTCAGCCAGCTTGTCCAGGCCAAGACCGGCAAGCCCCCGGTCCCCGGCACCCAGTATATCACCGCCAACATCACCAATTGACGTATACCAAGCCGGCCCACGACGAACGTCGCGGGCCGGTTTTTATTTTGTCGGTCGGTTCACTCCAGGGTGATACCGTATATCTCCTCGCCCCGGGTGCCTATGACCACGGTGTTGTTCCAGACGATGGGCGTGGCCTCGGTGGTGACGCCGAAGTAGAACTCGTCGCAAAGCTCCCCTGTCAGGCCGTCCAGCATATACATGCTCCCATTGATGCAGGAGCAGTACAGCACATAGCCGTTGCCGTCCGTGTCATAGAAGGTAACGGGCGTGGACCAGGAGTAGCTGTCGGAATGGTAGGTCCAGACCTCCTCCCCTGTCTCGGTGTCCAGGGCCACCAACGTGCCGTCCTCCACGTTGGGATACCGGGCCACGGACACGTACAGCAGCCCCTCCAGCGGCCCCGTACCCAAGGACAGGGACCCCTGCACGCCGCCGGACAGGTCGGCTATGGAGTGGCAGTCATAGCTGTGGTGCCATACCTCCCTGCCCGTGACCGCGTCGATCTTCCATATGGGTATCTCCAGGGCGTTCCAGCCCCGCCACCCCAGGTGGTAGGAGGTGCTGAGATAGATATAGGGGTGGCCCGTCTCGTCCACCTCCAGCACGCCGGTGCAGTTGGTGTCGTCCAGGCAGTCGAAGTGCCACACGATCTGGAGGGTGTTCAGGTCTATGCACAGGAAGTCGCCGCCGTTGTCGGCGATGAACAAATAGCCCCGCCAGGCGATGGCGCTGTCCTCCATGCCGTAGTAATACTTGTCCGCCGTGGAGGACGTATAGGTGAACTTGACCTCCTGCGGGTCGATGGATATGGTCCCGGCGGCCTCGTCATACTCGCTGTTCAGGTCGATGACATAGAGCACCCCGTTCTCGCCGGGGTAGATGAGCTGGTCCGTCTCGGCGTCCACCAGGGCGGAGCTGTCCCAGGCGCTCCACTCCCGGGGGGCAAAGGGATCGCCGTTGCCGGTGGTGTAGAGCACCTCCCCGTCGATGAGACTCACGATCATGATCCGGGGCGTCCCCTCCCCGGACACGCCGCCGCCCAGGTACATGAGGGGGTACCCCCGGGGATCGATGGACCCGGCCCCCTTGAAGGGGTAGCCCAGGTAGATGGAGTCCCGGGTCTTCTCCCCTGTCTCCATGTCGATGAAGTACACCCGCCCCGCCAACGTGGCGTATATGACCTCCACCAGGCCGTCCTTCTCCTTGGCCCAGTCGTACATATCCATGATCTTTTTGGTGCTCTCCGGCCACTGAACGGCCAGGGGCTGGCCTGTCCAGCCGCTGCCGCCCCAGTAGGTGCCGCCTCCGGACATGCCGCCGGTGGTCACGGTCCAGTAGTCCCCGAACACCGCCGCGTTCAGCGCCGCGGTGCCGAAGGAGGAGCTATTCCGGAAGTTGTTGCCCCGGAAGGTGACGATGCCGGTCACCTTCGCGTAGTCCTCCGGCCCCAAAAAGTCCATGATGTGGTCGCTGTCCGCCTGATAGCTTGCGGCCTCCTCCCCATTGACCATGTAGGCGGTGGAGGTGATGACGTCGGAGACCCGCCGCTCCGGCGTAAATTCCGCCGGCGGCGTGGGCGCGGGAGTAGGCGTGGGCGGCATCGTGGGGGATACGGATTTCTCCGAAACCTCCGCCGTGCCGCCCATGGCGGGCACGGCCTGTCCGGTCAGCCGCCCCTTCGCGGCGCGCGCCAGCAGACCCAGGCCCACCAGCAGCACCAGCAGCGCCAGGGCCTTTATCACGATCGTCTTACGTTTCAAGCCGTTCCCTTCGTTTCTGAAAGTCTTTTGTAAGAGTTATTCGGTGAAATGGATATGGCTGTTGATATGGTCGATGCAGAAGCAGTGGTAGCCCGCGCACCGGCTGCAGTAGCGGAACTCCAGGTCCGGATAGTCCCTATCCGTCCGGCCGCACACGTCGCATTTTCTGGTGTAGCCCTGGGCCTTCTGCTCCTGCTGGACCTTTTTCGCGGCCTGCTTGAACTGGATGGTCTTGACCCGCTGGGCCGCCTTTGCCCGGGCGTGGGAGGGCCGGAGGAAGTCGAAAAGCCACGACCCGCAGAACACCAGGTAGTTGAGCATGGCCACCACCGGCACCAGCGCGAGGCCGATGAGCCCCTGGCCGATATAGGTGACGATGGCGATGAAGAACATGGCCGCGTCCACCCAGGCCAGCCACTTGATCTTGATGGGGATAAAGAAGAACAGCAGCACCCGCTGCTCCGGCCACAGGGTGGCAAAGGCGAAAAACAGCGACAGGTTCAGATAGGCCGACGTGGCCACCACGATCCGCTTGGTGAGCACGTAGTACAAAAGGGAATACAGGGCCGTGAGGAGCATGCCGCTGAAGTAGTAGATGTTGAACCGGGGCGTGCCCCAGGCCGATTCCAGGCTGCTGCCGATGAAGTAATAAAAATACAGGGCGATGGCGAAAAACAGCAGCGACGAGTCATAGGGCACCAGCACGAACGTGACGATGCGCCACACCTGCCCCCGCAGGAACAGGGCCGGGTTGAAATAGAGGTACTGCACCAGCGTCCCGGTCCGGTCCATCATGCTGAACAGCCACACGATGACCTGTCCGATGACCACGAAGATCATCAGATTGTGCAGCCCGAACCCGGGATGGTTCATGCAGAACCGGTCTATCCTCTTATTCAGAGATCTCAATGCCATCACCTCCCGTCAATCATACCCTTTTTTTCAATTAAAGTCCATACCATTTTACCCATGTCCGGCCATCCTGAGTATTTTTTGGCAAAGGCGAGGATTTTCCTTTTAAAACAGGAATATTTGTGCTATAGTATAATCTGTATGAATATGTCGGAAGAAAACATTATAGAGGGAAAAAACGCCGTCATGGAAGCCATCCGGGCGGGCCGTCCTCTGGACAAGGTATTCCTTGCCAGGGGAAGCGCCGATAAGGCCCTGGCCTTCATCGCCTCCAGCGCGAAAAACGCCGGCGTGACCGTGACGGACTGCGACCGGCGGAAGCTGGACGCCATGAGCCGGACCCACGCCCACCAGGGCGTGATCGCCGTGGCCGCCGCCCGGGCCTACTGCACCCTGGAGGACATCCTCGCCCACGCCGAAGAACTGGGCCAGGACCCCTTCGTGGTGGTCTGCGACGGGATAGAGGACCCCCGGAACCTGGGGGCCATCATCCGCTGCGCCGAGTGCGCCGGGGCACACGGCGTCGTCCTTCCCAAGCACCGCAGCGCCGGGCTCACCGCCGCCGCGGACAAGACCAGCGCCGGCGCCGCCGAGCACATGCTGGTGGCCCGGGTGCCGAACCTGACCGCCGCGCTCCACACCATGAAGGAGCGGGGCCTTTGGATCTTCGGCGCCGAGGCGGGGGGCGGCAGTCCTCTTTGGAAAACGGACATGAAAGGACCGGTCTGCCTCGTGATCGGCTCGGAGGGCGCGGGCATGAGCCGCCTGGTGCGCGAAGAGTGCGATTTCGTCATGGACATCCCGCTCATGGGGAAGGTGAATTCCCTGAACGCCTCCGCCGCGGCGGCGGTCCTTCTCTATGAGATCGTCAGACAGCGCCAATGAGTGACCACTATCTGGACAACCTATTGCCGGATTTCGGGGAGTACTCCCTGGACTCCATCCTGGACAGCTACCGGAACCGCGCGGCGGCCAGGCCCGCCGACGGCGACCCGTCCCCCGCTCAGCCCGCGAAGGCGGCGGAGGCCATCGCCCGGCGGTCCCGGCAGATCGTCATGGAGGCTCTGGGCGAGACCATCAGCCAGCGGGGCGGCTCCTCCGTCCTGGATTTTGACGCCAAGGGCCTGGGGGAGCTTCTGGAGGACGACGATGAGTCGGTTCCCGCCCCGGAGGAGGAAGCTGAGTCCGCCCCCGCTCCGGAACCGGAACAGCCCAAAAAGCCCCGTGTGCACATCTCCCCCGAGGGGGTCATCACCGTGGACGTGGACATGCCCGGCGAGGACGAGCCCGCCCCGGAGGAGCCCGAGGAGGAGTTTGAGGAAGAAGCCGCCCCCATCCCGGAGGAGGAGCCCGTAACCGACGAGCGTCCCCGCCGCCGTGTCCGTCGGCCCGACGACATCCCCCAGGGGGAAAACCCCTCCTTCAAGGACCGGTTTCTGACCCCTCTGGCCCGGTATTTCGCCACCCGCGCCGCCCGAAAGGAGCTGCAGAAGGCCGAGGCCGCCAACTGGCCCGACCCGGAGGAATACGACGCCGCGGACGAGGTCTCCCCCAAAAAGGCCCACAAGTTCTACGCCGGTCAGGTGAAGAGCATCCGCTTCCGGCTGAAGGTATGTGTATTTCTGTGCATCGTCCTGGCCTGGATCAGCCTCCGCCTGCCTATGGCGGGCATCCTGGGAAGGAGCCTGCAGACCCAGGCGGCCGTGTCCATGATCCTGCTGCTCACGGTGATGCTCGCGTCCCTGGATATCTTCGTGGCGGGCCTGCGGCAGTTGCTGGCCCTGCAGCCCCGGGCGGAATCCCTGGCCTGCATATCTGCTCTTTTGAGCTTCGTGGACAGCGCCCTCGTGACCTTTGGCCAGGGCGGGGCCATGCCCTTTTGCGCCCTGGGCGCCTTCTCCCTGACCGCCGCCCTCTGGGGGGAGAAGCTGGCCTGCGTGGCCCGGGCCCGGACCATGCGCATGGCAGCCATCTCCAAGGCCCCCACCGTGCTGGCCGCCGGTGAGACGAAGCGTGGCGGCCGTTTCCTGAGCCGGGTCCCGCGGGGACTGGACGGTGTGGTCCACCGCACCGAGGAGCCGGACTTCTGTCAAAACCTGTACGCCACGGCGTCACCGATCCTGCTTTTGGCGTCCCTGCTGCTGGCTGTGGTGTCCTCTCTGGGGAACATGGGTTCCCTCTTTCTGCACACCTTCTCCGCCCTCATGGCGGTCAGCGCCTCCTTCACGGCCTTTGTGAGCTTCCCTCTGCCCTATTCCATGCTGGCCCGGAAGCTCCAGCTGTCCGGAGCCGCCGTGGCGGGCTATGCCGGCGCCGCCGACATCGGCCGCACCAAGCGGGTGGTCATCTTCGACGAGGACCTGTTCCCGCCCGGGAACATCAAATTCAGCAGCATCAGCATCCTGGAGGGCGCTCTGGTGGACAAGGTGATCTCCTGCACCGCCAGCATGCTCCTGGCCTCCGGCAGCGGCGTTTCCGGGGTGTTCATGGAGCTCATAGAGCGGCGCAAGTACTCTCTGGTCCAGCCGGAGGAGTTCCGCATCCACGAGGGCGGCGGCCTGTCCGCCCGGGTGAACGGCGAGCAGGCGCTGGTGGGTTCCGCCGGGTTTATGAACCTGATGGGCATCCGCCTGCCCCAGAACATGGTGGTGAAAAACGCTGTGTGCACGGCCCTCAGCGGCGAGCTGGTGGGCGTGTTCACTTTGGACTACATCCCCGTTTCCAGCGTCCAGGAGGCGCTGGTGACCCTCCTGTCCGGCCGCACCCAGCCCATCTTCGCCATCCGGGACTTCAACATCACTCCCCTGATGATCCGCCAGCTGTTCCGCATGCCCACGGACAACTTCAACTTCCCGCCCTTCCGTGACCGCTACCGGGTCTTCTCCCGGCAGGAGCAGCCCGGCCCTGTGGCGGCGGTGCTGTCCCGGCCGGGCATGGGCCCCCTGGTGGACGCGGCGGAGGCGGGCCGGAAGCTCTATGCCGCCAGCCGCGCCGGCGCGGTCATCTCCCTCCTGGGCACGGTCATTGGCATGATCACCATGTTCCTCCTGTTCCGGGCCGGCTCCTACGACACGGCCACGGCGGGCAACGTGCTCATGTACATGTTCCTCTGGGCCCTGCCGGTGGTCATCCTGTCCTTCGGCCAGAGCCGTTGAGGGCCAAAAAGGGCCAAATAAATGGGTTGCCAAGGATTTCCCAATCGTGTATAATAGATATTTGTGAAACGCCTGTCCAATCTTGTAATTTGTATTTGATATAAGGAGAGCAGCACCTATGGAAATGAAGAACATCCGCAACATCTGCCTGCTGGGCCACGGCACCAACGGCAAGACCTCCTTCGCGGAGAACATCCTGTCCGTGGCGGGCATGACCGACCGCCAGGGCAAGATCACCGACGGCAACACTGTCTCCGACTACGACCCCGAGGAGATCCGCCGCCAGATCAGCATCTCTGCCGCCACCATGTACGCCAACTGGCAGGGCCACAAGATCAACATCATCGACACCCCGGGCTTCTTCGATTTCGCCGGCGAGGTGTACCAGGCGCTGCGCGTGGCCGACATCGGCGTCATCTGTGTGGCCGCCAAGGAGGGCGTGAACGTAGGCGCTGAGAAGAGCTGGAAATACCTGCGGGACGCCAACAAGCCCCGGGCCTTCTATATCTCCAAGCTGGACGAGGAGCACGCCGACTTCGACAAGACCTTCGACGGCCTGCGCGAGCGGTTCGGCAGCTCCGTCTGCGCCATGACCGCCCCCATCAAGGACGGCGACAAGTATGTGGGCATCGTGGATGTGGTCACCCGCAAGGCCTACAAGATGGACGGCAAGAAACGGGTAGAGATCCCCGTTCCCGACGCCATGAGCGGCCGGCTGGACGAGCTGTACACGGAGCTTGCCGAGTCCGCCGCTGAGACCAGCGAGGAGCTGATGGAGAAGTACTTCGAGACCATGGAGCTGTCCCCCGAGGAGATCTCCGGCGCTCTGAGCACCGCCGTGGCCGACGGCAGCGTCTGCCCGGTCTACTGCGGCAGCGCCCTGAGCGGCATGGGCACCCAGATCTTCCTGGACGCTGTGTGCTCCGTGTTCCCCGCCCCCATGGAGGGCGGCAAGCCCTGCGACCCCGCCGGTCCCGCCCGGGCCATCGTCTACAAGACCATCTCCGACCAGTTCGGCAAGTTCTCCCTGTTCAAGGTGGTCTCCGGCAAGGTCACCGCCGACATGATCCTGACCAACGCCCGCAGTTCCACCCAGGAGAAGCTGGGCCACATCTACTGCATGCAGGGCAAGAAGAACACCGAGGTGCCCGAGATCTGCTGCGGCGACATCGGCGCCGTCTCCAAGCTCTCCGACACCAAGACCGGCGACACCCTCTGCGCCGCCGGCGCGGTGGAGGCCCTGCCCGGCATCACCTTCGACATCCCCTGTTACCAGATGGCCATCGCCCCCAAGGTAAAGGGCCAGGACGACAAGGTGGCCCAGGGTCTGGCCCGTCTGGCCGAGGAAGACCCCGCCTTCTCCGTCACCCTGAACGCTGAGACCCACCAGCAGGTGGTGGCCGGCGCCGGCGACATGCACATCGACGTCCTCTGCTCCAAGCTGAAGAGCAAGTTCGGCGTGGAGGTGGAGCTGAGCCCCGCCCGCGTGGCCTACCGCGAGAAGATCCGTAAGACGCTGGACACCCACGGCCGCCACAAGAAGCAGACCGGCGGCCACGGCCAGTTCGCCGACGTGAAGATCCGCTTCGAGCCCCAGAGCGAGCAGGAGGACATGATCTTCGCCGAGGAAGTGTTCGGCGGCAGCGTGCCCAAGAACTTCTTCCCCGCGGTGGAAAAGGGCCTGCGGGAGTGCTGCGTGAAGGGCGTGCTGGCCGGCTATCCCATGGTGTATCTGAAGGCCGTGCTGTACGACGGCGACTTCCACCCCGTGGACTCCTCCGAAATGGCCTTCAAGACCGCCGCCGGTCTGGCCTACAAGGAGTTGGTCAACGCCAACCCCGTCATCATGGAGCCCATCGGCCTGCTGAAGGTCACCGTCCCCGACGCCAACCTGGGCGACATCATGAGCGACATCCCCTCCAAGCGCCGCGGCACCGTGCTGGGCATGAACGCCCATGACGGCATGCAGATCGTGGAGGCCGAGGTCCCCATGGCGGAGATGACCACCTACGCCATCGACCTGCGCAGTATCACCCAGGGCCGCGGCTCCTTCACCCTGGATTTCATCCGCTACGACGAGACCCCCATGAACGTCCAGCAGAAGATCATCGAGGAGGCCAAGGCGCAGAACGCCGAGTGAGCCTGTAAAACACGAATACCACAAGGGGAAGCATCCGCTTCCCCTTGTGTCGCGAGGAGAGCTATGGAGCCGAAAAGAAACTATCTTCCCGTCATCGCCGTGGCCATGCTGGCCGTGGCCGTGGTCATAGCCCTGGGCGTGCTCATCTGGGCCATCGCGGGCCGCGGGGACACCCCTGCGCCCACGCCTGCCCCCACCATCGCCGTATCCCCGGAGATGACCCCGGCGCCCAGCGCCACACCGGCCCCCACGCCCGCGCCCACCTACGTGCCCGCCACGCCCCAGCCAGAGCCTGCGGAGCCCACGGTGGAGCTGGCCGAGACGGAGGACATGGGCCAGGAGTACATCGACAAGATGGTCTTTCTGGGGGACAGCACCACCTACGGCATGGGCGCCTACGGGATACTGCCCTTCACCCAGATATGGTCTGATTCCGCCGGGACGCTGGCCCTGTTCAACTGGGAGGTCGACCCCATCGCCTACTACGACCCCGCCGACCCCTACAACGCCCAGAGCCTTTCCATCGCGGACGCCGCCGCCCGGCGGCAGCCGGAGTACCTGGTGATCACCTTGGGCATCAACGGCATCGCCTTGCTGGACGAGCAGCAGTTCAAGGACTACTACACGGACATGGTCCAGGCCATCCAGGCCGCCAGCCCCAACACCCGCATCATCTGCCAGTCCATCTATCCCGTGCTGGACGACGTGGTACCCAAGGGCATAAGCAACGCGGGCGTCAACGCCGCCAACGGCTGGATATACGAGGTGGCCCAGGCCACCGGCGCGCGCTACCTCAACTCCCATGACCTGCTTGTGGACGACACCGGCAACCTGGCGAAGAAGTACAGCAACGGCGACAGCATGGGCATCCACCTGAACAACGCCGGTTTCGACGTGGTGCTGACGAACCTGCGCACCCACGGCTGGCAGTGAGCCCACACCGGAAGAGACAAAGGAGACGAAGGATATGAACAGCCGCTCCCGCGAGGGCTTTTACCTCCTCTGGACCATCGCCATATTGGTGTGTCTGGCCGCCTGTCTGTTTCTGCTTGCCTACGTGTCCTTCACGGGCGGCGGCAAGGCGCCCGCGGCGGAGCAGCCCCCCGCCTCTGACGGCGCGGCCCTGCCCGGGGATGCCGCCACCGCGGACGGGACCCAGCCCGCCGACGGGGCTGTTCCCGCTGACATGACCCAGGACGGCGCCATACCCGCCGAGGCGGGCCAGGACGGGGCCTTTCCCGTCGACGTGACGGATGTGCCTGTCCCCACCGACGCGCCCCAGGCCGCCTCCACGGTCCTGGCGGAGACGGCGGATCTGGGCCAGGAGTACCAGGACAAGCTGGTCTTCCTGGGCGACAGCACCACCTACGGCCTCATGACCTACGGCGTGCTGCCCAGCTATCAGGTCTGGGTCCCGGCCAGCGGCACCCTGAGCCTCTTCAACTGGGAGATCGAGACCATCGACTACTACGGCCGGGACGGGTCCAATCAGACCCTGTCCATCGCGGACTGCGCCGCCACGGCCCAGCCGGAATACCTGGTGATCACCCTGGGCATCAACGGCATCTCCATCCTGAACGAGACCCAGTTCAAGGACTACTACCGACGGCTGGTCCAGGCCATCCAGACCGCCAGTCCCAACACCCGCATCATGTGCCAGTCCATCTACCCCGTCATCGACTCCATGACCAGCTCGGACATCAAAAACGACAAGGTGGACGCCGCCAACAGCTGGATCCTGTCCGTGGCGGAGGAACTGGGCGTCCGGTACCTGAACACCCACGACGCCCTGCTGGACAGCTCCGGCAATCTGATCGCGGAACTGAACTCCGGCGACGGCATCCACGTGACCCCCCAGGGCTACGACCGTATCCTGGAGTACATCCGGACCCACGGCTACCAGTAACCACACTGAACCGTAATACCCTCCCGGCGCATAGGATGGCCGGGAGGGGTATTTTTATGGACGATCTCATACGGGAGAGCATGGACGGCTTTCAGGACGTGTGGCGGCGGGTGACGGCGAGACCCGGACCAGCGGAGGAAACGCCTGACCCGGACCAGCCCCATACCTGCAGGGACCCGCTGCCGGCCCTTATCCGAGAGGAAGCCCGCGCCGCCTTCGAGAGCGGAGCTCTGGCCCGGATGCTCCAGGGGGACGGCCGGGCCCTACTTACGCGCCACGCCGCGGAGGGAAATCGCCGCCTCCGGCGGCTGCGGGCGGAGTATTTCATCGCCACCGGCCGGACCAGCCGGGAGGACGGACGCCATCCCATGCCCGCCGGGAAGCTGGACTGCCTGCGGGAGCTGTACCTGCGGACCTGCGGCCTCGCCGACGGCTATGAACAGGCCGCTGGCCGGACCGGCGACCCCGTCCTGCGGGAGCTATATTCGGCTTTTGCCGATGACAGCCGCCGCCGGGCGAAGGAGCTCCGTGCTCTGCTCATAGCCAGCTTCTGAATACAAAAAACGGGGACCGCCTTACGCGGTCCCCGCTTTGTTATTCTATCTCAGCTTCAGTTGTTCCTGCGCCGGCGCAGGCCCACATAGGCCAGGCCGCAGCCGGAGGCCGCCAGCATCAGCATCCAGGGCAGGACGCTGGTCTCGTCCCCGGTCTTGGGGGATTTCTTGGAGCTGGAGCTTCCAGAGCCAGAACCGCTGCCGCTGCCGGAGCCGGAACCACTGCCGGAACCGGAGCCGGAGCTGGCGGGCTTCTTCGTGGCCGCGGGCTTGGCGGTAGGCCTGGGCGTGGGCGTGACGCTGGGGTCACGGGACACGGTCAGGGTCCCCGCCAAAGTGTTGGACGAGCCGTCCACCTGGCTGCCGCTGCGCATGAACCGATAGCCTCTGGCCAGCATCCCGCTGACGTCGGAGCCCTGAGAGCAGGCCACCGCCGCGGTGCCCTGGAAGGTGCCGCCGGACAGGGACACATACCGCGCCTCGGTAGTGGCGATGCCGTACCGGACGCCGGCAATGGTACCGCCGGATACATTCACCTTGCCGCCCCGGACATACACGCCCCAGCCGCTGTCGCCGGTGCAGCGGATGGTGCCGCCGGACATGGTCAGCGTACCGCTGGACATGAACACGCCGTTATAGGGGCTGGTGATGGTGCCGCCGGAGAGGTTGATAGCGCTGCGGTTGCTGTTCACGATGCCGTACTGCAGCTCCCCCTCGGGGGCGTTGTTCTGGATGGTGCCGCCTCTCATATTCACGATGCAGCCCGCGGCGGAGATACCGGTGTCCAGCGCCTTGATGGTGCCGTCGGTGATGGTCACAGTGCCGCCGGTGGCGTCCACGCCGGTGCCGTCGCTCTGGATCACGCCGCCGGCGATGGTCAGCGCGCCGCCGCTGATGGTGAAGGCACTCTCGCCCGTGCTGTGCAGGGTATAGGCGCCGGTGAAGGTGATGTCGTCGCCGGCCTCCACAGCGAGGACCTGAGCGGTCTCCTGGTCGGACAGCAGCTGGACCGTGGCCGTGCCGCCCTTGGCGGCCGTCCAGGCCTCTTCGATGGTGTCAAATTCGGTAGTCTCGCCGCCCACGATGACGCGGGCCGCCTTGGCCGCCGCGATGCGCTCCACGCTCACGGTACCGGCCAGACCGTCGCCGGACACGTCCTCGATCACCGTCTCGTCCTGGGTGAACACGCAGCCGCTCTGGAGCATGAGGCCCACGGAGTTGCCCTCGGCGGTCTTTACGGCGTACTCGCCGGTAAAGGTGCCGCCGCCCAGAGCCACGGTGGTGGGATTGGCGGCCTGGATGCCGTAGCGCATGCCCTCGATGGTGCCGCCGTCCACGGAGACCTGACCGCTGGACACGTAGATGCCCCAGCCGCTCGTCTCGCCGATGCCCTTGAGGGTGCCGTTCAGGATCTTCATGGTGCCGCCGAACAGGCAGGCGCCGTTATATTTACTGTCCACAACGGTCTCGCCGTCGATGACCGCGTCGCCGTTGCTCACATAGACGCCGTACCTCTCAGCCGTGATGGTGCCGCCGGTGATATTCGCCGCCGCCTCGTTGACGCGGACGCCGCAGTTGCTCGTGATCTCACCGCCGGAGATATCCGCGGTGCTGCCCTCGGATACCACCACGCCGTAGGTGGCGCCGGAGACAGCGCCGCCGCTCATGGTGATGGAGCTGGCCTTGTCCGCCGCAATGCCGTTGGCCTCGCCGGCGACGGTGCCGTTGGAGAGGGTGGCCTCGCCGCCGTTGACGGCGCGGATGCCGTTGGTGCCGCCGGTGATGGTGCCCGCGGTCACGGTGACCTTGCCGCCGTCGGCGTAAATACCCTCGCCGCTGCCGGCGCCGGTGATGGTGCCGCCGCTGACAGTCAGCGCGCCGCCGGATGCCACGGAGACGCCCCAGGCCCGATCCGTGCCGGTGCCTGTCACGGTGCCGCCGCTGATAGCGGCCTCGCCGCCGGTGATGTACGCGCCCATATAGCTGCTCTCCACAGCGCCGCCGCTGATGTTCAGGGTGCTGGCGGAACTGGTCACGCCGTAGCGGTCCGCGCTCACGGTGCCCCCAGTGATGTTCAGGGTGCCGCCGTTGAATGCCCGGATGCCGTAATCCGCGCCCACCACGTCGCCGCTTTCCACGGTCAGGGTGCCGCCGGCCACGTTCATAACGGCGCTGCCCGTACCGGTGACGGTATAGTCGCCGCCGGCGAAGGTGATCTCATGGTCCGCCGCCACGGCCAGGGGCGCGCTCACCGTCACGTCGCCCAGCAGAGCGACCGTGGCGCTGTCCGCCGCCGAGGCGGCCGCCCAGGCCTCCTCGATGGTGTCATATTCGGTAGTGGTGCCGTCGATGGTCGCCGAGGCGCCAAGCCCCGCCGCCACCGGCCGCACGGACACGCTGCCCGGCAGATAGTCGGCGCTCACGTCCTCGACCACCGCGCCGTCCTGCTTGTACTCATAGCCCTCGCCCAGCATCTCGCCCACGGTCAGGGACCCGGGCACGGCCACAGCCGCCTCGCCGCCCACGTACACGCCGCCGGTCAGGGTGACGGCCATGGGATCCACCGCGTACAGGGCTGCGTATCCGCTGGTGAGGGTGCCGCCGCTGATGGTCACCGCGCTGTGATCCCCCAGGGTCACCGAGGCGGGCACAGCCGCGCCGATGGCCTCGTCGTCTATCTCCTCCGTGCCGCCCACCACGTCCACGGCATAGATGCCGCCGGTGATGGCGCCGCCGGTCACGTCCACGCTGCCGGCCGCCAGGACGCCGTAATCCGCGCCCACGAGCTCACCGCCGGCCACGGTCAGGCTGCCGCCGGCCTCTACCTTGACCGCCGCGCCGGTCCCGGCGCTGATGACGCCGCCGGCCACGGTCAAGCTGCCGCCGGCCTCTACCACCAGCAGCGCGTCCTCCGTCTCGCCGGACAGGGTGAACTCGCCGCCGTCAAAGGTGACGGCCTCGCCGGAGGCCACTACCAGCTGGCCCGCCGCGGCGGTGTCCTCCGCCAGGGTGACAGTGCCGCCGGAGGTCCTGGCCTCGGCCCACTTCTCCTCAAAGCTCTTTTCCGCGGGCTCGGCCGCCTTCACGGTCACCGCGCCCTTCAGGCTGTTCACAGCCGTATCCTCCACGGGCGCGCCGTCCTGGACGAAGGAGCAACCCTCCGCCAGCAGCTCGCCCACGGTCCGGCCGTCAGCGACGACCGTCGTGTCCTCGCCGGCAAAGGCGCCGCCCTTCAGCTGGACCTGGGCGGCTTCCGCCGCGTACAGGGCCACATGCTTCGCGGTCACCTCGCCGTCGATGGTGGTGAACTTGCCGCCCTCGGCGCGGATGCCGTCGCCGTCGGTCACGATCCGGCCGCCGGCCAGCTTCAGCTCGCCGTCGCCGGTCACGGTCACCGCGGCCAGTTCTTCATATGTATGCTCCTTCAAGACGCTCTCGGAGAGGGTGCTGATAAGAGCGCCGCCCTTCAGGGTCAGCCTGCCGCCACTCACCTGGAACAGGGCCGTGTCCTTGGCGCTGACGGTGTGCTCGCCGGTAATGGTAACGTCTCCGGCCGTCAGGGCCAGGGAGGCGCTTACCGTCACATCCTTGTTCAGCTCGATGACGGCCTTCCCGGCCTGGATGGCCTGGGTCCACGCCGCCTCGAAGGATTCAAAGTTCTGGGTCTGCTCGTTTATGGTCACGCCGGCCACATAGGGAGACTCGGTGGCCTCCGGCGCCAGCGTCTCGGCGGGGGTGGCCTCCGGCTCCTCCGAAGGCGCGGCCGTCTCCTCCACAGAGGGTTCGCCGGGCGCCTCGGGGGCCTCCGCCTCCGGGGTGATCTCCGGCGTCTCGGTGGGTTCCCCGGTGAACTCCGGGGCGGGCTCCTCGGTGGGTGCCGCCGTCTCCTCCGTAGCGGGCTCCTCTGTGGGCGCGGCCGTCTCCTCCGGGACCGGCTCCTCTGTGGGAGCCGCCGTGGGAACAGCCGTGACCTCCGGTGTCTCGGCAGGCTCCTCCGCCGCCAGCACCGGCATGCCCACCTGCCCGGCCATCAGGACCAGGCACAGAAGTGCCGCAAACAGCCTTTTCTTCATATGATCTCCTCCTGAGAATCTCTCAACGGTCAAACGCGTTTTCTACAAAATAATACTGGGGCGCACGCTGGCGCTATCCCACCCATTACCACATTATAACGATGCAAGTTTAACATAATTTAAGCTCGAATGCAACCTATTGTGGCTGGTATGATCTGGTTTTGTCGAAAAATTAAGAAACCCACCCCGTCACTTGCGGTAAAAGAGGATGCCCAGGGTCCCCGGCCCGCAGTGACAGCTCACGGTGCAGCCGGCCCGGGTATGTATGACCTCCCGGAAGGGGGCCAGCTCCCGGACGGTCCGCTCCGCCGCGGCCCGGCATTCCTCGTCGATGCCTGAGTCGGTGATGAATATCCGCCCGGTGTCCACGGTGGACACGTCCCCCAGCCGGTCCCGGACGTACGCCTTGATGCACTCGGTCATTTTGCCCCGGTACTTCTTGCCCACGCCCATGGCTCCGTCCTTCACGAAGATGCAGGGGTGGAGCTTGAGGATGTTGGCCCCCATAGCGGCGAGAGCCGTGCACCGGCCCCCCTTGCGCAGATAGTCCAGGGTGCTCACCACGAAGCTCACGTCCAGCTTTTCCCGCTTTTCCTCCAGGGCCTTCTGGATGGCCGCGCCGTCCATCCCCGCGTCCGCCATGTCGCAGGCGTCCAGCACCAGATGGCCGATGCCGGTGGACAGGTTCCGGCTGTCCACCACATACACGTTCCCCAGCTCCTCCGCCGCGATGCAGGCGTTCTGGTAGCAGGCGGACATCTGGGCGCTGATGGTGAAGTGGACGATGGCGTCGTACTCCTTCAGCAGGCCCCCGAACAGGTCCAGGTAGTCCTGCACGTTCACCGCCGCGGTGGAGCCCAGCTTCCCGCAGGCGGCGATCTTCTCATACAGCTGGTCCGGGGTGATCTCCGTGCCGTCCTTATAGCTCTCCCCGCCGCAGGTGACGGTCAGGGGCGCGATGGTGATGTTCCGGGACGCAATCAGCTCCTCCGTCAGGTCACAGGTGCTGTCCGCGGTCACTTTTATCTTCATGGAATGACCATCTCCTTTTTTGCACAGCCCATATAATAGCACACTCCGCCGGATGAAACAATCCGGCGGAGCGAACAGTAATTATTTGTTATTAATTATTAATGTATTCCAGCATTATCCGACCAGCTGGCCATAGGTGTTAAAGGTACGGGAGACGCCGTCAATCACGTAGGTCCCGGCCACATACCCTTGACCGAACCGGCCGTTGTGCCTGGGCTCGAAGTAGTACCGGGCGCCGTCTATGTCCTGCCAGCCCGACATCACGTGGCCGCAGCCGCCGTCATGGGAGGGGTTGAAGTAGTATAGACCGTCGTCCGCGCTGCCGTCCAGCACCCAGTAAAGACCCGTCACCATCTTCCCGCTCTCGTCCAGATAGGTCCAGCTCTTCCCGTCGCACACCCACTGGCTGCGGATCATCCGGCCGCAGGTGCCGTCGTTTTTGGGATTGAAATAGTAATAGCTGCCGTTGATCCAGCGCCAGCCCGTGAGCATAGCGCCGTATGTGCCGTCGTGGTTGGGGTTGAGGTAATACCAGCCGTCGGAGGTCTCTCCCGTGATGATCTCCCGGAGGCCCGCCGCCTGCTCGCCGTTCTCGTCCACGAAGTACCAGGCGTTGTCCCACACCCAGGCGTTTTTCACCATCACGTCGTTTTTGTAGTAGCGCCAGCCGTCCTCCTCCAGGTACCAGCCGTTCTTGTAGCGGGAGGCACTATCCGGATAGTACGTCCAGCGGTACTGCAGCTCGCCCATGTCCGCGGGAGTGACCTTCCGGCCCCAGCGGACGCCCATGTTCATGTTGCCCTCCGCCATGACCACGTAGCCGTCGCCTCTCTCCACCACAATGGCGGTGTGGCCGGGGGTGGACAGCATATCGCCCACGCATATGTCCTCGAACCGGATGGGCGCGCTCTTCCTGTAGGGGCCGTACAGGCCGGGGAAGGCGGCCTCCTGGAGCATGATGGCGAAACCGAAGCAGCCGTATTCCTTATAGCCGCTCTTATCCACGTAATAGCTCTTGCTGTCCCAGTGGGTGCCGTCCGGCCACTCGTCATACATGGCCAGAAGCCGCTCCTGGACCACGGATTCCGGGGGAAGCGCGGCCGCGGTCACAGGCTCGTCCGCGGGCTCCACCGCCGCAGCGGGCGTCTCTGCGGAAACGGGCTCCG
The DNA here is from genome assembly GCA_947581795.1 of uncultured Oscillospiraceae bacterium. Classification (GTDB taxonomy): domain Bacteria; phylum Bacillota; class Clostridia; order Oscillospirales; family Oscillospiraceae; genus CAJOIG01. The sequence continues at coordinate 27,051 of CANPVS010000019.1, forward strand.
CCGCTTCCCCGGTCTCCTCGACCTCGATATCAATTTCCGGGGCGATGGGCGCTTCGATCTCCGGCTCTTCCTCGGCGAAGGCCGCGGGGACCAGGGCCAGGACCAGCAGCGCCGCCAGGGTCAGGGACAGTATCCGTTTGCTCATATCTCTTTCCTCCTCGGTAAAGGTGTCCGCGTGTCTCTCAGTACTCATAGATGCCGCCGCCGGTGAACTCCCGGAGCATGGCGTCCTCGGGCAGATACTTCAGGTCTATGGGGGTGAACCTGGCCAGGGCCGGGCCCACCTGCCGTATCTCCTGATAGGGGATGTCCTCCGGCACATGGGCGAACAGGGGCTCTGCGATTGGCTGCATGATGCAGGCCTCATAGCCGAAAGCGGTGTCCAGCTGCACGTCCGCCTGGTTCTTGTAGGGCGAGATGTTGCGGATCTCCCCCTTACGCACGTTCTCCCACATGCGCATGGTCTCCACCGGGTCCGCCCCCCGGAACAGGTGATCCCGGGTCACCCGCCGGACCAGCCGCAGCCAGGTACCCTTGAAGGCGTACTCGCCGCTGTCGTCCACGATGTTGGACCGGGCGCTCACGTAGAGCTTGAAGGCCTCCGGGTGCACCTCCGTGATGCTGGTGTTCAGGGCGTGGATGCCCTCGAAGATGACCACCTCGTTATCTTTGAGGCGCAGGGACTGGCTGGGCTCAATGGAGCGCATCTGCCGGGCGAACTCGTACCGGGGCACGAAGATGCGCCGGCCCTGGGACAGGTCCGTGAAGTGCTCGTTCAGAAGCTCCATATCCATACACAGGGGGCTCTCCAGGTCCGGCTCCCCCTCCTCCGTCCGGGGCACGGTCTCGGGCCGGACGGTCTTGAAGTAGTTGTCCATGGAGATGCTGTAGCTCTTCACGCCCCGGCGGCTCAGCTCGTCCCGGACCTTCATGGCCGTGGTGGTTTTGCCGCTGCCGGAGGGGCCCGACAGCAGCACGATGGGGCTGTGGGCCATGTTGTCGATGATCTTCTCCGCAGTATGGGCTATGCGCTCGTTGTAGACTTTATCGCAGTCCGCGATGAATCCGGCCGGGTCGTCAGCCGCCGCCCGGTTGATGTCCTCCATGTCAAACGCCATTTTGTCCACCGTCCTTTTTACACTGTCTTGTCTGCCATAATACGTTCTATATATTCCTTGGGGTACTTGGGATTCACATGTCTTACGATGGACCCGTCCGGGCCGGTGAGCTTGGTGGAGCCCCCCGCGCCCATGGCCAGCACCGGGCACAGCTCCTCCATCATCAGGATGTTATAGAGACTCCCGGTGCCGGGCCTGGCCCAGCCCACGTTCTCAAAGCCTCCCGACATATACTTCTGCCGGTAGAGGTAATAGGGCTCGTATCCCGCGGCCGCCAGCCGCTGGCCCGCCAGCTCCACCATCCGGCCCACCGCCGCCCCTTCGGGCAGGGCGGTTGGGTCTTGAGCAAGGAAGGAGCCGTTTTTGATGGCCAGGGTGTGGACGGTCACGTTCTCCGGCGCCAGCGTGAGCACCGCGTCCATGGTCTTTTCAAAGCTCTCCACCGTGTCCTTCGGCAGTCCGGCGATCAGGTCCATATTGACCTCAAAGCCGCCCGCTTGCCGCACCAGCGCCAGAGCGTCTATGATGTCCCGGGCCGTGTGGGCCCGGCCGATGGCGGCCAGCACCTCGTCGGACATGGTCTGGGGGTTCACGGACACCCGGCCCACCCCGTGGGCCCGGAGGACATGCAGCTTTTCCTCCGCGATGGTGTCCGGCCGGCCCGCCTCCACGGTGTACTCCCGCAGGGCGGTGAGGTCAAAGCTCTCCTCCAGGACCGTGCACAGCCGGTCCAGCTGCGCCGCCGAGAGGGTGGTGGGGGTGCCGCCGCCGAAATAGAGGGCCACGGGCCGCTGTCCGGCGGCTCTCACCGCCGCTCCCGTCCGGCGTATCTCTTTATAGAGCGCTTCCAAATAGGGCTCCACCAGCTTCTGGCTGGCCCCCACCGCGCTGGATATGAATGAGCAGTAGGCGCACCGGGTGGGACAGAAGGGGATGCCCACATAAAGGCCTATATCCCCGGCCGCCAGGGACGCCTTCGCCGTCAAAGCCGCCCTGGTGGTGGCCTCGCACAGGGCCGCCCTGTCCGGGCTCACGTCAAAGTCCGCCGCGAAATCGACGGCCGTCTTTCCTTCTTTGAGATACCGGGCCATGAGCTTTCCCGGCTTCACCCCGGTGAGGGCCCCCCACACGGGCTTCGGGACCCCCGCGGCCAGGCCCGCCCGGTAAAAGCTGAACTTCACGGCCTGCTGTTCCAGCCGCACCCGCTCCCGCTCGCTGCCGGATGGCTTCACCGCCGCCCGGCCCTCAAAGGTCCGGCCGTCCCGGACGAGGCGGCACACCGCCTCCCCGTCCGCCAGGACCAGCTCCGCCCGGTCTCCCGCCGGCGCGCCCGCGGGATATACGGGCCGCTCGGCGGGATACAGGGTCAGCAGCATCTGCTCCGCGGCGTATTTGTAGTTGTGTCCGGTGAGATACAGGTCCATGCCGTCCTCTTGACAGTTTGCTTTTTCCTGATTTAATATAGCGTATGTACGATATGACGCGCACTTCCGCGCACTACTTCATAAACAGCGAGGGGATTTCATTGAATACCAACATCGCCATCGTGGGCGCCGGTCCCGCCGGCATCTTCACGGCCATCGAGATGCTCCGCAGGGGCAGCCGGAAGAAGATCACCATCCTGGAAAAGGGCAAGAGCGTGGAAAAGCGCCACTGCCCCAAGGCGGAGACGGACCGCTGCATGAACTGCAAGCCCTACTGCGCCATCACCACCGGCTTCTCCGGCGCGGGCGCCTTCTCCGACGGGAAGCTTTCCCTGTCCTGTGAGGTGGGCGGCGAACTGCCCCAGCTCATCGGCGAGCGCCTGGCCCAGGAGACCATCAACTACACCGACGGCATCTATCTGGAGTTCGGCGCGGACACCCATGTGGAGGGCATGGCGGAGACCGAGGAGGTCAAGCGCATCCGCACCCGGGCCATCCAGGCGGGTCTGAAGCTGGTCTCCTGCCCCATCCGCCACATGGGCACCGAGAAGGCCCAGCAGATCTATACGGACATCGAGCACTGGCTTCTGGACCGGGGCGTGGAGATCCTCTTCGACACGGAGTGCACCGGCCTCATCATGGAAAACGGCCGCTGCAAGGGCGTGACCTACTCCGACGGCCGCCAGGACCACACGCTGTATGCCGACGAGACCGTGGTGGCCACCGGCCGCCGGGGCGCCGACTGGCTGGAGAGCCTTTGCACCCAGCACGGGGTGGACCACGTGCCCAGCACCGTGGACATCGGCGTGCGCGTGGAGGTGCGCAATGAGGTCATGGAGGTGGTGAACCGGACCTTTTACGAGTCCAAGCTCATCGGCTACCCCGCCCCCTTCAAGAACAAGGTCCGCACCTTCTGCCAGAACCCCGGGGGCTTCGTGGCCCAGGAGAACTACGACAACGGTCTGGCCGTGGTGAACGGCCACTCCTACAAAGAGCTCAAGAGCGAGAACACCAACCTGGCCATCCTCTGCTCCCACAACTTCTCCGTGCCCTTCAATCAGCCCATCGCCTACGCCCAGAAGGTGGGTGAGCTGACCAACATGCTGGCCAACGGCCAGCTCCTGGTCCAGCGCTTCGGGGACATCCTGGACGGCAAGCGCACCTGGCAGAAAGAACTGGAATACTCCAACGTCCGCCCCACCCTGCCCGACGTGGTGGCCGGCGACATCACCGCCGCCATGCCCTACCGGGCCATGATCAACATCATCAACTTCATCAAGGCCATGGACCAGGTGGTCCCCGGCTTCGCCGCCTATGAGACTCTGCTCTATTCCCCGGAGCTGAAGTTCTACTCCAACCGCATCCGCATGGACCAGGACTTCAACACCAACGTCCCCGGCCTGCATTGTCTGGGGGACAGCTCCGGCTGGACCCGGGGCTTGATGATGAGCTCTGTCATGGGCGTGCTCATGGGCCGGAAACTGGTGTGACGCCCTCCAATTATGTAACCTATTGTAATCTCCCTGTTTCTTTTTGTCAACGGCAACTTACCATTTTTAATATTTATTTTCCAGCGACAGCAGCGCCCCCGTCCGAGCGGACGGGGGCGTCTTTCTGTTTTGCTCTGATGGTTCAGTACTGTTCCACATCCTGGAGGGCGTCGTAGCCCTCCTCGCCGGTGCGGACCTTCACCACGTTCTCCACGTCGTAGACGAATATCTTGCCGTCGCCGATGTGGCCGGTGTACAGGACCTTTTTGGCCGTCTCGATGACCGTGCGCACGGGCACCTTGCTCACCACGATCTCCACCTGGATCCGGGGCAGGAGGGTGATATCCTGGACTACGCCGCGGTAGTACTCGGGCTTTCCTTTCTGCACACCGCAGCCCATGACGTTGGTCACCGTCATGCCGGTGATGCCGATGTCCAGCATGGCCGCTTTCAGGGCCTCGAACTTCTCCATGTGGAGCAGGATGGTGACGTTGGACATCTTCACCGCCCCGTCGGAGGCCACAGGTTTCGGCGAACGGACCTGCACCGGCACCGCCTCGTCCACAGGGGCGGCGGGCACATCGCCGGGCGCTGCCTCGCTCGCCGCCATCATGGCTGGCATACCCAGAGCGGGCATGAAGTCCGCGTAGGCGCTCACGAGACCGTGCTCTGTCACGTCCAGGCCCTTCAGCTCCTCCTCCTCGCTGACCCGCAGGCCCAGGGTGGCCTTCAGGATGAGGAAGAAGATGGTGATGGTCACGGCCGTCCAGGCGATGACCGCTGCGATGCCCAGAAGCTGGACGCCCAGCAGATGGAACCCGCCGCCGTAGAAGAGACCCGTGAGGGTATCGTTGCCGGGGGCGGAGGTGGTGGCGAAGAGCCCCACGGCGATGCCGCCCCAGATGCCGTTGCAGCAGTGGACCGCCACGGCGCCCACCGGGTCGTCGATGCGCAGCTTGTTATCCAGGAGCCACACACCGAACACCACCAACACGCCCGCCACCGCGCCGATGATGACGGCGCCCAGGCAGTCGGTCACGTCGCAGGGGGCCGTGATGGCCACAAGACCCGCCAGAGAGGCGTTCAGGCACATGGAGACGTCCGGCTTGCCGAATTTGAGCCACGTGAAAATCATGCACACCGTCGTGGCCACGGCGGGGGCCACGGTGGTGGTCAGGAAAACCGAGCCCAGCTGTTCCACGCTGGTGCAGGCCGCGCCGTTGAAGCCGTACCAGCCCAGCCAAAGGATGAACACGCCCAGGGCCCCGATGGGGATGTTGTGGCCGGGGAAGGCGTTGACCTTCACGATCTTGCCCTTGGCGTCCCGGGTGAACTTGCCGATGCGGGGTCCCACCAGCTTCGCGCCGATGAGGGCGCACACGCCGCCCACCATGTGGATGGCCACGGACCCGGCGAAGTCGTGGAAGCCCAGCTGCGCGAGCCATCCGCCGCCCCAGATCCAGTGGGCCTCGATGGGGTAGATCAGCGCCGAGATGACGCCGGAATAGATGCAGTAGGATATGAACCTCGTCCGCTCCGCCATGGCGCCGGACACGATGGTGGCCGTGGTGGCGCAGAACACCAGGTTGAACACGAAGTTGGACCAGTCGAAGCTCTCATAGGCCGTGAAGATGTCGAACCCCGGCTTGCCGATGAACCCGCACAGGTCCTCCCCCAGCAGCAGGCTGAAGCCTATGAGGATGAACACACATGTGCCGATGCAGAAATCCATCAGGTTCTTCATCAGGATGTTGCCCGCGTTCTTCGCCCGGGCGAAACCGCTCTCCACCATAGCGAAGCCCGCCTGCATCCAGAACACCAGCGCCGCGCCGATCAAAAACCACACGGCGAATATCTCGCCGGACAGGCTCTCCATTATCTCCTCCATTGTTTTCCTTTCCTCCTCTTGATGCCAAGAAATCAAAAAAGCGGCAGGGACGCCTTGACCTTCGTCACGACGTCCTTGCCGTTTCATGCTACGCACTATACCCCCCAAAAGTTCAGTTGTCAAGGCACAATGCTCAATTTTTTCGCCCCTGTTTGTGCATTTTGTCGGATTCCATAGACTTTCGCCGCCGGAGCAAGATCCATTTATGAGAATTGACAATGCATGATATAAGTTATTCTTATTTATTGACCACCTATCAAGGAGGGCAGAGCAGGGCCAGTGCCGACGAACAAACATTGTTGAGCGCAGCGAAACCGTTTGAGAGGAGGTACTGTCACTGTCTGACCGACTTAAGCTTCCTCTTGACAAATGCCGCTTCCTGTCGTATATTCTATTTCGATAGAATATTCTACTCTGATAGAATCTCTATAAAATAGAACGCAGGAGGCGGCTATGACTTACATCCTTCGATATCTCTTTCAGCTGGCGGCGGTGACGGCGCTGGCCGCCGCGGCGCTGGCGCTTCTGCTGCGGATGGCCGGCCGGGAGACGCTCACCCTGGGCCCCCGCACCGTCCCCATCCGCTGGGACGCGCCCTGCCGGGGCCAGCCCTTCACCCGGTCCATGGCCCTTCGGGCGGCCCTTTGGGGCCTGGCCTATCTCGCCGCGGTGTACGCCGCCACGGTCCTCTGCTGCGCCGTCAGCGGCGGAAGCGTCACCTGGGAGGCGGTGGTAAGCGCCCTGCGCCGCTCCGACGCCGTCCACTACCGGAACCTGGCTATGCTGGGCTACCACGGCTACATCGAGAACGGCCAGCACCTCTTTTTGGTGTTCTTCCCTCTGTACCCCTGGTGCGTGCGCCTGCTCCACAGCCTCATCGGCGGCAGCTACGATCTCTGCGCCCATCTGCTGTCCGGGTCCTGCTTTGTCGCCGGGTGCGTGGTGTTCGCCCGGCTCATGACGGAAGAGCTGGGCTGGGAGGCTGCCCGGCTGGGTCTGGGCCTTCTGACGGCTTACCCTTTCTCCTTTTTCTTCGCCGGGGTGTTCACGGAGAGCCTCTTCTTCCTCCTGTCCGTCGCCGCCTTCTATTCTATCCGCCGGCGGCGCTGGGTGCGGGCAGGACTTCTGGGCGCCCTGGCGGTGCTGACCCGGATGCAGGGGCTGGTGCTGGCGGTGCCCTGGCTGGTCCAGGTCTGGACCGATGAGCGGCCGCTGCAAAAGCTGCGCCGCCGGGAGGGGTGGGTCTTGGTCCGGGACCTCCTCCGGCGGCTGCTGCCCCTGGGATTTCTGGGTCTTGGCGCGGGAGTCTATCTCGCGCTGAACTGGTCCGTGGAGGGGGACCCCTTCCGTTTCGCTTTCTACCAGCGGGACCACTGGTTCCAGTACCCGGTGCCCCTGCCGGCGTGTCTGGGCATCCTGTGGGACACCGCCGCCGCCAACGGCGCCAACGCCTTCACCTTCACCACCCTTCTGCCGGAGCTGATCGTGTTCGTCCTCTCCGCCGGGGCGGTCCTGTACGCCGCCGGGGCCCTGCCCCCGCCCTGGACGGCCTACCTGCTGGGCTGCCTGGTCCTCAACTACTCCCTGAGCTGGCCCCTCAGCTGCGGCCGGTACATGGCCTGCGCCTTTCCCCTGTTCGCGGCCCTGGCCCTGCTCCTCCGCCGCCGGCCCGCTCTGGGCTGGGCCCTCCCCGCCTCCGCCCTGCTCCAGGGGGCGTACCTCTACGCCTTCCTCACGGGCACGTCCATCTATTGAGGCAGTGTTATGTTAACTAAATGGAGAATCGCTGCCCTCCGCCTCTTCTACGGCTCTTTCGCCCTGTGCTTCCTCTGGCTTACCGTGCACATCACCGTGAACGGCGGATGGTATTATTATGGCTATACCGAGACCAGCCTGTTGGCCTGCACCGCCCTGGCCCTGGGCGTTCTGGCGCTTATCTGGCGGCTGGTGAAGCGCTATGAGCGCGCCCTGGCGGCCCATTCCCGGGCTGTGACGGCGGCGTTCCTCCTGTTCATGGCCGCCGTACAGCTGCTGATGGGTCTTCGCCTGCGCTACCGGCCGGTGTACGACATCGACGCGGTGTTCGGCGGCGCGGTCCAGTGGGCCGAGACCGGGTCTTTCCCCGACTACTACGACTATTATTATGCCTTCTTCAACAACCTGGGCGGCCTGCGCTTTTTGTACCGCGTCTTCCAGCTGGCCAAGGCCCTGGGCGTCCACGACTGGTACCTCGCCGCCACCGCGGCCAACGGCACCCTGTCCCTCCTCACCATGTTCGCCACGGGCCAGGCAGCGAGGAAGCTTCTGGGCGTGCGGGGGCAGATGATGGCCTATGCCCTGTTCGCCCTGAGCCCGCCGTTTTATTTCATCGCCCCGGCCTTCTACACCGACGCGCTGAGCATGCCCTTCCCCATTCTGACCTGCTGGCTGTGGCTGGCCGCAAAAGACCGCCCCCGGCGGCGGGACCGGCTGTGCCTCTACGCCCTCATGGGACTGTGCACCGCCCTGGGCGCCCAGATCAAGGCCACGGTGATCATCGCATTTATCGCCATCGTCCTGGACGGCCTGTTCAAACGCCGGTGGAAGCGCACCGCCGCCATGGCTCTGATCGTGGCGGCCGCCCTCCTGCTGGGCCAGGCGGGCCTGGAGCACGAAGTCTATCAACACCTGGACCGGGAGACGGCCCAGGAGCGGCGCACGCCCCTGCTCCACTGGGTGATGATGGGCCTGGGCGGCGACGGCATGTATGACCCGGAGGACTACGCCTTCACCCAGTCCTTCACGGACCGGGACGCCCAGTACGCCGCTCTGAAGGCAGAGATATCCCGCCGCATCCGGGAGCTGGGCCCGGCGGGGCTCATCCGGCTCCTGACCATAAAGGGGAACATCCTCTTCGGCGACGGCACCTACGGCCTGTCCGACTGTCTGGGCGGGGAGCCGCTGACGGAGACAAAGCTGCGGGAATGGGTCCTGCCCGGCGGGGCCCACAACGGGCTTTATAAGCACCTGTGCACCGGGGTGCTGCTGGCCCTCTACATCCTTATGATCGCCGCCAGCCTTCGGGACGTTCTCTCTCCCCAAAGGGAGACATTCCCCGTCCTCATCCCCCGCCTCGCGGTGTTCGGGCTTCTGCTTTTCCTCCTCTCCTGGGAGGCCCGGTGGCGGTACTTCTCCAATTTCATTCCTCTCATCTTCCTCTCCGCCCTGCCCGGCCTGGACGCGCTGGAGCGGATGACGCTTTGAAAAAAGCGTCGGAGCAAAGCGGACTTTGCTCCGACGCCGTGATCCGAGTGACAGGGTTCGAACCTGCCATGCCGCGCAAGCGACGGCATAGCCGTGCGGCGGAATGGCCCCACTCGCTCCCGGCTTACGCCGGAACCGCTCGGGGATGCCACCAGGCCGCAGGTCCTCACCCCAAGCAAAACGCGGGGATGGCCTCCCTGGCCACCCCCGCGTTTTGGTCCGAGTGACAGGGTTCGAACCTGCGGCCTGGTGGTCCCAAACCACCCGCGCTACCAACTGCGCTACACCCGGATATATGCCGCTCACGCGGCCTTTCTACTATAAACTTTTCTTCCCCGTCCTGTCAAGGAAAACCGCCCGGAGCGCTCGCCCCGGACGGTTTTTCACCCCTTTCAGTCCTCCCGTTTTTTGCCCCAGAAGAACAGGGCCACGGTGCCGGGCCCGGTGTGGGCGCCGATAACGGTGCCGATGTCGTTGATGAGCACCTTGCCGTTCAGCTTGGGGAACCGCTCCTCCACCAGGCGGGCCACCTCCCGGGCGTCGTCCAGGCAGGCGGAGTTGGAGATATAGCACTTGCCGTCGTAGTCCAGGCCCTTGTCGGCGCACTTCTCCATCTTGTCCACGATGGCCGTGATGACCTTGGGCTTGGTGCGGATCTTCTCCCGGGGGATGAGCCGGCCCTGGAAGTCCACGTTCATCAGCGGGCAAATTTTGAGGGCCCCGCCGAAGACGCCTGCCGCCTTGGAGATACGGCCGCCCCGGACGAAGAACGTCAGGTCCGCGGAGAAGAACCAGTGATTGAGCCGCAGCTTGTTCTCCTCGGCCCAGTCACGGAGGCTGTCGATGTCCATCCCCTCATCCCGCTTGTCGGCCAGGGCGTCCATGAGAAGACCGTAGCCGGAGGAAGCGGCCAGGGAGTCCACGATGTATATCTTCCGCTCCGGGAACCGCTCCCGGGCGATAGCGGCGGCGTTGGACGCGGAGTTATAGGTACCGGATATGCCGGAGGACAATGTCAGGTGCAGGATGTCCTTTCCCTGCTCCAGAAAGGGTGTGAAGAAGTCCAGGTACTCGGAGATGTTCACCTGGGCGGTCCGGGTCATGGCACCGTCCGTCATGGCCTTATAAAACTTGTCCAGGGGCATGGTCTGGCCCAGGTCGTCCATGTACTCCTTCTCGTCCAGGAAGTAGTGGAAAAACACGCAGGGGATATCCCGGCTGGCCAGGTGCTCCCGACTCAGGTCCACGGTGGAGCAGCAGCTCAGCACATAGTCGCTCATATTGTCTCTTTCTCCTTTTGGGGTCGTTTACCGGGGTCAATTATATATGCCCCTTTCCCCCGTATGCAACCCCTTTGCGGGGGAAATCTCCTCTCAAAATAATACCGGGGCGGAGAATCTCTCTACGCCCCGGAAAATCCATTCTACGATACGGAGAATCAGCTCCTGCGCCGCTGGATGTGGAAACACAAAAACACCAGCAGTTCCGCCGGTATGAGGATGAGGAACAGCTGCCAGGGCGCGTATTTTCGCAAAAACAGAAAGATCAGCGTGATGATGGTGGCCACCAGGGTCATGACGATGAGCATATTATGCCTGCCCTTGTTCCACACGGAGTTCAGAACCAGCAGTGTGGTAAGAGAAAGGGGCACGGCGCAGGCGAAGATGATCCACAGCCGCGCGTCCAGCACAAGCCAGAACACCACGAACATGATCACCGCCATGGTCCATATGCCCACGATGGCCACCATGGTGACCACCCGGCTACTGAAGGTGGGGGCGGCGGCCCGCTCGGCGGCCTTGGCCTTCTCCACCGGGTCCTGCCAGGCGCTGTCGTCGTGGAGGAGTTCGTCCACGGTCATGCCGTATATCTCCGCGAGGCGGGTGAGGCTGTAGGCGTCGGGCATGGACTCGCCCCGCTCCCACTTGGACACGGTCTTGTCCGAGTAGTTGAGCTTCTCCCCCAGCTCGGCCTGGGTCATGCCCGCCCGCTGGCGGAGCTTGATGAGATTGCTGGCCACCACCAGCTTCAGCTCGTCCATGGAACCGCCTCCTCTCCTTACGTCGTTCGCTCAGTTATTGTATCATAACCCCGCCGTTCATGCAAGCGGCGGACAGGCTCACTTCACCGCCCGGTAGGTCTTTGTCCTGGCCGTGGGCTCCCCGTCCAGGTTGTTGCCCATGGGGATGTCAAAGGCAGCGGATATGTCGTGGCCATAGCGCACGTCGCACACCTTCAGCTTCACGTGCCCGCCCCACAGGACGCTGGCAATGTACAGAAGAGCCCTGACCCGGCTGAGACTGTGCAGCACCACGCAGCAGAGCTTGTCGCTCCGCCGGTCCTGGCCGGGGGCCAGCTTCATGCCGCCGCCCACGTACCGGCCGTTGAAGGCGGAGGCCACCCACACCCGCTCATAGGTCCGGGTCTCCCCGTCCACGGTGACGGAGGCCTTCGCCGGGCGGTAGTCCCGGAAGAGCAGCCGCAGGGCCACGAATATGTAATTCACCGGCCGGCCCAGCCGGGCTTTCTCCTGCTCCCCCAGCTCGCAGGTCTGGCCGTCCAGACCGAAGCTCACGTTGTTGATGAACCGCACGCGGCGGCCGTTCACCTCCGCCGCGGGGATATTCTCCAGGTAGGGGTTCAAAAGCAGCATCTGCTGTTTCTTCTTCCCCAGCACGTCCCGGAGAAAGTCGTTGCCCGTGCCCATCCGCCAGAGATACAGCGGCGCCGTGGGCACCCGTCCGTCCAGGGCGTTGACCAGATAGTGGAGCGTCCCGTCCCCGCCGCAGAGGATGGCCTCATCCTCCGGTCCCATGGCCATGAGCAGGGCGGCCTCGTCCTCCTTCGTCACGTCCACCAGTTCCGGGGTCTCCTGCGGATGGCGCTGGCCCGCCGCGGCGATGACCGCGTCCAGGCCCTCTGTGCCCCGGCCGTTGTTGGACTTTGGGTTGTAGAGGATGTATATCATCGTCTTTCTCTCTCCGGCAACATACATAGATCAACCTGATTATACCTTATCCGCCCCCCTTTTGCCAAGCCCCATTGCTGTCCGGTTTATGACCCACCTATGCTGGTACAGTATAGCCACAACGACCCTAGATTGCAAAAGTGAACCCGCAAAAAAAGGGGTAAAAAAGTGGTAAGGACCTGATGTTCACTTCTGCAAAATGG
>CANPVS010000020.1 GCA_947581795.1 uncultured Oscillospiraceae bacterium
CCGGCGTATTTCTCATAAGCCTGCCCGATCTTCCTGATCCGCTTCAGAACGCCGCTGTGATTCTTGTAGCCAAGCTCCGCCGCAATGTCCTCCAGAGTCCTGCCCTCCATCCGCATTTGCAGCATCTGCTTGTCCTTATCGGAGAGCGTGGATAGGAACTCGTCTACCTGTACCTGTGCTGTGACTTCAGGCTCGATCTCAACACGCTCATCCATACAGTCCCATTCTTGTCCGTCGTGGTCTTCTGAATACTCCTCCTGCAGTTGTTCAAGGGACATCATGGGATGCCGGGTGCGGGTATGATACCACCGGCGGTAGAAGTCGGTCTTCTGCCGGCTGCTCCGGTAGTCGAAATCCTCAAAGCACCGGTATTCATCCGCCGCTTCAATGACCTCGTTCATATGGTGGCGTTCCATCACCTGCGGAACGAGCCATCTGAAAAGAAGGGCGATGGCGTCATCCGTCACATAGCCGAGGGGTTTGTCCATATCGCTGCTTCGGAAAAGCGCCTCCACCGTAGGGATGATCCCCATGTCGGTCATCTCCTGTACCCAAAAGCTGGGAGAGTGGGCCAGGACCCATGACGGCTCGTAGCCGGAATATATCTCCCGCTTGACGCCCGGCATCATATAAGGCCAGACCATATAGGCGTAGGCGTCTATGATGAGCAGCTGGAACAGATCGCTTTCCACCAACGCTATCGCGTCCCAGCTGCGCAATATCTGTTTCGGATTACGCGGGAGGCTGTTTAGCTCCTTGCCGCAGCCGTCCAAAACGGACTTTGGGATGAAATAGTAGGCAGGGATATACTCTGCGTTGCGAAACGGGGTGATCTCGCCGTTTTTCCGTTTCAATCTAATAGGCATATATGTTTGCCTCCTTCCTGGGGATGTGTCCTCCATTTTATAAACGACATTGAAAATAGACGATTGTTCCTAGATGTTGAAAAAATTATAGCAAATTTTTCAATGGATGTACAGAAAAACGGTTCGTCCCATTTCGAGCCCAAACGACAAAGGGGCTGCGGCCTATGCCGCAGCCCCGCATATCGGTGCTGTTCATAGAGAACAGCACACGCCCTCATGTGTAGATGATCTCCTGGAGGATGATTTCTTCCGCACGGTTTTTAATGTTGTTCATCCTGCGGACCCACTCCATCTGATCTGTGGCCTTGAGTTCCTCCGTGACCCCCTCTTGTTCGGCCATGGCCGGTATAAGGGTATCCAGTCGATCACGGCAGGCGGCGTCGATGTCCGCAATATGCTTTGCCAGCGTCTCATTGGTGAGCATGATGTTAAACAGCACTCTGCGGTGCTCCTTCAGGTAGCGGTGGCGCATGTGTCCATATTTGCCTACATGATAATCGGTGGTGTCTGACAGCACCAAGTCTGGGATGAGGAAGTCACCCTCCCAATGATAGGTGATGCCCATTCGTTCGATCAGAGATTCCATTGCTGACTCCTTTCGTCGTGATAATGCTTACAGTTGCAAGGGTTTGCGCGATTTCGCTCCTTTCCCATAACTGCACTTCAATCTACCACTAATGAGCCGCAGTCATGTTGTATTAGGTGATGTGAAAATCACCCTTTACAACATACATCTTCAAAGTTGTGGGTCACGAATTGGTCCGGCCGCCGGTACTCGTCCACGATGGACCGCTGCCATATGAGGAATTCTGTCACCAAATGGCGCTGGAAGGCCTGATACTCCGCGCCCAGGCTGCCGTTGATAGTGCCCCGCACGTCGGGCAGGTCGTCCCAGTCCGAGATGGAGTTGGACCAATAGGCCAGGCCCATCTCTCGGTTCAGGGTTTCCACAGTGCCGAAACGGTCCTTGAGCCAGTCCTTGAAGAGGCTCTGGGCCCGTGGGGAGCAGGTGTCATAGGGTTTTGTCTCGTTGTCCAGCTGGTAGCCGATGACGGCGGAGTGGCCGCTCACAGCCTCCAAAAGCTTGCGGATGACGCGCTTGGCGTGGAAGCGGTAGCCGGGATGGGTGATGTCGAAGTTCTGCCGGGGGCCGTACCTACAGGGGCCGGCGTGGGTGTCGGAGAGGATATCCGGATACTTCTTCGCCAGCCAGGGAGGGATGGCATAGGTGGGCGTGCCCACGATCACAGAGATGCCATGTGTGTGGGCCGCGTCCAGGACCTTTGTGAGGAGGGAGAAGTCAAATTCTCCGTCCCGGGGCTCCCATGTGCTCCAGGCCGATTCCGCCACCCGGATGAGGTTGAAGCCTGCCTCGGCCATGAGGGCCATGTCTTTTTCGATGCGCTCCTCAGGCATGTATTCGGTGTAGTAGGCCGCGCCGAACAGCAATTTGTCTTTCATATCGACACCTCCACTTGACGGGGCGAGGGAATGTTGGTATAACATGATTATACACCAGAATCTGCCGCGGGGAAAGAGCGCATTTGCCCCGCGCGGCGTAAGGAGGAACTGCCTATGGACCAGTTCATCGTCAACATCATACACCGGCCGGAGATGGTGCCGGAGTACGCTGAAAAGGTCACCGGCCAGGGCAAGGCCGAGGACATCGGCCGCAAGGCGCTGCTCACCGAGAGCCTGGACATCTTCAAGACCCAGCAGGAGATCGCCCACAAAAACGGCCTGAAGACCACCATCCAAATGACCTACGCCAGCCTCTTCAACGACGAGGCGGTGGTCCTGGCCAAGGAGCACCACGAAAAATACGGCGACGAGATCGCCCTGAGCCTTCTGGGGCTTCCCTGCGAGCAGTTTAGGGAGAAGTACAAGACCAAGGACTTCTGCATCTGGATGTTCTCCATGGAGGACAAGAAGGCCATCGTCCGGGACGTGTTCGGGAAGTTCTACGAGCGGTTCGGGTTTTATCCCGAGTCCACCGGCTCCTATTACATGGATGCGGACCTCATCAACTTCGTGAAGGCGGAGTACCCCAGCGTGAAGTGCGCTGTGGCCACCTGCTGGGAGGAGGGCCCCAAGGCCTACCACACCTGCAACAACTCCTGGTACACGCTGATGGACGGCGGCCCCTGGGCGCCCTGGATACCCTCCAAACAGAACACTCACGCCCCCGCCGCGAACGAGACGGAGGACAGCGGCATCGTGGCGATACCACACCTTTCCCGTGACCTGCTGGCCTGCTACGACGGCAACGGCTCCAACTTTGGAACCCACCCCCAGAACGTGCTCCGGGGCATGATCTACGACTCGGACACCTGGGAGTATCCCTATCTCTACAATCTGATCGACCAGTACCGGTATCTGGCCAAGTTCAACAACGGCTACGCCTATAACATGATGTTCGTGGGCCCGGGCTGGATGAACAAGATGGGCCGCTGGGAGGCCCCCTATGAGCTTCTGAAGAAGTCCTATGAGGACGGCTGCGCCTATTACGGCAAGCTGAAGAAGGAGGGCAAGCTCCTGGATATGACCATGAGCGAGTTTGCCGACTTCTATCGCCAGAAGAAGCACTACACCGAGCCGGAATGCGCCCTGTGGCGGGACATCCTCTACGGCAGCGACAAGCAGATCTTCTGGTACTGCGACCCCTATATGCGCGCCTGTGTAAACATGGACCAGGGCGGCGCCATCGTGGATCTGCGGCCGTATGCCGCGAAGCTGGAGTGGCCCGTGGGCATCGGCACCAAGCACGTCCAGGACGCCAGCTACCCGTTCCTCATCCAGGAAAAGTACCGGGCGGGCTACTTCACCCACTACGCCGGAGAGGGCACTGTCCGCAGCGCCAAGATCTGCCACAACGGGGAAGAGGTGGACCTGTGTCTCTGCCGGACGAAGGCCCATTTCTCGGAGGAAAACGGCGTGCGTGCCCTGACCCTGGACCCGGTGGAGATAGAGTTCGCCGACCTCACCGTGAAGCTGCAGAGCGTCATCTCCTTCCCGGAGGGGACGGGAGACATCAAGATCGAGCGGAAAGTGCTGGCCATGAGCGACCCCGCCGCCGAGGTCACCATCAACGAGTACATGGTGGCCTGCTATGGCACCACCGAGTACCCGGAGGATATGACGAGCCTCAAGCTGGCGGTGGAGGCGGGGGACAAGAGCGCGTCCATCGATTACGAATATAAATGCCGGGAGGCGTCCGCGGCCGGCGCGGAGGCGGTCAGCTGCGTGCTGCCGCCCATCGAGACGAAGGTGTCCATGACCTGTGAGGGCCGGGACAAGGTAGGCTTCATCCGGGAGGGCTACGCGTTCAGCCCCATGTTCACCCTGGGCTATCAGGGCACACTGAAAGAGAAGGAGGTGTTCACCACATGGCTCAGGCTGGAAAAGGCAGACTGAACTACCGCTGCCCCTCCTGCTTCATGCGGGATCTGGACATCGACATGTTCTACGACAAGGATAAGGACGAGTATTTCTGCATCCGCTGCCAGTACCGGGGCAATGAGGCGGACGTGCTGGAGAAGAACCAGCTGGCCCGGTTCCGGTACGGGGCCATGATGCGCCGGTTCACGGACTTTGAGGATTTCTCCCAGGAGGGCGGCAAGACCTGATGGCGCTCATAAAGGGAATGGACCTGTCCACCCTGCGGGAGGTGGAGGCCTGCGGGGGCCGGTTCTCCGACGAGAACGGCCCCGGCGACGCCATGGAGATCCTCCGCCGCCACGGGATGGACCTGGTGCGGCTGCGGCTGTGGAACGACCCTTACGATGAGAACGGCGAGCCTTACGGCGCGGGGACATGCGACCTGGAGACGGTCATGGCCCTGGCCCGGCGGGCCAAAGCGCTGGGCTGTAAATGGATGCTGGATTTCCACTACAGCGACTTCTGGGCCGACCCGGGCAAGCAGATAACGCCCAAGGCCTGGCGAGGCCTGGACGAGGGAGAGCTGGAAAAAGCGGTGTATGAGTATACCCGTGAGGTGCTCCAAAAGCTCACGGCGGAGGACCTGGCCCCGGACATGGTGTCCGTGGGCAACGAGATCACCAACGGCCTTCTCTGGCCTGTAGGGAGGGCCTCCATGGACAATGTCGTCCGGTTCGTCAACGCCGGCCTGCGAGCCGTGGAGGAGATCTGTCCTCATGCGGAGACGGTGATCCATCTGGACAACGGCCCCGATGAGGGCCAGTACCGGGCCTGGTTCAAGGCCTATTTTGCCGCAGGCGGCATGGACTTCGATGTGGTGGGCATGAGCTACTACCCCTTCTGGAACGGGCCCATGAGTGGCCTTGCCGAGAGCATGGCCGATGAGGCGGCCCATTTCGGAAAGGATATCATCATCGCGGAGACCTCCATGGGCTTTTCTCTCGCGGATTATGCGGCCTACGAAAAGCTGGGCCCCGGCGAGCGCAAGGGCATGGCCGCCAAGGCGGCTCTCGCGGCAGGGATAGACTATCCCATGACGCCCCAGGGACAGAGCGATTTCATCCGGGACCTGGCGGCGGCCATCCAGGCCGTGCCGGACGGAAAGGGCAGGGGCTTCATCTGGTGGGAGGCGGCCTGGATACCTGTGCCCGGCAGCGGCTGGGCCACGGAGGCGGCGCTGCGATATACGGGCGAAAAAGGCCCCGGCGGCAACGAGTGGGCTAACCAGGCGCTGTTCGACTATGAGGGAAAGGCGCTGCCCGCTCTGGAGACCATCCGGGCGATGAAATAGCAATATTATAGAAAGAGGACGCACTGGAAAGTGCGTCCTCTTTACTTGATTGCATGTGGGTCAGCCGCCCAGATAGGCCTTTTTGATGTCGTCGCTCTCGGCCAGCTCTTTACCGGTGCCGGACAGGGCGATCTTTCCTGTCTCCAGCACGTAGCCCCGGTCCGCCACAGACAGGGCCATGCGGGCGTTTTGCTCCACCAGGAGGATGGTTGTGCCTGCCTTGTGCAGGGAGGCGATGATCTCGAATATCTGCTCCACCAGAATGGGGGCAAGGCCCATGGAGGGTTCGTCCAGCATGAGGAGCTTGGGGTCCGACATGAGGCCCCGGCCCATGGCCAGCATCTGCTGCTCGCCGCCGGAGAGGGTGCCCGCCACCTGACGGCGGCGCTCCTTCAGCCGGGGGAACTGCTCGTAGACCCGTTCCAAATGGTCGGCTACGCCGCTGTTGGGCCGGGTGTAGGCGCCCATCTCCAGGTTCTCCTCCACCGACATAGTAAGAAACACCCGCCGGCCCTCCGGCACATGGGCAATGCCCTGTTCCACGATCTTGTGGGCGGGCACGCCGCCAAGGGGCTTGCCCAGGAACTCGATGGACCCGGTCTTGGATTTGAGAAGGCCGGAGACGGTGTTCAGGATGGTGGACTTGCCCGCGCCGTTGGCGCCGATCAGGGTCACGATCTCGCCCTCGTTGACCTCAAAGGAGACGCCCTTGATGGCGTGGATAGCCCCGTAATAGACGTTAATGTCGTTGACTTTCAGCATCATGTCCCGCGCCTCCTCACTGCTGCTTGCCCAGATAGGCCTCGATGACCGTGGGGTTCGACTGGATCTCCTCGGCGGTGCCCTTGGCGATGACCTGGCCGAAGTTCAGCACCACGATACCCTCGCAGATGCCCATGACCAGGTTCATGTCATGCTCGATGAGCAGCACCGCGATGTTGAAGGTATCCCGGATCTTCACGATGTTCTCCATAAGCTCCGCCGTCTCGGAGGGGTTCATGCCGGCAGCGGGCTCATCCAGGAGCAGC
The DNA here is from genome assembly GCA_947581795.1 of uncultured Oscillospiraceae bacterium. Taxonomy (GTDB): domain Bacteria; phylum Bacillota; class Clostridia; order Oscillospirales; family Oscillospiraceae; genus CAJOIG01. The sequence continues at coordinate 6,624 of CANPVS010000020.1, forward strand.
AGACTGGGGTTGGTGGCCAGGGCCCGGAGGATCTCCAGCCGGCGCTGGGCGCCGTAGGGGAGGGAACCGGCCACGGCGTCGGCGGTGTCCTCCATGCCGAAGATGCTCAGAAGCTCCATGGCCCGCTCCCGGGCGATGCGCTCGCTGCGGAAGAAGGCGGGCAGCCGCAGGATACCGGTGAGGGCGTTATAGGTCATCTCTTTATGAAGCCCCACCAGGATGTTCTCCATCACAGTCATGTTGGAGAAGAGCCGGATGTTCTGGAAAGTGCGGGCAATGCCCATGTGGTTTATCTGCGCCGTGGTCTTGCCGGCGGTGTCCATGCCGTCCAGCAATATGGTGCCGCGGGTGGGCTGATAGACCTTGGTGAGCAGGTTAAACACCGTGGTCTTGCCCGCGCCGTTGGGGCCAATGAGGCCCGCGATCTCCGTGCGGCCAATGGTCAGATTGAAGTCGTCCACCGCCCGCAGGCCGCCGAAGTCGATGCCCAGGTGGCTGCACTCCAGGATGGGGGCCTTGTCGATGTCCCGTTCGGGGATGATGGCCTTGCTGGGAACGGGGACCATTTTAGCCTTGTTCATGCGTTTTTTCTCATTCATTGTCCGCGGCCTCCTTCTTATGAGGGATGATGCGGGAGAACAGGCTCTTGAGCTGGGCGTTGTTGGTGACCAGCATGACAAGGATCAGGATGATCGCGTAGATGAGCATCCGGTAATCCTGGAGGGAACGGAGCATCTCGGGGAGGATGGTCAGGGCCGCGGCGGCGATGATGGAGCCCAGCATATTGCCCAGACCGCCCAGCACCACGAACACCAGGATCAGGATGGAGGTGTTGAAGTCGAACTTGTTGGCGATGATGGTGGAATAATTCATGGCGAACAGGGTGCCCGCAGCGCCCGCCAGGGCGGCGGAGGTGACAAAGGCCATGAGCCTGTATTTCACCACGTTCAGACCCACGGACTCGGCCGCGATCCGATTGTCACGGATGGCCATGAAAGCCCGGCCGGAGCGGCTGTTGACCAGGTTGAACACGATGATCAGCGTGACCATCACCAGCAGGAAGCCCGCCGTGAAGGTAGAGAGCTTTTCGATGGTGGTGATGCCCATGGGGCCGTTGATGATGATCCGACCTATCTCGTCCATAGCCATCTTATTGGTCAGGATGCTGAAGTGGAGACCGCTGCCGTCCACGCCCACATAGAGGTTATTGATGAGGCTCTTGATGATCTCGCCGAAGGCCAGAGTCACGATAGCCAGATAGTCGCCCTTCAGACGCAGCACCGGGATGCCGATGAGCACGCCCGCGATGGCGGCAAAGACGGCGCCCACCGCCATGCCGATGAGAAGGCGCAGGGGACCGGAGGCGACCACTCCCTGCAGGGCCAGGGCGGCGGTGACGCCGGTGAAAGCGCCCACGCTCATGAAGCCGGCGTGGCCCAGGCTCAGCTCGCCCAGCACGCCCACGGTCAGGTTCAGGCTCACGGCCATGACCACGTAGGCGCAGATGGGCACCAGCATGCCCTTCAGGGAGGAGGAGATGGAGCCGGTTGTGACCATAGTCTGCAAAATGACGTAGGCCACTATGACCACCCCGTATGTGACGAAGTTCATACGGGTGTTTTTATTCAAAGTCAGTTTCTTTGTCTTCATGTTCCCACCTCAGACTTTCTCGCTGACCTTCTTGCCCAGCAGCCCGGCGGGCTTCACAAGAAGGACCACGATCAGTACGGCGAAGACGACGGCGTCGGAGAGCTGCGTGGAGATATAGGCCTTGGCAAATATTTCGATCATGCCCAGAAGCAGACCGCCGACAAAGGCGCCGGGGATGGAGCCGATGCCGCCAAACACGGCGGCGGTGAAGGCCTTGATGCCCGGCATGGAGCCGGTGGTTGGCACCAGGGTGGGGTAGGCCGAGCACAGCAGCACGCCGGCGATGGCCGCCAAAGCGGAGCCGATGGCAAAGGTGACGGAGATGGTGGAGTTGACGTTGATGCCCATGAGCTGGGCGGCGCCCTTGTCCTCCGAGCAGGCCCGCATGGCCTTGCCCATCTTCGTGTTGCCCGTGAACCAGGTCAGGGCGATCATGATGACGATGCAGGAGACGATGGTGGTGATGGTCACATAGGAGACCGTGAGCTGTCCGCCGAACAGGGCCAGCCGGCCGGTACCCACCACGGAGGAGAACACCTTGGGGTTGGGCGTCCAGAGAAGCTGCGCGCCGTTCTGCAGGAAGTAGCTCACGCCGATGGCGGTGATCAGCACCGCCAGGGAGGGGGCAGCGCGCAGGGGCTTATAGGCCAGGCGCTCCACCACGATGCCCAGCACGGTGCATACGGCCATGGCGGCCAGCACGCCTACCACGGGCGGCAGGTGGTAGCGGGACACGGCGAAGAAACATATGTACGCGCCCACCATGATCACGTCGCCGTGAGCGAAGTTCAGCATCTTGGCGATGCCGTAGACCATTGTGTAGCCCAGGGCGATGATGGCGTATATACTGCCCAGGCTGATACCGCTGAGCAGATAGTTCAAAAAGGTCATACTTTTGCCCCCTTAGAGGTCATTTGGCAGGGATAGGGGAGTGCGGAAAAATCCGGCAAGGCCGGAGCAGATGCAATATGCCTCTGCTCCGGCCGCGTTGGAAAAATTAAGGTCTATCAGTCAAGGCCGACGTAAGCGCCATTCTCGATGACGCAGCCGTGAGCACCCTTGCTCACCGCGCCGGTCTCGTCCCAGGTCATGCCGGTACCGGTCAGGCCGTCAAAGGTCATGGTGGTGAACTGCTCAATCATGAGGTCGTTCAGCTCCTCATTGGTCATGTCGGGGGTGGCGCCGGCGGCCTCCAGGGCCTGCTTGTAGGCGTAGACGCAGTCATAAGCGTCAGCGGCGAACTGGTTGGGGGTCTCGCCGTAGAGTTCCTGATACTTCTCGACGAAAGCCACGGTAGCGGGATCCTCGGAGTCGGCGTTGAAGGGGGTCAGCAGCATGACGCCCTCGGCCAGGGCGGGATCAAAGCCTTCCATGGTCAGGATGCCGTCCATACCGTCCACACCGAACCACTTGGGGGTATAGCCCATAGCGGCGGCCTGGGACAGGATGAGGGAGGCGGGCTGATAGTACATGGGCAGGAACACCAGCTCGGCGCCGGCGTTCTGCATCTCGGTCAGCTGCACGGAGAAGTCGGTGTCGTTGCCGGCGGCGAAGGTGGTCTCAGCCACGATCTCCAGACCCAGCTCAGCGGCGGTATCCACGAAGGAGTTGCGAAGGCCGGTGGAGTAGTCCTCGTCGTTCTTCCAGATGATGCCTACCTTCTCAGCAAGACCCATGCTGCTGATGTACTGGGCAGAAGCACCGCCCTGGGTGGGATAGTCCAGGAAGCACATCTGGAACACGTTGTCCTTGCCGTCGATGACGGTGGGCGCGGAAGCGGAGGGGGTCAGGGCGAAGATACGGTCAGCGAAGTTCTCCGCGGAGGTGGCGTTGGCAGGAGCGGAGGTGACAGAGCCCAGGGAGAGCTGCATGCCCCAGTCCTTCAGGGCATTGTAAGCGTTGACGGCCTTCTCGGCGTCATGGGTGTCGTCCTCATACTTCAGCTCGAACTGGATGCCGCCCTCGGCGTTGATCTCATCCACAGCGATCTGCGCGCCGTTGGCAGCCGCATTGCCGTAAATAGCAGCACCGCCAGTCAGGGGGCCGGTTCCGCCCAGCTTGAAGGCCTCGCCGTCAGCCAGCGCGGAAACGGAGCACAGGGCCAGGATCATGGTCACGACCATGATAAAGGAGATGAGCTTCTTGGTGTTCTTCATTTCTTCATACCTCTTTCCTAAGAATTTATATTCTCCCCGGCGGTGTGCCTTGAGGTGAATACAGAAGATTAATGTTAAATATAGAGTGAAAAAAAGTAAAAGTCAATGCGCCAAAACTATGTTTGTAGGATGTGTGCGTGGGAGCGGGTCGGGCCTTTTAGCTTTTTAGTAAATAAAACGAATAAAGAACGACACGAACGGCGCAAATGTCCATGCTGTGGGGAATAGAGGATATTATTGTCACTTTGGCGGCTGTGTCAGACATAAATAAACGGCCCTTTTCCGGAGGAAAGGGCCGCTGTATGCAGTTGACTCAGAACAGCCGCTCTGTGATATGGGGATCCGGGGGCTTGGGTGCGTCCTGGGGCTTGGTACGGGCGGTGGTGACGCTGTGCACTGCCAGCTTTACCATCTTCTTGAGGGTGTATTTGCTCTCGCCGGCGGCCCGAGGCGCCCTCTCATATTCCACCGTGGCGATGGGAAGGTCCAGGCGGGTGGCGAGGGCCCGGAGGAAGGGGGTGTCCTGGTGGTAATGGGACAGCCGTTCCAGCGCTTGGGCGTCCATGAGCCGGTAGTCCGCATGGTCATAGATGAGCTTGGCGCCGAAGAGGTTCATAAGGCCGTAATACATATGGGCGGTGGTGCGCTTGAAGAAGGTATCCGTATCACGGCGGGAGCGGACGCCGCAGACGATGGGGAAGCCCTCGGAATGCTTTTTCATCATCTCGTCCATAGCCTCGATGTCGTCCTGCAGATCCGCGTCGATGCTGATGGTCACGTCCGCGCGGGCGCGGGCTTCCATGAGCCCGACCATCACCGCGTTCTGATGGCCCCGGTTGGGCTGGAGCCGCAGACCGGCAAAGCAGGCGTCCTCATTGTGGAGCGAGGTTATAAGGTCCCAGGTGCCGTCGGCGGAGCCGTCGTCCACCAGCAGGACCCGGCTGTCCGGGGAGGCGAGACCGGCGTCCATGAGCTGGCCCAGCTTCCGGCGGAAGACCGGCGCCGTCTTGGGCAGGCAGTCCGCCTCATTATAGCAGGGGACAACAATATATAATGTATCCATAAAGTCACCTCGGTGGTCTTTCTGTTATTATAGTCAGATATCGCCGGTTTTTCAACATGAAATCGTGGCGGCGGAAAGTTCCCCTTGAAAAAAACGCCGGATGGTATATAATGGCTTACGTATAAGATACTGGAGAAATAGGCGGTTTTGGGAGACACCACAGTTATGAACAGCATCGTCCTGTACGCCCCGGAAATCCCCCAGAACACGGGGGCCATCGCCCGGACCTGCGCCGCCACCGGCGCCAGCCTGCACCTCATAAAGCCCTTGGGATTTGATATCTCCGACGCGGCCGTGAAGCGGGCGGGCCTGGACTACTGGCACCTGGTGGACGTACACGTGTACGAGAGCCTAGAGGAGTACCTGGCGAAGAACGGGGACGAGCATCTGTGGCTCCTCTCCACCAAGGCGCCCCGGTGCTATACCGAGGCGGATTTCGGGGAGAACACCGCCCTGATGTTCGGGCGGGAGACATCGGGTCTTCCGGAGGAGCTCATGGACCGGTACTATGACCGGTGCGTGCGCATCCCCATGAAGCCCCGGGCCCGGAGCCTCAACCTGGCCAGCTCCGCCTCCATCATCTTATATGACGTGCTCCGGCGCCAGGGGTTCCCCGGTCTGCTGGAGACGGGGATCATGGCCGTGGGCCGGGAATGAGTTTAAAACCATTTTGCAAATTTTAAATGGAGGATATACACATGAACTACAACAAGAAAAATGTGACCCAGGTCGATGTGAAGGGCAAGAAGGTCCTTCTGCGCTGCGACTTCAACGTCCCCCGCGACAAGAAGACCAACGCCATTACGGACGACAAGCGCATCCGCGCCGCTCTGCCCACCATCCAGTATCTGCTGGACAACGGCGCCGCCGTCATCGCCTGTTCCCATCTGGGCAAGCCCGAGCCCAACTTTGAAAAGTGGGTGAAGAAGCAGACTGAGAAGGGCAAGGACCCCGCCACCCTCACCGAGGAGAAGTGGAAGAAGTCCCTGGATGAGCTGCGTATGGAGCCCGTGGCCGCCCGCCTGGGCGAGCTGCTGGGCAAGAACGTCATCCTGGCCGACGACGTAGTGGGCCCCGACGCCAAGGCCAAGGCCGCCGCGCTGAAGCCCGGCGAGATCATGCTTCTGCAGAACACCCGCTTTGAGAAGGGCGAGACCAAAAACGACCCCGCCCTGGCAAAGGAGCTGGCCAGCATGGCCGAGCTGTTCGTGTCCGACGCCTTCGGCACCGTTCACCGCGCTCACGCCACCACTGCCGGCGTGGCCGAGTATCTGCCCGCTGTCAGCGGTTTCCTGATTGGCAAGGAGCTGTCCGTTATGGGCAAGGCCCTGGACGATCCCGCCCGTCCCTTCGTGGCCATCCTGGGCGGCGCCAAGGTCTCCGATAAGATCGGCGTCATCGAGAACCTGCTGAACAAGGCCGACAAGATTATCATCGGCGGCGGCATGGCCTACACCTTCATCAAGGCCCAGGGCTATGAGGTGGGCGACAGCCTCCTGGAGGAGGATAAGGTGGATTTCGCCAAGCAGATGATCGACACCGCCAAGGCCAAGGGCGTGGAGCTGCTCCTGCCCGAGGACACCGTCATCGCCAAGGAGTTTGCCGCGGACGCGGAGAGCAAGATCGTCCCCTCCAGCGCCATCCCCGCCGGCTGGCAGGGCCTGGATATCGGCGTGAAGACCCGGGAGAAGTTCGCCGCCGCCGTCAAGGGCGCCGGCACCGTGGTCTGGAACGGCCCCATGGGCGTGTTCGAGTTCGATAAGTTCGCCGAGGGCACCCGGGCCGTGGCCCGCGCCGTGGCCGAGTCCGGCGCCGTGAGCATCATCGGCGGCGGCGACTCCGCGGCGGCTGTGGAGCAGCTGGGCTTCGCCGACAAGATCACCCACATCTCTACCGGCGGCGGCGCCTCCCTGGAGTTCCTGGAGGGCAAGGCCCTTCCCGGCGTGGTGGCCCTGCAGGACGCGTAAGGAGAGAAGAACATGGATAAGAAATATCGCAATGCCCTCATCGCGGGCAACTGGAAGATGAACAAGCTGGCCAGCGAGGTGCCCGATTTCGTGGAGGAGCTGGCATCTCTGGCCGATCTGGGCAAGGGCGTGGAGAGCGCGCTGTGCGTGCCGTTCCCCCTGATCCCGGCCATGAAGGACGCCGCCGACGGCACCCGGATCAAAGTTGGCGCGCAGGACGTGTCCAGCCACGACAAGGGCGCGTACACCGGCGAGGTATCCGCCGCCATGCTGGCGGACCTGGGCGTGGACTACTGCATCATCGGCCACTCCGAGCGCCGGGCCTATCACGCCGAGAGCGACGAACTGGTGAACGCCAAGCTGAAGGCCCTGCTGGGCGCGGGCATCACCCCGATCATGTGCTGCGGCGAGAGCCTGGAGCAGAGGGACGCGGGCGTGACCCTCTCCTTCGTGGAGAGCCAAATCAAGGGCGGCCTGGCCGGCGTCACTCCTGAGGAGATGAAGAAGGTCGTCATCGCCTATGAGCCCATCTGGGCCATCGGCACCGGCCGCACCGCCACCGCGGAGCAGGCCCAGGAGGTCTGCGGTTTTATCCGCAAGGTCCTGGCGGGCCTCTACGGCGAGGAGCTGGCCAAGGGCGTGCAGGTCCTGTACGGCGGCAGCATGAACGGCAAGAACGCTGCCGAGCTGCTGGCCCAGCCCGACATCGACGGCGGCCTCATCGGCGGCGCCAGCCTGAAGATGGAGTTCGCGGACATCATTGGTGCTGCCAATGAGTAAGAAGCCCGTTGTTCTTCTGATCATGGACGGGTTCGGCCTGGCCGAACCCGGTCCCTGGAACGCCGTCTATGTGGCGAAGACTCCCGTCCTGGACGGTATGTTCGCCCAGTTCCCCAACACCCAGCTGCAAGCCAGCGGCGAGGATGTGGGCCTGCCCGCCGGCCAGATCGGCAACTCCGAGGTGGGCCACACCAACATCGGCGCGGGCCGGGTGGTGTTCCAGCCCCTGCCCCGCATCAGCCGGGCGGTGGACGACGGCAGCTTCTTTGAAAATCCTGCCTACGCCCACGCCATGGACGAGGCCGCGAAAACGAACCATCCTGTCCATGTGATGGGCCTTTTGTCCGACGGCGGTGTTCACAGCCACATCAAGCACATCTTCGCCCTGGTGGACATGGCGAAGAAGCGGGGCGTGAAGCAGTGCTACGTCCACTGCTTCCTGGACGGCCGCGACGTGCCGCCCTCCTCCGGACAAGGCTACGTGCAGCAGCTTGCCGACCACTGCAAGGATATCGGCTATGGCAGGATCGCCACGATCCAGGGCCGCTTCTGGGGCATGGACCGTGACAAACGCTGGGAGCGCGTGGAGAAGGGCTACAAGGCCATCGTCTGCGGCGAGGGCGTACAGGAGCCCGACCCGGTGAAGGCCGTGGGCGATAGTTACGCCAACGGCGTGACCGACGAGTTCGTGGAGCCCATCGTCTGCGCCCCCGAGGGGACCATCAAGGCTGGCGACAGCGTGATCTTCGCCAACTTCCGGCCCGACCGGGCCCGGGAGATGACCTGGGCGCTGATGAAGCCCGACTTCGACGGCTTCCCTCTGCCCAAGGGCCACTTCCCCCTGAACTACGTGTGCACGGCCCAGTACGACGAGGCCATGACCGAGCTGCCCATCGCGTTCCCGCCGGTGATCCTGGAGGACACCTTCGGTGAGATCGTGTCCAACCACGATATGACCCAGCTGCGCATCGCGGAGACCGAGAAGTACGCCCATGTGACGTTCTTCTTCAACGGCGGTGTGGAGCGGACCTATCCCGGCGAGGACCGGGTGCTAGTCCCGTCCCCCAAGGAGTATCCCACCTATGACCTGATCCCCCAGATGAGCGCGGAGGAGGTCACGGACAAGGCCGTGGAGCGCATCGAGTCCGGCAAGTACGACACGGTCATCATGAACCTGGCCAACTGCGACATGGTGGGCCATACCGGCGTCATGGAGGCGGCGGTGAAGGCCGTGGAGACCGTGGATGCCTGCGTGGGCAGGGTCTGGGACGCGGTACAGAAGATGGGCGGCGTGCTCCTGGTGACCGCCGACCACGGCAACGCGGACAAGATGCGCGCCGAGGACGGCTCGCCTCATACGGCACACACCACCAACCCCGTGCCATTCATCGTCTGCGGCGCGGGCGATGTGAAGCTCCATCCCGGACGCCTGGCGGATATCGCGCCCACCATGCTCCATCTGATGGGTCTGAAGCAGCCCGACGTCATGGACGGCGAGTGCCTTATCGGGAAGTAAAAAGTCAACACTGACCCCAAAAGCTGTATAAATTGGTGTTTCCAGGGCAACAATACCCTTCGGAAACACCAATTTTTTTGGAGGGTCAACACAAATGGAAAACAAGCATGGGTCCGGCAGAGCCGGGTCCCTGGGGGGAAAGGGCTTCTACATAGTCCTTTTCCTGTGCGCGGCGGTGATCGGTATATCCGTCTGGATCCTGTTCACCGAAGCGGGGACTAATGTAGAAGACGTGACGGCAGAGGAACCGGTGGAGCAGGTCTCCGGCGTGTTCAGCACCATGATCCCGGCGGAGGATACATTGCAAAACGCGCCGGCGCCTACGGCGGAGACAGTGACTTCCTCCGACGGCTCTGAGGCCGATGAGACCGGGGTGAATGATGAGACCGGCGAGGCGGCGGACAGCGAGACCGAGGCTCTGGAGGAGCCCCAGGCACAGGCTGTCTTCAACGAGACGGTGACGGAGTATATCTGGCCTGTCCAGGGCACGGTCGATCGCCCCTGGTCCATCCAGACGCTGCTGTACGACAGCACCATGGGCGACTGGCGCACCCATGACGGCCTGGACATCACCTGCGCCGCGGGTACCGCGGTGCTGGCGTCCGCCGGCGGCACTGTGACACGGGTGGAGAACGAGGACCTTATGGGCACCACCGTGGAGATTGACCACGGCAACGGTGTGCACAGCGTGTACTCCAACCTGGCGGACCAGCCCCCGGTAGTGGCCGGTCAGGTGGTGGCCATGGGCGATGTGCTGGGATCCGTAGGCGCCACGGCCCTGGGCGAAGTGAATCAGGTGGGCCACCTGCACTTTGCCATGACCCGGGACGGCATCTCTGTGGACCCCACGGAGTATATGCCCGGCGACGGCCTGGAGTAAAATTGAGGAATGCGCGGCGGGAAATGCTCCCGCCGCGTTTTTTATAGTCATTGCGTAGTAAAGAAAACCGTGCTATACTGCTGAATCGTGGACAACTGATAAAGGCAGGGACAGGACATGACCGTTGTCATCAAGATAGGCACATCCACCATCGCCCACGCAACAGGGCACCTGAACATCCGCCACATGGAGTCGCTGGTAAAGGTGATCAGCGACCTGAAAAACGCCGGTCACAAGATCGTTCTTGTGTCCTCCGGCGCCATCGGCATGGGCGTGGGGAAGCTGGGGCTGCCCGGACGGCCGGAGGACATGCCCGGCAAGCAGGCGGCCGCCGCCGTGGGCCAGTGCGAGCTCATGTACATATACGACAAGCTGTTTTCCGAGTACAACCACGTGGTGGCTCAGGTGCTCCTTACCGGCAGCGACGTGGAGAACGACCACCGGCGGGGAAATTTTGAGAACACCATGTCCCGGCTCCTGGAGCTGGGCGCCCTGCCCATCATCAACGAAAACGACACCGTTGCCACCGAGGAGATAACCGTGGGCGACAACGACACCCTGGGCGCTATCGTGGCCTGCGCCATCAAGGCGGACCTGCTGGTGCTTTTGAGCGACATCGAAGGGCTCTACACCGCCGACCCCCGCCATGACCCCGCCGCCCGGCTCATCCCCGTGGTGGAGACCATCACCCCGGAGATCGAGGCGCTGGCGGGCGAGAAGGGGAGCGGCCTCGCCGTGGGCGGCATGGCCACCAAGCTGAAGGCCGCGAAAATGGCTGTCGCCCAGGGCATTGATATGGTCATCGCCAACGGGGCGGAACCGGAACTTTTGTATGACATCCTGGAGGGGAAAGCCGTGGGGACGCGGTTTCTCGGCCAGGGAAAGGAGAAGCGGAAATGACGACCCATGAGATGCTTTTGAAGGCCCAGACGGCGAAGCCGGCTCTGACCCGCGCGGGGGAGCAGGGCAGGACAAAGGCGCTGCTGGCCATGGCGGACAGCCTTTTAAAACATACGGACGACATCCTGGCCGCCAACGCGGAGGATATGGCGGCGGCCAAAGGCACCATGTCCGACGTGATGCTGGACCGGCTCATGCTGAACGCAGACCGTATCGCCGGTATGGCCCAGGGCGTCCGGGACGCGGCGGCCCTGCCGGACCCGGTGGGGAAGGTGCTGCGCCATGTGGAGCGGCCCAACGGCCTCGTCATTGAGCGGGTGAGCGTGCCCCTGGGCGTGGTGGCCATCATCTACGAGAGCCGGCCCAACGTGACCAGCGACGCGGCGGCCCTGGCCGTAAAGAGCGGCAACGTGTGCATCCTCCGGGGCGGCCGGGAGGCCTGGCGCAGCTGTCATGCCATCACCGAAGCCCTGCGGGAGGGCCTGGAGGCGGCGGGTCTGCCCAGGGAGACGGTGAGCCTGGTGGAGGATACCTCCCGGGCCAGCGCCACCGAGCTCATGACCGCGTCGGGGCTCATTGACCTGCTGATCCCCCGGGGCGGGGCGGGCCTCATCCGGGCCTGCGTGGAGAACGCCACCGTGCCCTGCATCCAGACAGGCACCGGGATATGCCACATATACGTGGACAAGGCGGCGGACCTTTCCAAGGCCCTGGACATCATCGAAAACGCCAAGACCAGCCGGCCCAGCGTCTGCAACGCCGAGGAGGTGCTGCTGGTCCACGAGGCTGTGGCGGAAAAGTTCCTGCCTATGCTCAAAAAGCGGCTGGTGGACGACCGCGAGGCGGCGGGAAAGCCCCCTGTGGAGCTGCGCCTGGACAAGGACGCGGCGGCCATCATCCCCGGCACGAGAGCGGGAGAGGGGGACTTCGACAGGGAGTTCCTCGACTACATCCTGGCCGTGGCGGTGGTAAAGGACGTATCCGCGGCCATTGGCCACATCGCCGCCCACTCCACCGGCCACTCGGACGCCATCCTCACGGAGGACGAGACCGCCGCGGCGCTCTTCACGGAGGCGGTGGACAGCGCGGCGGTATATGTGAACGCCTCCACCCGGTTCACCGACGGCGGGGAGTTTGGTCTGGGCTGCGAGATGGGCATCTCCACCCAGAAGCTCCACGCCCGGGGCCCCATGGGCCTGGAGGAGCTGTGCTCCTATAAGTACGTCATCCGCGGCAGCGGACAAGTGAGATAGCCTCGCAGAGTTCGCGCCCGCAGGTGCGAAAAAAGTGGGATGTTTTTTCCGGGGGCGTGTACCTCGGAAAAAACTCTTATCGGCCCGCAAACGTGAACGCCCCCATCCATCGGATGGGGGCGCTTTGCGCTGCAGCGGGCCGCAGCCTTCTCGTTTGAAAGGGTCTCCCTTTCAAACGACATCAGCAGGTGGGACTGTACTTCTGTTTCGTCTGCTGGACCTGCTGCTGGGGGGCGTTGTCGGTCTGGTACCAGCCCTTGGAGGTCATCTGCTTGTAGATGTTGTCCTGCATGTTCAGGGTGTCGTCGAAGGCGCTGGAGAAGGCCTGGTGGATGTTGGCGGTGCTGGATTCGATGGCGCCGTGCATATACAGGTCGATGACGCCCTTGGTGGTGAGGAGAAGGTTCTCCATGATGCATTTGTCGTCCATTTTTGCGCTCCTTACACGAGATCGTAGAATTTGCGGTAGACCTGGCGGTGGCGGTCGGCCATCTGCTGCGCCTGCTGCTTGAGCGTGGCGTCCTGCAGCTTGGCGGCCGCGTCCTCGCACTGGGTCACCAGAAACATGGCGTGGCCCAGGGCGTCGTCTACATAGAGAAGTTCTTTCGTTGTCATTATTGATCACCTCATAGTAAGTATTTCCTAAATACGGCGTTCTATGAGCCAAGGAACATAAGATTTTTTATGAAAAAGTGAAAAACTACTTGTCCAATTGGATTTGGAAGTATATAATGGCCCATATCCAGGTTAGCTTTTGTGAAATGCCGAATTAGCGCGTCTTATGAGGTGCCTTATGAGAACATCCAGATATGAGGTATTTTTGAAGATCGTTGAGACGAAGAGCCTGACCCGCACGGCGGCTTTCTTCGGCTGCACCCAGTCTGCGGTGAGCCAGCTTGTGCGCGCGCTGGAGTCGGACTTGGGCGTGACGCTCCTGGCCCGGAACAAGAGCGGCGTCCGTCTGACCCCGGAGGGGGAGTACCTGCTGCCCAGTATGCGCCAAATCGTGGTGGGGGAACGGGACGTGTTCGAGAAGTCCCTGGAACTGCAGAACCTGAACGCTGGCCTGATCCGCATCGGCATCTTTACCAGCCTCTCCTGCCAGTGGCTGCCGCCCCATCTGAAATCCTTCCGGGAGAGCTATCCCAACATCGGCTTTGAGCTGCTGCAGGGGGACATGCTCCAGATCTGCGAGTGGCTGCGCAACGGCATGGTGGACGTGGGTTTTATGACCAAGCCGGACGGGGATGAGTTCGTCTTCAAAGAGCTTCTTGCTGATAGAATGAACATCGTTCTGCCCAAGGGCCACCCCCTGGAGGACAAGAAGGACCTGAACCTGAAGGACCTGGCGGACGAGACCTTTGTCCTGCTGGAATCCGGCTACAGCCAGATCGTGGAGAAGATGTTCTCCGACGCGGGCATCCGGCCCAAGCGCCAGTACACCGTGAAGGACGACTACACCGTCATGAGCATGGTGGAGAGCGGCCTGGGCGTGACGCTGCTGCCGGAGCTGGTGTTCCAGCGCACACCTTACGCGCTGGTGGGCGTGCCGGCGGAGCCTGCCTATTACCGGCGGCTGGGCGTGTCCTGGATGAAGAAGGAGCACGGCTCCATCGCCGTGAATAAATTTGTCCAGCATCTCTTTGGGGAGATGGGCATCAGCGCCGAATAAACGGCTTTTCCCGCCCGGCGGGACCTCTGCCGGGCGGCAGTTTTTATGGTGATTTTGCCGCGGAAACGCTTGACAATGGGAATACTATCTTGTATAATAAGCAAGCTGTTTGGCGGCGTAGCTCAGTTGGCTAGAGCATGCGGTTCATACCCGCAGTGTCACCGGTTCGAATCCAGTCGCCGCTACCATGGGAGTGGCCCCGCCTCTCCCGTTCTATGGAGGCTTAGCTCAGCAGGTTAGAGCGCATGCTTCACACGCATGAGGTCGCGCGTTCGAGTCGCGCAGTCTCCACCATTTTTTTGGCCCGTTGGTCAAGTGGTTAAGACACCGCCCTTTCACGGCGGTAACATGGGTTCGAGTCCCGTACGGGTCACCACGTCGAAATGCTTTTGAAGACGGAGGGAGCCCCCGAGCGGGCTCCCTCCCGTCGGTCAAAAGCATTTCTCCTTTTCAAACCGCAACCGCTGTGCTGGGTTGCGGTTTGAGCCGTTTACGGGGATTCGTGAGCCACAAAATGCTAACTAAATGCTAACTGGAAGCCGGGGACTAATATGTAGTTTTCGGACTTTTTTCACCTATCAGTGCTAAAGGGCGTGTCAGAGCCCACACTCAATCAGGAGCGCGAGACACGTCCGTTAGTTGTGACTTTTCTGATATTTGTTCTGTGTGTTTCGTTTGTTGCGGTTGCTGGTTTCTTATCGTTATCACTCCTATTGTGATTGTGGCGAGCAAGGTCAGGGCAGCAATAGTCACGGTGATGATGTCGCGTTTCTTCGATGAACGACTCTCGGCCTCTAATTTTTCATTCATGGCTTTCAACTGCTGTGGCACTTCGAGGACAGCGTTAAAAGCCTTTTCACTATCCTCGGCCATGTCGTCAAATACTTTTTGCCTTTCTTCTTGACTCTTTTGCAGTTGGCGGCTGATGTAGTTGGTATCAAACAAACGAATCACCTCTCACACATAGTACCACAAAACGCAGAACTGGTAAACCGGAAGCGGACAGCGGAAACTTCGATTCGCTCTTGCTTGGCTCGGTGAGGTGTGGTATCATCGGTCCAAGGAGGGTTGAATGATGAAAAAGATCATATGTGTAATTCTTTTGATGGCCTTAATCCTTTCTTCTTCTGTTATGGCATATGCTTCTAGTTCTAATGATGCAGAGATTGTGAGGGAAGAAACATATAAAATTGATGAAGGAACAGTTTTTTCAATCGAGACTGTAAGATTGAATGGAATGACGGGGTACTATTGGCACGTTGATTCTAATTCTGCAAATACAGCTGCATGTGCTTTTATATATCTGAAACTATTTGCAGAAGCATATACGAGTTCGTTGCATCTTGTTGTGGCATCTTGCGGGAATGACATGGCTTATTATAGCAACGGCATTACCGGAGGAACGGCAGTAGTTGACGGAGTACCCGATTGGGTTAACAATGCGCTCATATCTGCATCTGATGAAGAAGTTGACCAGGTAAAAAATAACTTTGAAAACAAGATTAATGAGTATCTTGGCAATGTTTCTGAAGAGCAACCTGAGAAAGAAGATAAGTATGGGTTAGGCGTGATAGGTTACGATCCGGGGCAATACAAGGTCGGATTTGACATTCCAGCAGGCGAATATGTCCTACTTGCAACGGATGGTTCGGGATATTTTTCTGTGACGAGTGATGCCAATGGAAACGACATAGTGTTTAATGACAATTTTGATGTTTCGAGCATAGTAACAGTACTTGATGGAGAATATATAACGCTCAAGCGCTGTGCAGCATTTCCGTCCTCCGAATTCTATGAGAAGAAGACCATTAACGTAAAGCCGGGAACTATGTTGAAAGTTGGATATGATATTCAGCCAGGGGAGTATAGACTTGTTGCGAACGATGGAGATCGGGGCTACTATTGCATATATGCTAGTAGCAGACAAGATGATATCATATCTAATGATAATTTTGAGCAATCTACATATATAACGCTGACTGAAGGTCAATACCTAGTATTAAGCAGATGTACAGTCGGCTAAATGGTCGATCCGCCATGTTTCGACATAGCGGATCTCCTTATTATTTACACTTTGTTAAACACAAGCGCAAAGGAATGAGGTATCCTTATGATACATCATTCTTTGGAATAAAGGTGATCCCATGAATTTCAGACAAAGGCTCGCGCAGTTCATGTACGGCCGCAACGGATACGACGCGTTCAACCAGTTTCTGCTCATTGCCTCTATCGCGTGCATCATGCTGGGGATGCTGTTTGCCCGGGTGCCGGTCCTGGCCATGCTGTTCAATCTGGCCGAGTGGGCCGCGCTCATATACTGCCTTTTCCGCACCTTCTCTCGGGACCTCTACAAGCGTCAGAAGGAGAACGCTTGGTATTACGCCAAGCGCCAGGCCGTCGGCCGCTGGTTCCGGTCTCTGAAAGACCGCTGGCAGCAGAGGAAGGACTACAAGTTTTTCCGCTGCCCCTCCTGCCACGCGCTGCTGCGCGTACCCCGTGGAAAGGGAAAGCTGGTGCTCACCTGCCGGAAGTGCGGCAACCGCTTTGAGCGCAAAACGTGAATCCATACGACATCTTGGGCGTTGCGCCGGACGCCAGCGACGAGGAGATCGCGAAAGCCTATAAGCGCCTGGCAAAGCGCTACCACCCGGACCTGAATCCGGGAGACGCCGCGGCGGCGGAGCGGATGGGCCGCATCAACCAGGCCTACGACCAGATCAAGGCCATGCGCCAGCGGGGCGGGGCCTATAGCGGCCAGACCGGCGGGCAGTACGGCCCGTCCTACACCTACTCCTATAACTACAGCTATACGCCCCGACGGCGCAGTCCCATCGGCATGATCATCGCCGTGGTGGTGATGTTCTTCCTCATCCGGCTGGTGCTGAGCCTCCTGTTCGGCGGCTACAGCCGGGCCTACACGGTCCCCGGCTACTATCCCGGCTATTACGGCTATTACCAAGTCATTCCCCGATGAAAAACGACCTGTCCAGTCGGACAGGTCGTTTTGCATATGCGTTTATCTTCTGCCGCGGAAACCGCCGCCGCCGTGGCCGCCGAAGCCGCCGCCTCTGGTGCCGCCGGAGGAGGGACGGCTGGACCCGCCGAAGCCCCCGCTGCGGGGACGGCTGCTGCTGGTGAAGCCGGAGCGGCGGGTGGGTGCGCTTCGGAAGGCGCCCGGTCCGGGACCGGGGCCAGGTCCGGGGCCGAAACCGCCGCCGGGCGGGGGAGGCGGGGGCTGACGCCGGTACCACTCCCGATAGCGCCGCCGGCCGCCGGGCAGGAAAATGGGCATGAATCCGCCGGTATAGCCCCACCGGCTCATACGGACGAACCGGCTGGCCGCGCCGATCACCCAGAAAACGACCAGAGCGAGAAGGATCAGCACAACGATGCCGATGATGGAGGAGCCGCGGCTCACCGGCTGCGGCGGCTCATAGCCATAGTCGTAACCGTACCCATAGCTGCCGCCGTTGTTCACCGGCTCCTCGGCCACTGGCTCCACGCCGTAGTAGTCCAGATACCAGTCGTAGATATGACCGGCCAGGGTGCGGACTGCCTCGTCGAACCGGTCAGCGTCCACATCGTCCCAGAAGTCGTCGTACCAGCTCTCTTTGAAGCCGTCGTAGAAGGCCTCGTCCAGGCCGTCGCCCACGGTGACGCCGCCCCGATACTCCTCGGTGACCAGCAGGATGAGCGCGCCGTTGGACTCGCTGGCGCTGCCCACGCCCCAGTCGTTCAGAAGCCTGGTGGCGTACACGTCCGCGTCCTCGTCCAGATAGGTGACCGTGGCCACCACCAGCTGGGCGTTGTGGCACTGGTTTTCCAGCACATCGTTGTATTCGACGAGCAGTTCCTCCGTCTCGGCGGAGAGGACGTTGGCGTTGTCCACGGCGTAAAAGCCGTCGCCGGTGCCGGCGGGCAGCGCCGCGAAGGCGGGACTGGCCAGAAGCGCCAGGCCTATGGTCGCCGCGATAAGGCAGGTGAATAGTCTCTTCATCCCATCACCTCATGGAAAGGTCTCCGGCGCGTCCACGCCCACCACGTGCCGGAGGATATTGGCGGGGAAGGCGCCCAGCACCTCGTCCCGGAAGGCCAGGATGTGGCTGCTGTAGGCGCTGCTGTCCAGCTCGGACTGGGCGCTGTGGAAGTCGGAGAGGATGGCGTCATAGTCGTCGTGGCTCTCCGGCAGGGCTGCGCCGGACGCTTTGACCGCCTCCACCTGGGCCACTGCCTCCGCCAGGGCCTGATTGGCCTGGGCGATAGCGGAGATGTCCCTGGCGGCGAGGGCGTCGTCCAGGGCCACACGGGCCGTGTTCACGGCCTGGTAAGCCTCCGCCCATTCGCCGTCTGTGCCGATGACGGACAGCAGCCGGGTGGACAGGGCCACGCAGTTTTCCAGGTGGTCCGCCGGGGCGGACCAGCCGCCGTCCTCCTTGAGAAGGCTCCGGTCAAAGAAGGCCTCCTCCGCGTCCCGGCATGCCTTGTTCAGGCTCCGCTTGCAGCCCAGGAAAGAAAACAGGACTACCACGACTACAAATACAACGATGGCTGTAGAACGTCTTTTAAAGATACTCATAAAAGCCTCGCAGAGTTCGCCGCCGGAGCGGCGAATAAAGTGGGATGATTTTTCCGGGGGCGTGTACCTCGGAAAAATCTCTTATCGGCTCACGAAGTGTGCGAGCGCAGCGAGTGCGCGTATGTGAGCCGCAGCCTTCTCGTTTGAAAGGGTCTCCCTTTCAAACGACTTATCCGCGCATGTCCAGCAGCTTCTGCTTCAGCTCGCCTTCGATGCGGCCAAGCTCCACCTCGGCCTGGGCCCGGCGGGCACGGCCGTCGTCCTGGATCTTGCGCACATCCTCCAGGGTCTGGATGAGCTCCTTGTTGGTCTCCTGCAGGGTCTCCAGGTCCACGATGCCCCGCTCGGCCTCCTGGGCCACGCCCACGGACCCGGTGTGCAGGGCGGCGGCGTTCTTGCGCAGCAGCTCGTTGGTGACTTCACTGACCTCATGGGTGGCCTCCATGGCCTGCTGGGAGTTGTACATACTCAGGGCCAGGACCATCTGGCTCTTCCACAGGGGGATGGTGTTGTCGATGGCGGTCTGGATCTTCTCAACCATGAGGGAGTCGTTGTTCTGGATAAGGCGGATCTGGGGGCTCATCTGGATGGAGATCATCCGGGTCAGCTCCAGGTCGTGGATCTTCTTCTCGAAGCGGCCCAGCATGGAGGCGTAGTCGTTGGCGGCCTGGGCGTCCTCGGGGGCTCCGGTCTCGGCGGCCTTCTTCTGCAGGGCGGGCAGCTCCGTGGCCTTCAGCTCCTCCAGGCGGAGCTTGCCGGCGATGATATACATGGTCAGCTCCTTGAAGTACGCCTGGTTCATCTCGTACATGTTGTCCATGGTGACGATGTCTTTGTTCAGGGTGATCCAGTGCTGGTTGAGGGCCTCGGTGATCTTGTTCACGTTGACCTCGGCCTTGTCGTACTTCACCTTCATGTCGGAAAAGCTACGGGCGGCCTTCTTGAAGAGGCCTTTGAGGCCCTTGGGCTGTTCCGTGGATACATCCAGGCCGTTCAGCTCGCCCACCAGGTCGGAGAGCATATCGCCCACCTCGCCCAGGTCCTTGGTGCGGACCTGCTCCAGCGCCTGAGCGGAGAAATCGGCGATGTTCTTCTGGGCGGCGGAGCCGTAGGAAAGCACCTGGGCGGAGTTGGTCACGTCGATCTTCTTGGCGAACTCCCGGACGGCGGCCTGCTCCTCGGGGGCCAGGTCGTTGATGTCCAGCTTTTCCACGGGGGCCTCCGCCTCGGCCTGGTTGGCAACGGCTTCGGCGGCGGGAGCGGTCTGCACGGCGGCAGCCGTAGCCGCAGGGGCGTCGGGGGCGGCAGTGGGGTCAGGCGCGGCGGGCGCCTCGGGGGTGGGATCCAGCGTCAGGTTGAACTCATACTTTTTCTCGTCGGCCATGATAGTAATCCTTTCCGTATATCGTATTTTCTCTTTTGCGTTAGTTTTCCTTGGCTTTTTTCAGGAATTCCTGCAGGTCGTCGTCCTTGCCCAGACCCTCCCGGGACAGCAGGTTCTCCATCACCTTGATGTCGGCGTCCACGTCCATGGCGTCGTTCTTATAGAGGGCGTCCAGCTGCTTCTGGAAGGCGTCGGCCTCCGTCTGGAGCATGTCCGCGATGCGGCCCTTGGCGCCGGAGATGTTCTCGCCGTCCACACCTACGCCGCTCATGCGGTCGTATGCCTCCAAAAGCTGGATGGTGGAGGGGAGGAAGTAGCTCTGGAACTTCTGGATCTGGGGCACGTCAGAGGCGTCCTGGACAGCGTCCTGGGCGATGGCGTCGCTCAAGGAAATGAGCTTTTCGATCTTCGCCTTTACGCCGGCGTCGGCGATGGACCCGGCCAGCCGCTCCATCTCGCCCTTTGCCCTGGCCGCCTCCGCCAGGATGGCGTCCACGGTTGCGCCGTAGCTCACGGGTTCCGGCTCCGGCTCGGGGACATACTCGATCTTCGGCTTGATGAGCTTGTCCGCCAGAAGCCATGCCGCCGCCGTCACCAGCGCGGCGATGAGAAAGTGCTTCCAGGCGTACAGGGGGAACACCAGGGCGTATACCGCGAACACCGCCGCGGCGATATACACCGGTATAGGGGACCTGCGCTTTACTTCTCGCATCATATCGCCTCCCTGGAGGGTACAATTTATAATTATTTTATGCTGAATCATCAATTCCGTCAAGGATTACTTGCTAGAACCGCCTATCTCATGGTATACTACTTTCAGGCAGATATTTCCACAGGCAAAACGGTGGGGACAGACCGGACAGGCCGGCCCATCCCCTATATAAAAGCCTTGTCGCGCGCGGCGCGGCTGGACCATATTATGCGGTGGGGGAGCCATATGACAAACATAAAGATCGCACCCTCCATCCTCGCGGCGGATTTTACGCGGCTGGATGATGAGATAGAGCGCGTCCTGAAAGCCGGGGCGGATTATATCCATATCGATGTGATGGACGGCCAGTTCGTGCCCAACATCTCCATGGGCGTGCCCGTGGTGGAGAGCATCCGCAAGACGTTCCCGGACGCCTTTTTGGACGTGCATCTCATGATCGTCAATCCCAGCGACTACGTGGAGGCGTTCGCCAAGGCCGGCGCCAGCCACATCACGGTCCACCTGGAAGCCGACAAACCGGAGGATATATCCCTGGCTCTGAACATGGCCCGGAACTGCGGGGTGCGCACCGGCCTCTCCGTCAAGCCCGTCACGCCGGCGGTAGCGTTGGAGCCCTGGCTCGCGGAGTTGGACATGGTTCTGGTGATGACGGTGGAGCCTGGTTTCGGCGCACAGCCGTTCATGTATGACCAGATGAAGAAGGTCGCCGCCATCCGCAAGCGCCTGGACGAGGTGAACCCGGCCTGCGACGTGGAGGTGGACGGGGGTATCAAGCCCGACACCGCCCCCATCGCCCGGGAGGCGGGGGCCAACGTGCTGGTGGCCGGGTCCGCCATTTTTGGTAAGGAGGACTACGCCGCCGTTATCAAAGAACTGCGCGGCAGGTGAGAAGATATGCCCTTTTTTCCCGTACCCTTTGAAGAACTGATAGACCGCTTCGCCTCTCTTCCCGGCATAGGCCGCAAGAGCGCCCAGCGCCTGGCCTTTCACGTGCTGGCGCTGCCGGAGGGGGAGGCGGAGGCTTTCGCCGAGACCATCCTCCGGGCCCGGCGGACCGTACATACCTGCCCCATATGCCAGAACCTGACGGACGGGGAGATCTGCTCTGTCTGCGCCGACGAGCGGCGGGACAGGTCCGTCATATGCGTGGTGGCGGAGGCCCGTGACGTGGCCAGCCTTGAACGGAGCCGGGAGTATAACGGCGTGTATCACGTGCTCCACGGCGTGCTGTCCCCCATGAGCCACATCGGCCCCGACGACATCCGCATCTCGGAGCTGGTGAAGCGGGTAGCGGAAGGGGACGTGAAGGAGGTCATCATGGCCACCAATCCCGACACCGAGGGGGACGCCACGGCCATGTATATCGCCCGGCTCCTGAAGCCCTTCGACGTACGGGTGACCCGCCTCGCCTACGGTATCCCCGTGGGCTCCAATCTGGAATTTACCGACGA
Source organism: uncultured Oscillospiraceae bacterium (assembly GCA_947581795.1). Classification (GTDB taxonomy): domain Bacteria; phylum Bacillota; class Clostridia; order Oscillospirales; family Oscillospiraceae; genus CAJOIG01. The sequence goes on from CANPVS010000020.1 coordinate 28,584, forward strand.
CGCGACTTTGGTCCGGGCGTTGGAGGGCCGCCGCGACATGTGAGCGGTCCATCGGAATATTTTTCCCACATACGGTTATGATCATTACGGACAGGCGCCGCCTGTCCGAACTGGTGTTACATATTGCAAGGAGTATAAAGTTTCATGGCACAAAAATTGAAGATCATGGCGCTTGGCGGTCTGGACGAGATCGGCAAGAATCTCTATGTTTACGAGTACGGCAAGGACATCCTGGTGGTGGACTGCGGTATGGGCTTTCCCGACGAGGACATGTACGGCATTGACACGGTGGTGCCGGACGTGACATACCTGGTGCAGAACAAGGACCGGGTCCGGGGCATGGTCCTGACCCATGGCCACGAGGACCACATCGGCGCGGTGCCCTATGTGATGAGCCGCATCGACTGCCCTATATACGCCACCCGCCTCACGGCTGGGCTGGTGCGGCTGAAGCTGGAGGAGCACGGCCTGGCCGACCGGGTGAAGCTGGTCACCTGCTCGGCAGGTGACACCTTCAAGGTGGGCAGCGCCTTCACCTGCGAGCTCATCCACGTGAACCACTCCATCGCCGACAGCGTGGCGGTGGCGATCAAGACGCCCATCGGCACGCTCATCCACACCGGCGACTTCAAGATAGACCTGACCCCCATCGAGGGCGGCGTGTTCGACTTCCACCGGTTCGCGGAGCTGGGGAAGGAGGGCGTGCTGGCGCTGCTTTCCGACTCCACCAACGTGGAGCGGCCGGGCTACTCCGACTCGGAGCGGCATGTGGGGGAGAGCATGGAACGGCTGTTCCGGGGCTGCGACAAGCGCATCATCGTCACCACCTTCGCCTCCAACGTCCACCGCATCCAGCAGATCGTGAACTGCGCAGCCAAGTATAAGCGCAAGGTCTGCGTCACGGGCAGGAGCATGGAAAACGTGATCCGCCTGGCGGTGGAGGAGGGCTATCTCACCGTCCCCAAGGACGTGCTGGTGGACATCAACCACATCAACTCCCTGAACCCCGCCAAAGTGGTCATCATCACCACCGGCAGCCAGGGGGAGAACATGTCGGCCCTGTACCGCATGGCCTTCTCCGAGCACCGGCAGGTGAAGATCGGCGCGGGGGACCGGGTCATCATCTCCGCCTCCGCCATCCCCGGTAATGAGCGCACCGTGACCCGGGTCATCGACGAGCTGTTCTCCAAAGGCGCCGAGGTCATCTACGACCGGAGCATCGATATCCACGTGTCCGGCCACGCCTGCCAGCAGGAGCAGAAGACCATGCTGGCCCTGACCAAGCCCCGGTTTTTCATCCCCGTCCACGGGGAGCACCGGATGCTCTGCCGCCACCGGGACCTGGCCGAAGAGATGGGCATGCGCCCGGCGGATATCATGATCGCCGGCATCGGCGACGTCATCGAGCTGACCGCCAAGCGTATCACGAAAAACGGCACCGTGCCCTCCGGGCGCGTGCTGGTGGACGGCACGGACGACAGCGGCGTGGAGAACGCGGTCATGCGTGATCGGCAGCACCTGGCCCAGGACGGCATGGTGGTGGTGGTCATGACCATGTCCCAGGACGGGGAACTTCTGGCCGAGCCGGAGATCATCACCCGGGGCTTCGTATATGTCCGGGACAACGCCGAGCTCATGGAGGAGATGCGCCGGGTGGTGTATGAGAGCATCCTGTCCTGCCAGCGGGCCCGCATCAACGACTGGGCGGAGATCAAGGGCCGCATCAAGAGCCAGCTCAGCGGCTATCTCTATAAGGTCACCCGCCGCAGTCCCATGATCCTCCCTGTCATCACGGAAGTGTGAAATGAACGCAGTGAAAAGCGACAGAACAGCGGTATTTGAGACCATGCCAGTGCCTCGGGCGGTCTGGACCATGGTCCTGCCGGCCATCATCAGCCAGCTGATCGTGCTGATCTACAACATGGCCGACACGTTCTTCATCGGCCGCACCAACGACCCCTATATGGTGGCCGGGGCGTCGCTGATCCTGCCGCTGTTCAACATCACGGTGGCGCTGGCTGGCCTGTCCGGCGTGGGCGGCGGGGCGCTGATCTCCCGGCTGCTGGGGCAGAAGCGGGCGGACGAGGCCCGGCGGGTGTACAGCTTTTGCGTTTATCTGGCGCTGGCCGTGTCGGCGCTGTTCTCCCTGGGGACGCTGGCGTTCATGCGGCCGCTGATGGACCTTCTTGGCGCCGGGGACGATACCCGGGCCTTCGCGACCGGCTACGCTTTTTGCGTGATCGTCTGCGGCGGGGTGCCCACAGTGCTTTCCAACACGCTGGCCACACTGATCCGCAGCATCGGCGAGTCCGGGAAGGCCGGCTTCGGTATCACCATGGGCGGCGTCATCAATATCGCTCTGGACCCGCTTTTCATGTTCGTGCTGTTGCCGAAGGGACATGAGATCATGGGCGCTGGCATCGCCACATGCCTTTCCAACTGCATCGCCTGCGGCTATTTCATCGTGGTGCTGAGAAGGCTGAAGACAAACGGCGTCCTGCGCCTGGGAAGGCTCACAGAGCTGCCGGAGAAGGCGAGCCTCAAGTCCATTTTCTCTGTGGGCGTGCCCTCGTCCATCACCTCGCTGCTGTTCGACCTGGACTACATCGTCATCGACCGGCTCATGACCGGCTACAGCGACATCGCTCTGGCCGCAGTGGGCATCGTTCTGAAGGTGGAGCGGCTGCCGCTCAATACCGGCGTGGGGATATGCCTGGGCATGACGCCCATCGTCGCTTACAACTTCTCGGCCCGCAACTATGAGCGGATGAACGCCGTCAAACGCTATTCCCTGAAGATCGGCCTACTATGCGCGGCTGTGAGCATCGTATTGTATGAGCTTTTCGCCGGGCAGATCATGAGCATATTCATCCGGGACGAGCAGACAGTGGCTCTGGGCACGGGGTTCCTCCGGGCCCGCATCCTGGCCACGCCGCTGATGTTTTTGAGCTTCTTCCATGTCCACCTGTTCAACGGCTTCGGGGAGGGCGGCCACGCGCTGTTTCTGGGCGTTGTCCGCTGGCTGGGGCTCAACATTCCCATGCTGTTTTTGCTGAACCGGCTGGTGGGCATGAACGGCATCGTCTGGTCACAGTTCGTCGCGGACGCGCTGAACGTGATGCTGTGCTTCGCCGTCTACCGGCGGTATGCCCACAGTGCTTTTCCCGGCGGCGGGAGCAATAAACTTGTGAAGGAGAAAACAGTATGATCGATCTGAGCCAATGGGAGTGGACGCGGGAGCCTGCGTCCTGCACCATTGCGGGAGGCCGCCTGGAGGTGGTCACCAGGCCCCACACGGATCTGTGGCAGCGTACATATTATCACTTCCGCAACGACAACGCTCCGGTCTTTCAGATGCGCACGGAGGAAAAGTTCTTCTCCTTCACGGTGAGGACGGCTTTTGAAAGCGCCCACCACCGCTTTGACCAGTGCGGCGTGGTGGTGTACCTGGACAGCGAGAACTGGCTCAAAGGCTCCATCGAGTACGAGAACGAGCGGTTCCAGCACCTGGGCAGCGTGGTCACCAACGGCGGCTGGTCGGACTGGGCCACCACGGAGATCAGCGCTTCCGTCAAGAGCATGTGGTACCGCCTCAGCCGGCGGGAGGACGATTTCTGCATCGAGTGCTCGCCCGACGGCGTCCGCTTTTCCCAGATGCGTGTGTGTCATATGAGCGCGGCGAAGGGCGAGGTCCGCTTTGGCGTCTATGCCTGCAGCCCGGAGGACTCGTCTTTCAAAGCTGTGTTCACGAATATGGAACTGACAGAGTGCAAGTGGCCGGCTCACGACGGCCAGCAGCCGGACGATGACGTCTGATAGCGGAGGCGGCGATTATGGCGTTTGATTTTAAAAAGGAATACAGAGAATTCTATATGCCGGGGAGCAGGCCGGAGATCGTCGACGTCCCCAGGATGAACTATGTCGCCGTGAGAGGCAGGGGAAACCCCAATGAGGAAGGCGGGGCTTACCAGCGGGCGATGGGCGTTTTGTACACGGTTGCGTATACCTTGAAAATGAGCTATAAGACAGACCATCGGATTGAGGGGTTCTATGAGTACGTGGTGCCGCCGCTGGAGGGGTTCTGGTGGCAGGACGGCGTGGATGGTCTCGACTACGGGGATAAATCCGCGTTCAACTGGATATCCGCGATCCGCCTGCCGGACTTCATAACCGAGGCGGACTTTGCCTGGGCGGTGGAGACGGCGGGCAGAAAGAAAGAGCTGGACTGTTCCTCCGCGGAGTTCTTGACGGTGGAGGAGGGCCTTTGCGTGCAGATCATGCACCTGGGCTCCTTTGACGACGAGCCCGCGACAGTGGCATTGATGGACGCCTATCTTGCGCAGAACGGATATGTGAACGATTTGGGTGAACACCGGCTGCACCACGAGATCTACATGTCCGACGCCAGAAGGGTCCCGCCTGCGAAATGGAAAACGGTCATCCGCCATCCGATCAAAAAGTGTGAGGAACATTTATGAACATCCAGATATTCGGCAAGAACAAGTGTTTTGACACGAAGAAGGCCCAGCGGTACTTCAAGGAGCGGCGGATCAAGTTCCAATATGTGGACATCATCCAGTACGGCATGAGCCGGGGTGAGCTTACCAGCGTGAAAAACGTGGTGGGCCTCGCCGCCATGAGCGAAGCGCCGGAGATCAGCTATCTTGCCTACGATGAGGACAAGCTGGAGAAGCTCTTTGAGTACCCGGAGCTTTTGAAGACCCCCATCGTGCGAAACGGAAAACAGGCCACCGTGGGCTACTGCCCGAACGTGTGGAAGACTTGGGAGTGATAAGATCGCTATGGAGATATTCGTATTCGGAAGCGGCGCCTGGGGCACGGCCCTTTCCATGCTGCTCGTTGATAACGGCCACCACGTGACGCTGTGGACCCACGACCCGGAGAAGGCCGCGGCCATGGCCAAGAGGCGGAAAAACCCCGCTATGGCCGGCGCCATCCTGCCCCAGGCACTGGACATCACCAGCGACCCGGCGGGCGCGGAGAAAGCGGAGCTTGTGCTGTTCGCGTCTCCGTCCAATATCCTCCGGCGCACGGCGAAGACCGCCGCGCCCCACATCAAGCCGGGGACCGTGCTTGTCTCCGCCACCAAGGGCATCGAGGCGGGCACGGAATACCGCATGAGCCAGGTCATCCGGGAGGAAGTGGGGAAGGACTGCCCCGTGGCGGTGCTGTCCGGCCCGTCTCACGCGGAGGAGGTCTCCCGCCGGATGGCCACGGGCTGTGTGGCTGCCTGCGAAGATCAGGCGGTGGCGGAGCTGGTCCAGCGGGTATTCATGAACGACATGTTCCGGGTCTATGTGAACCTGGATGTGGTGGGCGTAGAGCTGTGCGGCGCGGTGAAGAACATCATCGCCTTGGGCGTGGGCATCATGGACGGCTTAGGCCTGGGCGACAACGCCAAGGCCCTGTTTATGACCCGCGCCATGGCGGAGATCGCTGTCCTCTGTCAGGCGGCGGGGGGCGACCGCACCACCTGCTCCGGCCTCGCCGGCATGGGGGACCTGATCGTCACGTGCCTGTCCGGCCATTCCCGGAACCGCCAGGCCGGCCTTCTCATCGGCCGGGGCGCGCCGGTGGCTATCGCCCTGCGGGAGGTAGGCGCCGTGGTGGAGGGCTACTACGCCGCCGCCAGCGTCATGACCCTTTCTCAGCGGCTGCATACCGAGATGCCCATCTGCAGGAGCATCTACGGTATCCTCTACGAGGATATGGAGCCGGAGGATGTGTTCCGGGGCCTTATGAACCGTGACCGGCGCAGCGAGTTCGACCGGGGCTGGGACACGGCCGGGAGGACATGATATGGTTCCCGGAATGATAAAGCCAAAACACCTGGAACGGGGCGATACGGTGGCCGTGGTGAGCCTCTCGGCGGGCACGCTGGGGGAACCATGGGCCATCCACAAGCTGGACATCGCGAGAGAGCGGCTGGAAGGGGACTACGGGCTGAAGGTCAAGGTCATGCCCAACGCCCTGAAGGGCCGGGACTATCTCTATGAACACCCGGAGGCCCGGGCGGCGGACATGATGGACGCCTTCCGGGATAAGAGCGTGAAGGCCATTTTCAACGCCATCGGCGGGGACGACACCATCCGGCTGCTGCCATATATCGATTTTGATGTCATCCGGGATAACCCCAAGATATTCACCGGCTTTTCCGACACCACCACCAACCACCTGATGTGCTATAAGGCCGGGCTCGTGTCCTATTACGGGGCCAGCCTCATGAACAACTTCTCTGAGTACGTCCGCATCAACGACTACACCGCCGCCAGCATCCGGGACACGCTCTTTGAGCCCAAGCCCACTCTGGACATTCCCTCTGCGCCTTACTGGTATGATGACGAGGACGAGAAGATATGGTGGAAGCCGGAGAACATGCACAGGCTCAAAGCCTATCACTCGGAGACGGTGGGCTATGAGGTCATCCAAGGCTCTGGCGTCGTGGAGGGCGAGCTTCTCGGCGGATGCGTGGACGTGTTCCCCGAGGTGGTGGGGACCGCCATCTGGCCCTCCAAGGAGGAATGGGCGGGAAAGCTCATGTTCCTGGAGACAAGCGAGGAGGATATATCCTGTGACTATCTCACCTGGTACCTCCGGAACCTGGCCGCCCAGGGGCTGTTCGACGTGATCCACGGCATCCTTGTGGGAAAGCCTGCCCGCCGCAGCAAGTACGAGCCCTACAAAGAGGCGTACCGGAAAGTCGTCGGCGGTGAGGCGGGACACCCGGAGATACCTATCTTATATAACGTGAACTTCGGCCACGCGGAGCCCATCGGCGTGCTCCCTTACGGGCTCAAATGCCGCCTGGACGCGGACAACAAAAAGCTCACGCTCCTGGAACCGGCCACCGCGTGAGAAAAGAACATAAAAACAGCGCCGCTCAACCGAGCGGCGCTGCGCCTGTCTATATGCAGTTATCAGATGAAGTTCAGGACCAGGGTCAACAGCACGAAGACGATGGCCACCCACTTGGTCATCTTAGCCAGCTTCGCGTCCCAGGTCTTGGCCTTGCTCTTGGTCATGAAGGTATCCGCGCCGCCGGCGATGGCGCCGGAAAGCCCGGAGCGCTTACCGCTCTGGAACAGGATCACAACGATGAGGAAGAGATCCGCAATGAGCTGCAGTACAGAAAGAGCAATAGTCATGACAATTCATCCTTTTCCAAAATTCGCTCAATTACTATACCATACCTGTCCCATGAAATCAAGAGGTTTTTCAGCTTTTTTTGCATATTCGTCTTGCTCTTGAGAACAGCCGTACAATGGCTTATAATGGTGGCAGGGAAGGAGGCCGCGCCGTGGAGATACTATATCTTGATAAACGCATCGTGGTTTGCGTAAAGCCCGCGGGGGTGCTGTCCACCGACGAGCCGGGCGGGATGCCATCTCTGGTGCGGCAGGAATTGGGGGACGAGCACGCCTGCGTGCGCACGATCCACCGGCTGGACCGGCCCGTGGGAGGGGTCATGGTCCTGGCTCGCAGCGCGAAGGCGGCCTCCGAGCTGAGCCGTCAGGTGCGGGAGGGCATATTAAAAAAGGAGTACCTTGCTGTGGTCCATGGCGTACCGGAGCCGGCCCGGGGGAGGATGGAGGACCTGCTTTACCGTGACAGGGCGAGGCGCATGACCTTCGTCACCGAGACGCCCGGCCCGGAGGCACGGCTGGCCGTATTGGAATATGAGACGCTGGCGAGCATTGACGGCATGAGCCTGGTATCGGTGAAGCTCCTCACTGGCCGCACCCACCAGATCCGCTGCCAGTTCGCCAGCCGGAGCCTGCCCTTGACCGGGGACCGTAAATATGGCCTTCAAACCGATAAATGCGATCTTGCATTATGGTCGCATAAACTGTCGTTTATCCATCCGGAGACAGACGAACCAATGACCTTCATGCAGAGAATGCCGGAAATTTATCCGTTTACGCTGTTTTCTGCCCAGAACATCGATGAATAATATACGAAACTATCCACTTTGTTTGTGGATGAGATTCACTTAAGCTGGCCGGGATTGATCCCGAAGCTCTCCCGGAAGGCCCGAAAAAAGGTGGAGTAGTCCTCAAAACCGCTGTCCGCCGCGGCCTTGTTGGCGTTCACCCCCCGGCGGATGAGCTGGGCGGCGTATAAGAGCCGCCGCTGACGCACGTAGGCGTGGACGGAGGTGCCCGTCTGGGCCTTGAAAAGGCGCATGAAGTGGTATTTGCTGAGATAGATGCGCTCTGCCAGGTCCTCCACGGTGAGGGGCTGAGAAAGGTTTTCATTGATATAGGACAGTGCCTGGGCGATCTTGGGGTCGTACTGGGGCCCGGCCGGCTCCGCCGCCTCCCCGGCGGTGAGGGACAGGCGGTTCACCGCGATGAGCAGTTGTGTCACCAAGGTGTCCCGCAGTGCCTGGGCGCCGAACTGGTCGTCCGCCGCGGCGATGTCCAGTGCTTTCAGCACGCCGGCGATGACCTGACGGCTTTCCTGGTCGGGGACCAGCAGGGGACGGCCCTGCCGGTCCGCCCGCTCGAAGCACTCCGCCAGGTTCGTCCCGTCCCCGGCCCGCTCCGGATACTTCCGGTCCAAATATAATATGACCCGCTCATAGGGCTGGGACTGGTCGATGAGGGCTTTATGGATGACATGGTGGCCGATGAGCAGGATGTCCCAGGGCTTCAGGGCGTAGGTGCTGCGCTCCACCAGATAGTCCACCCGGCCGGACAGAAGGATCACCAGCTTGTCAAAGTCATGGAAGTGGAAGTCCCGCTCCTGGCCCGCGGTGTCCTTCAGATGGAAGTAGTGGTAGTTCTCTGTGAGGTAGCCCTCCCGGCTGTAGCTCCGTTCCCGGTCCATGGCGCGGCTCCTTTCCTGATAGTACCGTAAGCATACCGCATCTTTTGCAATATTTCAAGCGTTCCCCGCGCTTTTCTTGCGTATGCGTATAGCCAAAAATTTTTTTCCGCCTCCTCGGCGGTCATACAATAATAGCAATTCCCGCGCCGGACCCGGAACAGTCGATGGTTTCAACGCTTTCCAGGATTTTGGAGCATTACAAAATGTTGACGAAAAAGATGTTGACAGCCACAAGATATTGTGCTAGTATTTCGGTTACCGGGATTATGTAACCGCTCGCGCCTTTGCGGAAAGGCGCGTTATTTGCGAGAGAGAAATATAGAGGAGAGGGCGTCAGCTATGAAGATCATAAAGAGAAACGGATCGGAAGTCCCCTTTGATATCACAAAGATCATCAACGCCATCGGCAAGGCCAACGACGTGGTGGACGAGGACCTGCGCATGACCAACACCCAGATCCACCGCATCGCCGACTCGGTGGAGAAGGCCTGCATCGAACTGGGCCGTTCCCCCTCCGTGGAGGAGATCCAGGACATGGTGGAGGAGCAGATCATGGCCCACGGCGCCTATGAGGTGGCCAAGCGGTACATCACCTACCGCTACACCAGGAGCCTGGTCCGCCAGTCCAACACCACCGACGACCGCATCCTGTCCCTCATCGAGTGCAACAACGAGGAGGCCAAGCAGGAGAACTCCAACAAAAACCCCGTGGTCAACTCCACCCAGCGG
>CANPVS010000021.1 GCA_947581795.1 uncultured Oscillospiraceae bacterium
ATGGACCCGCCGAAGATGGCGCCGCAGTAGATGGCGCCCAGCACGATCAGGCCGGTCTCCGGCTCCATGGTGAACGTCATGGGCAGCATCAGCGCCACGCCCATGGCGGCCGACAGGCCGGGCATGCAGCCGATGACGATACCCATGGCCACGCCGCCGATCATCATGAGCAGATTGATGGGAGTCAGGGCGTTGATAAAGCCAGCGCCCATCAGAGATAAAGTTTCAAGCATCTCTCTTCCCTCCTCAGATCAGAATGCCGGCGGGCAGCTTCACGCCCAGGAACCGGACGAAGGCGAAGTAGATCAGCACGGTCAGCACTACCACCGCGATCCCCATGTGCAGCACGGGCACCTTCAGGTACAGCATCACCGCGACCATGAACACCACCGTGGACACGAAAAAGCCCACCGTGCTCACCAGCACCACATAGGCCACCACAGCCGCCAGGCACACGAAAAACTGCGCGGGCTGGAAGTCCTTGAACACCTCGTCCACGCCGCTGGTCACGCCGTGCTTCTTCGCCGCCACCAGCATCTGCAGCAGATACAGGGTGGTCAGGCCGAACAGCAGCGCCACGGTGAAATAGGGATACGTCCGGCTGGATTCCTTCAACTGGGTCGTCCCATAATACCAATAGGCGCACACGGCGTACATGAACACCACCACGCCGATGTCCGTCTTTTTCATTTTCACGCTCTATCCCTCCTCTGAGGTCGGAATGGGGGAAAAGGGCAGGTCGCCCCGCCCTTTTCCGTTAACGATTCAGCTTAAAGTCAGCACCGGAGAAATTACTCGAACCAGAAGTTCTCGCTCAGGCTCTCGGTGAACTCCTGCTGCTGCTCGATCAGGGCGGCGGTAGCCTCGGCGTCCTGATAGTCGGTAGCGACGCCCGCTTCCTCAGCGGCGGCCAGATACTCCTCGTCCTCCATGGCCAGCTTGAAGGCCTCCTCATAGAAGGCGATCACGTCCTCGCTGACGCCGGCAGGAGCGCAGATGCAGCGGGAGGAGCCCAGCCAATCCTCATAGTAACCAAGGCTGCCCAGGGTGGGCACGTCGGGATACTCGGGAACAGGCTCAGCGGCGAAGGCGCCCAGGATCTTCAGGTCGTCGTCCTGGCCGGCGATGTCGGCCACCTTGGCCACGCAGAAGTCGGCTTCCTTGCCCCGCAGGCTCAGCAGCTCGTCAGCGGTGCCGCCCTGGGGGATGTCGATGTACTTGAAGCCGGCGGAGACAGCGAAGGCCTGCGCGCCGATGTGGTTGGACGCCTGAGGGCCGTTGGTGGAGGCCTTCAGCATATCCTTGTCGCCGTCCTCGGAGTGCTCCTTGCCGTAGGCGACCAGGTCGTCCAGGGTCTCGAAGCGGTCGTCATCGGCGCGGACGATGACCAGAGAAGTCTCGGTCACGTGGTTGCAGATGGCGGCGAAGCTCTCGGTGGTGTAGGTGCCCATCTCATTGACGATGGAGCTGTTGAAGTTGGGCAGGTTGACAAAGCCGATGGTCAGGCCGTCGGGCTCGGCGTCGGCCAGCTGGGACCAGCCGATGGAGCCGGAGCCGCCTGGCACGTTGTCGATGACCAGGGTCTGGCCGATGTACTTCTCGGCGTACTGGGCCAGCAGACGGGCGGTGATGTCGGTGCCGTTGCCGGCGTCATAAGCCACGATGATGTGGACGGGGCCATCGGGAGCCCACTTGTCCGCGGCGAAGGCCACGGAGCCCAGCGCCATGACCATGGTCAGGGCCAGCAGCAGAGCGATCAGTTTTTTCATTTGTCAGGTCTTCCTTTCAGCAGAATTGAATTGCCAAGGGTATGTGCTAAAAATACCACACTTTGCCCACAAAAGCAACGAAAACTTACCCGATTTTTCAAACAATTTACAAAAAACAAACATGTGATTTACCCCTTTCCTCTATGCCGGCGTTTCAACGCCCTTTTCCCGCTGACAAATGATACGGAATTTTAACTTGTGCGGGGGACGGCCGTATTGTAATATATTAAATTGAGGGAATAAGCGTTTTCATCATTTGACCATACACCACGGATTCCGATTTTTATCGAGAAGGGCGTACTATGGACCTGTTTTATAAAATCATCGCCATGCTGGGCGGTCTGGCCATGTTCCTGTACGGCATGCGCATCATGGGCGACGGGCTGAAGAGCTGCTCCGGCAGCGCCATGAAGGCGGCTCTGGCCAAGGTCACCAGCAGCCCCGCCCTGGGCTTTTTGCTGGGCATGCTGGTCACCTGCATGATCCAGAGCTCCACCGCCACCATCGTGCTGACGGTGGGCCTGGTGGGCGCGGGGTTTCTCACCTTCCGCCAGTCCATCGGCATCGTCCTGGGCGCCAACGTGGGCACCGCCATCACCGCCCAGATCATCCGCCTCATGGACGTGGACGCCAACGGCTCCGGCATCCTGTACCTTTTCAACGCCGAGAACCTGGCCCCCATCGCCCTCATCCTGGGCATCGTGCTCATCATGTTCGTGAAGCGCAGCTCCATGCAGAACGCGGGCACCATCGCCATAGGCTTCGGCATCCTGTTCATGGGCCTCATCTACATGTCCGACGCGGTCAGCACCCTGGGGGACAAGCTGAGCTCGCTGCTCACCGCCTTTGAGGACAACTACGTTCTGGGCTTCCTGGCCGGTACGGCGGTCACCGGCGTCATCCAGAGCTCCTCCGCCGTTATCGGTATTTTGCAGTCCTTCGCAAGCTCCGTGGGCGTGCGCTTCTGCGGCGTGTTCGCGGTCATCATCGGCGTGAACATCGGCGACTGCCTCACCACCTTCCTGGTCTGCCGCATCGGGGCCAAGCCCGAACAGATCAGGACTGTCACCGTCCACGTGATCTACAACATCTGCGCCGCCCTTCTCATTTCCGGGGCGCTGGCCATCTGCCGGAGCGCGGGTCTCATCGGCGACGGGCTCTGGTACGCCACGCTGGACTCCGGCGGCGTGGCCAACGTCCACGGCCTGTTCAGGCTGGTGCCGGCGGTGCTGCTGCTTCCCCTGTCCGGGGTGTTCGCGCGGCTGGCCGAAAAGCTGGTGCCGGACAAGCCCCTGGACCAGGAGGACCAGGACATCGTGGACAACCTGCGGGAGCTGGACAGCCACCTGGTCACCAACCCCCGCATCGCCCTGGACCAGTCCTCCCACCTCATCGGCCACATGGCCTCCGTGGCGCTGGAGAATTACGACATCGCCACCAAGCAGATATTCGACTACGATGAGAAGAAGGCCCAGCGCATCAACCAGCGGGAGGCCCTGCTGGACAGGATGGCAGACGCCACCAACCAGTTCATCATAAGCCTCTCCCCCTATGTGACCCGCACCGCGGACAACCGGGACCAGAGCTTCCAGATCAAGGCCCTCACCTGCTTCGAGCGCATCGGCGACCTGGCCCAGAACATCGCCCACGACACCGACCAGATCCGCCAGAGCTCCGCGCCCCTGTCCAAGGAGGCCCAGACGGACCTCAAAGGCACCATCTCCGTGGTGAAGGACATCCTCACCCTCACGGTGGAGGCCTTCAAGTCCAACGACGTCCAGCGGGCCAGGGCGGTGGAACCCCTGGAGGAGGTCATAGACGAGATCATCGAGGTCATGAAGGCCCGCCACGTGGACCGGATGACCCACGGCGTGTGCGACGTGTTCAACGGCATCCAGTACCAGAACATGCTCCAGAACCTGGAGCGCGTGTCCGACCAGTGCTCCGACCTGGCCGTGTACATGCTCAGCCGCACCGACGCCTCCATCACCGGCCAGGAGCACCAGTACATCCACGACCTGCACCACTCCAACAACGAGGCCTACCGGACCATGTTCCGGGAGAACTACCGCAAATACTTCCGGGAGCTGCACCTGGCGGAGGCCGAGAAGGAGAAGGCCGGGGACACTGATAAATAGTTCTTGACAAAACCAGAAGTTCCCCTTATAATGACCCTTGCAAGAGCAAAGACGTTCTTTTTCAGACGGCTTTGCTCTTTTCTTATAGCGGAGGAGAAAGCGAAATGTGCTCTATCATGGGTTTTACCAAGCGGACGCTCTCCAAAGAGGAGCTTCTTCCCTACTTTGACCGGACCAAGTCCCGGGGCCCCGACATGAGCCGCGTGGAGCAGGCGGGCTCCGGGTGGCTTTGCTTCCACAGGCTGGCCATCATGGGCCTGCACCCCGAGGGGATGCAGCCCTTCCATCTGGACGGGGACATGGCGGTGTGCAACGGGGAGCTGTACCTGTTCCGGCCCCTGAAAGCGGAACTGGCCAAAGAATACGACTTCGTCAGCGAGTCGGACTGCGAGATCATCCTGCCTCTGTACCGCAAGTACGGCCTGGACATGTTCAAGATGCTGGACGCGGAGTTCGCCATGCTCATCTATGACAGCGAGAAGGATGAACTCATCGCGGCCCGGGACCCCATCGGCATCCGGCCCCTGTTCTACGGCACTATGGCCGACGGGTCCATGGTCTTCGCCAGCGAGGCCAAGAACCTGGTGGGCCTGTGCGAGAAGATCACCCCCTTCCCTCCCGGCCACTACTGGGCCGGCGGGAAGTTCGTCCGCTACGCGGACCTGACCACGGTGAAGGAGTATGTCACCGACGACATCGAGACCGTCTGCAAGAACATCCGGGAGAAGCTGATCCTGGGCATCGACAAGCGCCTGGACGCGGACGCGCCCCTGGGCTTTCTTCTGTCCGGCGGCCTGGACTCCAGCCTGGTGTGCGCTATCTCCGCCCGGGTCCTGGGCAAGCACATCCGCTCCTTCGCCATCGGCATGGACAAGGACGCCATCGACCTCAAGTACGCCCGCCAGGTGGCGGATTACATAGGCGCCGAGCACACGGAGGTGTACATGACCCGCCAACAGGTCCTGGACAGCCTGGAGGAGGTCATCGCCATGCTGGGCACATACGACATCACCACCATCCGGGCCAGCATGGGCATGTATCTGTGCTGCAAGGCTATACACGAGCGCACGGACGTGCGGGTGCTGCTCACGGGGGAGATATCCGATGAGCTGTTCGGCTACAAGTACACCGACTTCGCCCCCTCCCCGGAGGCCTTCCAGCAGGAGGCGAAAAAGCGCATCGACGAGCTCTACATGTACGACGTGCTCCGGGCGGACCGGTGCATCTCCTCCAACTCCATCGAGGCCCGGGTGCCCTTCGGGGACCTGGAGTTCGTGGACTACGTCATGCGCATCGACCCCAGGATGAAGATGAACACCTACAACATGGGCAAGTATCTCCTCCGCCACGCCTTCGAGCGGGACCGGCTTCTGCCCGAGTCCATCCTCTGGCGGCAGAAAGCGGCCTTCTCCGACGCGGTGGGCCACTCCATGGTGGACGACCTGAAGGAATACGCGGCCGCCAAATATACCGACGCGGAATTTGAGGAAAAGCGGATGCAGTACGGCTTCGCCCGCCCCTTCACCAAGGAGAGCCTCCTCTACCGGGAGATATTCGAGAAGTATTACCCCGGTCAGGCGGAAATGGTCGTCGATTTCTGGATGCCCAACAAGTCCTGGGAGGGCTGCAACGTGGACGACCCCAGCGCCCGTGTGCTGGCCAACTACGGCGCCAGCGGCGTATGACCCAAAACAGCAGAAAGCCGCCGGAGGCAATGCCTCCGGCGGTGTATCATTTTTCAGTTCAGGAGATATCCATCTTCTCCAGGCGGTCCACCACCGCCTCGAAGCCCATGGCACGGCTGGCCTTCACCAGCACCGCGTCCCCCGGCCGGATGTGCTCCGGCAACGCAGCCAGCAGCCCGTCCATATCCGGGTACCACACCGCGTCCCCGCCTGCGCCGGCGGCGATGGGCTCCGCCTCCGCCCCGCAGGCGATGACGGCGTCGCAGATCTGCCCGGCATAGGCCCCCGTGGCCCGGTGCAGTTCGGGGCTCTTCTCCCCCAGCTCCCGCATATCGCCCAAAATGGCCACATGACGGCCCGGCAGGCGCGCCAGGCTGTCCAGGGCACTCTTCACGCTGGTGGGATTGGCGTTATAGCAGTCGTCCATGATGAGGACGCGCCCTGTGTCCACCATCCGCCCCCGGCTGCCCACGGTCTCGTAGGCCGCCACGCCCGCGGCGATCTCCTCATCGGTGAGGCCCAGTTCCAGGCCCACCGCCGCGCCCATGAGAGCGGCATAGACCATGTGGTTCCCGAAGGCGGGGATGCGCACCGGGATGCGCCGTTCTCCGGCCAGGATGGTGCAGGTCATGGCCTCGGATCCCTCCGGCTCCACGTCCACCGCCCGGACAGCGCTGTTTTCCCCCACGCCGAACAGGACCGTCCGGCGGCCGAAGTCGTGGGCCCTCAGAAGCTCGTCGTCCCCGTTGGCGATGATGACGCCATCCTCCGGCATACCCTTTACCATCTCGCCCTTGGCCCGCAGGACCCCGGGCCGGTCGCCCAGAAATTCCAGGTGGGCGTCGCCGATGAGGGTGTACACGCCGATGCCGGGCTTCACCATTTCCGTGAGCCGGGTCATCTCCCCGAAGCCGGAAATGCCCATCTCCACCACAGCGGCTTCGTGCTCGTCCCGCAGTCGGAACAGGGTCAGGGGCACGCCCAGCTCGTTATTGAAGTTCTTCTCCGTCCGCAGGGTGTGGAACCTGGCCGACAGAACCGAGGCGATCATCTCCTTGGCGGTGGTCTTCCCCACGGAGCCGGTGACCCCTATGAAGGGGATGTCGAATTGCCGCCGGTACCAGGCCGCCAGGGCCCGGAGGGCCGCCTGGGTGTCCGGCACCACGATCTGTGGGATGGCCGCCTCCACCGCCCGCTGGCACAGGACGCAGGCCGCGCCCATATCCGCCGCCTTGGCGATATAGTCGTGGCCGTCCACCTTGGCGCCGGGGATGGCCGCAAACAGACAGCCCGGCACGACGGCCCGGCTGTCAGTGGTGACGGCGGTGATCTCCCCCGCCGGGAGCGTCCCGACGGCGGTGCCGCCCGTCACGTCCAGGATCACGGATGGTGTGAGATGGCGCATGTCTTACCTCCCGTATTTTTTCAAAGAGGCCTCGATGAGCCGGTCGCACAGCTGGCCGTAGGTCATACCCATGGCCTTGCCCATCCGGGGGATCAGGCTGGTGGGGGTCATGCCGGGCAGGGTGTTGGCCTCCAGGCAGTAGAACACGCCGTCCCTGCCCATGATGAAGTCCACCCGGCCGTAGGCCTCCAGCCGCAGGGCCTTATAGGCCCGCTCCGCCATGGCCTGGATGGCCGCCGTCTCCTCCGCCGTGATGGGGGCGGGGCAGGGCTCGTCGGTCATGCCGGGCTGGTACTTGTTCTTATAGTCATAAAAGCCCGACTTGGGGATGATCTCCGTTACGGGCATGGCCTTGCCGTCCAGCACGCCCACGGTGAGCTCCCGGCCGGGGATGAACTTCTCCACCAGCACCCGGTCCTCATACTTGAAGGCCAAGGCCAGGGCCGCGTCATATCCCGCCGGGTCCTGCACGATAGTGGTGCCCACGCTGCTGCCGCCGGAACAGGGCTTCACCACGCATGGAAAACCCACGTCCGCCGCCGGCTCGCCCTTTTTCAGCACTACGCCCTCCGCCACGGGAATACCCGCCGCCCGGAGCACGGTCTTGGACACGTCCTTATCCATGGCGATGGCGCTGCCCAGATAGCCGCTGCCGGTGTACTTGACGCCGTTTATATCGAAATAGGCCTGGAGCTTGCCGTTCTCGCCCTCTTCTCCGTGCAGGGCCAGAAAGGCGATGTCCGCCGCCTTGCATATATCCAGCACATTCGGGCCCACCAGGCCCTGGCCGGGGCGCATGGCCCGCACGGCGTCCAGGTCCGGCGCGTTCTCCCCCACGGCAAAGGACGTTCCGGCATCCTCATGGGTGAATACGTCTTCTATATGTTCAAAGGGCTCGGTCCAGCCCAGAAACAGGTCCAGCAGCGCCACCTTGTGGCCCTGCTCCCGCAGGGCGCGGGCGATGCCGACGCCTCCCGACAGGGACACGTCCCGCTCGTTGGAGAGCCCTCCGCACAGTACCGCGATGTTCATATCAGTCTCCTTCTGAAATCGTTTAAACATTGCCAGCCATTCCTTATTTTATCCGCTACGAATCGCAAGTGACATTGTGCTTTGTGCTTGAAACTATGCAAAAAATGCTAAATTATGGTTCACAGTCAGATATTTTAGCATATCAGGAAGATCCGTGCAATTGTATTGTCATGTTTTCAAAAATATGTTACAATATTTGCCGGCGTTTTCCCGGCGCCAGGAAGGACATCCATTATGCCGTATATCGTCATTGACCTGGAGTGGAACCAGGCCATGAGCGCAAAATCCTCTGTGTTCAACCATCTTCCCATCCATCTGCGGGGCGAGATCATCCAGATCGGCGCGGTGAAGCTGAACGACGACCTCACCCCCGGCGAGGAGTTTCAGTGCGACGTGAGCCCCGTGTGGTTCCGGAAGATGCACTATAAAGTAAAAAAGCTCACCGGCTTCGACAACGACCGCCTGGCCCACGGACTTCCCTTCCCCCAGGCGCTGGAGAAGTTCCTGGCCTGGTGCGGCCCGGACTGCACCTTTATGACCTGGGGCTACGACGACAGCGGCATCATGGAGCAGAACTGCATCATCCACGACCTGGACATCGACTGGATGGGCCAGTGGGTGAACCTGCAGGTGGTGTACAACATCCTCACCGAGGACCCGGACCACAACCAGAAATCCCTGGAGACCGCCATGGAGCACTTCGGCATCGAGCAGACCCGTGTGGCCCATGACGCCCTGGGCGACGCCTACAACACCGCCCTCGTCTGCTCCCGTCTGGACCTTGCCGAGGGCCTGGCCCGGTACGCCGAGTGGGCCGGCCAGCTCACCCGCAAGACCCACGGCGCCGGCGATCAGAGCGGTCCGGACCCCATCGAGCACTCCGTCTCCGACGCCTATCCCACCCGGGAGGCCCTGTGGGAGGCCGCGGAGCAGTCCCGGGCCGTGTGCCCCGTCTGCGGGAAGCTGCTGGAGCGCACCGGCTGGGTGAGCCAGGGGGACCACCGGTACATGTCTCTCGCCAAGTGCGACGAGCACGGGGCCTACCTCTGCCGCATCCGGCTGCGCCGGGAGGAGGACGGCTCCTGGGTCGCCAACCGGCTCTTGTATGAGGCCGACGAGGAGATGGAGGCCAATTTCCTGGCCCGCCAGGCCAAGCCCCGCCGCCGCAGGAGACGGAGCGGCAAGAAGCCAAACTGATACGACAAGAAAGCCCGGACCGCTCGGTCCGGGCTTTACCGTATTTTTTACGCCCTGGGATGGGCCTTGTTGTACACGTCCTTCAGCTGCTTTTTCACCAGCTGGGAGTAGATCTGGGTGGAGCTGATGTCCGCGTGGCCCAGCATCTCCTGGATGGAGTGCAGGTCCGCGCCGTTCTCCAAAAGATGGGTGGCGAAGCTGTGGCGCAGGGTGTGGGGCGTGATGTCCTTTTCGATGCCCGCCTTCTGCTGATAGCTCTTCACGATCTTCCAGAAGCCCTGGCGGCTCATGCGCTCCCCGCTCACATTCACGAACAGCGCCCGCTCGGCGGGATTGGCGATCATCTCAGGACGGATGAAGTCCACGTAGTCCTTGAGGGCCTTCACGGCCTTGGGATACAGGGGGATGGAGCGGACCTTGTCCCGGCTGCGGCAGTTGATGATGCCGGCGGACAGGTTCACGTCCGACACGTCCAGGCCGATGAGCTCGCTCACCCGGATGCCCGTGGCGTACAAAAGCTCCAGCATGGCCCGGTCCCGGTAGCCCTTCCGGTCGGTGCACTCGGGCTGGCTCAGCAGCAGCTCCACCTCCTGGGCGGTCAGGACCTCCGGCAGCTTATGGGCGGCCTTGTCCGGCACCAGCTTCCCGGTGGGGTTGGCCTCCACGTAGCCGTGGAGCTTCATCCACACGTAGAAGTTTTTAAGCGATGCGATGTTACGGGAAACCGTGGCCACCGACTTGCCCGCCTCGCGCAGATGATCGATATAGCCGTTCAGGTCCTTCTCCCCGGCAGTGACATAATCGACGCCGCCGTTGGCCTCCAGATACTCGCCGAACTGGCGGATGTCCCGCAGATAAGAACTCAACGTATTGCGGGACGCCTTCTTCTCGTCGGTCAGATACCGCTCATACTTCGCGATGCACTCCTGATTCGTCACCGTGACCACGCTCCTCGATGTCATTTGACATAATTATCGTAAGGCCACTATAATACATCTTCAAGGAGTAATCAAGCTTTTTTCGCGAAAAATGTAAATTTTGTAACTTTTAACTACAGTTACGTCAACAAAATTATTAAAAAAGTTACGTTTTGTAATTCTATTCCCTGCATCCCCCAAAATATCGCCCCACGTCTTGCGGATTTAGTTACATTGAATAACGATATTTTGTGTCTATGTAACTTTTTGTTACTTTTTATGCAGTTTACAAATTGTTATCAAAATTGCCTAACGACGGCGTTTTTTGCGGCCGGACCGGCGCACGGACAGCACCGCGCCTGCCAGACCTCCCGCCAGAAGAGCCGCCGCCAGGGCCCCCAGCCACAGGCCGAAGCTGTACCCCTCTCCCCCAAGGGCGCAGCAGAGGGCCGCGAGGACAAGAAAGCCTCCGGCGATAGCCGCGCCGGTAGCCAGCGCCTGCCGCCGGCGGATATGGCAGATGAGGGCCGTTGGGACAAGCACGCCGATCCCCGCGCTGAGAGCGGCGCACAGCCACCCGGCGTTCTCCGGCAGCAGCTCCCCCCGTATGGCCCAGGCGAAGGGCAGCAAAAACAGCGCCGTGAGCACAAGGGCGCTTCCGGTCCCCGCGCCCACGCAGAACAGCAGGGACTTCTTTTTCAAAAACGACATGGAAATACCCCCCATGAAAAGACTGGTACAGCCTATTCACGGGGGGATCAAATTATTTGTCTTTTGGATGCTTACTTGGTCTCTTCCTCAGTCTGCTTGCCCACGCTGGACACGGCCCACTTGGTCAGCTGCATACGGACCCGGTCGTCGCTGGTCTCAATGACAATGGTGTTGTCACGCACGGCGACGATCTTGCCGATGATGCCGCCGATGGTGGTGATGGTATCGCCCACGGACAGGTTGTCGCGCATCTCCTGGGCCTTCTTCTTCCGCTTGTTCTCCGGACGGATCATGAAGAAGTAGAACACCGCGATGAGCACGACCATCATAATGATCATGCTGATACCGCCGCCGGCAGCGGAGGCGGCCGCGCCGGTGCCGTCCGCGGCGGTGGTGGCAGCGGCGGGAGCGCAGCCGGACACCATAAGGGCGCCGACAGCGACTATAATGGCAAGGGCCAGGACCCTGATCATGCTGGAACGCTTCATTTGATTACCTCCAAATGTGTTATTGTTATTATAATGTGTATCAGATACGGGTGTCAAGCAATTTCGCGTATTTTGCCCGATAAGCGGCAAAGGCGCCCTTGTCCAGAGCCTGGCGTATCTCCGCCATCATGTTGTTGTAAAACCACAGGTTGTGCATCACAGCCAGCCGCAGGCCCAGGGTCTCCCCCGCTTTGAACAGGTGGCGCACATAGGCCCGGCTGTACCGGCGGCACACAGGGCAGCCGCATTCCGGATCGATGGGGCTCTCGTCCCGGGCGTATCGCTCGTTTTTCAGGTTGAGGATGCCCTGCTTCGTAAAGAGGTGGGCGTGGCGGCCGTTCCGGGCGGGCATGACGCAGTCGAACAGATCTATCCCCCGCCATACGCCCTCGATGATGTTCCCCGGGGTGCCCACGCCCATGAGATACCGGGGCCGATCCGCCGGCATGTGCTCCTGGACGATCTCGATGGTGTCGTACATCTCCTGGTGGGTCTCCCCCACCGCAAGGCCGCCGATGGCGTAGCCAGGCAGGTCCAGCTCGGCGATGGCCTTCATGTGTTCCACCCGCAGGTCCGGGTAAACGCCCCCCTGGTTGATGCCAAAGAGCATCTGCCCGGGGTTCACCGCGTCGGGGGCGGCGTTATACTCCGCCAGCGCCGCCTTGCACCGCACCAGCCACCGGTATGTCCGCTTGTTGGCCGCCTCGAAATACTCCCGGGGCGAGGGGATCTTCACGCACTCGTCGAAGGCCATGGCCACGTCGGAGCCCAAATTGGACTGGATGCGCATGCTCTGCTCCGGGCCGATGAACAGGTGCCGGCCGTCCACGTGGCTCTGGAAGGCCACCCCCTCCTCGGTCACCTTCCGCAGGCCCGCCAGAGAGAACACCTGGAAGCCGCCGCTGTCCGTGAGGATGGGGCCGTGCCAGTCCATGAACTTGTGAAGGCCCCCCATATCCCGGATGAGCTCGTCCCCGGGTCGGACGTGGAGGTGGTAGGTGTTGGAAAGCTCCACCTGGCAGCCCAGGTCCTCCAGGTCCTTGGCGGACAGGCCGCCCTTGATGGCGGCGGCGGTGCCCACGTTCATGAAGGCCGGGGTCTGCACCGTGCCGTGGGGCGTGGTGAACTCCCCCCGCCGGGCATGGCCCTCATCCTGTTTCAGCAGCTTAAACATAGCGTCCTCACTTGAAAATAGTCGCAAAAGGTATTGTATCAGGTTTTTCCCATATGTCAATGAAAAGGCCGGGAGATCGCCTTCCCGGCCCATCTGTATCGTTTTCAGTGGATGAACATCGCGTCCCCAAAGGAGAAGAACCGGTATTCCATCTCCACCGCCTCCTTGTAGGCGGCCAGGATGTTCTCCCGTCCCGCCAGGGCGGACACCAGCATCACCAGCGTGGAACCCGGCAGGTGGAAGTTGGTCACCAGCGCGTCGATGCACTTGAATTTGTATCCCGGGTAGATGAAGATGTTGGTCCATCCGCTGTCGGCCCGGAGACGGCCGTCCTCCCCGGTGAAGCTCTCCAATGTGCGGCAGCTGGTGGTGCCCACGGAAACGACGCGGTTCCCGGCCGCTTTGGCCCGGTTCACCGCCTGGGCGGTGTCCGCCGGGACGGTGCAGAACTCCGAGTGCATCTCGTGGTCCTCTATATCCTCCGCCTTCACTGGCCGGAAGGTACCGAGGCCCACGTGCAGCGTCACAAATCGCACGTCCACGCCCATGGCCCGGATCTTGTCCAGCAGTTCCGGGGTGAAATGGAGCCCCGCCGTGGGTGCGGCGGCGCTGCCGGGGTGCTTGGAGTAGACGGTCTGGTACCGCTCCGGGTCGGCCAGCTGCTCCTTGATGTAGGGCGGCAGGGGCATGCGGCCGAGCCGTTCCAATATCTCCAGGAAGATGCCCTCGTACTGGAACCGGATGACCCGGTTGCCCCCCTCGGACACGGATTCCACCTCGCCGGTGAGCTCGCCGTCGCCGAAGATGACCTGATGGCCGGGGCGCATCTTCTTCCCCGGCCGGACCAGGCACTCCCACCGCTTGTCCCCCAGGTCCCGGAGGAGCACCACCTCGATGGCCCCGCCGGTGGGGCGGGCGCCGATGAGCCGGGCCGGGATGACCCGGGAGTCGTTGAGGACCATGCAGTCCCCGGGCCGGAGGTATTCCGGCAAGTCGTAAAAGTGCCGGTGTTCCCGCGCGCCGGTGGTCTTGTCCAGCACCAGCAGCCGGGAGCCGTCCCGGCGCTCCAGGGGCGTCTGGGCGATGAGCCGTTCCGGCAGGTCATACATAAAATCGGATGTCTTCAAAGTTTACACTCCAAATTGCAGATGGGTCCCCGTGTAGTAGAAGCCCAGGATGTCTGTGTAGTTTTTGTTGAAATACTTGCCCATAGAGTAGGCGCCCCACTGGCTCAGACCCACCCGGTGGCTGGCCCGGACCAGGGAGTTGTAGTTGGATATCTCGTTTTTCACATAGGTCTCATAGGGGTCTTCCTTGGCAACCAGATAGGGGTAATTGGTGCCGAACACCTGCTGGGCGCTGAGGATCTGGCCCCCGTCGCAGGCGGAGAAGGAACACAGGCATATCTCGCCGTTATAGGTGAGGTACTGGCCCTCGGTGGCGTCCACCGCCGCGTCGGTGGCGGCAAAGGAGCTCTCGCCGTAGGTCCGGCGGCCCTGATAGGCCTGGGTGCCGTCGTTGGCCACCACGTCGATGCCGAAGCTGAGATAGACCAGGTCCGTCTTTTGGATGTGGCTGCGGGAGGCCACCGCCGCCGCCTTCATGGTCTCGGCGGGCCAGGTGAAGCCGAACTCCCAGGGCAGGACGCCCTTCACGTAGTCCTCGATGCCCACGAAGTTGATGACGGTGATCTTTCCGGGGGCGTTGGCCGCCGGGCGCAGCTCAAAGTCGCCGTTGTAGCTGTAGCTGTTGTTCACCTTTGTAAGTCCCTTGGCGCCGCCCGTGGGGTGGATGGCCAGGGCGCTGGTGGTGACGGAGTGGACCACCTTCCCGCCGCTGTCCCGGATGGTGAAGACGTTGCCGCTGACCGTGACGGTGATGGACCGGTCACTGATGGTTCCGGCTCCGTAGAACTGCCGGTCCGTGCCCATGATGCCGTACTCAAAGCCCGTGCCGTTCACGTTATATAGCGGCACCTGGGCCAGACATGTATTATAGGTATTGGTGCTCACATACAGCCCCACCCGGACAACCGTGAACCGGGGCTTCACCGTACCGCTCACGAAGGTGGCCGGGGTGTCCGCCGGGTAGCCGGGCACCGGCGCTTTGCTGGGGGCGGGGGTGGGTATAGGCCGATTGGCAGGCGTGGGCGTGGGCCGCAGGGTGGGCGCGGGCGGCATGGTGGAGGGCGTATTGCTCCCGCCGCAGGCGCTGTCAAAGCGCATGAGCATGGCCGCGGCCTGGGCCCGGGTGGCGGAGCCGCCAGGGTTGAAATACCCCTTTTCGTCCCCCTCCACCACGCCGGCCCGCTGCATGGCGGTGACGCTTGTCTTGGCCCAGGAACTAATTTTTGTACTGTCCTTAAAGGTGACGGCCGCGGCCTTCTGGGACACCTTCAGCCCCATGACCGTGGCGAACCGGTCCAGGAACGTGCATGCCTGCTGGCGGGTCACGTTCCCGTTGGGGGAGAACACCTTGTCGCTCAGGCCCTCGGCGACGCCCTTTTCATAGGCCCAAACCGCGTAACCGGCGTAGTATTGGCCGTAGGACACGTCGTTAAAGCTGTGGTAGCGGGGGGATATGTACTGGGCGCTGACATAGCCCGTCTGGGAGCCCCGCTTGACCTTGTACCAGCTGCCGGACTTCCCCGCCAGCGTCACCGTGGCGCCACGGCTGAGCACGGTCACCACCCCGTAGCTGGTGCCGGGCCCGGAGCGCATGTTGACGCCGGAGCCGGTGACCTGTCCCGCCAGCCAGGTATCCGGGTCCACATGGGCGTACCGGCCCAGGACCGTGATGAACATGGCCCGGGTCATGACCCCGTTGGGGCTGAACTTGGTGTCGGAGGTGCCCTGGAAGAGGCCCCGGGCCGTCACGAAGTTCACGGCGCTGGCGTACCACGCGGAGGAGGACACATCCGTAAAGCTGGCCGCGGAGGCGCCCGTGATCAGAAACGACGCCAGCGCCGCCACAATCAGCAGCGCCGCCAGCACCGGCCGGGATCGCTCCAGCAGTTTCATATTATGTCCTCCCTTCCCATCGAAAGACGATTGACGCGGCAAATGTGGTATGCTATACTTATCAAGCCTACTATATACAATAAATTACAAATTGTCAACAATTATGTAACTTTTCACACCCTCTCCCCCGCGACATACAATGACTCAGGAGGTCAACGATATGAAAAAGCTGAAAGTTGGCGTGATCGGCGGCACCGGCATGGTGGGCCAGCGCTTTGTTACCCTGCTGGCGGACCACCCCTGGTTCGAGCTGACCGACATCGCGGCCAGCGGCCGCAGCGCCGGGAAAACATACGAGGAAGCCGTGGGCTCCCGCTGGGCCCTGGAAGTGCCTATGCCCGGGAAGGCCAAGACCATCGTGGTGAAAAACGCCGTGGACGACGCCGAGCTCATCGCCTCGGAGGTGGATATGGTGTTCTCCGCCGTGGACATGAAGAAGGACGAGATCCAGGCCCTGGAGGAGCGGTACGCCAAGCTGGAGTGCCCCGTGGTATCCAACAACAGCGCCCACCGCTGGACGCCGGACGTGCCCATGGTTGTGCCGGAGATCAACCCGGAGCACCTGGCCGTCATCCCCGCCCAGAGAAAGCGCTTGGGTACCAAGCGCGGCTTTATCGCCGTGAAGAGCAACTGCTCTCTGCAGAGCTATGTGCCCGCCCTCCACCCTTTGAAGGACGAGTTCGGCCTCAATAAGGTGCTTGTGTGCACCTACCAGGCCATTTCCGGCGCCGGCAAGACCTTTGACACCTGGCCCGAGATGGTGGACAACGTCATCCCCTTTATCGGCGGCGAGGAGGAGAAGAGCGAGCAGGAGCCCATGAAGCTCTGGGGCAAGGTGGTGGACGACCATATCGAAAGCGCGGTCGCCCCGTCCGTCACCGCCCAGTGCCTGCGGGTTCCCTGCTCCAACGGCCACATGGCCGCCGTGTTCGCCAGCTTTGACAAAAAGCCCACCATGGAGCAGATCCTGGACCGCTGGGCCCATTTCTCCGGCCGGCCCCAGGAGCTGAACCTCCCCTCCGCCCCCAAGCAGTTTTTGCACTACTTCACCGAGGACAACCGGCCTCAGACCAAGCTGGACCGGACTCTGGAGGGCGGCATGGCCGTGAGCGTGGGGCGGCTTCGTCCCGACAGCCAGTATGACTACAAGTTCGTGTGCCTGAGCCACAACACCCTGCGGGGCGCGGCGGGCGGCGCCGTACTGCTGGCGGAGCTCCTCTGCGCCGAGGGATGGCTGGATCGCTGACCTCCGAACAAAATACGCAAAAGATGCCGTAGGCGACAAGCCCGCGGCATCTTTCTTTTGGAGGGAATTTCTTTGACAAAGCCTATATTTGAAGGTTCCGGCACCGCGCTGGTCACCCCGCTGCGGGACGGCGCTGTGGACTACGCCGCATTGGAGCGCATCATCGAGGCCCAGGCCGCGGGCGGCACCGCCGCCCTCATCGTCTGCGGCACCACCGGCGAGGGGGCCACCCTCACCGCGCAGGAGCACGAGGACCTCTATCGCTTCGCGGCGGAGAAGAGCGCGGGCCGCATGAAAATCGTGGCCGGTATCGGTTCCAACGACACCGCCGGAGCCCTGGAAATGGCCAGGCGGGCGGAGGCCGCCGGGGCGGACGGTCTCTTGATGGTCACGCCCTACTACAACAAGACCACCCAGGCGGGGCTCATCCAGCACTTCACCTACGTGGCGGACCGCTCCTCCCTGCCCCTCATCCTCTACAACGTGCCCAGCCGCACAGGCGTGGGCATCACCCCGGAGACATACGCCATCCTGGCCGGCCACGACAACATCGCCGGTGTGAAGGAGGCCTCCGGCGACATCGGCCAGTTCGCCCGGACCGTGGCCCTGTGCGGCGACCAGGTCGCCTTCTACAGCGGCAACGACTCCGACACGGTGGCCATGATGGCCCTGGGGGCCAAGGGCGTCATATCCGTGGCATCCAACCTGGTCCCCGAGGTGGTGGCAAAGCTGTGTGAGCTGTGTCTTTCCGGCGACTACGCCGGCGCGGCGAAGCTCAACCGGGAGTACATGGACCTGTTCGCGGGGCTGTTCACCGAGGTGAACCCCATCCCCGTGAAGACGGCCATGGCCGTGATGGAGCTCTGCTCCTACGAGATGCGCCTGCCTCTGGTGGCCATGGGCAAGGCCCACAAAAAGGCCCTGACGGAGGTGCTGGAAAAGCACGGCCTGCTGCCCAAGGCCTGAGACAGCAAAAATCAGGACCCATCCCTTTGGGGATGGGTCCTGATCGCTGTTTTGACGGTATTTTGATAGATGAGCTCTTACTTCTTCTGGACATACTTCAGGCAGTCGATGGTGACGGCGGACAGGATGATGATGCCGGAGAACACGAACTGCAGGTTGGTGTCCACGCCCAGGATGGTCAGGGAGTAGGTCAGGGCGGTGAAGATGAGTACGCCCACCACGATGCCTTGTATCTTGCCGATGCCGCCGCTGAAGGAGATGCCGCCCACCACGCAGGCCGCGATGGCGTCTGTCTCCCAGCCTTGCCCGTAGGAGGCGGAACCGGAGCCCACCATACGGATGCACTCCAGCCACGCACCGAAGCCGTAGAGGATACCGGCGATGATGAAGGCGGTGATGGTGACCTTGAACACGGAGATGCCGGACACGGCCGCCGCCTCGGAGTTGCCGCCCACGGCGTACATGTTCTTCCCCAGCGTTGTCTTGTTCCAGATGAAGTACATGATGATGATCACGGCCACCGCCCACAATATGATGGTGGGGAACTTGCCGCCGATCTTCGGCATGATCATCTTCTGGATGTCCGGCTCAATAGCGCCGAAGGACACGCCCTTGGTGGCAAAGGTCATGAGGCCGAACATGATGAGCATGTTGGCCATGGTGGAGATGAACGGGTGGATCTTGAACCGGGCCGTGAAGAATCCGGCAAAGCTGGTGAACAGCGTGGTGACGCAGCAGCAGAGCACCAGGGCCATGATGACCCGCACCACCAGGGGGACGGCGGTGAAGTCAAAGATATGCCCGAAGATGGCGCCCGTGTTGATGCCCTTGTGCATGATCATGGTGGAGATGACCATGCTGGTGCCCACCATACGGCCCACGGAAAGGTCCGTGCCGCCCAGCAGGATCAGGCCGCCAACGCCCAGGGCCAGGAACATGCGGGGAGACGCGGCTTGCAGGATGTTCAGGATGTTGTTCACGGTCAGCAGCTTGGTGTGCTTCACAATGGGGGCCAGGATGCACAGCAGGATGAAGACCAGAACAATGACTATGTACAGGCCGTTGGTCAGCAAAAACTGCCGGGTGTTGAAGGTGTACTTGTAGTTCTCCCACTTCTGCTTCTGCTTCTCGCCAAAGGTGAACTTGGAAAGGCGCAGCAGGTCGATGAGGTGGTACCGGTGGGCGTAGGCGTCGTGCCGGCGGTCCTTGATCTGCTGCAGGGTGGCGTCGTGCTTCAGCTTGGCGTCGAACTGCTTGTTTTTGTAGACGTATTTCTCGTCCTTGATCTCCCCCTGGTCGGAGAGCTTGGCGACGTCCGCCGCGTGCTGCTTTTTCAGTTCCGCCAGTTCCGCCTCGTAGCGGCTGTTTTCCGCCGCCTTCTCCGCCTCGCAGGAAGCCAAAACCTTGCTGTAGTAGTCCTTGTCATAGTTGGCGTCCAGGTATTTGACCGCGTCGTCGATGAGGGACTTGATTTGGGCCTTGTTCTTGTCCTCCACAGCCTTCGCCTGGGCCAGAGCCTTCTTGTCCTCGTCGATGATGGCCGCCTTCTCGCTCTTGGTATAGTTGGCGTTCTCCTTGACGATGGCGATATGGTTGGTCAGCGCCGTTACCTTGTCGGTACCATCCACACGAAGCGCATTGACCTGCTCCTGTATCTTCCCCACATATTCGTCAATGGGTGCCAGGAGCTTCTGTTCTTCCTCCAGGGAGAGGATCTTTTCATTGATACTGGCCATGACTTTCGTTCTTTCCTCCCATCACAGATATTTGGCGCTGAGCCGCAGGAGTTCCTCCTGGTCGGTCTCTTTGGTGTTGACGATGCCGGCGAGATAGCCGTTGGACATGACGCCGATCCGGTTCGTGATGCCCAGGATCTCGGGCATCTCCGAGGATACGACGATGATGGCCTTGCCCAGCTTGGCCATTTTGATGATGAGCTCGTATATCTCGTATTTCGCGCCCACGTCGATGCCGCGGGTGGGCTCATCCATCATAAAGACCGCCGGATCCCGCTCCAGCCATTTGCCGAAAATGACCTTCTGCTGGTTGCCGCCGGACAGCGCCGTGATGGAGTCGGACGGCCCCATGCACTTGGTGCGCATGACGTTGATCTCGTTGGCCGTGGCCTTTACCATCTTGTCCTTGGACAGGGCGGCGCCCCGCTTGTAGTGCTCCAGGTTGGTGATTGTGGTGTTGAACGTGAGATCGCCCTCCAGGAACAGGCCGGTGGACTTGCGCTCCTCCGTGATCATGGCGAAGCCGTGGTCCATGGCGTCCCGGGCGTTGGCAAAGTTCATGAGCCGGCCGTTGTAGTACACCCGGCCCGCGGCGCGGGTCCGGACGCCGAACATGGTCTCCAGAAGCTCCGTGCGCCCCGCGCCCACCAGGCCGTACAGGCCGAATATCTCCCCCTCCCGCACGTCGAAGGAGATGTCCTTCAGGTTGGGGGCGAACTTGGTGGAAAGATGCTGTACGGACAGCACCACGTCCCCCGGCGTGTTGTCCACCGGCGGGAAACGGTTGTCCAGAGACCGGCCCACCATGGCGGCGATGAGCTCATCCATGGTTGTCTCGTCGGTATTCTTGGTGGCCACCATCTTGCCGTCCCTCAGAACCGAGACCTGGTCGCATATCTCGAATATCTCGTCCATCTTGTGGGAGATATACACCAGCGATATGCCCTGGGCCTTCAGGTTGCGCATCATCTCGAAGAGCTTGCTGACCTCCCGGACGGTCAGCGACGAGGTCGGCTCGTCCAGAACGATCAGCTTCGCGTCATAGGATATGGCCTTGGCGATCTCCACCATCTGCCGGGCGGAGACCGACATGGTCTTCATCGGCGCGGTCAGATTCACCGTCATGTTCAGCCGCCGGAAAAGATCGGCCGCCTCCCGCTTCATCCGGGCCTCGTCCACGACGCCCATAGAGTTTTTCGGATAGCGGCCCAGGAAGAGATTGTCCAGCACGCTCCTCTCCAGGCACTGGTTCAGCTCCTGGTGCACCATGGCCACGCCGTTTTCCAGCGCGTTCTTGGGGCCGGAGAAGTTGACCTCCTTGCCGTCGAAGAAGATGGTGCCCTCGTCCTTCTGATAGGTGCCGAACAGGCACTTCATCATGGTCGATTTTCCCGCGCCGTTCTCGCCCATGAGGCCCATGATGGACCCCTCTTTCACATCCATGTCGATGTGGTCGAGAACGCGGTTTCGGCCGAAGGACTTGCACATGCCCCGGATGGATAAGACGGTCTTTGCTTCCTTATCTGCCATATTTCACCCCTGTCCTTTCGCCTTCGCTTTTTTGCCGGAACGGCACTCCGCAGCCCGTTCCCGCCGGGCTGAGGGGTGGCGTTCCAAAAGGGGCCACCAGGAAGAGACTTCCTGATGGCCCCCGTCCTTTAAACTACCATTGGATCTTCAAGCCGTGATTATTGGAGCTTGGAGGTGTAGGAAGCGGCGTTGTCGGTCTTCACCATGTTGATAGCGAAGCCGTCGTAGTCGCCCGGGTTGCCAAGGCGGTCGGTGATGTTGGCCTCGGTCTGGCCGTCGCCGGCGATGTACTCCACATCCAGGTTCAGGATGCCGTCGTAGTTCTCCAGCTGGGGCTTATAGGTGGCGTTCAGGAAGTTATCGGTGGAGTTGAAGATGTCCAGCCAAACCTTCTTGGTGGCGGCGTCCTCTTCGCTCAGCTGGTTGTTGAACGCGGCGTTGGGAGCGGTGGCGTCCAGGAAGGCCTCGTAGTTGTCCGCCGTCACGGCGCCGTTCAGGGCGTAGAAGCAGCGGGTGGCCTCGTCGTAGTAGTACAGGTCTTCGCTCAGGACGTTGCCGGCGGCGTCAGGAGTGCTGATGCCGGTCATGATGTCGGCGTCGTCCAGGGCGTTACGCATGACACGCAGGGTCAGATAGGCCTGCACGTCGGCGTTCTGGGAAATGGTGCCGCAGTAGCCGTCGGCGATGGCGGCGACAGCGTCGGAGTTGGCGTCATAGCCAAAGGTGGGAACGCCGTTCTCCTTGGACCAGCCATTGAACACGGCCATGCCCATGCCGTCGTTGTTGGAGACGACCACGTCGATCTGGTCGCCGAAGGAGGCGCTCCAGGTCATAATGGCGGTGCCGGCAGTGGGGGCGTCCCAAGTGGCGCCGGCGTTGTTCTTCATCTCCTGAGAGGCCAGCTCACGGACGACGAACTCCTTGTCGCCGATGGTGATGGCGCCGTCCTGCACATAGGAGGAAGAGCCGTCCAGGTTGGTGCCGACAGCGGTCGGATCCACATCGTCGATGGTCTCAATCGCGGTCTTGCCCTGAGCAGCGTCGGGAACAGCGGTGCCGAGGGCCTTACGGGCGCCGCGGGTACGGGCGATGGAGTCGTTGTGGCCGATGTCGCCGATGCACAGGACATAGCCGATGATGCCGTCGCCGTTGCGGTCGACCGCCGCGGGATCCTGGGCCTGCAGGTAATCCACGATCATCTGGCCCTGCAGCTCAGCGCCCTGCTTGGCGTCGAAGCCCACGTAGTAGGTCTTCTCGTTGAAGGTCAGAGCGTCCATGTCCAGCTCGCCGGTGGTGCTGTTGGAGGGCTGACGGTTGAACCAGATGACGGGCTTCTCGTTGTTGGGAACGTCATCGGCGAACGCGATCGCGCCCAGGCTCAGGACCATGGCCAGCGCCAGGACCAGGGAAAGGAACTTCTTCATGAAAGTCGATCTCCTTTAAAATAAATTTTGCCAGGAACGTTAGTTTAATTTTAACAATACCTCCCCTATTTTGTCAATATATTTGTGAAGATTTTCTGATATGTATTTTGTGTAATCATTTTTTAACCAAAAAGGCGGCCCGGTTCTTCCCCGGGCCGCATACAATTTGCCGGTTACTTCCTGGAGCTGGTCTTGGGGCTGTTGCCGGTCACATGGTCCACGGCGTCCTCGCCGGCGTCCACCACGTCGTCCACGGCCTCCCCGGCGCCCTCCACCAGGTCCTCCACCGCGTCCGCGCCGGCGCCTACCACGCCGTCCACCGCGTCCCGGCCCTCATCGATGACGCCGTCAGCGGTGCTGTCGGTGGGCTTGGGACTGGCCTTCGGAGTGGCAGTGGGCCGTGCCGTAGCAGTAGCGGTGGCTGTAGCGGCAGGCGTGGGATGGGCTGTGGGCGCCTTATCCCTGGCGCAGCCGGCCATGACCGAGAGGATCATGACAGCCGCCAGCAGGGTGGAAATGATGGTCTTCATCACTATGCCTCCATTGATGTTTAGTTACAAGCTCTAGTATGCCAAATTCCCGCGGGAACTTACATGCCGGGCGAAAAAAGTTCTTCCATGGAAAGATTTGTTTGCAATGGCCGCCGGGCTATGCCATAATGGTGCCATGGAACGAGAAAAGACATGCTGCTTCACCGGCCACCGGGCCGACAAGCTGCCCTGGGGCGGCAACGACCGGGACCCCGCCTGCCTCCGGCTGAAGGCCGCCATCGCGGATGTGCTGGCCTCGCTGTACGCCGCGGGCTGCCGCCATTTCATCTGCGGCATGGCCACCGGCGCGGACATGTACTTCGGCGAGTCGGTGGTGGCCCTGCGGGACGAGCACCCGGACGTGACGCTGGAGGCCGCCATCCCCCACGCGGGACAGGAGGCCCGGTGGAACGACTATTGGAAGGGCCGCTACTTCCGCCTGGCGGAGGAGTGCGACACCCTCACGGTTCTGCACAAAAGCTACACCCCCGAGTGCATGATGGACCGCAACCGCTACATGGTGGACCATTCTCATTATCTGATCGCCGTCTACAACGGCGCCCCCGGCGGTACCCGCAGCACCATGCTCTACGCCATGCGCCAGGGCCTGGAGATCATCGAACTGGAAGTGGGTGCAAAATAAGCAGCGGCCTGCAAACGCAAGCCGCTGTCGCTTATTCTGTTTCTCAATATACCCGCAGCTGTTTGTCCCCCAGCTTGGTCTCGTCCACCAGGTAGGTGTAGGCCTCGGGTACCGTGACGGTGTTGGGGTCCCCGTCGCTCACATACACCGGGTCCCGCTCGTTTCTGAGCCACCACTCGAAGTCGCAGTCCTCCGCCATATAGCCGGTGCCCCGCACCCGGTGGATGCCATAGGGGTTGAAGTCGGGATTGACCGGGGAGACAGACGGGTCCCAGCCCACCTCCACCACGCCCTTGTTCTCATAGGGCACGCCCTCGTATACGCCCCGCTTGATGTGCTCGAACAGGTCGTCCGTCAGGCCGCCGAAGGGCAGCGAGAAGCTGGTGAACGTGTAGCCCTCTATGAGGTCGTACATGGCCGCCTGGTTCTTCCCCACCTCCCGGATGATGGTCTCCGCGTCCGTGGCGTTGGACATGTTGTAGTGGGTGTAGGTGTGGTTGCCGATCTCAAAACCCAGATCGATGAGATACTGGAGCCGCTCCTGGAGCGTCCCCGCCAGCTTCGGCCCCTCGGAGCGCTCCTCATAGAAGGGCGAGCCGCCGAGGTTTACATAAAATGTACCCGCCAGGCCGAAGTCGGGATGCTCCTTATAGAAGTCCAGCATGACCGCCACCGCGCAGTCCGGGTTCACCGTGAGCTCGCCGTTCTCCTCGATCAGGCTGAACTGGCTGTAGGTGCCGTCGTCGAAGGTGAAGATGACGGGCCGGTATCCGGCTTCCACCTTGATCTCGTTGTTCAGAAAATCGTTCATGGAGGCCAGCCGGTAACCCTTGTCGTACAGCCTCTCCATGAGATCACGGAGATAGGAAAAGCTCTGGGTATAGCGCTTGAAATCGTCGGAGTACGACTCGTTGGGGTCCAGGCCCTCCGTGAACGCGTGGAACATGACGATGGGGATCTCCCCCGCCTCGTTGGGCTTCGTGGCCGCGAGGTCGATCTCCGGTGTGGGCTCCGGCGTCGCGGTGGGCTCCGCGGTGGGCTCCGGGCTGGGCGCGACCTCCGCGGCGGGCCCGCGGTCCCCGGTGAACCGGGTCATGACTACCGCCTCCAGTCCCACCGCCAGGGCCAATACCAGCAGAAGGATGACCAGTCGCTGCGTTTTCATCTTTCCGTACCTCTTATTATTCTCTGTTACGCTTTAATTTATCACTTCCGTCCGCAGGAGTCAAATATCAAAGGCGAACCGTTGAGTCTCATTGAAGCAAACGCGGGACAGCCTATCCTGTCCCGCTCAGTATTTACCGGCCCATGTCGTCATACTCCGGACACGTCTTGCATATTCTGTACGCCTCGTCCCAGCCACATAACGGCTTTTCATTGGCTGGGAGCATGAGGCTGTTATCGCCTATGTTCGCCACGTCCCAGCACAGACCTTCTGGAATGTCCCGACCATAGATCGGACAGTATACCATCGTATCAGGAGCTTTCTGGTTATCCATACCTCTACCCTCCCCCGCATAGCTTGCATTTTGTCGGTCCGTGTGCTATCCTGTCCACGGTGCTACGGCACCGGGGTGCTGAACAACGGCGGCGGTTGGCCACGATCCCCGAAAGGGGGTGAGGCTTATGCGGATTACGCTACATATCGGACCTTACCGGGTCACGATCATAGTCGTGAGAAGCAGAAACCGCCACCCTGCACGGTGACGGTTTCCATCTGAAATCTTAACCAATCAGGGCTAACCGCTGTCACAGCGCCCTTTTATATGTTCATTATAGACCGCGCCCGGCTTGCCTGTCAAGTCCTAACAGAAAAACCGGAGCGCTTTTCAGGGCTCCCATGAAAGCCCTGCACAGCGGGTTTTCAATGTTCGCGCGGAGTCGCGCGTCAATTCGCAGCAAAGCGGAGAATTGGTTTAGGCGGGATTCACTCCCGCCGTTAAAAACTAAATCGGTGCTGAGGCCCGCCCCGCCGGGCCGAAAGCCCAAACGAAAGGACACGCTTTCGCGTGTCCTTTCGTTTGGTGGACGATACAAGACTCGAACTTGCGGCGGTCCGGCGCTTCGCGCCCGGCTCCGCCGCCGGTTCCGCCGCCGCAAGCGGCGGCTCAATGAGGTCACAAGTTCGAGACCACCGTTGAAAAATATGAACAACCGGGGATAACATCCCCGGTTGTTCATATTGGTGGACGATACAAGACTCGAACTTGTGACCTCCCGCACGTCAAGCGGATGCGCTACCAGCTGCGCCAATCGTCCGTTTCAGCCTGCTTATTCTATCGCATATCCCCGGCCTTGTCAAGGACAAATTCAAAAGCCTGCGCCCGGCCGGGCGCAGGCTTTTCCAATATAAATGTCAGCTGTTAGGGTCGTAGACGTGGATGGGGATGGTGCCCGTGCCCCGGGGATCGTCACTGACCTTCACGGAGATGGTAACGTCGCCGGGCCCAACGATCTTGATGGTGCCCACGGGCCCGTCGCCCTCCACGGTGGCGACCTCCTCGTTATCGCTGGTCCACTCAGGCGTGCTGGCGACCTCGCCGGGATACCAGGACACGGTAAAGGTATAATCCGAATCACCGACCTTGGCCCAGAAGCCGTTGCCGTTATAGTCCAGCTCGGGCTGATAGGATCCCCTGATGCTGACGCTGGTGATCTGCGGCGCGGGCGAGGGCTGAGGAGACGGCGAGGGCGTGGGAGGCGCGGGCGGGGTGATCTGGGCCTCGGCGTCGATCTGGGACTGGATCTCCTCCGCCGCGGACACATCCTTCCCCACATTGACGGACACGATGGTGATGGTGAGGATGATGACGGCCAGCAAAATAACGCCGCCGATGAGCATCTGCATATTTACCGCCTCGGCCGCGTTCTTCGCGGCGGGCGTGCTGGGCACGGTGCTGTCCGTCTCGGGGACAGCGCTGCGTACCGTCTTTGTCTTTTTGGTACCGCAATAAGGGCAGCGGCTGCGGAACGAAGGATACTGCCGATGGCAGCGCCGGCAGGTCGTATTGGGTACGATATTCATTCGATCACACCTTTCTGTAACGCAATTATAACAAAAGTTACAGAAAGATACAAGCCCTTTTTGCGGTCAATATCCACTTTTTTGCGATTTTTTTGGTAAAATTCCTACAAATTATTCAAACGGTAAGGGTCCCGGTCTCGTCTTCCAGCAAAATGAGTATCTTTTCCTGGTCCCCGGTCTGGGCGTTCACGTACATGAGATACCGGTCCCCGTCCTCCGCCTGGCAGAGAAATTCATGGCAGTACCGCTCCTGGCCGCCCTCGGTGGGGATGATGGCCATGGCGTGGTCCTGGACGGACAGAGTCTTGGCCAGGCCCGCCTGGGCCTTCTCCTCGGAGACGGCTGTCTCGGGGATGGTCCGCTTGGTATGGGCGGTGATATACCCCTTGGCGTCATAGCTCATAAGCGCGCCCGTATCCAGGGCCACCCCCACCTTGATGAGGTCCGGATAGCAGCGCACCCCCTGCTCAGAGTGCTCGAAGTTCACCAGCAGCACGCCGCCGGACACTGTGTGATAGCTCTCCTCCAGGCCCTTCAGGCCCCAGCCCCGGATCAGGTCCCCGGCGATGCCAAGACCCTGCTCCACGGTGTATACCGCCTCGCCCACGGGCCGGGACCCGATGACAGACCATATCTCGCCGCCCTGCTTCGTCACGTACACGGTGTACTCGCCGCCGCCCATGCGTCCGGCGCATATCCAGCAGGGCACGTCGCCGCCGCACTCCCCTGCGGAGCGCATCTCCGAGGCGGCCACGTCCAGAAACTTGGCGGCCTTCTTGAGAGCGGCCTCCTCGTCGATCTCCTCCCGGCCCTCCAGATAGAGGGCCTCCCGGCTGGCCATGGTGGCGGAGAAGGGCCCGTCGTAGATGAGGGTGGGCAGCTCGGGGAACTCCTGCTCAATGGTCTGAAAGGCCTCCCCCGCCAGGGGCGGCTGGTCCTCCCCGCCCTCGGCGGCGGAGGTCCGGGCATATACCTCATCCAGGGAGAGCTGGCCCAGGGCCATGCGGCTTTGCATATCCTGCAGGTTCAGCTTCATGACGGAGGCCGTGTCCGCCAGACTCTGCAGGTTTTGAAGCTCCTCGTCGGAGTAGCCGCCGCTGCGGCCCACGTTCCGGGCCAGGGCGTTGGCGTAGTCTCCCGCTTTGGCCACAAAGCTGGCGGTCTGTTCCAGCTCCTGGGAGGCGTAGGGCAGAGATTCCAGCGCCGTCTGGGCCGTCATGGCCCGGCCGAATATCTGGGTGCACAGGGCGCCGGACAGCGCCGGGTCGGAGATATAGACGCTCTTTTCCAG
This sequence comes from uncultured Oscillospiraceae bacterium, assembly GCA_947581795.1. Classification (GTDB taxonomy): domain Bacteria; phylum Bacillota; class Clostridia; order Oscillospirales; family Oscillospiraceae; genus CAJOIG01. Next base: position 27,928 of record CANPVS010000021.1, read on the forward strand.
GTCGTTGGAAAGCTCGCTGACGCTGGTCACCAGTTCGTCGAAGGCCCGCTCGGTGCTGGCCTTGGCGTACAGGCCCAGAGCGTTGGCTTTGCGGGTGCCCCGGATGGCGAACACCCCCGCCACCACCAGCGCCGCGGACAAAAACGTGATAATGCGTATCGCAGGTCGTTTTTTCATAAAGAATACACCTCTCTGAGTATTTTGTCCCCGGAGAGGTGTATTTTGAATATCAAATTATGCCAGTCAGGACAGTCTCGCAATGCCGTCTTTCATACGGCGCAGGGTCTCGTCCTTCCCCAGGATGCGGCAGATCTCCACCGCGCCGCCCGGGGTCACGGCGGTGCCGGTGACGGCGATGCGCACGGGCCACATGAGCTTGGCGTTCTTCACTTCCAGCTTTTCCGCCAGGCCCACCAGGGCGTCATGGATGTGCTCGTCGTCCCAGGCGTCCACCGCCTCCAGCATCGGCAGGGCCGCGTTCAGCATCTGCAGGGCGCTTTCTTTGTCGCTCTTGGACTTCTTGTGGACGTAGAGCTCCGTGTCGTACTCCGGCAAGGCGTCGAAAAAGCCCAGCTTGCCGGGGATCTCCGTGAGCACCTCGGTGCGCTGCTGCAGGAGAGCGGCGATGGCAGCCGGGTCGATGGCCGGGTCCTTCACCGCCTGGCGGATGTAGGGCTCCGCCACCTTTGCGAATTCCGCCGGGTCCATGGCCCGGATGTACTCGGCGTTGAAATAGGTGAGCTTTTCGATGTCGAAGATGGCCTGGCTCTTGGAGATGCCGGAAAGGTCAAAGGCCTCGGCCAGCTCCTTGATGGAGTAGATCTCCCGCTCCCCGCCGGGGGCCCAACCGAGCAATGCCACATAGTTCACGATGGCAGCCCGGAGATAGCCCTTCTCCACCAGGTCCTCATAGGAGGGGTCCCCGTGTCGCTTCGACATCTTGTTGTGGGCGTCCCGCATGACCGGCGAGCAGTGGACATACTTGGGCACATCCCAGCCAAAGCCCTCGTAGAGCAGATTGTACTTGGGGGAGCTTGCCAGGTACTCCGAGCCCCGGACCACGTGGGTGATGCCCATCAGGTGGTCGTCTATCACGTTGGCGAAGTTATAGGTGGGCAGGCCGTCCCGCTTAATGAGCACCTGATCGTCCAGGTCCTTGTTGGGGGCGGTCACGTCGCCGAATATCTCGTCATGGAAGGTGGTGGAGCCCTCCCTGGGTATCTTCTGGCGGATGACATAGGGCATCCCCGCGTCCAGGCGGCGCTTTACCTCCTCCGGGGGCAGGTCCCGGCAGGGGTCCTCGGCCCGGTCGAATGTACCGCTGTCCTCCTCGGACTCCGCCTTGTCGCAGAAGCAGTAATAGGCGTGGCCCCGCTCCACCAGCCGCTGGGCGAAGGGCAGGTAGAGCCCCCGGCGCTCGGTCTGCACATAGGGGCCTACGGGGCCGCCCTTGTCCGGGCCCTCGTCCCAGTCCAGGCCGCAGTCGGTGAGCGTCCGGTAGATCACGTCCACCGCGCCCTCCACCAGCCGGTTCTGGTCGGTGTCCTCGATGCGCAGGAGGAACTTGCCCCCGTTGTGGCGGGCGATGCACCAGGTATACAGCGCCGTGCGCAGATTGCCCACGTGCATATACCCCGTAGGGCTGGGGGCGAAGCGGGTGCGCACCTCCCCCTTGGGGATGCGGCTCTCCAGGTCCTCAAAATATTTATCGTCCATCGTATCAGCCTCGTTTTCTCGAACTTCAATTAGCATATTTTATTCTTGTCCGCTTGTCAAGAAAAATCAGGTGTGTTATTATATTTAGTTGTAAAAGCAAAAAGATGCGGCACGCAAGCCGTGGAAAGCGTGGAGTTATGGACGAGAAGAAAAAAGTGATGCTCTCGGGGATCAAGCCCTCCGGCGACCTGACGCTTGGCTCCTATCTGGGGGCCATCAAGAACTGGGCCGAGCGGGCGGAGACCTTTGACTGCTACTACTTCATGGCGGACCTGCACGCGCTGACCACCCGCCAGAATCCGGCGGACCTGCGCCGGCGCACGCTGGAGCAGCTGGCCCAGTACGTGGCCTGCGGCCTGGACCCGGAGAAGAACACCCTGTTCATCCAGTCCCACGTGCCCGAGCACGCCCAGCTTGGCTGGGTGCTGCAGTGCTACACCATGTTCGGCGAGCTCTCCCGCATGACCCAGTTCAAGGACAAGAGCGCGAAAAACGCCGACAACATCAACGGCGGCCTGTTCGCCTACCCCTCCCTGATGGCGGCGGATATCCTCCTGTACCAGCCGGACTTCGTGCCCGTGGGCGACGACCAGAAGCAGCACGTGGAGCTGACCCGGGACATCGCCCACCGCTTCAACGGCGTGTACGGCGACGTGTTCAAGATCCCCGAGCCCTATATCCCCAAGGTGGGCGCCCGGATCATGGACCTTCTGGACCCCACCAGTAAGATGAGCAAGTCCGACGAAATCGGCAACGGCCGGGTCTGCCTCATGGACCAGCCCCAGGACATCGCCCGCAAGTTCAAGCGGGCCGTCACCGACAGCGATACCGACGAGCACTGCGTCCGCTACGACCGTGAGAATAAACCCGGTGTGGCGAATCTCATGCAGATCTACGCCAGCTGCACCGGCAAGAGCTTCGCCGAGATTGAAGCGGAGTTCACCGGCCACGGCTACGGCGACTTCAAATCCGCCGTGGGCGACGCGGTCATTGAGACCCTCCGCCCCATCCGGGAGGAGGCCGCCCGCCTTATGAAGGACAAGGGCTATCTGGAGAACCTCTGCCGTACCGGCGCGGAGAAAGCCTCCTACATCGCCATGAAGACCCTGCGGAAGGTGTACAAGAAGGTTGGCCTGGTGCCTAGGGCGTGAAGTATTGTGCCGCAGGCACACAGATTTGACGGCTCCCTCTGACGAGGGAGCTGTCAGCGTCTCTGACGCTGACTGAGGGAGAGAAAAGAACAATCTCTCCCCCAGTCTCGCTTCGCTCGACAGCCCCCTCGTCAGAGGGGGCCTTTATTATGATGTTCAGGATAAAAACATAGCCGCTAACATAATGAGCAAGTCCTTGTCGCCGCTCTCCCTATACATCAAATATAATATCAGCGCCAGGATCAGGTCGTCCGTCTCCATGTTGACGGATTCCAGCTTTTTCAGGATGCTCCCCACCGCCCGGTCCAGCCCCTCCTGGGGCCGCGGCGGGCGGTTTTCCCGCTGAGCGGGCGTAAACGGCTCCCGGGGCGTCTCATTCTGCATGTGAAACGCGCCGCTATAGGCCATGGCCGTCACCGTATTCCTTTGCCACCGCTCCCGCGATGTGCACCATCCGGGCGATCTGCATGGCCCGGTCAAGCTTTTCCTGCTTCTCCGGTTTCATGTATGGCCGCATGGCCACCAACAGGGCCGTGGACCGGCTCTTCTCCCCACCGCCGGAAAAGGCCTTGCCCAGGGCGGACAGAAGCCGCGCGTCCGGCTGGGGGATGTCCGCCGGCTTTCCCGGCTGGGCCTGTTCCTCACTGCCCTGACCGGGGAGCGCCCCGCCGAAAAGGCCCTGCGCCATCTGGGAGAGCTTCGCCATCTGATCCGGGTCGGACAATATCTGCTGGAGCCGTTCCCCCAGCTCACCGTCCATCCTGCCCCACCGCCTTCTTCACCTCCCGGGCAAAGCTCTGGCCCTCCGGTGTGGAGAGGATGGCGTTGATCATCTGGCCCAAAGTCTGCATGTCCCCCGCCTTCGCGGCGGCGGCCAGCTTCTCCCCATCCACCTTTTTCAGGAGTTTCTCCCCCTGGCCGGACCGGGCCAGTTTTTCCAGCGCGCCGCCGCCGGAGCCCTGCCGCACCTGGCCGGCGTACTTCTCCAAGTCCATAAAAATACCCCCTCTGCTCAAGCCCATTGTATGCGGGCCCGGCAGAGGGGGTCACTGTTTCTTGTTTTAGCCGTTCAGGTACTTATCCAGATTCATGAAGATGGACGCGACCTCGGCGCGGGTGGCGCTCTTGGTGGGATTGAAGTTGCCGCTGTTGTCGCCCTTGATGACGCCGATTTTCGCCATGGCGGCCACAGCGGTCCTGGCGTAGCTGGACACCTTGGAGCTATCCTTGAAGGACAGGCTCCCGGCGGAGAGGCTCTTGCCCATGTACTTGGTCAGGTAGTTGTAGATCATCACGCAGATGTCCTGGCGGGACACGGCGCTGGTGGCGCCGAACTTGGTGTCCGACTGGCCGCTGACGATGTTGTTCAGGTAGGCCCACTGGGCATAGCCGTTGCAGTAGCTGACGCTGGAACTGCCCAGGTCGCTGAACTTGCACACATACACCAGCGTCTTGCCGTTGGAGGGCATGGTGCTGCGCATATAGCCGGTGACGCCGTTGTACTGCACCTGGTACCACACGCCGCCGTCCTTGCTCTGGTTGGCGGCCACAGTGCCGGTGACCTTGATGTACTGGCCGGAGGCGGCTACCGTGGTCTTCAGGGAGGAGCTGGTGGTGGTGTCGGCGCGGATGATGATGTCATAGCCGTTGGTGAGGCCCATCTGGCCGGACCAGTTCTTGATGGTGTCGCCCACCTTGGCGAACCGGCCCAGGGCCGTAATGAACATGGCCCGGTTCATGGCCTGGTTGGGAGCAAAGGTGGTACTGGTGACGCCGGTGAGCAGGCCCTTGTTGTTCACGTAGGCCACCGCGTCCACATACCAGCTGGAGGAGGACACGTCGCTGAAGGGCAGCTTGATCTCCGCCTTGATGGTGTGGTTCGCCTTCACGTTCTGGAAGGTATACTCCTTCAAAGCGCCCTGGCTCGCGCCGTCTATTTTGATGTTGCCGAGAGTATAGCCGTTGGTGGAGCCGAACTTGAAGGTGACGCTGCTCCCCTCCAGGACGCTGGCGTTGCCCTGAGGCGAGACGAAGCCGTAAGGGTCGTCCACGGTGATGGTGTACAGCTTGCCCTGCTTCACGCTGAAGGTGGCCAGGTTGCTGGGCACACCGCCGGACTTGGCGGCAAAGGCCTTGATGACGAGGCCGTCCTTCACGGCGATGGACGTGGAGCCGGACACTTTGGAGCTGTTCAGCGTGGGCGTACTGCCGTCGGTGGTGTAGTAGATGGTGACGCCGCTGTCCGCGCTGGTGAGGGTCAGCTTGGCGGAGGGGTCGGCGTAATAGATGCCGTTGGACAGGAACACACCGCTTCCGTCCGACGCGCCCACAGCCTTCAGCTGGGGCAGTGTCGCCATGGTCAGGGATTCGTTCAGCGGGAAGCAGTTGTCGTGACCCGGCACCTGGGCGATGGCCCGGATGGTGACCGAGTTGGACACGGTGAAGGGACCTGTGTACTTGGTGCTGGAGGTGGAGGGCGCGGAGCCGTTGGTGGTATAGTAGATGACCGCGTTGCTCTGGGAGTGGCTAAGGGTCACCCTCGCGCTGGCGGGACCCACAGCGGCCACCGACATGGTGGGCGCGGGAGCCCAGCCCAGGCCGGCGTCGTCGTTGGGCTTGCGCACTGCGGACAGGCTCTTGTCGTTTCGGCGGTAGATCTTATAGCCGTGCTGCAGATAGTAACTGGTGATATAGCTCAGCTGGCTCTTATAGTCGTAGTTCTTGCCGGAGATGTAGTTGCCGTTCTCGGCGTAGCAGGTCACCCGCATCTTGGCCGGGGTCTGCTCGGTGATCTCCACGGCCACCACCTGGCCGTCGCTGTTGTAGCCTATATCGGTGACCAGCACCACGTGCTCGGCGGTGTAGTTGAGGCAGTCGCCCACCTGCAGCTTAGAAAGCTCGCTCTTGGAGGGGGTGCCGATGTAGGTAGAGAACGGCACGATATCGCCGGTGGTGCAGCGCCTGGGCAGGTCCCAGGCGTAGGACACGAAGCCGGAGCAGTCGCTGCCGTAATAGGGGGCTGTCTTGGAATAAGTGGAATAGGCCTTATAGAACTGGCTGTTGGCGTTGTTCACTGCGTCCAGGAAGCCCTTGACGGACACATCCCAGCCCACATAGCCGGTGGATACCGCCTGGGAATAGGGGATGCCCTTGTAGGTCTTTCCCGCCTTGAACTTACCGCCGTCCGTGGAATACACGGAGTCATAGGAGCCCTTGCTGGTGACGTAGGAGCTGTCGTTGCCGCCCCAGGCGTACCGGTCGGCCTTGGGGGTCCACTTGACCTCCGCGTGCTGCTGGGCCCGCAGGACGATGTTCTGCTGGTTGGCCGTCAGGGTCTTGGTCTGCACATAGGAGGTGCTGGCCAGGGCCACGCCGTTGGTGGGATAGATCACTGCCTGCTTGGCCAAATACTCCGCGGATTCCAGATAGGCGGCCTCGCTGGCCAGCGTTTGCTCCTCTGTCATGCCCGCCAGGGCGATCTCGTCCTGATGCAGGGAGTAGTCGAAGAGAGTGCTGTAGCCCTCAAAAAGACCCGCGATATCCGCCTGGTAGGTGCTCCCGTTACGCACCACCACCAGCCAGGACCCGTCAGGATAGGCGCTGTCCACGCCGGAGAGGAGGCACTCGTCCCCCGCCCACAGGTCGTAGCTGAAAAGCGGACCGGTGAGGAACAGGTTGCCCCAGGGGGTGGGGATCAGGCCCTTCACGTCGCCGGGGACAGGAATGGTCTCCAGGGCCCCGTCGGTCATGTCGTAGGAATACACCGCGCCGTCCACCAGCATGCGCAGCTCCTGGCCCATCACGTACATCTCCACGATGTGGCTGCCGGGCACGGAGCAGATCGTCTCCGAGGCGCCGCCGGCGGGGCTCATGCGATAGACGGTGTTGTTGGTGGAGTAATAGAGATATCCGCCGGAGAGGTTCATGTTTTCGGCGTACATATCGCCCAGCTTGGTGGCGGAGCCGTTCCGGTCCAGCCACAGGCCGTTGTCAGTATAATAAAAATCGCTGCCGGACACCAGGCTCCGGCCGCCGTTCAGGATGGCCGCCACGGTGTTGCCAGGTTCGGTCCACTCCCACTGCTTCAGGGCGGCAGTCATGGGCTCGTCAGTGGGTTCCACCTCCGGCGTGGCGTCGGGATCAGGGGTCGCGTTGGGGTCAGGACTGACTTCCGGCTCGAAGGTCGCCTCCGGCTCCGGGGGCAGAGAGGGGTCCTGGGGCTCCTCAGGGGCCGCCGGGACTTCGGTCTCCACAGGCGATTCCGGCTCTGACGGCGCCGCGGGCTCCGCCGTCTGCTCCGGCGCGGGCTCCGCCGTCTGTTCCGGGACGGGCTCCTCCGTCGCCTCCGGCGCGGGCTCTTCCGTCGTCTCGGGCATGGGAGGCTCCTCCGGGGCAGGGGGCTCCAGGGAGCCGGCGTCATCCGCCACAGGCGGCGCCTCCTCCCCTATCGGGCCCTCGCTGGCAAATACCAGCCCTTCCCCCAGTGACAATATTATCGTTAAGACAAGCAAGAACGCCAGCGTTCTCTTCAGCATTGCCATCTTGTTCCTCCACATTTTCACGCGTATGGATGCCTGTTCCCTATCATAGATATGCCCACTATACCACCAAAGCCGGTGATGCGCAAGTAATTTTTGAGATTTTTGTATCTAAAATGTAAATTGTAGCGTTTTTTCTGCAATTTTCTCCCATTTGACCACAAAATAAGGGACCGCTGTCAATCGGCAGCGGCCCTCAATATTGATTCAATTACAACACTCGCACCCGCCGCACGTGAGGCACCTTCTCGATGCGCTCCAGCAGCGCCGGGGTGATGGCGCTGTCCAGGTCGATGACCGTGTAGGCCACCTGCCCCCGGGCCCGGTTCTGCATGTGCTCCACGTTGATGTTCTCGCTGCCGATGATGTCCAGGAAGCTGTTCAGCATCCGGGGCACGTTGTCATGGATGGCGCACAGCCGGGCCACGCCGGCCCGCTCCAGGCTGAGCTGGGGCATGTTGACGGAGTTGCGGATGTTGCCGTTCAGCAGGTAATCCGCCAGCTCCTGGGCCGCCATGACGGCGCACTTCTCCTCGCTCTCGGGGGTGGAGGCGCCCAGATGGGGGAACGCCACCACGCCCTTCTTCCCTACCAGCTTGGCGCTGGGGAAGTCGGTGACGTACCGGGCCACCTTGCCGGAAGCCAGGGCCGCCAGCATGGCGTCCTCGTCCACCAGCCCGCCCCGGGCCAGGTTGATGATGCGGACCCCGTCCTTCATCTGGGCGAGGGCGTCGGCGTTCAGGGTGTGATGGGTCTTTTCGTTGTGGTGGATCTGGATGAGGATGTAGTCGCAGTTTCTGTAAAGGGACGCCAGATCCTCGGCCTGCCGCACGTCGGAGTGGATGTGCCAGGCGGCCTCCACAGACAGGTAGGGGTCGTAGCCGACGACCTCCATGCCCAGATTGATGGCCGTCTTGGCGATGCGGGCGCCGATGGCCCCCAGGCCGATGACGCCCAGAGTCTTGCCCCGGATCTCCGGGCCCACAAAAGCCTTCTTCCCCGCCTCCACGGCGGCCTCCACGGCGTCCCGGCCCGCCAGGGATTTGGCCCAGATGGCGCCCTCCAGGATGTCCCGGGAGGCCAGCACCAGAGAGCACACGGCCAGCTCCACCACTGCCTGGGCATTTGCCCCGGCGGTATTGAACACCACGATGCCCTTTTCCGTGCAGCGGTCCACGGGCACGTTGTCCGTGCCAACGCCCGCCCGGGCGATGGCCAGGAGCTTGTCGCCAAACTCCATGTCGTGGAGCTTGGCCGAGCGGACCAGCAGGCCGTCGGGATCTGCGGCGTCGTTGTTGATCATCATGCCCTTGGCGGAGAGGATATTGAGTCCCTGCCGGGCGATGTTGTTCATGGTCTTGATCTCATACATGGTTTTCCACCTCGAACTTCTTCATAAATGCCGCCAGCGCCTTCACGCCCTCCATGGGCTGGGCGTTGTAGAGGGAGGCGCGCATGCCGCCCACGCTGCGGTGGCCCTTCAGGTTCATGAGCCCCTGGGCCTGGGCCTCCTTGGCGAATTTGGCGTCCAGGTCTGCGTCCCCGGTCCGGAAGGTCACGTTCATGTCGCTGCGGCTGTCGGGCCGGGCGTGGGGCTTATAGAGTTTGCTGTTGTCCAGGATGTCGTAGATCATCTGGGCCTTCTCGTGCTTGATGGCCTCCATACCGGCCACGCCGCCCTGCTTTTCCAGCCAGTCCAGCACCAGGCCCAGCATATAGATGCACCAGCAGGGCGGGGTGTTGTACATGCTGTCCTTCTCGATCATGGTCTTGTAGCTCATCATCA
>CANPVS010000022.1 GCA_947581795.1 uncultured Oscillospiraceae bacterium
AGCTGGTGCTCGCTCTCCTCGCCGGTCACATAGAGGATGGTCTCCTCCGGGGCGATGGAGCCGCAGGCCTGCAGCAGCAGCGTGGATTTACCGATGCCCGGCGCGCCGCCGAACAGGACGATGGAACCCCGCACGGCGCCGCCGCCCAGGACGCGGTCCAGCTCATGGATGCCGGTAGAAAACCGCAGCTCGTCGCTGTCATCCAGTTCCCGGAGCTTCTTGGGCATGGCCCGGCGCAGGGGCCGGACCTTCTCCGCCGCCTTTTGCTCCGCCGGGGCCTCCACCAGGGTATTCCAGGCCCTGCAGCTGGGGCATTGGCCCTGCCAGCGGGATGTCTCATAGCCGCAGGCGGAGCAGTAAAACACGCTTTTTGACGCCTTCATGTCACTGTACCTCTTGTGTATTGCAGATAGGAACCCAGCAGCACCGCCGCCAGTTCCATTCGGTATGTATCCGTCTTCAAATGGTCCAGATCACCGGGGTTGGAGAGGAAACCGCACTCCACCAGAACCGCCGGGCAGTTCACGTTCTTCATCAAATAAATATCCCGGTCAATGGGGACGGCCAGCCGGCGGTTATCCGGGCACAGCAGCGCCGTCAGATTGCCCTGGGCGATCTCGGCCAGTTCTCTGCCTCCGTCGGTCTTGCCGTAAAAGACTTGGATGCCGTGGGGCGCCGCGGCGGGATAGTTGTTCTGGTGGATGCTGAGGAGCACCGCGCCGGGGGTGTTGTTCACAAGACCCACCCGGGCGTGCTGGTCTGCCACCTTTTTGGCCGCGATGGAGCCGGCGCTGTCCGGATAGGAAATGTCCTCGCTCTCCCGGGTCATGACCGTCTCCACGCCCCAGAACCGGGCCAAAGCCCGCAGCCGCAGAGCAATATCCAGGTTGATGCCGCTCTCCGTGGTGCCGTCGGCGGCCACCGCGCCCCCGTCCGCGCCGCCGTGACCGGGATCGATGACCAGCACCGGCGGCAACGCCGGAGCCTCCGTTATTTCCGTGTCCTCCTGTCCCGCCAGTGCCACTATCGCGAGGAACACCACCGCAAGCAGCGGATACCACCATTTTATCCACCTTTTTTCGCTCATCCTGCCCACCTCATGAAAGAGTATGAACCGGATGGGACATCTATTCTGACGCATGGTGTTGAAATATGGAAAAACGAGGCATATGCCTATGGGCATTATACCTCGTTTTGATGGGTTCGCGCAATAGGGTTAAAGCACGATGCAGATGAGACGCGTGCCCCCGTCGTTTACCAGCTTCTGAATAGTGGTGCGAAGCCTGTTCCGGGCCGCGGGGGGCATATGCTGGAGCTTTGTAGTGAGCCCCTCTTCAGCGATGTCGTAAAGGGATTTGCCGAAGATATTGGACTCCCAGATGCGGTTGATGTCCCCGTCGAAACCCTGGAGAAGGAAGCTCACGATCTGCTCCGACGCCTTCTCCCCGCCCACGGCCGGAGAGACCTCCGTCTCCACGTGGGTACGGAACAGGTGGATGGCCGGCGCGCCGGCCTTTAGGCGGACACTGTATCGGCCTGCCTTGTTCACGATCTGAGGCTCCTCCAGCTCCATCTCCTCCGGACCGGGCATGATGATGCCGTAACCGGTTTCACGGGCCTGTTCCAGGGCCTCGTGGACGTGGTCATATTCCATCTTCACGCTCTTCAGCGACCGGAGCAGCTCCATCAGGTCTCCGTCGTCCTGTATCTCGAACCCGGACTGCTCGCTGATGGTGCGGTAATAGAGAGACTGCTCCAGCTCCACCACGGCGCTGGCTGTGCCCGCCCCCGGCTGGACCGCGGATATGCGGGCCTCGCCAATGAGCTCGCTGGCGGTGAGGGTATCCATACAGCCGTAGGCGTCTTTCAAGGCGCACATGTGCTCGCCCGCGTCGGTAAGCATCCCGTAGAGCGTTTGGATCAGCTCACAGTCCTCCGGCAGCGCCTCCGCCCAGGCAGGCAGCCATATGGACAGCTCCTGCAGAGGGAACTGGAAGAGGATAGCCTCCATGACCGCGTGAACGTCTTTCGTGTCCAACTCCTGACAGTTCAGCGCCATGCAGGACACGCCGTACTGGGCGCTGATCTGCCCTGCAAGAGCCGCGGCCTCCTCCCCTTCCGGATCGGCGCTGTTGACGATGACAGTGAAAGGCTTGCCGATGTCCTTCAGCTCCTTGATGACGCGCTCCTCGGCTGCCAGGTAGTTCTCCCTGGGAATGTCGCCGAAGCTGCCGTCGGTGGTGAGCACGACGCCGATGGTGGAGTGCTCAGAGATGACCTTCCGGGTCCCCTCCTCCGCCGCCTGGGTCATGGTGATCTCATGGTCGTACCATGGGGTCATCACCTTCCGCTCCGCCCCGTCCTCGTAGAGGCCCTCCGCGCCGGGGACCATGTAGCCCACGCAGTCGATGAGCCTGACCTTGGCCGTGACAGCGGCGCTGAGCGTGAGCTCCGCGGCCTCCTCCGGCACGAATTTGGGCTCCGCCGTCATGATGGTACGGCCGGAGCCGGACTGGGGGAGCTCGTCGATGGCGCGTTCCTTCTTGTATATGTTCTCGATGTTGGGGATGACCAGCGTCTCCATGAAACGCTTGATGAAGGTCGATTTCCCTGTCCGCACCGGCCCGACGACGCCCAGATAGATGTCCCCGTCCGTCCTGCGGGCAATATCCTCATAGATGCTGTCCACAATGATCCCTCCAAGGCATGTTTGCTTAAACATACGCCCGGGAGGGATGGTTTATGACAAATTTTATAGGAACTGCGCCGTCTGGCCGTGAACTTTGGAAATACGTACGTCCACGTCCGGGAACGCCTGGGAGAGCCACCGGTGCAGCACCGGCACCACCACGTTCTCCGTGCAGAAGTGGTCACCGTCGATGAGGTTCAGCCCCAGATGCTTCGCCTCCAGGAATTGGTTATATTTCACGTCCGCCGTCACATATGTGTCGCACCCTGCCGCCGCGGCCAAACCGATGTCGCTGCCGCCGGAGCCGCCGCATACGGCGAGATGCTTCACGGGCCGGCCCGCGTCGTGGTAGCGCAGGCCGTTGGAGGCGAGAGCTTTTTTCACGAAGGGCAGAAATTCCTTGAAAGGCACTTCCCTGTCCAATCCGCCGATCCGTCCAATGCCGGTGTCCGGTTCCAATACAGCCTCCACCTTGCCGCCGAGGACTTCCATCAGGGCGTCGTTTACGCCGCCCTGGGCCGCGTCCAGGTTCGTGTGCATGCAGATGGCGGCGATGCCTTTCTCTGCGAGAGAAAGCGCCCTCTGGCCCTCCCAGGAGGTGTCCGTCACCGTCTTCAGCTCAAAGAACAGCGGATGGTGGCTCACGATGAGCTCCGCGCCCAGGTCCGCGGCCTCGGCGATGACCTCGTCCGTGATGTCCAGGGCCGTCAGAATGCGGGTCACGGGCGCGCTGCTGTGTCCCACCAGCAGACCGACATTGTCAAAGTCCATTTTCCCACTCACAGGGGCCTTTTCATTTAAAAACGCGAAGACATCACCTACTGTCGCCATGGCAATATCTCTCCTTTATCGTATCGTATTCGCCTGCAAGTGCCGCCGCATCAGCGTTGAAGGGCGCGGCCTTCGCCGCCTGGGCCCGCAGCGCATCCAGCCAGCGGCCCAAAAGCGGATCGTCCGCGATCTGCTCCAGGCGGCCCAAGTGGAGCTCTGCCTCGCTGTATGCCGGCGACGGCCCTCCCTGGACCGTCAGGATGGGATATATCCGCCCGGCGTCCTCTGCAAGCAGTTCAGATGTGATCACATAGCTGTGGCATATGAGCCAACGGCGCAGATCGCTCCGCTTGCTCTGGGGCTCCAGGATGAGGAGTCTCCCCTCTTCCCTTGTCCAGGGCGCGGCGGCGAGGATGTGGATCATGGTCTCCCCGCCCATACCGGCGAGGATGACGGTATCACCTTCATCCGATCCTACGCCGGTAAGACCGTCGGTCTGCAGAAGGCGTATGGCGCCGCCGGTTCCGGTGCGCTCAATGAGGGCCGCGGCGTTATCCAGCGGCCTGGAGCGGATGTCCGTGGCCAGCACATGGGAGCACCGCCCTGTCTGAACGAGCCAGACGGGGATCATGGCGTGATCGGTGCCCACGTCAATGACCCTGGCCCCCGGCCGGACAAGCCGGGCCACCGCCTCTAGGCGTGGTGATAGATGTATCATTGGCAATAAAAAAGCGGCGGGCATTCAGCCCGCCGCATCTGCTCTCAGGCGTTCGCCGCGATGAAGTCGTTGACTTCCTTCACAAAGGGCTCGACCTCCACGCCGTGGGCCCGGCAGGCCTGCTCCACGCTCTCGCCGGTGGCGAAGGCGCAGCCCAGGCAGTGCATACCGATGCGCTGGAACAGGGGCTGGGTCATGGGGGCGTTGACCATGATATCGTAAACGATGGTATCCTTCGTGATCTGGTACATAGAGATGGCCTCCTCGTAATATTTCTCTGGGAGTATTATATCCTCAGACTGCGGATAATTCAATATGAAAAAATAAAAAATAGAGGAAGCTACAACGCTTCCCCTATTTTTTGCAAGCGAACGAATTACAGCTCGCCGGCACGCATCTTCGCAAAGCACTCACTGCAATACACGGGGCGGTCGCTCTTCGGCTCGAAGGGGACGCGGGCCTCGCCGCCACAAGCGGCGCACACAGCGGTGAAGTACTCACGGGGACCGCGGGCAGCGGCCTTGCGAGCGTCACGGCAGGCCTTGCAGCGCTGGGGCTCGTTCTGGAAACCGCGCTCCGCGTAGAACTCCTGCTCACCGGCGGTGAACACGAACTCCTGACCGCATTCCTTGCAAACAAGGGTCTTGTCTTCGTACATTGTGGTTCCTCTCTTTAATAATTTTCCCATACGGGCAGTATATTGCGATCAGCTTTCGCTGTTATCGCCTGAGGGCAACTTCGCCAGCTTGCGCCGAATGCGCTGCACGGCGTTATCCACGGCTTTTACGTCTCTGCCTGAACGCTGGGCCATCTCTTCATAGGAAAGGCCGTCCAGGTAAAGACGGAGGATCTCTCCTTCCAGTTTTGACAAACACCGTGAATAGGCGGAAATAAACTCTTTTTCGGTCTCTCTGGCCAGAACCTGCTCCTCGGGACTGCGCTCGTAATAGTTGGTACCTAGGGACTGGGATTCATCTGAGAGGACATCTTCAAGGGATACGCCGTCGTTCAGGGGCGCATTCTTCATGCGCTGAGCGCTTCGGACGGCTGATTTGATACGATTCTGGATACAAGTTTGGGCGTAGGTCTTAAAGGCGGCGCCCTTTTCACCGTCATACTCCCGGATGGCGGACAGCAGACCGATCATTCCCTCCTGGATCAGGTCCTCGCTGTCCCCGCCGATGAGAAAATACGGCCGGGCGCACATGCGCACAACGCGGGCATATCGTTCCGCCAGAGCTTCCTCCGCTCCGGCCACCCGCGCTTTCGCGAGAGCTTGCAATTCTTCGTCCGATTTAGTTGTATAACTATAATAATACACTAATGATTATATATCGTTCGGATAATAAGTCAAGCATTTTTTACAAATTTTGTCGCGTTTTTCAATGAAAAACAGCCAAAATATGGGTAAAACCTGCAGAAAATGACAGATTTTCCTTAGATTTCCAACTTCTGCTGACCCAAGTACTCAATGCCCAGATGCTCGTACGCTTTCTGCGTGACGCAACGGCCGCGAAGGGTCCTGGTGAGGAATCCCTGCTGCAGCAGAAAGGGCTCATATACATCCTCCAGCGTCACGGCCTCCTCGTTGATGGTGGCCGCCAGCGCCTCCAGGCCCACTGGTCCGCCGTTGTAGAGCTCGATGATGCTGCGGAGCATCCGCCGGTCCACGTTGTCCAAACCGGCTTCATCCACCTCCAGGCGCAGCAGCGCCTCGTTGGCGATACCCTTTGTGACGACGCCCTCGCCCTTCACCTGGGCGAAGTCACGGACGCGGCGGAGCATACGGTTGGCGATCCGGGGCGTGCCACGGCTGCGGGAGGCGATCTCCACCGCCCCGTCTGGCTCTATCTCGATGCCAAGGATGCCGGCGCTGCGCTCAATGATCCGCCGCAGGTCCTCAGTGCTGTAGAGCTCTAACCGCAGAACTACGCCAAAACGGTCCCGAAGCGGCGCGGACAGCTGCCCGGACCGGGTGGTGGCGCCAATAAGGGTGAAATGAGGCAGGTCCAGGCGGATGGAGTTGGCCGAGGGCCCCTTCCCCAGGATGATGTCGATGGCGTAGTCCTCCATGGCGGGATAGAGTATCTCCTCCACGGAGCGGTTGAGCCGGTGGATCTCATCCAGGAACAGAATATCATTCTCCTGCAGATTTGTCAGCAACGCCACCAGGTCGCCGGGCTTTTCGATGGCCGGGCCGGAGGTGATGCGCATATTGACGCCCATCTCGTTGGCGATGACGCCGGCGAGAGTGGTCTTGCCAAGCCCCGGGGGGCCGTGGAGCAGCACGTGGTCCAGGGGCTCGTTGCGCAGCTTTGCCGCCTGGATGAACACGGCGAGGTTCTCCTTTGCCTTCTCCTGCCCGGTATAGTCCTCCAGACGCTTGGGGCGCAGAGACGCCTCCGTCACGTCCTCAGGCTGAAAAGTCGCTGTCGTGAGGATCTGCTCGGGACCCTCGTCGGAAAAGTTGATACTCATCGGGTTCCCTCCCTCACTTCATCATGCTGCGCAGCGCGGCGCGGATGGCGTCCTCCAGGTTCATGGCCTCCAGGTCCAGGCCCTTCACAGCCGCCGCGCACTCCGCCCGGCTGTAGCCAAGCACCGTGAGCGCGCTCATCACGTCAGACAGCTTCGTCTGCTCCCCACTGTCGGCAGCGGGCGTGGGCATGCCCATATCCGTGCCCGCCAGGCCGCCGGACTGTTTCTGGATCTTGTCCTTCAGCTCCAATATGATCCGCTGGGCCAGGCGCTTTCCCACGCCGGGGGCGGATGTAAGGGCGCGCTCGTCGTCGGACATGATGGCAGTGCACACGCGCTCGGGGGTGTTGGACGAGAGGATGGCGATAGCAACCTTCGGTCCCACGCCGGATACGGAGATGAGCATCTCAAAGCACCGCTTCTCCCCTGCCGTGGCGAAGCCGTACAGGTCGAAGGCATCCTCACGGATCTGCTCGCAGATGTAGAGCTTGGCGCTCTCCCCACGGTGGAGCTGGCCCATGGTGTAGGCCGTGGTGTTCACCGAAAAGCCAACGCCGCCGCACTCGATGACAGCGAGACCGGGCTCCAGGTCGGTGATCGTACCGCTCAGATGGTGGAACACGGGTCCTCTCCCCCTTTCGTGGATAGCAGCTTGCTGGTCATGCTCCTGGCGTGGCATATGGCCAGGGCCAGGGCATCCGCCGCGTCGTCAGGCTTGGGCGGCGCCTTCATGTTCAAAAGCCGCTGGACCATGTAGATGACCTGATTCTTCTTGGCGTTGCCGTAGCCAACCACCGCCTGCTTCACCTGCATGGGCGTGTATTCATAGACGGGCACGCCGCTGCGGTAACAGCTCAATAATATGACGCCCCGGCCATGGGCCACGGCGATGCCGGTGGTGATGTTCTTGGAGAAGAAGAGCTCCTCCACAGAGATGGCGTCCGGTGCAAAGGTGACGATGAGCTCGTTCAGGTCGTTGTAGATCATGTCCAGCCGGGGCGACAGCGCCGTATTGGGCGGCGTGGTGACGGCCCCGCAGGCCACGTAAGTATTCTTTCCCTTGTCCGTATCGATGACGCCGAAGCCCACCGTGCCCACGCCGGGGTCGATGCCCAGTATCCTCACAGCGCGGCCCCCTCTCGTTCGGAAAAGTACTGCCGGGTCGCCTCGATATCAGAACGTATCTGCGCCGCCAGATCCTCCTGGGAGGGGAACTTCTTCTCATCCCGCAGAAAGGCTAATAAGTCGATGCGCACAGAGGCACCGTAAAGCTCCCCCTGGAAATCCAGCAGATTGGTCTCCACCGTCACGTGGCCGTCATCCCGGAAGGTGGGCCGCACGCCCACGTTGGTGATGGCGGGACAGGGCCCCTGGGGCAGCCATGCCCTGGTGGCGTATACCCCGTGCCGGGGCACGATCACCCCCGACGGGATAGGGAAATTGATGGTGGGAATGCCCATGCGGCGACCGCGCTCATAGCCGTGGACCACTGTGTCGGACACGGAATAGGGGTGCCCCAAAAACCGGGACGCCTCCTCCATGTCCCCCGCCGTTATCAGGCGGCGGATGTAGGTGGAGCTCACCACCACGCCGTCCAGCAGTACCGGCTGCACGATGTCGCAGCCAACGCCGTGCTCCCCGCACCAGGCGGCGATGCGCTGGGCTCTCCCCTCGCCCCGCCAGCCGCAGGAGAAGTCGTGGCCCAACACCAGATGGACCGCGCCCATGTCCTCCGTCACCGAACGGATGAAATCCTCCCAGGGCGTGCGCATGAACGTTTCGTCAAAGTGCAGCGTTATCACGTCGCCGATGCCCGCCACCCGGCGGATGAGCTCCTCCCGGCCGGCGTTGGTGCTCAAAAGGGGCACTTCCGTGCCAAACACCACCGCATCCGGGTGGGCGTCAAAGGTGATGACAGCGGGCTGGGCGTTAAGCGCCGCGGCGCGCTCCCGGGCCAGCTTCATAAGCGCCTGGTGTCCCAAATGCACGCCGTCAAAAAAGCCCAGGGCCACAACACGTTTGCCTGTGCTCATGGCGCCGCCTCCGCGCTGATCACGTCCAGCGGCAGGGCGCATCTCTCCGGGTCGGAGCGTATCTCCTCCAGAGTATGGGCCTGGGATATAGTGAACTTACCGGCCCGGACCCGGCGCAGGGCGCTCATGCACCCGCCGCAGCCCAACGCCTCGCCGATGTCGGCGCAGAGCGTACGGATATAGGTCCCCTTGGAGCACTCGATCTCCAGACCCCAGTCTCCCTCCTCGTCCTGGCCGGTGAGCTCCAGGCGATAGATGGTGATGGGCCGGGGCTCGCGTTCCACCTCACCGCCCCGGCGGGCGATCTCATAGAGCTTCTTTCCCCGGTGCTTGATGGCGGAATACATGGGCGGCAGCTGCATGATGGGCCCGCGGAACCGGTCCAGCACTGCCTCGATCTCTTCTCTGTTGTTCCGGGCCTCTTCCTGATGCAGGACCGTGCCCCAGATGTCCTGAGTGTCGGTGACGGTGCCCAGGCGCATGCGGGCGGCGTACTCCTTCACGTCGTTCTCTGCGTATTTGGCCAGCTTTGTTCCCTTCCCCGCCAGTACCACAAGAAGGCCCGTGGCATTGGGGTCCAGGGTGCCGGTGTGGCCTACGTGCTTCTCATGCAGTACGTTCCGAAGGTAGGCGCACACGTCCATGCTGGTCCAGTCCATGGGCTTGTCCACCAGGAAGACGCCGTCCATCACATGGCCTCCAGGATGTCCCAGACGATGGTGTCCCGGGTCTCGTCCGGGTCGGAGGGGATGGTGCAGCCAGCGGCCATCTTGTGGCCGCCGCCGCCGTGGAGAGCGCAGATGGCGGATGAGTCAAAGTCCTCCCCGCTGCGCAGACTCACCTTGCAGAGCTTGGGCTCCAGCTGCCGGATGGTGACGGATACCTTATTGCCCGCGAGACGCCCTGCTAGGGAAGCCAGGTCCTCGCAGTCGTTCTCCGTGGCGCCGCTCTCGGCCATCATGTCCAATGTCACCGTGACCACGCTGACGCACTCGCCGGGACCAAAGCGCTGCATGCTGTCGTAGATCAGTCCCTCCAGCTTGAGCCGGGAATAGGTGCTGGTCCGGAAAAGCCGCTTATTGAGGGCCTTGTAGTCTGCGCCGGCCTCCATGAGCTCCGCCGCCGCCCGATGGGTGTCGGGCTTGGTGTTGGCGTAGACGAAGCAGCCGCAGTCAGTGCTCACGGCCATGTAGAGAAGGTCCGCCTCGGTCTTGTCGATGCCGCCCAAGGCAAGCTTGCCCAGTTCCAGGACGATCTCACCGCAGGAAGCCTTCTCCGGCATGCAGAGGAGATTCTCCGCGTACTCAGAGTTAGTGGGATGGTGGTCGATACAAAGGCCGACCCTCCCCCCGGAGAAGCCCTCCGGGAACAAGTTCTCAGAGGCCAGGTCCACGCTGAGGATCGTCACAGGCTCATATCCCGGCGGGGCCATGAAGGGCTCCACATAGGGTTTATAGGTGTCCGTGATCTGGGGGTTGGGGTACAAAAAGGCCACCTTCCCCATCCGGCGCAGGATATGACAAAGGGCGGCGGCACTTCCCAGAGTGTCGCCGTCCGGACGGATATGCGTCAGGAGCAGGTATCCGTCGTTATCGTTCAGGTATTCGAGGCATTCATTGAGAGTCATCTTCGTCATGTTTTATGTCCAGCTCGTTGATCAGTTTATTGATATAGGCCCCGTGGGCGATGGAGTCGTCCAGCAGGAACGTGAGCTCCGGGGTATACCGCAGATCCAGGCTCTGGCCCAGCTCCCGCCGCAGATACCCGGCCGCGGAGCGCAGGCCCCGCATCAGCTCCTTCTCATCCGCCTGGCCCAGGACGCTCACGTACACCTTGCAGTGGCGCAGGTCCGTGGTGGTGTCGGTGTGGGTGACGGTGAGCATGGTCCCCTCCTGGTGGAGACGGGGGTCCTTCACATCCCGCAGCTTATCCGCCAGCACCCGGCGGATGTCGTCGTTGATCCGGTCGATATGGTGGTTAGGCATTGATCTGCTCCATCACAAAGCACTCGATGATATCCTGTTCCTTGATGTCGTTGAATTTATCCACCTGCATGCCGCACTCGTAGCCGGAGGCCACCTCACGCACGTCGTCCTTGAACCGGCGCAGTGAGGCAAGATCTCCCTCGTACACCACCACATTATCCCGCAGGACCCGGACCTGACAGCTGCGCTGGATCTTGCCGTCCAGCACGTAGCAGCCGCAGACGGTGCCCACCTTGGAGACCTTGTAGGTCTGGCGGACCTCGGCGTGGCCGATGATCTTTTCCTGGAACTTGGGAGCCAGCATGCCCTTCATGGCCGCCTCGATCTCGTTGATGCAGTCATAGATGACCCGGTACAGGCGGATGTCCACGTGGTCACGGGAAGCGCTGTCACGAGCGGCGTTGTCAGGGCGTACGTTGAAGCCCACGATCACCGCGTTGGAGGTGGAGGCCAGCATCACGTCGGACTCGTTGATGGCGCCCACGGCGCAGTGGATGACACGGACACGGACTTCCTCGTTGGAGAGCTTCTCCAGGGAGGACTTCACTGCCTCGGCGCTGCCCTTCACATCGGCCTTGACGATAATGTTGAAGTCCTTCATCTCGCCCTCCTGGATACGGGCGAACAGGTCGTCCAGGGAGACCTTCTTGGGGGCGGCGGAAGAGGCCTGCTTCTCCTTGGCCTTGCGCTCCTCCACCAGCTCACGGGCCATGCGCTCGTCTGCCACGGCGTTGAAGTTGTCGCCGGCGTTGGGCACCTCGCTCATGCCCGCGATCTCCACGGGCACGGAGGGACCGGCCTCAGTGACCCGGCGGCCCTTGTCGTTAATCATGGTGCGCACGCGGCCGACAGCCGTGCCGGCGATGATCACGTCGCCCTGCTTCAGGGTGCCGTTCTGGACCAGCACGGTCATGATGGGGCCGCGGCCCTTATCCAGCCGCGC
Source organism: uncultured Oscillospiraceae bacterium (assembly GCA_947581795.1). Taxonomy (GTDB): domain Bacteria; phylum Bacillota; class Clostridia; order Oscillospirales; family Oscillospiraceae; genus CAJOIG01. Next base: position 11,618 of record CANPVS010000022.1, read on the forward strand.
CTCCACAACGGCGCCGCTGGCGGCACGGTTGGGATTGGCCCGGAGGCCCAGCATCTCGGTCTGCAGAGCCAGCATCTCCAAAAGGTTATCCACGCCCTCGCCAGTCTTGGCGGAGATGGGGCACACGATGGTGTCGCCGCCCCACTCATCGGGGACCAGGTCGTACTCGGTCAGCTGTTCCTTTACGCGCTCGGCGTTGGCGCCGGGCATATCCATTTTATTGATGGCCACCACGATGGGGATATTGGCTGCCTTGGCATGGTTGATGGACTCGATGGTCTGGGGTTTGATGCCCTCGGTGGCGGCCACCACCAGAATGGCCACGTCCGTGATCATGGCGCCACGGGCGCGCATGGAGGTGAACGCCTCGTGGCCAGGCGTATCCAGGAAGGTCACGGGACTGCCGTTGATGTCCACCACGTAAGCGCCGATGGCCTGGGTGATGCCGCCGGCCTCGCCGGCAGCTACCTTCGTGTTGCGGATGTAGTCCAGAAGAGACGTCTTGCCGTGGTCCACGTGGCCCATGACCACCACAACAGGGGCGCGGGGCACCAGCTCCTCGTCGGTGTCTACGTGGTCGTCGATGAGCTTCTCTTCAACGGTCACCACGACCTCGTGCTCCACCTTGCAGTTGAACTCCATGGCCACCAGGGCCGCGGTGTCGTAATCAATCATGTCGGGCAGGCCCGCCATAACGCCCATCTTGATGAGCTTGCGGACCACCTCTGCGCCGCTCTTCTTCATGCGCAGAGCCAGCTCCTGCACGGAGATCTCGTCGGGGATCTGCACGCGGGTAGGCGCCTTCTTCGCAATTTCGAACTGGAGGCGCTGCATCTTGTCGCGCTCCTCCTGGCGGCGCTTGGCGCTGGCGGCGGCGGAGTTCTGGCGCTGCTTGTTGCGGTTGCCGATCTTCTCCTTGCCCCGCTTCATCTTGTCGGCCTTGTCGCCGGCCATGCGGTCAAAGCGCTCGTCATACTTGGAGAGGTTGGTATTGGCGGAGCCGCGGGTGTCCACAACCTTCTTCTCCGGCACCTGTCTGGGCATATGGGGTTTGTCGGGCTTGGGCTGCTTGGGCTGCATAGCAGGAGCATTCTGGGCAGGCTGGACCTTGCTGTCCCCGGTAGGAGCGGTCTCGGCCTTCTCCGTCTGAGGCGCGGCCTTCTCCGGCACCGCCTTGGCGGCGTCGGCAAATACCTCGGCGATGCTCTCCACCTGGTTATGCTGGGTCATATACTCGAAGATAATACTGAGCTCCTCGTCCTCCAGGACCTGCATGTGGTTCTTGGGGGTCGTGGCATATTCGGTCAATATCTCCGTAATGACCTTGGAGGCGACGCCAAAGTCCTTGGCGACCTCATGCACGCGGTATTTAATCAAGCTCATAAATGCTCCTCCTGTTCTCCTCGTTCATCCTTCACAGCGGACGCAAACGCCCTGGCAAGCCCCTCGTCTGAAAGCAGGGCCAACGCCACGGGACCGGACCGGCCCAATGCCTGGGCCAGTTCTGTTTTCGTATAGCCTACCCGGCGTATCGGGCACTTCCCCGCCGCCATGGTCTCGGCCTGGCGCAGGGTATTGGTTCCCGCGTCAGACGCCGCGATGAGCAACGCGCCCTTATTGCGGCCTCTCAGCGCTTTGCCGCTGTCCTCAGCGCCTACGGTCAGCTTGCCCGCCCGCAGGGCCAGGCCCAGATACCCCAGGGCCTTATCCATTGGCCGCCTCTATGGCCGCCGCCAGCGCGTCGTACGTCTCCGGGCTGATCGGGGTGTTCAGCATCCGCTCCAGGGCGCGGCTTCTCCGCGCCTTAGCCAGGCATTCCGCCTTCCGGCAGATGTAGGCGCCCCGGCCGGGGGTCTTCCCCGCCGCGTCCGCCACGATCTCACCCGCGGGCGTGCGCACGATGCGGATCAGTTCCTTTTTGGGGGCATGCTCCCGGCAGCCCGCGCACATGCGCACCGGCTCCGCCATATGTCAGTCCTCGCTCTCGGGCTTGATGTCGATCTTGATGCCCGTGAGTTTAGCGGCAAGACGGGCGTTCTGCCCCTCCTTGCCGATGGCCAGGGACAGCTGGTTGTCGGGCACGATGACCCGGCAGGATTTGCCGTCCTCATCCATATATACGTTGATGACCTCCGCCGGTGAAAGGGCCGCAGCCACATATTCCTCAGGGATCTCGCTGTATTTGACGATGTCGATCTTTTCGCCGCCCAGTTCGTCCACGATGCTGGACACGCGGCCGCCCCTGGGGCCCACGCACGCGCCGATGGGGTCCACGTCCGCCGCGGTGCTCCACACGGCCATCTTGGTCCGGGAGCCGGCCTCGCGGGCGATGGACATGATCTCCACCGTGCCGTCCGCGATCTCGGGCACCTCCAGTTCAAAGAGGCGCTTCACCAGCACCGGATGGGTCCTGCTGATGAGCACCTGGGGACCCCGGGCGGACTTTCGCACCTCGATGACGTAGACCTTCAGGCGTTTGCCCTCGGTGAGGACCTCGTCCCGGATCTGCTCGTTCACGCTCAAAAGCGCGTCGGTGTACTCGGAGTTGGAACTGATTTTCAGGGAGGCATTGCCGGTGCGCGGGTCGATGCGGGCCACTTCGCCGGTGAGGATCTCATGCTCGTGGGAGGTGAACTCGTCGTAGATGAGGCCGCGCTCCGCCTCGCGGATGCCCTGGATGATGACCTGCTTGGCGTTCTGGGCGGCAATGCGGCCCAGCTCCTTGGTGTTCACGGGGACCTTGATCTGGCCGCCGACCTTGGCTCGCTTGTTGTATTTCTGGGCCTCGGCAAGGGTCATCTGGGTGGCGGGGTTCTCCACCTCGTCCACCACGTCGGTGACCACGAACATCTCGATCTTCTTTTTATCCTCGTCCATCTCGATGACGGCGTTGTCGGCCGCGTCGGGATTGTCCTTGCGGAAGGCGGTCAGCATGGCCTGGTTGATCTTGTCGTACATGTATTCCCGGGGAATGCCCTTCTCCCGTTCCAGGTCCTCGATCGCTTCAAAAAATTCAGCGTTCATCTTTCTGTCCTCCGTTCACATTTCCATGCGCAGCCTTACGCTGGCGATCTGCTTGCGTTCAAACCGGCGCTGGCCGCCGGCGTCTATGGTCACGTCCCCATCCTCATAGGAGACGAGCTTTCCGATCCACTGCTTGGCCCCGTCCACGGCGCTGTAGAGCTTTACCTCCACATTGGAGCCCAGAAACCGCTCGAAGTCGGACGGCCGCTTCAGCGCCCTCTCACAGCCGGCGGAGCTCACCTCAAAGATGTAGCTGTCCGGTACCGGGTCTTTCTCGTCCAAAATGGGGTCCATGGCCCGGCTCACCGCCTCGCAGGCGTTCAGGTCCACGCCCTCTGGCCCGTCCAGATAGAGGCGCAGATATTTTTGTCCGCCTTCGGTGACGTATTCCACATCCCAGAGCTCCAGGCCATGGCCCTCCACCACGGGCTTTGCCAGGTCCCAAACGGTCTTTTCGATTCGATTCATAGAAAAATTTCCAATTTCTGACAAATTCTTTTTCATCAAGAAAAAGAGTGGGACAAGACCCACTCCAGGAAAATGACTATTGCTGATACTGAATATACCACATGAGCATGCATAAATCAAGCCTTTTTTCAAAGCTTTATCTAATATTTGTATCCACAAAGCGTCGAACTACACAACATTTTGTCCTCTCAGCTTTCCAGCCGCTGCCGCAGCTTCTCCAGCGCCTTCTTCTCGATGCGCGATACATAGGACCGGCTGATACCGATGCGCTGCGCTACCTCCCGCTGAGGAAGCGACGCTCCTCCGCCCAGACCATACCGAAGTCGGATGACCTCTGCTTCCCGGCCGTCCAGCGCCGCGTCCACCGCCTTTCGCACTTGCTCTACTGTCTCCCAGCGGGACAGCTCCTCCAGCATATCCTGGTCGCAGGAGATGGTATCCAGCAGCGCCAGGCCGTCACCTTCCCCGTCCGTATCCAAGGCGTCGGACAGGGACACGTCCCCGGCCGTCTTCTTCATGCCCCGAAAGTGCATGAGAATCTCGTTTTCGATGCATTTGGAGGCATAAGTGGCCAGACGCACTCCTTTGTCCGGCCGGTAGGTGGACACGCCCTTGATGAGCCCGATGGTGCCGATGGACACCAGGTCCTCCGCGTCGGAGGCGGAGGTATAGTATTTCTTAATGATGTGCATCACCAGCCGAAGGTTGTGCTCAATGAGTTGATTGCGTGCCTCCAGGTCCCCTTCCATGGCCCTTTGTATGTACTCCTGCTCCTCCTGCGCCTTCAGCGGCCGCGGGAAGGACGAGGCATTGTCCCCCAGCCTCAGCATCAGCAGCGCGCTGGACACCAGCAGCATGAACGTGGCCGACAGCATACCCGTCATCTCCTCTCCTGCCCATCTTATGAGAAAGGGGCCGTCCAAATTCGACAAAAACACCTCTCAAATTTTGGCAGGACCATGTTTGTTTTTCTGCTGTGGACACTTGTAATAGTGTGTGGAGCATGATATGATAAATTTATCTAATTTTGATACCGGAGGTGCATTATGATCTCGAATGGATATCTAAAGCGTGTCTACGAAGACGTGACCCGCCGGGACGGCCATGAGACCGAGTTCCTCCAGGCTGTTCGGGAGGTATTCGAGTCCCTGGAGCTGGTCATCGACAAACACCCGGAATGGGAGAAGGCCGGGCTCCTGGAGCGGTTCGTGGAGCCGGAGAGGGTAATCGGATTTCGTGTGCCATGGGTGGACGACGGCGGTGCCGTGCATGTGAATCGGGGCTACCGCGTCCAGTTCAACTCTGCCATCGGCCCCTATAAGGGCGGCCTGCGGTTCCATCCCTCCGTGAACCTGTCCGTCATCAAGTTCCTTGGTTTCGAGCAGACGCTGAAAAACTCACTCACCACCCTGCCCATGGGCGGCGGCAAGGGCGGCTCCGACTTTGACCCCAAGGGCAGGAGCGAAGGCGAGATCATGCGCTTCTGCCAGAGCTTCATGACGGAGCTGTACCGCCACATCGGCCAGTTCACCGACACCCCCGCCGGTGACATCGGCGTGGGCGCCCGGGAGGTGGCCTATATGTACGGCCAATATAAGCGCATCGTGGACCGCTTCGAGGCGGGCGTGCTCACCGGCAAGGGCCTGACCTTCGGCGGCTCTCTGGCCCGGACCCAAGCCACCGGCTACGGTTTGTGTTATTACGCGGCCGAGGCCCTGAAGCACCAGAGAGACACCGGCTTCCAGGGCAAGACCGTGGTGGTATCCGGCTCCGGCAATGTGGCACAGTATGCCGCGGAGAAGGCCGCGCAGCTAGGCGGCAAGGTGGTGGCCATGAGCGATTCTCAGGGCTATGTCTACGACCCCAATGGCATCGATCTTGCCGTGTTGTTCGACATCAAGCAGAAACGCCGGGCCCGCATCAGCGTCTACGCCGACGAGGTCTCCGGCGCCGAGTATCACGAGGGCTGCCGCGGTATCTGGAATGTGAAATGCGACATCGCCCTGCCCTGCGCCAGCCAGAACGAGATGGACACGGACGGCGCCAAGGCTCTGGTCTCCAACGGCTGCATAGGCGTATTTGAGGGGGCCAATATGCCCCTCACCCCTGAGGCCATCGCAGCGGTCCAGGGAGCCGGCCTTCTCTACAGTCCCGGAAAGGCGTCCAACGCCGGCGGCGTGGCCACCTCCGGCCTTGAGATGACGCAGAACTCCATGCGCCTTTCCTGGTCCTTCGAGGAAGTAGACGAGCGGCTGCACACCATCATGACCAATATCTACAAGGCCTGCTATGACGCCTCCGTGGAGTGCGGGCGGCCCGGCGACCTGATGGTGGGCGCCAACGTAGCTGGTTTCTTAAAAGTCGCGGAAGCGATGATGGCACAAGGCGTAGTCTAAATCAATTGAAAGACAGAAAGATCCCCGGAAAGCAAGCGCTTTCCGGGGATCATCTTATCTACTCAACGCATCCTTATGATAGACCTTTTTGCGGAGGATGAAGTATACGGTAAACATCATGAGCCCTGTGATGGCCCAAGAGATGGGATACACGTTCATAAGCGAGGCAAAGTTATCGGTGTTGGGGAACAGCAAAAACACCCATATGAGCCGCAGGATGCAGGAGCCGAACACGGTGATGATGGCCGGGGTCAGGGAGTACCCCACTCCGCGCAGGGCCGCGCCCGTGACCTCATAGCTCACCGCGAGCCAGGAGAAGGTCTCGATATGGGTGACGCGGATGAGGGCGTAGTCCATGACGGCGGGCTCCACGGTGAAGATGCGGATGAACAAGTTCCGGCCCAACACGAACATGGCGCACATGGCCCCGGAGCAGAGAAAGCCCGCCGCGAGGCTGAGAAACAGGACCCGTTTACACCGGTCAAACTGGTGGGCGCCGTAATTCTGGCTCACGAAGGTCACAGTGGCCTGGTTGAAGGAGTTGGTGATAAAGAAGGTGAAGGACTCGAAGTTCTGAGCCGCCGCGGAGCCCGCCATGGCGTCGGAGCCGAAGGAGTTGACGGCGGACTGGATACAAACATTGGAGAGCGAGAACACCATGCCCTGGATGCCCGCGGGTACGCCGATACGGATGACCCGGCCCAGGATGTTTTTATTGATGCGGAGCTTCTTCAGCTCCAGGCGGATGCTGTCCTTCTCCCGCATGAGGAAGAAAATAACAAGACTGGAACTCACGCCATTGGATATCACCGTGGCGATGGCCACACCGTCGGCGCTGCGATGAAACACGATGACGAAGAGAAGATTGAGGCAAACATTGACGATACCGGCCAGGGTAAGACAAAGCAGCGGCCGGCGTGTGTCCCCCACGCTGCGCAGGATGGCAGAGCCGAAGTTATAGAGCATGATGAAGGGCATGCCGAGAAAGTAGATGCGAAGATAGGTCACCGCCAGGTCCAGCACATCATCCGGCGTACCCATGAGCGTGAGGATGGGCCTCGCCGCGACCTGGCCAAGGCACAGCAGGAACGCGCCGCTGATGAGCGCCAGGGTGATGACGGTGTGGACCGCGTCTCGTATCTCGTGGTCCTTCCGCTGGCCGATGAAGTTGGCGATGACCACGTTCCCGCCTACGGAAAGGCCCACGAACAGGTTGATGAGCAGATTGATGACGGGACTGTTCACGCCCACGGCGGCCTGGGCCTGATAACCGGCGAAGCGCCCGGCCACAGCTACGTCAGCGGAATTGAAAAGCTGCTGCAGGATGCTGCTGGCCGCCAGGGGCAGCGCGAACAGCAGTATCTTCCCCAGCAGGGGGCCGTGGAGCATGTCTATCTGATTGGAATGGTCCTTCAGGGTCTTGATATGGTTCATCTTACTTGGTTTCCCAGTCCTTTGCCCTTTCTACCGCCTTGTGCCAGCCGGCCATGAGCCGCGCGGCCTGTTCCGCCTCCATGGCGGGCTCGAGCCGCCGCTGGGTCCGGCGCAATGCCTGCACCTGGGCCATATCGGTCCACACCCCGGCGGCGAGACCTGCCAGGAACGCCGCGCCCAGGGCTGTTGTCTCCACGGTCTGGGGCCGGTCGATGGGCCGCTGGAGCACATCCGCCTGGAACTGCATGAGAAGGTCGGACACGGACGCGCCGCCATCCACACGCAGCAGGTCCATCTTGTACCCGCCGTCTGATTCCATGAGTTCCAGCAAGTCTGCCACCTGATAGGCGATACCCTCCAGCACCGCCCGGCAGATGTGGGCCTTTCCGGTGCCTCTTGTGACGCCTACCAGAGCGCCCCGGGCGTAGGGATCCCACCAGGGCGCGCCCAGGCCCGTGAAAGCGCTGACCATATATACGCCGCCGGTGTCCAGCACCTGCTCGGCCAGCACGTCGCACTCGTGGGCCGTGGAGATGAGCCCCAGCTCATCCCGGAGCCACTGGATGGAGGATCCGGCGTTGAAAACGCTCCCCTCCACGGCGTAGGTGGTCTCATCCCCCACCTGCCAGGCCACGCTGGTGAGAAGGCCGTTCTGGCTGCGGGGCGCGGTGCCGCCCACATTCATAAGCGTGAAGCAGCCGGTGCCGTATGTATTCTTGGCCTGGCCGGGCAGGACGCACCCCTGACCCAGCAGGGCCGCCTGCTGATCCCCCGCTGCGCCGCACACGGGCACGCCCTCCAGAAGCTCCAGACCGGGCAGGCCGCGCTTGATGACGCCGCACTTGCCGGAGTTGGGCACGATCCGGGGCAGTATGCTCATGGGCACGCCAAGGGCCCGGCACATGTCCTCGTCCCAGACAAGCTTGTCGATGTCGAAGAGCATGGTCCGGGAGGCGTTGGAGGGGTCCGTCACGTGCTCGCCGGTGAGGTTCCAGATGAGCCAGGTGTCCACCGTACCGAACAGGAGCTTGCCCTGCTCCGCCCGTTCCCGTACGCCGGGAACGTTGTCCAATATCCACTTGATCTTCGTGCCAGAGAAATAGGGGTCCGGCACCAGCCCTGTGGTGCGCAATATCTGCTCCCGCATACCGTCCGCCAGAAGCTGGCGGATGATGGGCGCGGTGCGGCGGCACTGCCAGACGATGGCGTTGTAAACGGGCTCCCCCGTCTCCCGGTCCCACACCAGCGTGGTCTCCCGCTGGTTGGTGATGCCGATGGCCGCAATATCCGCCGCGGACAGGCCAGACTTCTCAAAAGCCGCGCCCAGGGCGTGGAACTGGGTATCGACGATGTCCTTCGGGTCATGCTCCACCCAGCCCGGCTTGGGGTAATGCTGCTCAAAGGGATACTGTGCCTGGGAGACGATATTCCCCTCCCGGTCAAAGATGATGGCCCGGGAGCTTGTGGTTCCCTGGTCCAGCGCGATCACATAGCCTTGCATAGTGCCCTCCTCATTGACGAATGGACCCGTATCATGTAAAATATGGCTGTAAACAACTAAGGATTATAACACGGGGGACGGTGTATTGCTATGGGTAAAATCAGCGATTTTTCATTTCCCTCTTCCGACGGCGTTCACGCCATCCACTGCCGCCTTTGGGAGCCGGAGGACAAACCCAAAGCCGTGGTCCAGCTGGTCCACGGCGTGGCGGAGTACATAGGCCGTTATGACGCCTTCGCCCGGTTCCTTACGGACAACGGCTACGCGGTGTGCGGCGACGACCATCTGGGCCACGGGGAGAGCATAAACGATGAGTCGGAGCTGGGCTGGTTTTCCGATGAAAAGGGCTGGGAGCACTTGGTGGAGGACGAGAAAAAGCTCCACGATGAACTCATCGCTCGCTTTCCCGGTCTGCCTCTCATCCTCTTCGGACACAGCATGGGCAGCTTCATCGCCCGGACCTACCTAGGCGTATATCCCGACGGGTGCGACGCCTGCGTCCTCTCCGGCACTGGCCGCCAGGCGGCCGTGGTCTGCGGAGCGGGCAAGGCCTTGGCAAAGCTGGAGATCATGGCCCACGGCAGCAAATACCGCAGCCCCATGCTGCAGAAGATCGCCTTTGGAAGCTACCTCAAAAGAGTTGAAAATCCCATAGGAGCCAACGACTGGATATGCCGGGACGAGGCGGTGATCCGGGCATATGACGCGGACCCGCTGTGCGGCTTCACTGCCACCGCGGGGCTCATGTATGACATGATGGACGGCCTTTCCATTATTGGAAGGAAAAGCCACATGAAGAAGATGAAGAAATCCCTTCCAGTCCTTTTCATCGCCGGCATGGAGGATCCGGTGGGCGCCTACGGAAGGGGCGTCTGGACCGTGGCAGGACAGTTCAAAGATGCAGGTATGCGGGACGTGACCGTGGAGATCTACCCCGGCTTTCGGCATGAAGTGTTGAATGAACTGGACAAGGAAATGGTTTGGATCGACGTGCTGGCCTGGATGAACAGAAGGATATAAGAAGCAAAATGCGGAAGCAGGAGGCCTGAGCCTCCTGCTTTTCGTTTATCGCATCAAGTGACGCTGCCCTTCATCTGCCGCTGGCGGGCCAGGTTGATCATGCCCTCCTGCATGTCGTTGAGGTTTTGCAGCATGCGTCCCGCGCCGTAGGCGGTGCAGCTGAGCGCGTCGTCCACCAGCACGGCCTCAATGCCGGTCTGCTCGGTGACCAGCCTGTCCAGGCCCCAGATCTGGCTACCGCCGCCGGACAGTACGATGCCGTTCTGGGACACGTCCGCCACCAGCTCGGGAGGCGTCCTCTCCAGGACCATGTGGATGGCCTCCATGAGCTGGGCGATGGGCTCTTCCAGGGCCTCGATCATATCGGCGGAGCTCACCGTGACGCTCCGGGGCAGGCCCGTCACCAAGCAGCGTCCCTTGACCTCCTCATAGGTCACCTCCGGCCGGGGATGGACGCAGCCGATGGAAAGCTTCAGCTCCTCCGCCGTACGAAGGCCGATGAGGAGGTTGTGCTTTTTGCGGATATACCGGGCGATGGCCTCGTCGAAGGCGGCGCCGGCGGTCTTGATGGACTCCTGCTCCACCACGCCGCCCAGGCTCACCACGGCCACCTCGGTGGTGCCGCTGCCGATGTCCACCACCATATGACCGTCCGGTTTGGAGATGTCGATGCCCGCGCCAACGGCGGTGGCGAGGCACGCCTCCTTGAGATACACCTTCCGGGCACCGGCCTCGATGGCCGCGTCGATGAGGGCGCGCTCCTCCACGCCGGTGATGGAGCCGGGGACACAGATGAGCACCCGGGGCTTGAAGAGGCTGAAGGATGTGATGCGCCCGATGAACTCCTTGAGCATCCGGGCAGTCATGTCGTAGTCAGAGATGACCCCCGCCACGATGGGGCTGATGGCCACGATGTTGGCCGGCGTCCGGCCCAGCATCTTCTTAGCCTCCTCGCCGATGCGAAGGAGCCGGCCGTTGGTGCTGTCCAGGGCCACCAGGGACGATTCACGCAGCCGTATGCCCCGACCGCGCACGTACATAAGGGTGGTCATGGTGCCCAGATCGATGGCGATGTCTCTTTCAAAAAACAGCATATCTCTTTCCTCCCCGGGCTTTATGCCCCGGATGATTCATTTTCAGTCTCTTGTGCTGGCCAGCGTGGCGCAGCGGACCTCCTCCGCCCCGGCCAGCAGCAGCGTCTTGGCACATTCGGACAGCGTGGAGCCTGTGGTCACGATGTCGTCTATGAGCAGAATGCGCTTACCCTCCACTAAGGACCGGTCCGTCACCTGATAGGCCCCGGCGATATTGGCCTTTCGGGCCTCCGGTCTGCCGGTCATGGACTGGGGCGTCACGCCCCGCTTCTTTTTCAAAACAGCGACCGGCTCCCTTTGAAGCCTGCGGCCCACATCCCGGGCGATCAGCTCCGCCTGGTCATAGCCCCGGCTCCGTTTCCTGCCCGGGTCAAGGGGCACCCAAGAGAGAATGTCGTACTCCCCTTCCAGCTGCTCATAGATGACCGCCGCCGTCAGCTCGCCGAACACCGGCGCATAGGCCTGGACGCCGCCGAACTTGTAGCGGTGGATGGCCTCCCGCACGTCGCCCTCGTAATAGAGCGCCGAGATGCACTCGGAGAAGAAGTCGCCTTTTCTCCGGCGGCCGTCCTCCGTCCTGGGCAGCTTCGCGTCGCAGGCCGGACAGATCCGGGGCGGCCCTGGCGGCAGGAACCGCCGGCAGAACACACACCGGCTGGGATAAAAAAGGTCCAGCAGGACGTCTTTCAGCTTATACTTCATCGAGCAGGCGGAGGCGAAGGCCGCTGTATCGCTTGGCCCGGCGGGCGTTTTCCGTCATGGCGCGGACGACCTCGTCGTCTCCCACAACCACCAAAAGCTCCGCCGCGCGGGTCACGGCGGTATAGAGAAGACTCCGATACATGAGCTGGGGCGCGGCACGTACGGCGGCCAAAACCACGGCCCGGTACTCGCTGCCCTGGGCCTTGTGGACCGTGGTGGCCCAGGCGTGGTCAAGCTCCGACGCCTGCTCATACACGTACTCCGCAAGACGCCCGTCAAAGTCTATGGTGAAGCTCTCAGAAGCCGGGTCGATGTGGCGGATATAGCCGATGTCCCCGTTGAAGATGCCGTATCCGCTCTCCATGCCCTCGGTCTTCCAGCCGATGTCATAGTCGTTGCGCACCTGCATGACCCGGTCCCCCTCCCGGAAGGTCCGGCTGCCGAAGACGAACTCCTGTTTGCCTGTGGCAGGAGGGTTGAGCGCCGCCTGCAGGCGTTTATTGAGCTCTTCGGTGCCCGCCGCGCCCTTGCGGGTGGGCGACAGGACTTGTATCTGCCCCGAGGGGATGCCCATGTTCTTGGGAAGCCGCTCCTGGCACAGGGACACGATGGTCTCCGCCGCGGCCTCCGCCTCCCGGCGGCGCAGGAAGAAAAAGTCACCCTTGTTGGCCCGCAGGTCGGGCACCTCACCCCGGTCGATCTGGTGGGCGGCCAGGACGATGCGGCTCTCCTGCTTCTGGCGGAATATCTCCGTGAGGCGCACCGTTTCAGCCACGCCGCTGCGGATCACATCCCGGAACACGGCCCCAGGTCCCACAGAGGGCAGCTGGTCTGCGTCCCCCACCAGCACCAGCCGGCAGGACGGCCCTATGGCCGCCAGGACCGCTTTCATGAGGGCCATGTCCACCATGGAGCACTCGTCCAATATAAGCGCGTCGCACCGAAGGTGCTCGCTCTCGTTCTTGCGGAAGACGGTGGAATCCGTCTCCGGAGAGAAGCTGGCCTCCAAAAGACGGTGGATGGTGGAGGCGTCCCGGCCGGTCAGATCGGAAAGCCGCTTGGCCGCCTGACCCGTGGGGGCCGCCAGCATGGTCTCCAGGCCCATGGCGTCAAAGAGCGCCAGGACGGCACGGACAGACGTGGTCTTTCCTGTTCCCGGCCCGCCGGTGATGACCACCAGCTGCCTGTCCGCGGCGGCGTTCAGTGTCTCCCGCTGGAGCGGCGCGAAGCGTATCCCCTGCTCCGCCTCCAGCTTTTCAATGACGCGCTCCACGCTCACGTGATGCGCCTCATATGTATAGGCCGCCATCTCCCGCAGACGGGCCGCCACATACACCTCCGCGGCGTAAAGCGGCGTGAGATAACAGGCCGTCACGTTGGACACCGGCTCCCGGATGACCTCGCCCTCCTCCAGGAGAATATCCAGTCCCTCCCCGATCTGCTCTGTCTCCACGCCGATGAGCTGGGCCGTGGCGGCGGTGAGCTTGTCCTCGGGCAGAAAGCAGTGGCCGTTGTCACTGTTGTGCCGCAGTTCAAAGAGCAGCGCCGCCGCGACGCGCTGGGGCGCGTCGGATTCCACGCCGTTGGCAAGCGCCAGTGCGTCCGCCTCCGCGAAGGAGGCGCCGATGCGCAGGCTGGTGAGAACATAGGGATTCTCCTCCACCGCCTCCAGGGCATGCTCGCCGTAGCAGCGGTACAGCCGCAGCGCCAGCGCCGGGGCCAGACCCGCGGCGGCCAGGTACTCCATCAGTGTGCGCATGCCTGTCTGCCGGCGGAACGCCTCGCTCATCTCCTGGGCCTTCTTCATACTGACGCCCCGAAGCGTCGCCAGCTTCTCGGGGTGATCCCGCAGCACGTTCAGGGAGTCGTCTCCAAAAGTGCCTACGATGAGCGTAGCCGTGGCGGGGCCGATGCCCTTGATCACCCGGCTGGAGAGATAATCAAATATGGCGGAGGCGCCGGAAGGCATGGTCCGCTCCGTATAGGCGGCCTTGAACTGCTCGCCGTAGTCGGCGTGACGGGTCCAGGTGCCCCACGCGGTCAGGTACTCCCCCGGCGCGGCCATAGGGATACAGCCCACCACGGTGGCCTGAGAGCCGTCGTCCACCTCCATGCGCAGGACCGTATAGCCGTTCTCGTCGTTCACATAGATGACGGCGGCCACACGCCCTGCCAGTTGTTCCAATTCCTGCTCCTGCATGGTCAGAACACCAGGTGGATCACCCCGGCGGTGGCCAGGGATACGATGAGGCCGGCCGCCAGCACGCCCAGCAGGATGGGCGGGATGGCGCTTTTCATGCGCATGTTCAAAAGCGCCGCCACCAGCGCGCCCGTCCAGGCGCCCGTGCCGGGCAGGGGGATGGCCACAAACAGCAGAAGGCCCCAGAACTTGGCCTGACGCACTCGGTCGGCTCTTCTCCCCTGGCCCTTGGATTCCAGCCATGCCACGAATCGGCGGGCTCTGTCGGACTTCCGCCGCAGCCAGTCCATCACCTCCCGGGCAAAGGCAATGATGAACGGCACCGGCAGCATATTGCCGATCATGGCCAGCACTGCCGCCTGCCACACAGGCAGACCGAGCCCCACGCCCACGGGAATAGCGCCTCGCAGCTCCACCACCGGGAGCATGGAGACGATCAGCGTGGCGAGGGCCTTGCCCACACCCATATCCGAGATGAAGCTGACAATATCCATCAACTAACTCCAAAGGACCTTATTCAAAAACTGTCCTGTATAGCTCTTCTCGCAGGCCGCGCAGTCCTCCGGCGTACCGGAGAAGACCAGCGTACCGCCCTGGTCGCCCCCCTCGGGACCCAGGTCGATGATATAGTCCGCGCACTTGATGACGTCCAGGTTGTGCTCAATGACCAGCACCGTATTGCCCGCGTCCGTGAGCCGCTGCAATATGTCCAGCAGCCGGGCCACGTCCGCCGTGTGCAGGCCCGTGGTGGGCTCATCGAGGATGTAGAAGGTATTGCCCGTGCTGCGGCGGGCAAGCTCCGTGGCCAGCTTTACACGCTGGGCCTCGCCGCCGGAGAGGGTCGTGGAGGACTGGCCCAGCTTTACATAGCCCAGGCCCACATCCCAGAGGGTCTGGAGCTTGGAGCGAATGGATTCCTGGTTCTGGAAGAAATCCAGCGCCTCTTCCACCGTCATGTCCAGCACCTCGGCGATGTTTTTGCCCTTATACCGCACCTCCAGGGTTTCACGGTTGTAGCGGTTGCCGTGGCACACCTCACAGGGCACATACACATCAGGCAAAAACAGCATCTCGATCTTGATGAGACCGTCGCCGGAGCAGGCCTCGCACCGGCCGCCCTTCACGTTGAAGGAGAAGCGGCCGGACTTGAAGCCCCGGAGCCTGGCGTCCTGGGTGGAGGCGAACAGGTCCCGTATCTCGTTGAACAGACCCGTATAAGTAGCGGGATTGGACCGGGGCGTGCGCCCGATGGGGCTCTGGTCGATGTCTATCACCTTGTCCAGGTATTCCAGTCCCTCAATGGACCGGCACTTTCCGGGCCGCACCTTCCGGCGGTTCAGGTCCGCCCCCAGCTTCTTCTCGATGACCTCGTTCACCAGGGACGACTTGCCGCTGCCGGATACGCCGGTAACGCAGGTGAAAGCGCCCAGGGGGATATCGACGTCCAAGTCCTGCAGGTTGTTGGCCGCCGCGCCCCGGACAGACAGGAAGTGGCCGTTCCCCTTCCGGCGGGACAGGGGCACGTCTATGCGCTTTTTGCCGCTTAAGTACTGGCCGGTGATGGAATGTTCGCAGGCCATGATGTCCTCCGGCGTACCGGCGCAGACCACACGGCCGCCGTGAGTCCCGGCGCCGGGGCCAATGTCTACCACCCAGTCCGCGGCGCGGATTGTGTCCTCGTCGTGTTCCACCACAATAAGGGTGTTGCCCGCGTCGGTGAGCTGGCGGAGGGTATTCAAAAGTTTCGCGTTGTCCCGCTGATGGAGGCCGATACTGGGCTCATCCAGCACGTACAGTACGCCCATGAGGGCGGAGCCGATCTGTGTGGCCAGGCGAATACGCTGGCTCTCGCCGCCGGAGAGGGTCGCCGCGCCCCGGGCTAGGGTCAGGTACCCCAGGCCCACGCTCACGAGGAAGCTGAGCCGCTGGCGTATCTCTTTCAGGACTCGGTCCGCGATGAGCTTTTCCTTGGGCGTCAGCTTCAGCTGGTCCAAAAAGGCCAGCTCCTGGGTCACGGGCAGACGGCTGAACTGGGCGATGGAGAGGCCGCCCACTGTCACGGCCAATATCTCCGGGCGCAGCCGGTCGCCGTGACACTCCGGGCACTCGTACTCGCCCATGCAGTCCTCCAGGTCCGCCCGGGCGGAGGAGGACTGGGTCTCCCGGTAGCGCCGCTCCAGGTTGTTGACGATGCCCTCAAAGTCCTTGGTGAGGGTGCCGTAGCCGGAGCCTCGCTCATAGCGCAGCTCCAGGGGCTCCCCATTGGTACCGTAGAGGATGGCGTTGATGGCCGTCTCCGGCAGGGTCTTGATGGGGTCGTGCAGGTCGAAGTGGTACTTCCGGCCCAGGGCCTCGTAATACATCCGGCAGATGGAGTCGCCCCGGACGTTGGACCAGCCGTAGGCCATGATGCCCCCGTCCATGATGGACAGATTGGGGTTGGGCATGATGAGGGCCGGGTCCACCCGGAGCATAGTCCCCAGACCACTGCAGGCCGGGCAAGCGCCGTAGGGGGCGTTGAAGGAAAACATGCGGGGCGTCATCTCCTCGATGGATACGCCGCAGTCCTCGCAGGCATAGTTCTGGGAGAAGGTGAGCTGTTTGTCCTGTCCCGTCAGGTCCACATGGACCACGCCGCCGGAAAGACCCATGGCCGTCTCGGCGGAATCCGTGAGCCGGCGCAGCACGTCGGAGCGCATCACCAGCCGGTCCACGATGATGTCGATGTTGTGCTTTTTGTTCTTGTCAAGAGGGATGTCGTCCGTCAGGTCGTAGGTCTCCCCGTCCACCAGGGCCCGGACATAGCCGGCGCGCTGGGCGTCCTCGAACACTTTTCGGTGCTCGCCCTTCTTCCCCCGGATGACCGGGGCCATGATTTGCAGCTTCGTGCCCTCCGGCAGCTCCATGATCTGGTCAACGATCTGGTCTATGGTCTGCTGGCGTATCTCCTTGCCGCATTTGGGGCAGTGAGGGATACCGATCTGAGACCAGAGAAGGCGGAGATAGTCGTGTATCTCCGTGACGGTGCCCACCGTGGAGCGGGGGTTCCGGGAGGTGGTCTTCTGGTCGATGGAGATGGCGGGCGACAGGCCGCCGATGTAGTCCACGTCCGGCTTATCCATCTGGCCCAGGAACTGCCTGGCATAACTGGAGAGGCTCTCCACATACCGCCGCTGACCTTCGGCATAGATGGTGTCGAAGGCAAGGCTGGACTTGCCGCTGCCGGACAGGCCCGTGAACACGATGAGCTTATCCCGCGGAAGCTCCAGATCTATATTTTTCAGGTTGTTGGCTCGCGCCCCCTGGATGACTATCATATCTGACATGCTCTTTTGTTTCCTCGCTGGCCTTGATGGCAACGATATATTATACACTATACATAAGCCAAATTACAACAAAAATTACAAAATTAATGCTGTGTCTCAAACGGGCTTTTCTCCACCGGCTGTGCCAGTGGTAAGGACGCAAAGATATCCTCTGTCATGGCCAGGAAGTCCGGCCATTTCTTCGCCTTGGCAAGGCCCTTGGCGTAGGTCTCACCATCCTGGAAGCTGCCGATCATGTGCGCCCAGATGGCCTTCATCCGGTGCATGGCGCTGGATGGTCCTCCAAAGGCAGCGCAGTAGCACTCCCAGAGATCATTGTTGAAGGCTCGGAGCGTCTCCCTGTCCAGTTCAGCACCGTCACGACGGGCGACGAGCGCAGGGTCCGCCACCAGCCCCCGGCCGATCATAATGGCGCCCAGATCGGGAAAGCGCCGCTCCAAGGCCACGATGTCCGCAGGCGTAGTCACGTCACCGTTATAGCACACCGGCGCGTGGCTCGATATGAGCGCCTCGGCAAAAGTATCCACATGGACGGCTCCTGCGTACATCTCCTTAGCCGTTCGGACATGGACGATGAGCTCAGAGATCGGATAATCGTTGTATATGTCCAATATCGCGCCGAACTCCCCCGGCTCCCGGACGCCCAGCCGGGTCTTGACCGATATCTTCACGGGCGGCGCGGCGAAGATGCCGTCCAGAAGACGGCGCAGGCTGTCCTTGTCCGCCAGAAGGCCCGCCCCCTTCCCCTTGGCGGTGACGGTGCCGGAGGGGCAGCCAACGTTCAGGTTGACTTCCCCATACCCCATATCCGCCAGGGCGTTCGCCGCCCAGAGGAAGTCGCCGGCGTTCTTTGTGAGAAGCTGGGGCGTCAGAGGGACGTCCTCATTGTTCTCCGGCGCCAGCTGACGCAGCTGCCGCGGGGTGAACAGGTGGTTATAGGTAGGGCTGATAAAGGGCGTGAAATACATGTCCACGCCCGGAAAATACCGCCGGTGCAGCCGGCGGTAAATATAGTCCGTTATGCCCTCCAAGGGCGCAAAGTAGAGCTTCATGGCGGTATTGTACCATGTCGTGCGGTTTCGCGCAAGCGAGAGCACGACTGGTATCTTTCTGGTACAACAGCGCAGAGCGTCTGTTGTACCATGTCGTGCGGTTTCGCGCAAGCGAGAGCGCGACTGGCATTATTGATACAGCAACGCGGAGCGTCTGTTGTATCATACCCGCCACTTGCGCACAAGAGCGTGCTGTGATACACTTTTCCCGGCGAAAGGAGCGGCGCAGATGACGAGAGAGATACAGTCCGCCAAGGATATGGAGGCCCTGGCCCTGGAGTGGGGCTTCCTCCCCTTTTTTAAAAACGACATTCCCGGCTTCTCCGTGGAGGAGCACACCGCGCCCCAGTGCTGGTACGGCGCGGAAGACGACGACTGGGCCGCCTGGGACTGGAAGGGCCCGGTGGCCAGCGCGGGCACGTGCGTCTACGGCAAGCTCTTCTGGAAGAAAGCGGGCTTCGTGAGCCTGGAGTGGTTCCCGGACCTGGCCAACCTCCGCCGGGACGGATATGACTTCGACGCCCGCTTTGACGACGGCCTGGCCGCCTATAAGGACAAGGAGCTCTATGACGCCGTGGCCCAGTGGGGCTCTCTCCAGACAGGACAGCTGAAAAAACTCTGCGGCTACGGCGGTAAGGACGGCAAAAAAGGCTATGAGAACTGCATCACCCGCCTTCAGATGCAGACATACCTGAACGTGGCCGATTTCGACTACGCCCAGGACCGGTACGGCCGGCCCTATGGCTGGGGCATCGCCCGGTATACCACTCCAGAGGCCCAATTTGGCTATGACGCCGTCACCGCCGCCTATCGACGCAAGCCGGAGGAGTCCCTCCGCCGGATGCTGGCACATTTGCAAAAACTCCTGCCCCAGGCCAGCGAGATACAGCTGTTGAAGCTGCTGAGAGGATAAAAAGAATCAGTAGAAAGGGAGCGAAGGCCGGTCAGGCCGAGCCGCGCGGCATTCCCGCGCGCGAAGTCAAAAGCCGCAGAATGTCAGGCTTTTGACTTCCTGCCGGCGGGATCCACTCTCGCCGAGCAGTTTCAATCTGAGCAGTCAAAAAACTTGTTTTTTGACAAGCTTATAAAAAGAGCAAGCCCGATGGCTTGCTCTTTTCATATCTCCAGCTCTTCATCGGTGACGGTTCCTTTGCAGACGATGTTGGTGGGGCCTGTCAGATAGATGGTCGGCGGAGCATCCTTCTCTTCCTCTACATCGATGGTGAGCGTCCCGCCGGGCATCTCCACGGCGACTGGCCCCTGACCCAGCGCGCCGCGGGCTTTCAGTACCGCCACGGCGGAGCCAGCGCCTGTGCCGCAGGCCAGGGTAAAGTCCTCAACCCCGCGCTCATAAGTAACGGCCTGGAGCCGGTCCTCTGCCACGATCTCGTAAAAGGTCACGTTTGCGCCCTGTGGGAATGAGGGATGATATCGCAGCTTCCGCCCCAGCGCCCGCAGAGCGTCATTATTCTCGAATAGAAACCCCTCGCAGGGCGCCGCCGCGTGGGGCAGGCCAGGACTTCCCAGTTCCACGTAGGAGCAGTGATACGTCTTCCCGTCTATCTTCACGGGATGATCCGTCTCCAGTACCGACGGTGAGTTGAGCCGCACCCGGTAGCGGCGCTCATCCATGCGTGTCCCCTCCACCGTGCCGGAGAGGGTCTCCACCCGCTGGGTCGTGCCTGCCAGACCATTCTCATAGCCGTAGCGGCAGATACACCGGGAGCCGTTGCCGCACATCCCGGCCTCGGAGCCGTCAGAGTTGAAAAAGAGCATCCGATAGTCACCGTCCTGCCGAGCCGGACGGACTACCATAAGCCCATCCGCACCGATGGACATCCGCCGGTGGCAGAGCTTCGCGGCGATATGGGGCAGCCTTTCGTCCGGGATGGCCTCCTCCCTGTCGTCCAGGATGATAAAGTCGTTCCCCGCGCCATTCATCTTCCAAAAATCCATAACTATCCCTCTCTGGCGGCCAGATATCCGGGCAGCTCTTTCATACTTCCCATCACCACCGCGCCTGTGGCCTCCAGACGGGCTCTGCTCTGATGGCCTCCGGCGATGAGCACGCACCGGCAGCCCACGCTCCGGGCCGTCTCCCAATCGTGGACCGTGTCCCCCACGAAGAAAACATCCTCCGGGACCAGCCCGTTCTCCCGGATGTACCCGGCGGCCAGGCCGGATTTACCGCCGCCCAGCTGGTCGGACATGCCCAGCACCACCTGGAACGCGCCGTCCAGGCCCCGGGCGCTCACCTGCCGCTCCAGGTCGTCCTGCCGGGAGGCGGAGGCCAAGACCTGCCGCACGCCCATACCATCCAAGGCCCGCAGGGTCTCTCTTGCGCCCTCCATCAGAGAGCAGCCGCTCTCATGGGCCCGATAGTCAGACATATACTCCTCCGCCAGGTCCGTGAAATCCTCCTTGTCCAGGTCCAGTCCTGCCAAAGCGTAGTAATCCTTTACCGGGAAGGTGAATATCTCCCGGTAGCGGGAAAGCGCCCCCAGGGGCTTCAATCCCCGGCGGGACAATATGCGGTCCATGATGGCCAGGCAAAGGTCCATATCGTCCAGCAGTGTGCCGTTCCAGTCCCATATAACGGTGAACATATCCTTCCCCCGCTTTCACAGACCAAGCATAGCATGGGCCGCCCGCCCCGTCAACTGGGCGGCAGGTAAAAAGCCCGGCGAAAAAACGCCGGGCTTCATTCATTTCTCAAATGTCGAACCAGCGGATCTCGTTGGCCTGCAGGTGCAGGTCCATGCTCTCCCCATCGGTATACACAGTGGTGTCCTGGGGCTCATAGGTGTTGTTCACCACGCACCAGCGGCCGCTGTCCAGATAGGCGTGGACCTCGGCGTTCACGTTGGAGGAGAACCACTTTTTCAGTTCCTTCTCCCCGTGGCTGGACCAGAGGACGGCCCGGTGCAAAAGGCGGGTATTTTGGAAGGAGTACGGCAGGCCGGAGATATATACCGCTCTGCCCCTGCCGAACTCGTTCACCGCCAGCTGGACCTCCTTGTCCCGCTGGACAAGGATCGATGCCTCCGGGAGGGCGTACATGCTCTTCATACCTTCCCCGAAGTCCACAGGACCGTCCGCGTCCGCTAAGATGAAGTGGTCAGGGTGCTCCGTCCAGTTGTACTTGTCATAGCCCAGGGTGAAGCCAGTCTCCTTCTCCACGCCCAGTATTCCGGCAAGCTGGATATACCGGCCCTGGTACTGATGACCGGATGGCTCGCCCACGCCGATGAGGCCGCCGCCGTTCCACACAAACCGCTTTACGGCAGAAGAGACACGGGGGTCCTCCCATATGGCGCCGCCGGTGTGGGCCGTGTCCCCGTCGCCGATATTCAGGAGCACGTCCACGCCGTCCAGCACATTCGGATCGCCCAGAATGTCGTCAAAGCTCAAAAACCGCACATCGTAGGGCGCGCCGGACAGGGCCTCGATGACGCCGGCGTAGGAGTAGTTCTTTTTGTGATACAGCGCGTGGTGGACCATGTGGCAGCCCCAGGACCGGGATTTGCCCCAGGAATTGAGCACCGCCACGGTCCGCACGCACCAGGGCTTCCGTCCCTTGATGGAGTCGTACAATTCCCGGAATTCGCTGCACACCGCCTCCACGTAGTCGATGAACTCCGGGAACTGGCAGGCAAGCTTCAGATATCCCCCGTAGCCGATGCGGTCGATGGGCTTGCGCAGGATCGCCCGCCGTGCGGTGACCCAGTTCTCCTTTGCCTCCCGGACAGGGTCGCCGCCGGGATGGAAGGTGTCCGGGAAGAAATAGGGCAGGAACCGCCCTTCCGTGTACTTCACGCCGGGAATATCGGCAATGAGCCGGAGAGTGGAGCCGTTGCCCACACTGCCCACCACCGCGTCCAGGCCGATGGAAGCGAACTCCTCCATGTAAGGCTCCGTGCCGATCCAGTGGTCGCCCAGGAACATCATGGCTTCTTTGCCCATCTCATGGGTGATGTCCACCAGCTCTTTGGCCAGCGCGGCCACCTCACGGCGCTGGAAGGCCATGAAGTCCTTGTATTCCTTGCTGGGCACCCTGTACTGGTTGTTGTAGTACCCCTGGTCGATGATGTACTCCGGCCGGAAGGGATAGCCCGCCTCCCTCTCGAACTTCTCCAGGATATTGGGACTCACGGAGGCGGAATAGCCGTACCAGTCCACATACTTCTCCCGCTTCAGCTCATCAAAGACAAGGGTGAACTGGTGAAAGAAGGTGGTGTAGCGTATCACGTCCACATAGGGGTGGTCCATGATAAACTTCCGCAGCCGCTCCAGGGAATAGGCGTGGGTCTTGGGCTGGCGTACATCGAAAGTGATCTGGTGCTCAAAGTCCTTCCAGTCGTTGGTGACGGCGTTGTACATGTGCACCGGGTCCCAGATGAGGTAGGCCAGGAAGCTCACAGTGTAGTCGTGGAACCGCTCCGGCTGGTCGATGATGACGCAGCCGCTGTCCGCGTCATAACGCCACCGGTCCGGGTCCAGAGGCTGTCCCGCCGTCCGGTCCATGACCTCCCACCACCGGCGGATGTCGTCGTGGTCGTTCACGGCCATGAGCTCCGGACTCACGCCCTGCATGAGGCGGATATAAAGGGGTCCTCCCCCGGCAGTGCGGAAGCCAGTCATGATGTAGCACTGCTGGACCTCGTCGGGATTGGCCCTGGCCCAGGCGTTATCCTTGCGGGTGGTGTAGTAGGTGGAATATATCTTGGCGTCTGCGTCCTCCAGCTCCGGGGGAAAGCCGGTGCCGTCGCAGTCGCGGATGGCGTCCGCCCCCCACCGGCGGAGCAGGTCCAGTGTCTCCGGGACCACGTCGAAGTCGGTGGGGATGGTCACGCGCCCAGTCTTTTTGTCCATAGAGAGAATATCCTTTGCCGAATGTCGCTCAGCCCTTCACGCCGCCTGCCGTGACGCCGGAGATGATGCGCCGGCTCATGAACAGGTACAGCAGGAACGTGGGCAGGAACACGATGATGACCGCGGCGAAAAGGCCGCCGTAGTTGCCGGAGTACTTCATGGAGTTGACGATCTGCAAAAGTCCCACGCCCACGGGGGTCATGCTGTTGGAGCTGGTGAAGATCAGGGCCATGAAGAACTCGTTCCAGGTGGACAGGAAATTGAAGATGGTCACCGTGATGATGGCCGGCT
>CANPVS010000023.1 GCA_947581795.1 uncultured Oscillospiraceae bacterium
ATGACGGCGGGCTTGGCCATGGGGTCATAGGTGCCCAGCTCCTCGATGTTGCGGCCGTCACGGGGGGAGCGGCTGTCGGCCACCACGACGCGGTAATAGGGGGCCTTCTTGGCGCCCTGTCTCTTCAGACGGATCTTGACCATTGTTTTTTCCTCCAAAATATTGTTGTCTGTTTTTTATCCTTCAAATTCAAAATGAATTTTAAGATCACATACCGAACATGCCCATCTTTTTGGCCATCTTCCGGCCCTTCCGGGAGCCGGACATCTGCTTGACCATGGCGTTCATGGCGTCGAAGCCCTTCAAAAGCCGGTTGATCTCCACCACGGTAGTGCCGGCGCCGGCGGCGATGCGCCGCTTGCGACTGGCGTTCAATATGGCGGGGTTGGCCCGCTCCTTTGGCGTCATGGACAGGATGATGGCCTCCGTGCGGGCCATGGCCTTGGGGTCGATCTTGGCCCCCTTCAGGGCCTTGGCATCCACGCCGGGCATCATGCCCAGGATGTCCTCGATGGAGCCCATGTCCTTCATGGAGCGGAGCTGCTCCAGGTAGTCCTGGAGGGTGAAGCGATTTTTCATCAGCTTCTCCGCCATCTCCGCGGCCTTCTTCTCATCCACGGCCTGCTCGGCCTTCTCGATAAGGGTAAGCACGTCGCCCATGCCCAAGATGCGGCTGGCCATCCGGTCGGGGTGGAACACCTCGATGGCGTCCAGCTTCTCGCCGGTGCCGGCGAACTTGATGGGCTTGCCGGTGACGGCCCGGACGGACAGGGCCGCGCCGCCCCGGGCGTCGCCGTCCAGTTTGGTGAGCATCACGCCGGTGATGCCCAGGGCCTCGTCAAAGGCGGTGGCGGCGTTCACTGCGTCCTGGCCGGTCATGGCGTCCACGGTGAGGAGTATCTCCGCCGGATCCACAGCGGCCTTGATGCGTTTCAATTCATCCATGAGGGCCTCGTCCACGTGGAGACGGCCGGCGGTGTCCAGGAAGACCAGGTCGTTGCCGTGCTTGCGGGCGTGCTCCACCGCGGCCCTGGCGATATCCACCGGGTCCGCCTGGCCCATCTGGAACACGGGGATGCCCACCTGGGCGCCCACGGTCTCCAGCTGCTTGATGGCGGCGGGGCGGTATACGTCGCAGGCGGCCAGCAGGGGCCGCTTGTTCTGCTGCTTTTTCACGAAGGCGGCCAGCTTCGCGGTGTTGGTGGTCTTGCCCGCGCCCTGCAGGCCCACCACCATCACCACGCTAGGCACCTTGGAGGAGTAGTTGAGCCGGACGGCCTGGCCCCCCATGAGGGCGGTGAGCTCCTCGTTGACGATCTTGATGACCATCTGGGCGGGGTTCAGGCTCTCCAATATCTCCTGGCCGGCGGCCTTTTCGGACACGTTCTTCACAAAGTCCTTCACGACCTTGTAGCTCACGTCCGCCTCCAGAAGCACCATACGCACCTGGCGCATGGCCTCCTTCACGTCTGCCTCGGACAGGCGGCCCTTGCCCCGGAGCTTCTTGAAGATGCCGTTCAGTTTTTCCGATAAGCTCTCAAATGCCATTAGGACAGCTCCTCCAGCCGCGCCAGGATGGCCTGGCCGCGCTCGTCGTCGGGAAGAAGGGCCTCCAGCTCCCGCCGGATGGCGGCGATCTCCTCCCGCCGCTCCAAAAACCGGCGCACCAGCCCGGTCTTGGCCTCATAGCTCTGCAAAGCGGCCTCCGCCCGGCGCAGAAGGTCCCACACCCCCTGGCGGCTCAGGCCCTCGGCCTGGGCGATCTCCGCCAATGACAGGTCCTCGTTCCAGTGCAGGTCGCAGGTCCGGCGCTGCTTTTCGGTGAGCAGTTCGCCGTAGAAGTCCAGCAGAAGGGACCGGTCCAGGGGAGAGGTGTCCATGCCGCGCCTCCATGTGTCAAGGCTTTTGCTTTACAGCCTGCCTATCATACACCGATTTTGAGCGGGTGTCAAGTATTTTTTCTTGACAGACGGTCTTCAGTACAGGGGCCGGGGCTCGTCTGTCAGTTCCAGGATATAGTCGGCGGAGACATTGTAAAATTTGGCCAGGAGCCGGAGCTTTTCCCCGCTGATATCCGATTTGCCGGTCTCGATCTTGCTGTACTGCTGCTGGGTCGTCTTGAGTATGTCTGCAATGGCGGCCTGGGTCAGGTCCCGGTCCTCCCGCAGTTCCCGTATTCTGCTCATGCGGTCACGCCCCCCTTTGGGGTATTCTATCTCACATCGAAAAGTTGTATTGAATTTTACATCTATTAGGTGTAGACTTTGACTATACAACAATTCGGTGTAAGGAGAAGGGTAGCTATGACATCAACGGGAGAGGAATTGGACAATCTTTTGTATAACATCGCATGGCTGCGCCGCACAGAGGGCCTGTCTAAGCGGGAGATGGCGAAACGGCTGGGGGTCGGCAGAAAGACGCTGGACCTGATGGAGCGGGGCGAGGTCCCGCCGCGGCTGAGCGCCTCGGTGATCTTTGCGGTGGAAAAACGGTTCGGTGTAGGCCGGAGCGCGCTTCTGTCCCGGCGTCTGGGGGAGAGAATTTAAAATCTCTCCCTCCGTCTCCGGCTTGCGCCGGAGCCACCTCCCTCGTCAGAGGGAGGCTTTTATCTGCCGGTTCCCGCCGCGCGTCAGGTATATATCTTTCTTCCGGCGGAAAAGATACCAGGTATGGAAAAGATAAGCACAGAACGCCTGGCCGGATGGGGCGAACGGGCGGCCAGGAGCATCCCCATCAAAGGACATATCCCCGGCCGCCGGGCGGCCCGGCGGCTGAAGCGGGCCATGGAGGAGGTCTCGGCCAAGAGCCGGGACAGCCGGGAGCCCGCCTGGTTCGCCGACAACGAATACCTGGCCCGCCGGGAGACGGAGATCGCCCTGGGGGCCTTCAAGAGCGCGGGCCGGCTGAGGAAAGGGCCCGATGGCGCGGCGGTGGTGACCCTGTGCCGGGCGCTTGTAGACGCGGGGCCGGTGACGGAGGAGCGGATCGAGGCGTTTTTGACTGGCGCCCGGCGGAGCCGGGAGATGCCGGAGGATGAGGCGGCCCTTCTAGGGGCCGCCCTTCGCGCCGCGCTCATCCAGGCCCTGGCCGGGCCGGAGGTGGACGCCGCCCGGGCGGGAGAGCTGTTCACCGGGCTGCGCGCCCTGGCGGACATGGACCTGACTCGAGCCCTGGAGGCGTCGGACCCGGTGGACGCCGTTTTGCGCCGGGACAAGGTATACCCCGCCATGGACGAGACCTCCCGGGCCCAGTACCGGGAGCGGATCCAGCGGATGGCAAAGGCAAGGCATATCTCCGCCGCCGAGGCGGCGGCCGAGGCCCTGGACAAGGGACTGCACGAAGTCCTGTTCCCGCCCTGCAGACGCGCCGGGGCGGGCTATATCGCTGCGCGGGTCTTCCTCCCGGCGGCGCTGGCGGTGGCCCTGGGCTGGGCGGCGGGGAGCGTTTGTACGGCGCTCGCGGCGGTGTGGCCCCTCTCGGAGCTGGTCCGGGTGGGACTGGACTCAGCGCTGCTGCGGATCATCAAGCCACGGCGGCTGCCCAGGCTGGAGCTCAAAGACGGCGTAGGTCCCGAGGGCCGGACGGTGTGCGCCGTGTCGGCGCTCCTGGGTGACAACGGCACCGGCGTCCGCCTGGCCCGGCGGCTGGAGGCGTACCGTCTCGCCAACCGGGACTGCGGGGAGGAGCTGCTCTTCGCCCTGTTGGCGGACCTGCCCGACGGGACACAGTTCCCGCCGGAGGAGGCGGAACGCCTGGACGCCGCCGGGGCGGAGATCGAAAAACTGAACGAGACGTACGGCGGGGGATTCTTCCTGCTGACCCGGGACCCGGTCTGGCACAAGGCGGACGGGGTCTACGCGCCCTGGGAGCGCAAGCGCGGCGCGGTGCTGGAGCTCATGCGCCTCGTCCGGGGCCGGCCCAACCGGCTGAAGGTCCTGGCGGGGGACCCCGAGGCCCTGCACGCCAAATATGTGCTGTGCCTGGACGGGGATACCCGGCTGGTGCCCGGCTCTGCCCGGCAGCTCATCGGCGCGGCTATGCACCCGCTGAACGCGCCCTTGGTGGAAAAGGGCGTGGTGACGCGGGGCCACGGGGTGCTCCATCCCCGGATGGCGGTGGAGCTGGACCGGGCCATGGCCACGGACTTCGCCCGCATCTGGGCGGGCCAGGGGGGCACGGACCCCTACGGCGCTCCCACGGGGGAACTGTATACGGACCTCTTTGACCGGGGCGGCTTCGCCGGCAAGGGCATCGTGGACGCGGAGGCCTATCTTGCCTGCCTGGACGGCCGGTTCCCGGAGGATACGATACTGAGTCACGACGCCCTGGAGGGGGCCTACCTCCGGGGGGCCTATGTGGGGGACGTGGAGCTTTCAGACTCCTGCCCGGTGCAGGCCCCGGCCTGGTTCCGGCGGCTGCACCGGTGGACCCGGGGCGACTGGCAGAACCTGCCCTGGCTGTTCAAAGCCGGCCGGGACCTGCCCATGCTGGAGCGGTTCCGGCTGTTCGACAGCGTCCGCCGGAGCCTTGTCGCCCCTACGGCGCTGGCAGCCATGGTCTGGGGCGTGCTGTCCCTGGCGGGCCGCTGGGCGGCGGTCACGGCCCTGGTCTGCCTGGGAGCCGACGCGGTCCATGATGCCTTCGCCGGGCTCTTCCTGCGGGAGAGCGCCGCCCGGCTGCGGCTTCGGAGCGGTGTGCTCCGCGGCGCGGGCGGGTCCCTGACCCGGTTTTTCGCCCGGCTCATCTTCCTGCCCTGGGAGGGGTATACCTGCGCCTCGGCGGCGGTGACGGCCCTGTGGCGCATGCTGGTATCCCATAAACACATGCTCCAGTGGGTCACGGCGGCCCAGTCGGACCGGTGGAAGACCATGCCCGCGGCCATGTGGTTTTCTGTGGCGCTGGGCGTAGGACTGGTGTGGCTGGCCCCCGGTCCCGCGGGGAAGGCGGCGGGGGTGGTGTGGGCCCTGGCGCCTGTGTTCGCCTGGGCCTCCGGCCGGCCCGTGACGCCACAAAACGGTCTGACCGACGGGGACAAAAAGTTCCTCCTGAAGGCCGCCGGGGCCATGTGGGATTATTTCGCCCAGCGGTGCTCCCGGCCCGACCACTGGCTGCCCCCCGACAACGTGCAGGTCCAGCCCCCCAAGGGGGCGGCCCGCCGCACCAGCCCCACCAACATCGGCCTCGCGCTGGTGTCGGCCCTGGCGGCGGCAGAGCTGGGCCTGGCCCCGGACAGCGAGGCCGCCGGGCTCATAGAGCACATCCTAGGCACGGTGGAAAAACTGGACAAGTGGCGGGGCCACCTCTACAACTGGTACGACACCCGCACTTGCGCGCCCCTGACTCCGGCTTATGTGTCGGCGGTGGACAGCGGCAATCTCTGCGCCTGCCTCCTGTGTCTGGCGGAGGGTATGGCGGCCCATGGCCGGCCGGACATCGCCCAGCGGGCCCGGGCTCTGGCGGACGGTATGGAGCTGGGGGCGCTGTACGACGAAAAAAAGCGGCTGTTCCGCATCGGCATGGACCCGGCCTCCGGCGAGGTGAGTCCCGGCCACTACGATCTCATGGCCTCCGAGGCGCGGCTTCTGAGCTACCTGGCCTGCGCCCGGGGGGACGTGCCCGTGCGCCACTGGCAGAGCCTGAGCCGGGCCCAGCTGGCCCTGGACGGGTGGCGGGGCCTGGCCAGCTGGTCCGGGTCCATGTTCGAGTACCTGATGCCGGAGCTCTTCCTGCCCTTCGTGAACGGGTCCATGCTGTGGGAGACGGCCCGGTTCTGCCTCTATGCCCAGCGGCGGCGGGGGGAGCGGGCCCACGCGCCCTGGGGCAACTCCGAGAGCGCCTTCTTCTCCCTGGACGCGGGCATGGACTACCGATATAAGGCCCACGGCACGGGGGCCCTGGCCCTGCGCCGGGATGTAGACAGCGAGCTGGTGGCCGCGCCATACGCCAGCTTCCTGGCCCTGGCGGTCCATCCCAAGGCGGCGGTGAAGAATCTCCGCCGCCTGAAGGCCATGGGCATGTGGGGCCAGTTCGGATTTTACGAGGCCCTGGACCTGACCCCCGGCCGGACGGGGAAGGGCGGCCAGCCGGTGGCCTGTTTCATGAGCCACCACATGGGTATGAGCCTCTGCGCCGTGGCCAACTGCCTCGCCGGGGGCGTGCTGCGCCGGTATTTCATGGCCGATCCGGCCATGGGGGCGTATAAGTCCCTGCTGGCGGAGCGGGTGCCCCTGGGCGGGGCGGTGCTGCGCCGCAGCCGGAGCCCTCTGACCCGGCCGCCGGAGAGCCGGCCGGACAGGCCGGTGTTCCAATGGGAGGGCCCGGGCAATGACCCGGCGGCCCCGGCCTGGTTTCCCATGTCCAACGGGGTGTATACCCTCCTGGCCTGCGACGACGGCCGCTGCCGGGCCGTGACCGACGGGCTTTTGATGTACCGGCCCGAGGGGTTTACCCTCGCGGTGGACGGGACGCCCGTGACCCCCTCCCGGCGGGAGGCGGCGGTCCGGCCCTGGCGGTACGAGGGCGGCGTGCTTACCTTCACGGCCCGTCGGGCCGGGGGCGTGGCCAGCGCCGCGCTGGCGGTGGCCTCCGGGGAGCGGGGGGAGCTGCGGCGCGTCACCGGCCCCAGCGGCGGAAAACTCACCATCCGGTTCGAGCCGGTACTGGCTGTACCCGAGGACTTCGGGGCCCACCCTGCCTTCTGGCGGCTGGGCCTGGAGGCCAGCGTCCACCGGGGGACGGTGCTTGTCCGGCGGCTGGCCCGGGGAACACGCCCCGAGCGCTGGCTGTGCCTGGCCGCCACGGTGGACCTGGTCCTCCGCAAGGGCGGGGGCTGGCAGATGCACGAGCCCATGAGCATCGAGACGACCCTGCCCGAGGGCGGGTGCGCCGCGGTGAGCCTCGCCTTTGGCGGCACTGCCCGGGAGGCGGAGGAGGGCGCAAAACGCATCCTCGCCGGTGCTCCGGCGGACATGGCCGGTGCCATGGGGGCCCTGCTGGGCATGAGCGAGGAGGGGCTGCGGGCCGCCTTCCGTCTGTGCGCGGCGGTGTGCTCCCCCCGGGTGGCGGCCCGGCCCGACATGACCCGGGAGGTCCTGTGGAAGCGGGGCCTCTCCGGGGACCTGCCCATCGTGTATGTGGCGGGGGACGATGTGGACGAGGCCCGGCGGGCCATCAAGCTCCACGCCCTCATCACCGCCTGCGGGGCCGCGGCGGACCTGGTGATCGACACCGGGGAGGAGGGGCAATACCTCCATCCCCGGCAGGATACGCTCCGCCGGTATCTGGACAAGTACGGCCTTTCCGGCTTTGAGAACGCCCGGGGCGGCGTGTGGTTTCTGGGCGGGGCGGACATCGCCGCGGCGGCGGTGCTGATCCCGCCTATCCCTGAGCGGCCCAGTCCCGGCCTGCCCGCCCTGGCCCCCGCCCCGGTCCGGGGCGGAGCGGCGCCTAAGGTGGAATATCTCGCCGGGGGCGCGGTGCGCTATGAGACCCCGCCCCTGCCGCCCCGGGCCTGGTGCAATATCCTGGCCAACGGGAGCTTTGGGTATCTCGCGGCGGACTGCGGCACGGGCTTCATGTGGCTGGAAAACGCCCGGGAGTGCCCTGTAAACCCCTGGTGCAACGATCCTATGGCCACGTCTGGCGGGGAGACCCTGACTTTGGTGACGGACCAGGGCCGGCGGAGCCTCTTCGCTGGGGCGGGGGCCTGCCGGGTCACCAACGGCTTCGGCTGGACCGCGTGGGAGCGGGAGGGCACGCGTCTCACGGCCTTCGTGCCCAACGGCTTCCGGGCCCGGGTGTTCCTTATCGAGACAGGCGAGGGATATCTGGAATGGCACCTGCCCCTGGCGCTGACGGCCGGCGCCGCGGACCGGCCCTGTGTTATTACAGATTGGGAAGAGGATTGCCTTACGGCGGTCAATCCCCGGAGCGTGTATTCAGAAACCTTCCGGGCAGTGTGCAGCCAGCGTTTTGCCGGCTTCACCGGGGACGAGGCCGCCTGGCTGGCGGGCCGGATGGACGGCCGCGTCGGGGCGGGGCTGGAGCCCTGCTTCGGCGCCTTGTGGCGGGCCGGCGGCGTGAGCGTGCTGGTATGCGGGTTCGAGAGCGCGGCGACGCTGAAGGCCCTGGCGGACCCGGACCGGGCGGCGAAGGAGCTGACGAAGGTCCGGGACGGCTGGCGGGCCACCCTGGGCCGGGTGCGCGTCCACACCCCGGACCCGGACCTGGACCGGATGATGAACGGCTGGGCGGCCTATCAGACCCTGGCCTGCCGCATCCTGGGCAGGACCAGCATGTACCAGAGCGGCGGGGCCTGGGGCTTCCGGGACCAGCTGCAAGACGGGTTGGGCCTCATCCTCATCGCCCCCTCCCGGGCGAAAAAGCAGTTACTGACCTGCTGTGCCCGGCAGTTCAGGGAGGGAGATGTGCTCCACTGGTGGCACGAGGGGCCGGGCGGCCCCAGGGGCGTGCGGACCCGCTGTTCGGACGACCTTCTGTGGCTTGTATGGGCCCTGTGCGAGTACACGGAAAAGACGGGAGACCTGGGGCTTTGCGCGGAAATAGCTCCCTGGCTGGAGGCCCCGCCCCTGCGCCCCGAGGAGACGGACCGGTACTTTGCCCCGCCCGCCTCGGAGGAGAAAAGCACGGTCCTGGACCACGCCCGGCGGGCCATGGACCTGGTCATGCGCCGGGGCCACGGACCCCACGAGCTGCTCCTCACCGGCTCCGGGGACTGGAACGACGGGATGGACAAGGTGGGCGGCGAGAGCGTGTGGCTCACCTGGTTCTTCGTCCACATCGCGAGGCGCTTTGCCGCCCTGCTGCGGCGGCTGGGGTCGCCGGACAGCGAGATGTACGCCCAGGCGGGGGAGAAATACGCCGCCGCGGCGGAGCGGAGCTGGAACGGCAGCTGGTATCTCCGGGGCTGGTGGGCCGACGGCGCGCCCCTGGGGGGCGTGGGTTCACCGGGCTGCGCCATCGACTCCATCGCCCAGAGCTGGGCGGCCTTCTGCCCCGAGGCGGACCGGGAGCGGGTCCACACAGCCCTGCGGGCCGCGGTGGACCACCTGTACGACCGGGCCCATGGGCTCGTAAAGCTGTTCACGCCGCCCTTCGGCGACGAGGGCCGGGACCCGGGATATATCCGCGCCTGCGGGCCGGGGTTCCGGGAAAACGGCGGGCAGTACACCCACGCCGCGGTGTGGCTGGCCTCGGCGCTGCTGAAGGAGGGCTTCCCCGACGCGGGCGCGGCCCTGCTGCTGGACCTGCTGCCGGCCAAGCACGACGCCGCCCGCTGGGGGGCGGAGCCCTGGGTGCTGGCGGCGGACGTGTCCGCCAACCCAGACCACTACGGAGAGGCCCTGTGGAGCTGGTACACCGGCTCCGCCGGGTGGTTCTTCCGGGTGGTGCTGGAAGACCTGCTGGGCATCCGGCTGGAGAACGGCCGGCTCACGGTCCGGCCCAACCTGCCCCATGGCTGGGACGGCTACGAGGCGGAGATATGCGGCCGGAAGATCAAAGTGGAGAACGGCCATGTGACCGTCATATGAAAAAGGGCGCGTGAAAACGCGCCCTTGATTTTTTGAAATAACATATTGACACGGCGTCAGAATGGTGCTATATTACGTTCTGACAAGATGTCAGAACATGAATGGAGGCATGGATATGAAGAAAAACATCGGTTCCAAGCTGGCGCTGTACCCCATGCCCATTACGGTGATAATGATTATCTGATGGCGAAACGCCGTAAGGCGTTGCGCCGAGCCGCTTTGCGGCTCAGCAAAACAGCACGGCTGTTTTGCCAGATTCATTGCAATGAGCATCGCGCAAATGATCCTTGGATCATTTGCTGCCAAACGTGTCGTTTGGCGGCGAAAACATTCGTTTTCGCTATGCGATAATCATTATCGGCGCGATGAACGGCGCCAAGCCCACCTGGACGCTGGCGGGACACCTGGGCATCATCGGCCATGACCGGGTGCTGGTGAGCCTGGCTGCGCCCCATTTCATCAATGGGAAGATCAAGGAAACGAAAAAGCTGTCCATCAATCTGGTGGACGAGGCGATGCTTCCCAAGGCCGACTATGTGGGCTCCGTCAGCGGGAATAAGACGGACAAATCCGGCTTGTTCGCCTGGGAGCAGGGCGAGGCCGGCGCGCCGGTCATCAGCGATTCGCCGCTCACCCTGGAGTGCAGCGTGGAGGACGTCTATGCCACGCCGAATTTTGAGAGCTTCATCTGCTCCATCGACAACACCTATGTATCGGAAGAACATCTGGACGGGTCGGGCAAGATCGATTACAACACCCTGAAGCCGGTGCTGTTCGAGTTTCCCACCTATCATTATCTGAAAACCGGCGACGTGATCGGAAAATGCCTGTCTTTCAAAAAGACGCCGACGGAATAAGGAGGACGAAAAATGCCAAAAGGATCGCCGGAGCTGACGAACGCCCGGAAAGAGGAGATCATCAACGCCTGTGAGGCGCTGTATCAAACCATGGGCTTCAAAGAGATCACCATGAAGGACATAAGCGCGGCCACCAGCTTTACCAGAACGTCCATCTATAACTACTTCCAGACGAAAGAGGAGATATTCCTGGCGCTGCTGCAACGGGAATACGGGCTGTGGATAGCGGACCTGGCCGCCATGATGGGGGAAAACGACGCCCTCACCAAAGCGGCGTTCGCGGACAAATTCGCCCGGACGCTGGAAAAGCGCGCCCAGCTTCTGAAGATCATGAGCATGAACCACTACGACATGGAGACGGGCAGCCGCCCGGAAAGGCTCAAAGAGTTCAAAACGGTCTATGGCCGGTCCCTGCAGACCGTTCGCGCGTGCCTGGATAAGTTTTTCCCGCAGATGTCCCGGTCGGAAAAACAGGATTTTATCTACACCTTTTTCCCGTTCATGTTCGGCATCTATCCCTACACCTTCGTCACCGAAAAGCAGCGGACGGCCATGGAGGAGGCGGGGGTCAATTATGTGTTCCTGTCCATTTATGAGATCACATACAACTGCGTGAAGCGGCTTTTGGCAAATCAACAGGAGGGATGATATGAAGTACACGAAACTGGGAAAGTCCGACCTGACCGTCTCCCGCATCTGCATGGGGTGCATGGGCTTTGGCAACGCGGCCACAGGGCAGCACAGCTGGACGGTGGGCGAGGCCGAAACAAAGGAGATCATCAAGCGCGGTTTGGACCTGGGCGTCAATTTCTATGACACCGCCATCGCCTACCAGAACGGCACCAGCGAACAATATGTGGGCAAGGCGCTGCGGGAGCTGGCCAGGCGGGACGATTACGTGATCGCCACCAAGTTCACGCCCCGGACCCAGGAGGAGATCGACGCCCACGTCACAGGGCAGAAGCACATCGAAAACTATCTGGACCAGAGCCTCCGCAATCTGGGCATGGACTATGTGGACCTCTACATCTACCACATGTGGGACTACCACACGCCCATGGAGGAGATCATGGAGGGTCTGGACCGCGTGGTCCGGGCGGGCAAGGCCCGATATGCTGGCATCTCCAACTGCTTCGCCTGGCAGCTTGCCAAGGCCAACTTTTACGCCCGGGAGAACGGCCTGACGGAATTCGTGTCCGTCCAGACCCACTACAATCTGCTTGCCCGGGAGGAGGAGCGGGAGATGGCCCCCTTCTGCGCCGACCAGAACATCGCCATGACGCCTTACAGCGCCCTGGCCAGCGGCAGACTCTCCCGCCATCCCGGCGAGACCAGCAAGCGTTTGGAGCAGGACGCCTACGCCAAGTTCAAGTACGACGCCACAGCGGAGGCGGACGGAAAGATCATCGCACGGGTGGCGGAGATCGCGGACCGGCGGGGCGTGTCCATGACGGAGGTGTCCCTGGCGTGGCTGCTTACCAAAGTCACCGCCCCGGTGGTGGGCGCGACGAAGTTCTCCCATGTGGAGGGCGTGGCCAAGGCCGTGGACCTGGAGCTGACCCCGGACGAGATCGACTATCTTGAGGAGTTGTACGTCCCTCACGCCTTGGTAGGCGTCATGGCCCAGAACGGCAAGCAGAAGGCCGGAAACGTTGTCTGAACAAGATTGGGGAGCATTCACGATGAAAAAACTCGCAGCTATGGTACTGACGCTTAGTTTGTGCCTTATGCTTGCCGCCTGCGGCGGAAAGGCTCAGGAGGATGAGACTGTCTCCAAGGTCACGCAGGACGCCCGGGCGGAACAAAATAAGACAACGGAGGAGGAAACTGCTATGAACATGAAGATCGGCGATACGCCCGTTACCGTGGCGTGGGAGGACAATGCGTCCGTGGAGGCGCTGCAGGCGCTGTGCGCCCAGGGGCCGCTCACCATCGGGCTGCACATGTACGGCGGCTTCGAGCAGGTGGGCGACATCGGCGAGAGCCTGCCGAGAGACGATGCACAGACCACCACCCAGGCCGGGGATATCGTGCTCTACTCCGGCGACCAGATGGTGGTGTTCTACGGCTCCAATTCCTGGGCCTATACCCGCCTGGGGCACATCACAGACCAGGATGCGGACGGCATGCGCACGCTTTTGTCGAATGGCGACGTGACTGTCACGCTCACGATGGAATAACAAAAGGAGATAAATATCATGGAGAAGATCACACAGACCGCGGGCAGAGATCAGCTTGGCGATTTCGCGCCGGATTTCGCCCACTTCAACGACGACGTTCTCTTTGGGGAGAACTGGAACAACCATGACATCGACCTGAAGACCCGTTGCATCATCACCGTGGTGGCGCTGATGAGCTCCGGCATCACGGACTCGTCCCTGACCTATCACCTGGAGAACGCTAAGGCCCACGGCGTCACCCGCGCGGAGATCGCCGCCATCGTGACCCACGTCGGCTTCTATGTGGGCTGGCCCAAGGCGTGGGCGGTGTTCCGTCTGGCGAAGGACGTGTGGAACGAGGAGCCCTGAGGCGCATACGCAAATGAAACGGGTCTGTTGCAAAAGCGCAGCAGACCCGTTTGCTGTGTATGGAAGATGTCACCGTTTGATGTCGTAGTTCATGTTCATGATGGAGCGGATGGAGTCGGCGTCGTCGGTGATGTTGGCGTCGCCGTGGATGGTGTGCTTGATGACACTGCTGGCCACGGCGAAGTTCACCATGTCCATGGGCCGGTAGCCGTTCATCATGGCGTAGATAAGGCCGCTGGCGAAGGCGTCGCCGCCGCCCACCCGGTCCAGGATGTTGAAGGTGAAGAGCCTGCTCTCGAAGGTGTGGCCCTGGTACCACATGTAGGCCATGAGGCTGTTCTCGCTGCCGGTGTGGGCATAGCGGACGTGGCGGGCCAGGCATTTGAGGTTGGGGTATTTCTCCACGAACCGCTGGAAGATCTCGTCCTGCTGCTCGTAACTGGGCTGCAGGGGCACCCCGTCCTTCCAGTCGCCCTTGGAATGGTCGTTCTCGTCCTTCCACAGGTGATAGGGCTCGATGCCCAGCAGCACGTCCACATAGGGCAGGCACTGGGTGCAGAAGTCGCGGGCCTCGTCCCAGGTCCAGAGAGTGCTGCGGAAGTTGCCGTCGAAGCTGATGGTGAGCCCCTTCTCCCGGGCCTTTTTGATGCACTGGAGGGTGAAATCGGCGCAGCTGGGGCTGAGGGCGGGGGTGATGCCGCTCAGGTGCAGCCAGTCGAAGCCCTCCAGCAGGGCGTCCAGGTCCACCTTGCTGAAGTCGTACTCGGTGATGGCGGAGTGCTTCCGGTCATAGGTGACCTTGCTGGGCCGGATGCCGTAGCCCGTCTCCAGGTAGTAGGTGCCCAGCCGGTGGGAGGGGGTCTCCTCCGGGGTGGAGAGGATGACGGGGGTGCAGTGTACGTCGTTGGACCGGAGCATGCGCACGGCGCTCTTGCCCAGGGAATTGTTGGGCACCACGCTGAAGAAGGTGCTGTCGATGCCCAGGTTGGCCAGGGCCAGGGCGATGTTGGCCTCGCTGCCGCCGTAGCTGGCCTCAAAGTTGGAGGCCATGCGGATCTTCTCATAGTTGGGCGGGGTCAGCCGGAGCATCACCTCGCCGAAGGTGATGAACCGGGGCGTATCCACGCCTGTCAGGAGGGGATTATGATGTTCCATGGTCACACCTCACGCGTCAAGGCCGCGAAGCGGCCGATATCTTATTTATTTTTGCATATCTCACAAGAAAATGCAAGTATCACAGAAAAGTTTTATGGCTTTTGACCGACTTTTTCGGCAAAAAGTGCCCGGGCCGGTCTACGAATTCACGATTTAGTCATTTTCAAAGCCCCTGCCCTGTGCTATAATATCCATATCGATTTACGGATGGGGTGAGCGCTTTGACCAGATCGCGGCGGGAGCTGCTGCCGGGCGTGTTTCTCACGTGCCTGCAGACCGAAAAATTTAAGACCGGGCTTCTCAGCCTGCATCTGCTGACCCCTCTGGACCGGGAGACGGCGGCGCAGAACGCCCTCATCCCCAGCGTCCTGCGCCGGGGCACTGTCCGGTACCCGGACATGGGAGCCCTGGGCGCCCGGCTGGACGAGCTGTACGGCGCCCGGTTGGAACCCTCCGTGCGAAAGCTGGGGGAGATCCAGGCCGTTGGTTTTGTGACTGACTTCGTGGAGGTGCCCGGCCAGGACGTGCTGGAGGACATGGCCGCGCTCCTGGGCGAGGCGCTGCTCTCCCCCAACACAAGAGGCGGGCTGCTGCTGCCCAGGTACGTGGAGAGCGAGCGGGAAAAGCTCCTGGAGGACATCCGGGCCCGGGTGAACGACCGGGCCGAATACGCCCGGCAGCGGCTTATTGAGCTCATGTGCCCCGGGGAGGCCTATGCCGTGGACGGCCTGGGGGACGAGGACGCCGCCGGCGACATCGGCTACGTGGCCCTGACCCGGCACTATAAAGCGCTGCTGGCCGCCAGTCCCATAGAGATATTCTACTGCGGCGCCGCTGACGCTGACAGGGTGGCCGCCGCCATGAAGGACGCCCTGGCCATGCTGCCCCGGGGGGAGCTGAATTTCGACATCGGCACGGACATCCGCATGAACACCGTGGAGGATACCGCACGCGTTTTCACCGAGGAGATGGACGTGGGCCAGGGAAAGCTGGTGCTGGGCTACCGGCTGGGGGACGCCATGGAGGACCCGGATATGGCGGCCCTGCAGGTGATGAACTATATTC
Source organism: uncultured Oscillospiraceae bacterium (assembly GCA_947581795.1). Lineage (GTDB taxonomy): Bacteria > Bacillota > Clostridia > Oscillospirales > Oscillospiraceae > CAJOIG01. Next base: position 15,157 of record CANPVS010000023.1, read on the forward strand.
TGGGCGATCCGGCGGGGGCCAGCTATGTGTCCTCCAAGCTCTTCCTGCATGTGCGGGAGAGGCAGAGCCTGTGCTATTACGTGGATTCGGAGCTGGACCTGATGAAGGGCCTCATGATCGTGGCCAGCGGCATCGACCCGGCAGATCACGAGAAGACCATGGCGGAGATCGGCCGCCAGGTGCAGGCCGTGAAGGATGGAGACTTTACCGACGGCGAGCTGCGCACGGCGCGGGCGGGTCTGAGCGCCCGTATGCTGTCGCTCACGGACGACCCGGCCAGGCTGGAGAAGTTCTGGCTGGGACAGAACGTACTGGGCCTGGACTACGGGCCCGAGGAGCTGGCCGCCCTGGCCCTGGACGTGACCAGAGAAGATGTCATCCGGGCCGCGGCGGGCATAGAGTGCGACGGGGTATATTTCCTGCGGGGTGCCGAGGGGGACGACGATGAAGAGAACTGATTATCCGGCCCTGGGGCTGAGCCTTTTTGAGACGACGCTGGAAAACGGCCTTACCGTATGCGTGATACCCCGGCCGGGCTGGCGCAGGGCAAGGGCCTGCTTTGTCACCAATTACGGCGGCGCGGACCGGCGCTTTATCCTGGACGGCGAGGCCCACGACACCCCGGCGGGGGTGGCCCACTACCTGGAGCACAAGATGTTCGACATGCCCTGCGGCAGCGTGGACGGGCGGTTCGCCGCCCGGGGCGCGGACTCCAACGCCTATACTTCCGAGGCGGTCACCAGCTACCACTTCCTCTGCACGGATAAATTTGAGGAAAACTTGCGGGACCTGCTGGAATTCGTGTCCGCCCCTTATTTCACCCCGGAAACGGTGGAGAAGGAGCGGGGCATCATCGGTCAGGAGATCGCGGAGGAAGAGGACGACCCGGTGGCCGCGGCCTATATGGGCTGTATAAAACTGCTGTTCGGCGAAGGCCCCCTGGGGGACATGGTGGTGGGTACGGCCGCGTCCGTCGCGGACATCACGGACCGGACGCTATACGCCTGCCACAAGGCCTTTTACGCCCCGGCCAACATGGCTCTGTGCGTGGCGGGGGATATTGACCCGGAGACGGTGGAGCGTATCGCCCGGGAGGCGCTGCCCGGGGAGAAAGCGCCGTACCCTAAGCGGGACTACGGCCCGGACCCTGGCCCGGAGCCCTTGGAAACGCGGACCCAGCGGACCATGGATGTGTCCGCGCCCCAGTTCTGCGCCGGGCTGAAGCTGGGCCCGGCGGCTCAGGGGCCGGAGGCCCTGAAAGAGCGGCTCACGGCGGAGCTCGCCATGCGGTGTCTCTGGGGCGAGCACGCCCCGGCGTACATCGGCCTCTACGAAAAGGGGCTGTTGAACGACACCTTCCGCTTCTCAGCCACCTACGCCGGCGGCGTGGGATATATCTGCCTGGAGGGGGAGTCCCCCGACCCGGAGGCGGCCCTGGCAGGGCTGCTGGCGGTGGAGAAGGGCGTGGACCCCGCCTTCTTTGCCCGGCAGAAAAGGGCGGTGCTGGGAGGATTTATCCGGTTGCTGGACGACTTCTGGGAGCTGACGGAGTCCCTGGCGGACGGCGTGTTCGGGGGCTTTGACCCGCTGGGGATGCCCGCCGCGCTGGAGGCGCTGACCGTGGAGGATATTGCCGGCTGGGCCAGGGAACATATTATACCGGACCGGTTCGCCCTCTCCGTCGTCCGCCCCAAGGAGGCATAAATGAGCAACGCATCCATCTCCTTCCCCCTGCTGGGGAGCTGGTCCATCGACCCTCCCAACAGCTTCACCCTGTTCGGCCACGAGTTTTACTGGTACGGTATCATCATCGCCTGCGGTTTCCTGCTGGCGGTGGCCTACTGCCTGCACAGAAGCCATGAGTTCGGCATCCGGCAGGACGACGTGATCGACTGCCTGCTGTTCGCGGTGCCCCTGGGCATCATCGGCGCCCGGGCTTACTACGTCATCTTCTTCGGCCACTACACCTCCTTCTGGGACATGTGCAAGATATGGGAAGGGGGCCTCGCCATCTACGGGGCGGTGATCGCCGCGGTGCTCACCGTGCTGGTGGTCTGCCGGGTGAAGCGCATCTCCGCCCTGGCGTTGCTGGATCTTGTGAGCTTCGGCTTTCTCATCGGCCAGTGCATCGGCCGGTGGGGCAACTTCATGAACCGGGAGGCTTTCGGCTATGAGACGGACATCTTCTGCCGCATGGGCCTCACCGTGAACGGGGTCACCACCTACGTCCACCCCACGTTTTTGTATGAGTCCCTGTGGAACCTGACGGGATTCATCGCGCTGCATGTTCTTTCCAAAAAGACAAAACGCAGATTTGACGGCCAGTATTTCCTTACGTACGTGCTGTGGTACGGCCTGGGCCGGGCCTGGATCGAGGGCCTGCGGGTCGACTCCCTGTATCTGGGGAACACCGGCGTGCGGGTGAGCCAGCTTCTGGCCGTCGCGGCAGCGGTGACCTCGGCGGCGCTGCTGCTGATCCTGACCAGTCGGGCGAAGAAGACGCCCAAGCCCCTGTGGGTAGAAAAGGCGGCCGCCGCTGTGGCGGCGGAGACCGTTCCGGCCCGGGAGCCGGAAATGAATGAGACCGCATCGGAAGTTCCGTCCTCTGACGAGGCGGAAATTCCCGGCGATAAAGAGGAAGAAACAAAGTAAACTATAGAGAAAAACAAGCTGTAAGGAGGCTAATACCATGGCAGGATTCAATGATTTTCTCACGAAAGCGGGCGCCATCGCGTCCAAGGCCGCGGACAAAGCCAAGGACCTGGCCGGTACCGCCGCCGTCAAGACAAAGCAGTACAGCCGCATCGCCAAGCTCAATATGGATATCTCCGGCCAGAAGGACGACATGAAGAAGGCCTACGCCGAGCTGGGCAAGATCTATTATGAGGCACACCACGATGCCCCCGACGAGACCTGCGCCCCCCTGTGCCAGCAGATCGACGAGGCCGCGGCGGCCATCGCCTCCATGGAGGAGGAGATCGCCAAGATCAAGGCGGAGATGGAGACAGTGGAGGACGCGGACCTGGAGGATGTGGTGGACGCCACCGAGACCGAGGCAGGCGTAGAGGTGGAGATCCAGGTGGAGGAGCCTGCAGCCACGGAGGCCCCGGCGGAGCCCGCCGCGCCCGCGGAGCCTGCGGAACCGACCGCTCCGGCCGAGCCCGCCGCCCCCGAGACCCCGGAGGGGACCAGGGACGAGGAGCCCCACTGGCCCGCCGGCGAGTAAAAGCAACGCTGACAAAAAATCCCCTGCCAAGCGGCAGGGGATTTTTATACGCTTTTCGTTCAGTTCTTTTTCCGGAAGGCGATGAACTTGCTGAGGAAGTAGTTGAGGACGATGACCACGATGGATATGACTACCTTGGCAACCAGGCCTTCCACGCCGAAAAGGGTCTGGTCCAGACCCAGCCGCATGAGAAGGGGTAGCCCACCCAGTTCCACGAGACCGGAGAAGAGGCGTCCGGCGTAAAAGGCCCCGGCCTCTTTGAGCCACTGGGGCCAGGCCCAGCTTTTGGACTGGAACACCCACAGCTTGTTGGTGACGAAGGCGAAGGTCACGGCGCAGATCCAGCTCAGGATGTTGCCGGGGGTCACGCCCATGCCCAGCACACCCACGAACAGGGCATAGGTGGCCCAGCTCACCACGGTGGTGGCGCCGCCGAAGAGGAGATAGTTTATGATCTCCCGGTGGGCCTCATAGAGAGCTTTGAGCTTTTTCATTCCGTCTCCCCATCCAGGTACACGGCCCGGACGATCTCACCGGTGGCGGTGCGCATGGTCCAGACGGAGAAGCCCCGGAAGTAGAGCATGCCGTCCTCGGCGCCGTCCTGCTCGCAGGAGGCGGAGTACTCCGTGCTCACGGGCTGGCCGATGGCGTTGATGAGGGCGCTGGCGGGCTGGCCGATGTAGCCCAGGGCCTTGCCGTAGCTCTGGTCGTCCAGGACGGCGTCGGAGCTGGAGGCGGGGGGCACGTGGGTCTGCTGGGCCTGGGCCGTGTCCGAGGCGGAGGCGGCCAGGACTTCCTGGGGCGCCGGGGTGGCCGTGGCCTCCGGCTCCTCGGGAGCCTTTTCCCGGCGGCAGGCCGCCAGGGCAAGAAGCATCGTGAAAGCAAGCAAAAGGGAGAGGGTCTTTTTCATCAGGGTATTACCTCCATAGGGAAACGCGCTGTGGATGCGAACGGGATACATTGTATCACATTATGTGGCGATTTGGAAGATGCTGATGCCGCCCTGGTCGTAGACGAGAGGGTAGTTTTCGGCGAAATAGTCGTAGTTCACGTGGTAGTCGGCGTATTCCGAACTGCCGATATAGACATAGTCCACGCCGTACTCGGCCGCCAGGCGCTCAAAGTCCTGGCCGCCGGCGTACATGACCGGCAGCTGGGCCTCCCGGGCGCCGTAGTCGATGCCGTGGTAGTAGAGGTACATCCCCGCCCCGCACAGGATGTTCCGGCCCGTGAGGACCGAGACGGGGTTGGTGTGGTCGGAAGAGGTGAGGAACAGGCTGTCCGCCGGGGTGTTCTCAATGATGAAGTCCGCCGCGGCCACCTGCTCGCCGGACAGGAACTGGTACTCGCCGGCAGCCTCCCGGAGAAGGCTCATGCCCCCGGAGAGGGTGCCCAGGACCACCAGCAGGGCCGCCGCGCCTCCGGCGAGAGCCCTGGGCCGGATGCGGGAAAGCAGCTCCCACAGCCAGCCGCAGACCAGGATGTCCGTCACCATGTACCAGATGTACAAAAGCTTGTTGTCGTCGTAGGGGTTGGGCTGGAAGGCCACCAGATTGGCAAGCGCGAACAGCCCCGCCGCGCCCCAGAAAAGGCGGGCCTTATCCCCCCGCAGGAAGAACATCATGGGCAGCATGGCGCAGAACACCACGCCGCAGTTCACCATCCAGAACCACAGCCAGGGCATGTCCCCGTGGACCCAGCCGGGGTTGAGCCAGAGAAGGTTCCCGGTGCTGGCGGCGTCAAAGGTCCAGACGATGAGCTGGGGCAGGGCGAGCGCCAGGCAGACAGCGCCGTAAAGCACGTAGTTTATAACAAGCGCCTTCAGGCGTCCGGCCTTTTTTGCCTTTCCCAGGAAGGCGAAAAACCAGCCCGCCGACAGCACGCCCAGGGCCAGAAAGCTGTGGGTATGGACCATGGGCATGAGCCCCGCGAGGACGCCCAGGACGACGATCTCCCGCCGGCCGCCCTGGCCGGATACTGTCTTCTCGATGGCCTTGATGAGAAGGTATATGGCGGCCAGGACCAGGCACCAGCCGGCCATGGTGGTCCGCTGGGGGATGAGCATGTCGCATATCACGTTCACCCAGCGCAGGTCCTCGTCCACCAGGTTGGTGGGGGTCACGTAAAAACCGCCCAGCAGGTCCGTGAGGCTGTATTTGCCGTTCAGGAAGAGCACGAACCCAAACCCGCCGTTGAAGACGAACAGGAGCCACGCCATGAGGGCGGGGCCCAGCTTTTTGGTGAGCTCGTCCGCCAGCAGCCAGAAGCCGTAGAACACCGCGAACAGGAAAAAGAGGCTGGGCAGGATCACCGCCATGCGCAGGCTCAGCCCGAAAAACCGCAGACTGGCCGCGGCGGCGTCCACCAGGAAGGGGTAGTCGATCCGCTGGCCGGGGAAGATGCTGTAGTCCGGGGGGAACTTGCCCTGCTGGTAGAGGCTCTCGGCGAAGCCCAGGTGCATCCCCAGGTCCCCGTAGGTGCTCTGGCCCACCCAGAGACTGCCGTCCTCGTGGGGCAGCAGCACGTGAGTGTAGAGAAGATAGCCGCAGAAGGCGGTGATGAGGAGGCTTGCCAACGCCCCCACCGCGTCCGCCGGAGGCGGCGGGGCGGGCAGCAGCTTTCTGCCCTCCCCCTTGGGAGCGTCAAGCTTCGGCCCCAGCATACAAAGGCACACGGTGCCCACGGTGGCGAGGCACAGGGCGATCAGCTCCGCGGTCATAGTGAAGCCCGCGAAAAAGGCGATGAGGCAGGGCAGCCACATCAGCGCCGTACAGCCGAACACCAGCCCCAGCCAGCACTTCACCGCCCCCCGGCAGGAGGGCAGCACGCGCCAGGCCAGGGCCAGGCCAAAGAGCATATATACGATGAGAGCGGGCATATGATCTCTCCTTTTGACCCGACGTGCGATGGGTGAGTGCGCATGCCGACGGCGCTCCAAGGAGGCAGCGTCCCTCGAACGAACATTGTTGAGCGAAGCGAAACCCAAACTGGGGCCCCCGCACGAGCCCAGCGAAGCGGGTCGTGTGGGGAGAAGGAAGAAGAGCTTTGACCGATAGCGGAGCCTCGCTTGCGAGGATTTGATATCTTCAAAGTTCTTCTGACGTGCTGTCGACGCAGGGAGCGCCATGGCACCACGTCGGTTAGCGCATTTGCTCCTCGCTGATTCACTGCTCCGGTCCCAGTTTGCTTAAAACGTCCTGGAACCAGTCGGGCAGGCCGGTCCAGAGTTCGATAGGCTCGCCGGTGGCGGGGTGGATGAATTTGAGGCCCCGGGCGTGGAGGCACTGGCTTTCCAGCCCCTTGTCCCGGCGGCCGCCGTAGACCGTGTCCCCCAGCAGGGGGTGGCCCGTATAGGCCATGTGGACCCGGATCTGGTGAGTCCGGCCGGTCTCCAGCCGGCAGCGGACGTAGGTGTGGCGGGGGTACCGGGCCAGCACCTCCCAGTGGGTCACGGCGGGGCGGGAATTCTTCTCCGTCACGGCCATGCGCTGGCGGTTCCGGGGGTCCCGGCCGATGGGGGCGTCCACGGTGCCGGCGTCATCGTGGAAGTTTCCGTGGCACACCGCGTCATAGACGCGGGAGAGGGTGTGGTCCTTGAGCTGGGCCGACAGGGCCTCGTGGGCCCGGTCGTTCTTCGCGGCGATGATGAGGCCGCTGGTGTCCTTGTCGATGCGGTGGACGATGCCGGGCCGCAGCTCGCCGCCCACGCCGGAGAGGGAGTCCCCGCAGTGGGCCAGCAGGGCGTTCACCAGCGTCCCGTCCGGGTGGCCGGGGGCGGGGTGGACCACCAGGCCCCGGGGCTTGTTCACCACGATCACGTCCCCGTCCTCGTAGACCACGTCCAGGGGGATATCCTGGGCCACGGCGCTGGCCGGGGCCGCCTCGGGCAGGATGACGTCGAATACATCCCCCGCCGCCGGGCGGTAGTTCTTCCGCACGGGAGCGCCCCGGAACGTCACAAGGCCCCCCTCCAGCAGCTTCGCCGCGGCGGAGCGGCTACGGATGGCCTCTTGACGGGCGAGGAGAGCGTCGATCCTCTCCCCGCTCTCCTCCGCTGTTACCGTTATTCTCGTTTCCATCAGCTGTCCCGGAACTCCGCCAGGATGTCGTCCAGGGAATAGTCGTCGAACCCGGCGTCCGCCTCCGGCTTCTTGGCCGGGGCCGGGGCCTTGGGCTGGGGTGCCTTGGGCGCGGCCGCCGTCTTCTTCACGGGCAGCTCCAGATCAAGACCGTCGCCTTCAGGTACCGGCGCGGGCGCGGCCTTTTTGACCGGCCGGGGCGCGGGTTTTGCCTCTGCCTTGGGGGCGGGCGCAGGCGCAGGCTCGGGCTCGGGCTCGTCCTCCTCCGCGCCGCCGAAGCTCCACTCCGCGAAGGGGTCGGTCGGGTCGGCGGGGCGCAGCTCGTCGGCCAGGCTCCGGTGCTCGCCCCTATCCCGATGGGGGATGGCGGCGTACATGTCCTCCCGGGCCTGCTTGGCCGCCTGACGGGCGGCCCGGCGGCTGGTCTTGGCGGGGGCGGGCTCGGGCTCAGGCTCGTACTCCTGGTCATACTCCTCGTCCCCGTAGTACTCCTCTTCCTCCATGTCCAGCTCGGACCGGCGGGGCTGCCGCCGGCGGGCCTTGGCGGGCCGGCGCTTTTCCTCCTTGGGCAGTTCCATGGGGTCCCGGTAAATGATCACATGCAGGCAGAACAGGATGCCGCAGATGGTGATGAAGATGTCCGCCACATTGAACACGGTGAAGGAGAATATCTCGAACTCGAACATGTCCACCACGTAGCCGAACAGTACCCTATCAATGCAGTTGCCCAGGGCGCCGGCGGCCACCAGCACGCTGGTCCAGCGGCCGAAGCGGGTGCGGATGATCTCCATGTTGATGAGCACGATGATACCGATGATGAACAGGGCCGACACACCGATCAGAAGCCACTTGGCGTCGGCCAGGATGCTGAAGGCCGCGCCGGTGTTCTGCACGTTGGTCATGTGCAGGATACCGGGGATCAGCTCCACGCACTGGTCCCCCACGGCGTCCAGGGGGATGTGGTTGACGGTCCAGAACTTTACCGCCTGGTCCAGAATGAGGACCACCACGGCGGCTATCGCATAGATCACGGTTCGTTCCTCCTGTATCTTCCGGGAAAGCGAAAACTCACTTTCCTTCTATATTGCGCATGGCGCGTGCGCAGCGGGCGCACAGCTCGGGGTAGGCGCTGTCGGAGCCCACATCGGCGCTGTGGGTCCAGCAGCGGGGGCATTTGGGCAGGGCGGAGGGGGCCACCTCCACGGTCACGCCGGGCACCTCGGTGCCGGCCCAGCCGGGGCCCTCCCCGTCGGTGAATTCCGCCTCGGAGACGATGAACAGACTCTCCAGGGGCCGGGCCGCGATGGGCGCCATGGCCTTTTTGGCCTCCGGACCCACGTGGATGGTGACCTTGGCCTCCAGGGGCTTGCCGATGATCTTGTCGGCCCGGGCCAGCTCCAGGGCCTTGTTCACGTCGTCCCGGAGGCGCAGGCTGTCGGCCCAGAGGGCCGCCTCGTCCTCGGGAAGCTTCCAGGCCTCGTGGGCGGCGGGCATGTCGTTGAGCATCACGTGGCGGGCGTCGTCCGAGGCCCTGTGGGGCATGGCCAGCCATATCTCGTTGGAGGTGAAGGCCAGGATGGGGGCCAGCAGCCGCACCATGCTGTCCAGCACGTGCCACATGGCGGTCTGGGCGGCGAGACGGGCTTTGCTATGGGGGGCCTCGCAGTACAGCCGGTCCTTCACGATGTTCATATAGACGTTGGACATGTCCACCACGCAGAAATTGTGGATGGCGTAGGTGACGGACCAGAACTCGTATTTATCATACCCGGCCAGGCACTTGTCGATGAGGGCGGCGGTCCGGTCCAGGGCCCAGCGGTCGATACCCTCCAGCTCCTCCAGGGGCAGCATGTCCTTGCCCGGGTCGAAGCCGTCCAGGTTGCCCAGCAGGAACCGGGCGGTGTTGCGGATCTTCAGGTACTTGTCGGACAGCTGCTTGAAGATGGCGTCGGAGCAGCGCATATCCAGCCGGAAATCCGCGCTGGCGGCCCAGAGGCGGCACAGGTCCGCGCCGTATTTCTCGGTGAGCTCGTCGGGGGCCACGCCGTTTCCAAGGCTCTTGTGCATGGCCCGGCCCTCGCCGTCCACGGTCCAGCCGTGGCAGAGAACGGCCTTATAGGGGGCCTGGCCCCGGGTGGCCACGGCGGTGAGCAGGCTGGACTGGAACCAGCCCCGGAACTGGTCGCCGCCCTCCAGATAGAGGTCCGCGGGCCAGACACCGGGGGCGTCCAGCTCCATGGATGCCACGTGGGTGGAGCCGGAGTCGAACCAGCCGTCCAGGGTGTCGGTCTCCTTCTCGGTGACCTTGCCGCCGCAGTGGGGGCAGACGAAGCCCTTGGGCAGCAGCTCCTCCACGGACAGGTCGAACCAGGCGTTGGAACCCTTCTCGCCGAATATCTTAGAAACGTTTTCGATGGTCTCGGGGGTGCATATGGGCTTTCCGCAGTCGGCGCAGTAGAACACGGGGATGGGCAGGCCCCAGCGGCGCTGGCGGCTGATGCACCAGTCGGCCCGCTCCCGGATCATGCTCTCCATCCGGTCCGCGCCCCACTCGGGGTTCCACTGGACCTTGCGGGCGGCCCGGACCGCGTCCTCCTTGAAGGCGTCCACGGAGCAGAACCACTGGTCCGTGGCCCGGAAGATGATGGGATTCTTGCACCGCCAGCAGTGGGGATAGGAGTGGGTGATGTCCTCGGAGGCCAGAATGGCATTGCAGGCCACCAGGTCCGCAAAAATGGGCTCATGGGCCTTCAGCACGCTGAGGCCCTCGTATTTCCCGGCGTCGGCGGTGAAGCGGCCGGAATCGTCCACGTTCACCACCAGGTCCTTCCCGGAGGGGATCTGGGGGTACTTCTGGCAGACGAAGAAGTCGTCCGCGCCGTAGGCCGGGGCGGTGTGGACGCAGCCGGTGCCGGCGTCCAGGGTGACGTGGTCGCCCAGGATGACCAGACTGGTCTGGTCGAAAAGGGGGTGCTGGGCGGTCATCAGCTCCAGGTCGGCGCCCTTGAAGGTGGCCAGGACCTCTTTTACTTCCAGGCCGGCCTTCTGGAGGACGGATTCCGCCAGCTCCTTGGCCATGATGTAGACCTCGCCGTTGGAGGCGCGGGTCATGGTGTAGTCGTAAGCGGGGTTCAGACAGATGGCCAGGTTCCCCGGAATGGTCCAGGTGGTGGTGGTCCAGATGACGAAGTAGACGTTGTCCAGGGGCTCGATGGCGCTGAGCCTGCCCAGGTCGTCCTTCACCCGGAACTTCACGAAGATGGTGGTGACGGGGTCGTCGGCGTACTCGATCTCCGCCTCGGCCAGGGCCGTCTCGTCCTTGGGACACCAGTAGACGGGTTTCTTGCCCTTGTAGATATAGCCCTTCTCATACATCCGGCCGAAGACCTTGACCTCCTGGGCCTCAAACTTGGGGTCCATGGTCCGGTAGGGGTGCTCCCAGTCGCCCAGCACGCCCAGGCGCTTGAAGCCGTTTCTCTGCACGTCCAGATAGTGCTCGGCGTAGGCGTGGCAGGCGGTGCGGAACTCCGATACGCTCATGGCCTTGTGGTTGAGCTTCTGCTCCTTGATGATGGCCGACTCGATGGGCATGCCGTGGTTGTCCCAGCCGGGGGTATAGGGCACCTGGAAGCCTGCCATGGACTTGTAGCGGTTGATGAAGTCCTTCAGGCACTTGTTGAGGGCGGTGCCCATGTGCAGGTTGCCGTTGGAAAAGGGAGGGCCGTCGTGGAGGATGAACAGGGGCTTGCCCTCGTTCTTTTTGAGCATCTCGTGGTAAAGATCCAGCTCCTCCCAGGCTTTGAGCATATCCGGCTCCCGCTTGGGAAGGCCCGCGCGCATGGGAAATTCGGTCTTCGGAAGGTTCAGTGTAGCGTTGTAATCGGTGGGCATATCTCTACTCTCCAAGGCGAAATATAGTGTGGAAGGGCGGAGCTTTTTGCTCCGCCCCGAAGGATGTAAGATCAGATGTCGTCGTCGAAGCCTAGATCGTCAAAACTGCGCTTTCTCTTTTTGTCCCGGCCCTTGCCGCCGGCGCTGAAAAGCCGGGTGGGCTCGTCGGGCTCCTGGGCCTGGGTCTCGGGAGCCTCCTGCTCGGGCTCCGGCTCGTCCAGAGCCGCCTCCGCCGCGGAAGCGGCGATGGACCGGACGGTCTCCTCCACGTCCACGGGCTTGGCGGGACCGGGCTCGGGCTGGGCCTCGGGCTCCTCAACAGGCTTTTCCTCGGCCTTGGGCTCCTCGCCGCCGATGAGCTGCATCTGGCTGAGCTTGTCGTAGAACTCGATCTGCTTCTGGCAGACGGTGCGCATGTGGTCGAAGAAGCGGTTGGTGGCCTTCTTGGCCTCCTCCAGCTTGGCCTCCTCGTTGGCCATGCCGTCCTCGGTCTCCTTCTTCAGCTTGTTGGCGTAGTCCTGGGCCTCGGCCATGACGGCGTCGGCCTTCTCCTTGGCGTCGGCCTCCATCTGGGCGCTGACCTTCTGGGCGGAGAGGAACGCCAGGCGCATGGAGTCCTCGGTCTGGCGGTATTCGTCCACCTTCTGGACCAGCACCTTCATCTTGCTCTTGAGGGCGGCGTTTTCCTTGCTCAGGGTGGAGAAGTCCGCGGCCAGTTCGTCGAGGAATTCGTCCACCTGCTCCATATTATAGCCTTTTCCGGCCCGTTCAAATGCTTTTTCCTGGATATCCTGCGATGTGATCATATCCCAAACCTTATCCTTTCTCTATTTATGCGGATGCGCCAAAGCGCAAATATACGTGAGATTCAGATATAGACGCCGTTGTTCTCCAGTTCGTCTATGAGATCGCCCATGATATCCACGTTGAAGGGGGTGATGATGTATGTATTGATGGCGACCTTCTTGATCTTGCCGTCGTTGGCATAGGCCACGCCGGACAGGAAGTCCACCAGCCTGCGGGCCACGTCCTTGTTGGTGGTCTCCAGGTTCATAACCACGGTGCGCTTCTCACGCAGGTGGTCCGCGATCTCCGCGGCCTGCTCGAAGCGGTCCGGCTTGGACAGGACCACCTGAACGGCGGTGGTGGTGTGGATGTTCACCACCTTGTTGTCCTTCTTGGCCGTGGCGCGCTCCTCAAAGACAGGGGCATCCATGTCGTCAAAGGGACTGCGGTGCTCCTGCCGCTCGGTGCGCTCGGACCGGTCCGTGCGGGGCACAACGATGGTGGGATCGTCGTCCGCGTCCTGAACGCCTTCGCCGCCGAAGAAGTCTTCGTCCTCGTCGTCATAGGGTTTCGTCAGCTTTTTCAGTTCGTCCAAAAAACCCATGGTGGGTGCCTCCTGCTTTCACGTATTTCTTTCTTCTGTTGTGGGGAAGTTATTGATAGTTTCGGGGGCCGAACAGGCAAGTGCCCACCCGGACCATGTTGGCCCCGGCCCGGATGGCGTCCTCGTAGTCGTCGGACATGCCCATGGACAGAAAATCCATAGATACATTATCGTATTTTTTGGGTGTATTGTCAACAAAAAGGTGTGCCATTGGGTCAAAATAAGCCCTGGAATTTTCTGCCGGGGGGATGGCCATCAAGCCCCGGACCCGCACGCCCGGTGTGAGGGCGGCGGCCTCCAGAAGGGACCCCAGCATCTCGGGCAGCGCCCCGGATTTGCCGGCTTCCCGGCCGATATTGACCTCCAGGAGCACGTCCTGGACCGCGCCGAGGGCTTTGGCCCGCCGGCCGATCTCCATGAGCAGGGGGGCGGAGTCCACGGACTGGATCAGGTCCACCCTCCCGGCCACGTATTTCACCTTGTTGGTCTGCAGGCCGCCGATGATGTGGATCTGGGCGCCCTCATAGGCGCCCTGGGCGCTCTTTTCCCGGTACTCCTGGACGTAGTTCTCGCCTACGGCCGTGAGCCCGGCCTGCACGGCCTCTTTGATGAGCTCCGCCGGTTTCGTCTTGGCGGCGCCCACCAATATCACCTGCCGCCCGCCGGCGGCCTTTTCTATGTTCTCCCGGATCACGTCCAGGCGCTGCTGTAGTGTGAGCTCCATCTCTCTGTCCGCTCCTTATGAGAAGACCCGGCCGTTGTAGAGGTCCCGGGCCCGGAGGATGACCTCGTTGCCCTCCCGGAGGGCGTCGGTGCCCTCGCTGGAGAGGAGGCAGTATTCCTCCCCGGCGTAGACCATGCTGACCAGCTTCCGCTCGGCCTGCAGGCCCGTCATGGTGAACACGCAAAGCCTGTCCTGGGCGTCCGGGTTTTCCGGGTCGTATTCGTAGTAGTTGGCCGCGGCGTACCCATGGCTGCCAACGGTGACGGTGCCGCCGCCGGCGGAGGTGTCCGGGGCCTCGTCCTCCGCGGTCCAGGGCCAGCAGAACACCACCAGCCGCCGCTTGGGCCGGTCGTCCTCCTCGCTTCCCGACTCCACCCCCAGGGGCAGGTCGCCGTAGCGGCTGGCGGAGCCGATCTCGGACACGAAGGCCTCCCGGGACACGCCGTTCAGGTCCAGGGTGACGGTCTGGCCCTCCTCCAGGGCGGCGCCGTCGGCGTCGGAGAGATACCCGGCGTAATAGCGGTAGAGGCCCTTCAGGGGCACACGCAGGCCGGTGTATTCCTCGTAGATGAGCTCGGCGTTCACGGCCCGGACGGCCAGCATGTCCGCCATGCCCTTCTCAATGCGGAAGATGACGATCTGCTCGCTGCCCTCGGCCCGGCCCACGTAGTCCACCTCCGCGTCCAGGGTGCCGCTGTAGTAGCGGCCGAAGGACAGCTCCACATCCTGTCCGGGGAGCATGGTCCGGCCGTATTCCTGGGGGATGATGCCCACGTAGTACCAGTCGTAGGAGGTGATGAGCTTGCCGAGGGAGCTGTTGTCCACCACCCGCTCGGCGGCGATCAGCTCCCGCAGGGCGCTGGGGGTCAGGTCCTGGGCATAGGCGGGGTCAACGCCCTCATAGCCGTCCACCACGGAGGAGAAGGTGCCGCTCTGGCTCACGGTGATGGGGGTGGTGTCGCCGGCGCTGGTGCGCTTGAGCTCGTCGTACTCCTCCTGGAGCTGGGCCAGGTACTCCTCGGAGGTGTCGGTGCCGGCGTCGGAGGGGAAGATGAGCCCCGAGAGCACCCCGGCCCGGGCGTCCACCTCGGACAGGTCTCCGCCCCGCAGGCAGGAGGAAAGGCCTGTCAGCGCGCTGAAGACGGTCTCCTCCCGGTTGCCGGCGGCCTGGACCGTGTTTGACTCGCCGGAGGCCACGTCCTCGATCTCCCGGCTCAGAAGATGCAGCCGGGAGGCGCGCTCCAGCGCCTCCTCGGAGCTGTAGGCCACGGCCACCTCCTGGCCGCCGGCCACCTTTGAACCGTCCTCGGCGGTGACCTCTATGTACTGTTCCCTGCTGTTGATGAGCAGCTCATTGCGGATCACCAGCCCGCTCATGGGGGCGGACTCGCTCATGGAGGCCGTCACGGTCAGGGCGGTGCGCACCGGGTTGGAGGCCCGGTGGACGATATATACGGTCAGGTAGGCCGCCAGCGCGATGAACACCAGCAGGGAGGTGACCTTCATGAGAGCGTCGGTCTTTTTCAAAGAGCCTGCATGTCCTCCGTCATGGATATGGCGCGGGCCGGGGCGATGGTGGAGATGGCGTGCTTATAGATCATCTGCTGCTTGCCGTCGGAGTCCACGAACACCACGAAGGAATCGAAGCCCCGGACCGTGCCCCGCAGCTGGAAGCCGTTGACGAGGAACACGGTGACCATGATCCGTTCCCGGCGCGCCTGGTTCAAAAAAGCGTCCTGAAGATTCTGTGTTTTCTGCATCTTTTCCGTCCCTTCCGGGGCGGGAGAACTCAATTAAAAATAATTGTATCATATAACGCCGCCCCGTAAAATAGTGATTTTGTACAAATTCCGTTGTACAGCGCCTATATTACGGCTTTTCGGGGGGCGAATGGAGACGAAGCCCGTCGAGGGACGGGCTAAATCTGCAAGGCGGAAAATTCGGCCGCTATGGCGCGGGCGGTCCGGTCCAGAGCGGCCCGGTCCGGCTCTGCGTCCCAGCGGACCCAATGGACCTCCGGGCGGCTCCGCAGCCAGGTGAGCTGGCGCTTGGCGTACTGGCGGGAGGCCCGGCACACCGCGTCTATGGCTTCCTCCAGAGAGCACCGGCCCGCCAGGTGCTGGGCCACCTCCTTGTAGCCGATGGCCTGCATGGCGGTGCACTGGGGGCTCAGACCTCCGTCCAGCAGACAGCGGACTTCCTCGACCAGCCCCTGGTCGAACATGGTCCGGGCCCGCCGGTCTATGCGGCCGTAGAGCACCTGCCGGTCCGCGAAGTCCAGGGCCACGGTGTACGCCTCATACCGGGGCGGGACCAGCTTGGACTGCTCATCGTGCCATGTAATGGTCTTTCCCGTGAGGGCATATACCTCCCAGGCCCGGACCAGCCGCTTTTTGTCCCGGGGGTGAAGCTGGGCCGCCCGGTCCGGGTCCACGGCCGAGAGCTTTTCCCGGAAGGCCCCGCCGCCGATGGAATCGTACTCCGCCTCGATGGCCCGGCGGGTATCCGGGTCCGAGGGGGCGGCGGCATAGTCCGTGCCACGGACGAGGCCGTCGATGTAAAGACCCGTGCCGCCCACCACCACGGGCTGCTTTCCCCGGCGGAAGATGTCGTCGGCGCAGGCGGCGGCCATCTTCGCGTATTTGGCAGTGGAGAAGTTCTCCCCTGGGTCGGCAACATCCAGCATGTGGTGCGCAACGCCTTCCATCTCAGAGGCGGTGGGCTTGGCGGTGCCGATGTCCATGCCCCGGTATATCTGCATGGAGTCGGCGGAGACCACCTCCCCATCCAGCAGCTTTGCCAGCGCCACACCCAGGGCGGTCTTGCCCGTGGCGGTGGGGCCGGTGATCACAAGAAGCCTGGCCATGGTCAATGCTGAATTCTCCCGAACTGCCGGTCCAGCTCCTTTTTCGTGAGCGTCACGGCCACAGGGCGGCCATGGGGGCAGTACTTGATCTCCCCGGAGGCCACCTTCTCCGCCAGGACCTGCAGCTCGGCGGGGTCCGTGTCCCAGCCCGCCTTGATGGCGGCCTTGCAGGCGATGGTCTGCAGCACCCCGTCCCGGGCCAGGTCATGGGCCCCGGTCCGGAGCTTCTCGCATATCTCCTCCAGGGCAGCCCCGGTCTGGCCGGGGTCCATGCCCTCGGGCACGGCCCGGACGATCATATCCTCCTCGCCGTATGCCTCCAGCTCAAAGCCCATGTCCCGCAAAAGCTCTTCGTTGGCCGCGATGGCCTCCCGGTCCTCCGGGGCGGGACGCCAGATCTGGGGCTGGAGAAGGGCCTGGCTCATGATCTGCCGGCCCATGGCCTTCAGCCTATCGAAATTCATCCGCTCGTGGGCGGCGTGCTTGTCGATGAGCAGGATCTTGTCCCCCTGCTCGGCGATGATGTAGGTGCGCAGCACCTCCCCCGCCACCCGGACGGGGGCGTCCTCCGTTATGGGCGTTTCCGCAGCGGGCGCGGGCTTTTCCGGCGCGGCCGCGGCGGGCGTTCTGACAGCCGCCGAACGGGCCGGGGCGGCAGGCGCCGGGGCGCTCTTCTTCGGCAGGGAATAGCCGCCGCTGCTCTTGGGCGTGGGCCGGGGGGTGTAGACCACCGAGGCGCCGGTGCCGTAGGCGGGGCGGGGACTGTGCAGGTCCATGCGGGTCTGCTCCGGGGCCGGAGTCGGGGGCGTCTTCTCCCGGACCGGGGCCTGGGGGGCCAGTTTTTTCTCGGTGGACTTGGAAAGGCGCATCTGCAGGGTGTCTTTCTCCCCCTGCAGGGCGCTGAGAGCGCTGTAGTAGACGGCGTCAAAGACCCGCTTTTCCGAGGAAAATTTCACCTCGTTTTTCGTGGGGTGGACGTTCACGTCCACCGCCCCGGGGCTCAGGGTGATGTAGAGCACGCAGGCGGGGAAGCGGCCCACCATGAGGGTGTTTTTATAGGCCTGCTCCAACGCGGCCTGGAGGCTCTGGGACCGGATGGACCGGCCGTTCACGAAGAAAAACTGCATGGCCCGGCTGCCACGCCCGGCGGCGGGAGAGCTGATGAAACCCGATACGGCCACGCCCTCGTTCTCCCCCTCGGCGGGGAGCATGGAAAGGGCCGCGTCCCGGCCCAAAATGGCGTACAGCGCCGACTCGGGCCGCCCGTCCCCGGGGGTGAAGAACTCCTCTTTCCCGTCCTTCACGCACCGGACGGACACGTCCGGCCGGCCCAGGGCCACCCGCGCGGCCTGCTGGACGCAGAAAGACCCCTCCGCCCGGTCGGACTTCATGAACTTCAGGCGGGCGGGGGTGTTGTAGAAGATATCCCGGACCGTGAACACGGTGCCCTGGGGGCAGCCGGCGGCGTGCATGTCTTGGATGTCCCCGGCCTGGACGGACACGAAGGTGCCCTCCGCGTCCTCCCTCCGGCGGGTGAGCAGGTCCACCCGGCTCACGGCGGAGATGGCCGCCAATGCCTCGCCCCGGAACCCCATGGTCTCGATGGCCTCCAGGCCCCGCTCGTCACGGAGCTTCGATGTGGCGTGGCGGAGGAAACAGTTGCCCGCGTCGTCGGGGGCCATGCCGCAGCCGTCGTCGGTGACCCGGATATAGGTGGCGCCGCCGCCTTTAAGCTCCACGGTCACGTTTTTCGCCCCGGCGTCCAGGGCGTTCTCCATGAGTTCCTTCACCACGCTGCCGGGCCGTTCCACCACCTCGCCGGCGGCGATCATGTCCGCCACATGAGGGGAGAGGATGTTGATGACTGCCATAGCGATCTCCTTCGTATCCGTAAACACTTTTCGTTGATTATATCACAAATAAATGGTAATATAAAGTGCCAACTACCTTGCCAAGGAGAACAGCGCCCTATGTACCAACGCCGGGAGATCACCACCCAGGAACGGCTCCAGCAGGAGCAGTTTTGCGAGAAGATAAAGTCCCTCATTGCCCGCCGGCCCCACTATGCCCTGGTGGACACCTATGGCTGCCAGCAGAACGAGTCCGACAGCGAGATACTCAGAGGGTGGCTGGTCCAATGCGGCTATGAGCTCACCGATGATGAGGACGAGGCGGACCTCATTGCCGTGAACACCTGCGCCGTCCGGGAGCACGCGGAAAAGCGGGTGCTGGGCAACGTGGGGGCCCTGAACCACAAGAAGGCGAAAAACCCGGAGCTCATCGTGTGCGTGGGCGGGTGCATGACCCAGCAGCCCGTCATGCGGGAGAAGATCAAAAACTCCTATCAGGTGGT
>CANPVS010000024.1 GCA_947581795.1 uncultured Oscillospiraceae bacterium
ATGATGGCCATGCCGTTTTGCCATATGCACGGGCCGGAGCATCACGTGATGGTGGGTGCCGCGCTGCTGACCGCCTACAAAAACGCCGGAGGCGATATCGACCTGCACAACGCCCTGGTGGAGATGATGAACCGCGGCAAGAACGTTCCCGGCGGCGCCTGCGGCTTCTGGGGCGCGTGCGGGGCGGGGATCAGCTCCGGCATGTTCGTCTCCATCATCTCCAAATCCACGCCCCTGGCCGTGGAGCCGTTTGCCCTCTCCCATCAGATGACCGCAAGCTCTCTTGGCCGCATCGGCGAGATCGGCGGGCCCCGGTGCTGCAAGCGGGATTCCTTCCTCTCCATCCTCGCCGCCATCGACTTTGTTAAAGAGCACTTCGGCATTGAAATGGAAACGCATGATATCATCTGCAACTATTCTCCGCAGAACAACCAGTGCATCGGCAAGCGCTGTCCGTTCTCCAAAGCGAATCATTGATCCAACTACTGTTTGAGGGAGGCACGTCTGTGCCTCCCTCTCTTCATACGTATATCACTTCTTCGTAGACGATCTCCCGCGCGCGGGCGGCGATGTTGTTCATCCGGCCCACCCAGGCCATCTGGTCTCTGGCCTTCAGCTCCTCTGTGACGCCCTCGCTGGCCGCCATTTGCTCCACCAGGCGGGAATACATCTCCCTGGCCCGCTCGTCCGTGTCGGCCAGGTGGGCATTCAGCCCTCCGCTGGTCAGAAGATGGGAGAATGTGCCTCTTCGGTGCTGCTTCAGGTACTCCATCCGCCGCCGGCCCCACACGCCCACAGGCCTCTCCGGCTCCTGATGCGGCAGCAGGTTCGGCAAATAGTAGTCTCCCACCAGCGTATAGCCGATGCCGTTGATCTCTTTGTACTGTTCCATCGCGCAGACCTCCTTGTTTCTTCCATCATACCAGGACGTCCGCAGCCTGTCGAATGTGTGAAATAAAAAGTTAAAATCTTACTAAAATCATGTCATAGAATAGCTGCAAAAATATGATTTTCTTCTAAACACACTCGAAGAATTATATACTAATCTTTTAAGCAAACAATTATAAAACAGTTCCAGCACAGAGCAGTCCGCAATCCAAAAAATACAACAAAAATCAGAAGGGGCGAAGAATTATCTATTGTTCATCTTTTGTATAATATCGTTTCGGAATAAGGAGCTAGGGCAAGAAAGATTACTGACTTTTAAAGAATATTTAAGATAGTGTCCAGTAGCAACTAATCCTCAATGGATACGTCCTCCTATCTTGTGCATACTTTAAGAACAAATTAAAGTGTCCTACATTTTTGAAGTAACTAGTTATGCAATAGTATCATTATTAACTATAACAGAATTATACCAAGATTTAAAATCATTGACTGTAATATACTTGACAGCAATACCCTTAATTTCATGGTCGTATTTTTTCCCAGCCAAGGCATCAGCAATTGAACCATCAGGATCTTTTATACGAAATAGGCAATCAGAAATTGGTACACGCTTTCCAAAATATCGGCACCACTGGCCTGCAGACTTTCCAATTCTGCTCACAATAATATCTCCATAATCAGCATATACAGGCATTTTTACAGCATTCTTAATATGGCGAATAGACGGCTTCCAATTCCGAGATTGTTTAGCGGTGTGTAGCACAGGCAATCCAGAATCCGAAAAACTCTGGCTAGAAATATTGCCTCTTCGGATATTCAATTCAATATTATTGGGTTTACTCCAAAAATCAGTATGCCAATTTCCTTCGAAAATATCTCTCTGATGGATCGTTACTTTTTCTGATAGAAAATACTTGTTAGCATCTCTAAATGCCTTACAAGACTTAGTGCAAATGCGTTGGCCTAATCTGCGTCTTATTTCCAACACGTAGCAGTTGATATGTGATGCTCCAAATGTATCTTCAGGAAGTTTTATAATATTCTTCACATAATAATTACGTCCAACTATCTTCCTGATTTCCCGATTGCTTTCGGCCTCGACAAAAGAGCTTGGCATAATAATTAATAGCACCCCTGTTTTGTCTAATAAGCGAAGATTTGCTAAAAGCATCTCATTTTCTAATCTAGATGTGTGATATGTTTCAAATACTCCATCAAATAATTCAGGATACTCTCTTTTAATTCCGACATAATCAAAAGGGGGATTTGCAAGTACAAGAGGATATCGTTGAGATGTTTGAATCGCAAACTCGCGTCCATCCATTCTGACAAACTGAACACCATCAGCTATCTGGCTTGCAGTATCGACGCCAGTAAGTGTAGCATCCTTCCACCTTCTACCCGCAGCACTCAGTAGATTACAGCTCCCACAACATATATCAATGATTCTTTTCGGTTGCGGAATACTTAGCATCTTAATTAGCAAAGACGCGACTTCTTGAGGAGTATAAAACTTGCTGTAATCCATAATATTCTATCTCCTTACTCAAGTCTTTAAGAAAGAGGATAAATGGTAAATTATAATCTCTGATATTCCTATTGCGCGATTATTACTTTCAACGACATAATCATAAATTATTCTAGCATTTTCGTGTTCACACGCAAAAATTGCACAAGCCATTGAATGAGGTCTTGTTCCTAGGGGAGCCAGAACGAGCTTTTCTTCTGGTCTTATATTAGTGCGCAATAATTCAACAGCTTCAAATATGCTCTCAGAATAACACTTTAGCACTGCAGCATCTGCACATTCACTCTGCAGTGTATCCATATTATTCCACATAGTAATATGATACCACTGGGGAGTACCAGTCGGGAACGCTATAACAGGTATAATTCTGTCTATATTTTGCACAGCCTCTAGAACGCCCTTTAACCTAATTCCTTCAAAGCCCAAAAATGCGCACAAAGTCTGTTTATCTCCAACACGTCTTGCAAAACCAGGTATAGAATCAACCGCCATAACTCTACTAGATAATGAAAATGATGTATCGCCGCGCTGGTTATTATAACGTTCAGGCCTAATATATGCAGCAAATAGTGAAGTAGGAATCACTCTCTCCAGCAACTGTTTTGTAATAAACATGATTACAACATGATCCAAACTTGCTAAATCCACTAGCACATTCTTCTCTTCTACATGCAAGGACTTCAACAATTTTGGTGTTCCCATGCATAAATCAATATCCTTAGCTTCTATAAGCTTTCTATTACTAATATGTTGATAATTTAACTTGCCATTATCTAACCGTCTCAAAACAAGAATATCTTTCCTGAGAGCATTCCATTTATCATAGAAAAAATGACTTCGTTCATCCTGATTTGGTCTTCCTACAATTAGCAAATCATTATAGTTCTCCAAGTAATCACATATATCGCCAAATGCGTACTCCTCTCTAATCAATGGCATCACCCCAAGTATTGTCAAAAATAGATATTTGATGCGATGGATTGTCGCTAGAAACCGACTCATCAGGCAACATTTTAAAATAATTACGAAAGCCGGATTTCACAGTCTCTTCCTCGCCACTAAGCAACTGACCAAGAATACCAACATCAATTTGTATTTTTCTCTGATTTCTGTAAGAAATCCCGAAATATGGAACATAAATTTTATTGAGATAAAAATCGACTGTTTCTGGAGAAAACTTTGATTGTTTCCTCTTGGTCGGCTCCACCTCCTGCAAAACATTCCACAGAACGGCTGAATCGATCCGCTGCTTCAAATTCTCCGGCAGTGACAAATCCTTTGTATTAAAATGGTTTGGTTCCGGCTCACCTAATGTATTATTTTCTATGGTATGCAATTTATAGAAGATTTGGCCCAAATACTGAACAAATAGTCGAAGTTCGCGACCATATGGTTCATACCTTGCAATATCTTCAATTTTGTACTCGCTTACATATCGTGCAGCTTCTGTCTGTATTTCTGGAGATATTGTTGATGTCCAAGAAAAGCTTGTTAAAAAAGCTATTTTAAACGCCTGTTCACATAGCTCCAAGAAATACCTTACAACATATGAAGACAAGGCTAAATAAACATCAAACCCGTAATACATTTTATCCCGTTTTACTTCTTTGCAAAGGAGAAAAACAAGCCCATATTTGCGATTATGCATCCACTCATTATATCTTGAGCTTTTAGTTGTATAGGCTTTATATAGACTCTCAAGAGTCGGTGTATAGGACGTTTTTTTACATAGGAGAGCATAATGAAGCCTAGAATTAATCAGCGGAGCATTATTACAAAGAGTATCAGTGTACTCAACAATTTGCGATGTTGACAATCCTTGCTCTTTCCCCAAATTACAAATTAGTTGTTCTAGCTTTTTCTTATGTGTAAAAGATCCACCATTCTTTGAAATCCGGTGCATCTCATACTCCATGGAGTAATCTCCTAGATAATCTCTGATATCTTCTGAAGCGTCCAAAGGGATTTTTCCCTGCTCTTTTCCCAGAAGAATCCTTTTCTTGCATATATTTTTAATCAGGGTCCGATACTGTTGCGAATTTATGCTTAACAGTATCCGCTCATAGTCATGGGGAGCCTCAATTGTTTCTGTCTGGGATATTGTTTCTTTGCTTTTCATTCCTTTCGGTTTCATGCCGATGTTAAAAATTACTGGCACTGTGCTGTGTTTTATGAAAGTGTTTATAATCTTTTGCTGATATTCTTGGAGAGTTTCATACTCATCAATGAACACTCTATAAATCAGCTCACGTTTGAGCAGACAATTACACTCTGTACAGACATCACTAATCATACGGTGCCCATTTACCAAACGCAATTCCAACGTATGATTAGTATGAACTCCATTAATTATATCTTCAACTGCGTCTAAATACCTATCTGTTTCGCGACGAAATTCCCGCAAGCTATCCACAGCGCTATCAGGATAGATTCTCTTGGAAAAAACGGAAATGAACTCCAAAAGAGCACCTTCATCCATTGGCATATCCTGGGATAGTTCTATAAGCAAATCAAGTATTTCTTGAAGAATGCAGATAGAGAAATATGTTTCAAATATGGGTCCCCAATGGTTTTCCTCTCTATCTCGCATAGATGAAACAAAGATTGTATCGACCCTGTAATATATACCAATGAAGTCATTCTCATCAAACAAAGCACTTGCCGGTTTCTCATTTTTTCTTACCTTGGACAAAAGTTGCCTCCAAGAATTACATTGAAAAAACATAGTTTTCCCGCTACCGCGCCCACCCTCAACTATAATTGGTTTTCCTGTGCTCTCAAGGCCGGGTACTGGCACATAGTATTTCCAGAGATCCTTCATCTGTTCTGCCCTGTTTTCTTTAAAAGGATTGTATTGGTTAACCATTAGAATCTTTCCTCCTCATCAGCAACTTCCAATCTGACGTTTCACGCCAAAAAATAGGGAGAGACCAATTTGGAATCGTCTGATGCATAATAAATGCAAAATCCATTTTTTTATACCCGTATAGCGTAATTCCAGTTTCTTTAATAAGGTCCTCAAATAGTTTCTTTGCTTCATTTCGTTCTTCTTCATTTTTCCAGATATACGACTTATCTGAAAACACTCTATGTTCATCACTTAACAGTCTGACACAATGAATTTTTATATTCTTAAACTCTTCCCTCAGTCTCGCTATGCTATTGTCATAACCAAACAGGACCAAATAATTAACTTCAATATTGTATATATCACTAATCTCTGCAAGCGTAAATTCCTTTGCTTCTACTTTAACCCTAGTTCCCTCCCAAAAACTTCGAAACTGATTTCCTGAGCCAACACAATCATCAACAATAACTAACCTTGCATATTCTCCCGCAGAAAATGCTTCTGGAAGTTGGTAGGCAAATTTTGAATTTGTAGGTTGAACTATCCCCTGCTGCACAAGGAGCCTAGAAATTGAATTGCCACTTTCATGCGGAGCAGCTTTATCAAGCAATGGTATAAAACATGTCCTACGCAATTCTTGACGATAAATGTTGCTAAGTGCCTGCTGGCTCAATCCAAATCCAGTGTTTTTCTGCTGTTCTAGAACAGATTTATAACATAGGCAGTTATAAACTCCTTCTTTCAAAACTTCTAGAACGTCTTTTTCTGAGAAATATAGCAAATTCGTCAGCAACTTATAGACCAGGAGCAATTTTCCTGGAGGTAAATCTTTAAAATTGCTTAGCCATCGCTCTATTTCCTCTTTCGTCAACCCTGACCATTGCTGTTGCGATAACATATAATTCACATACGCTTTTCGCTTATTTATATGTAGGCTCATCATTCCCATTACTATCTCTTCCTTATAGAAAACAAGAAGCTTTATATCCTGTTCTATTCATCAGCTGATAATAGTCTTGTTTGCTATTATTAATAACAATCTGCCTCTACGTTGCTCCTTACCATTTTTAATTATACATGAAATTAGCAATTAGTGCAACGTTTTGTCGAAAACATTCTGTTCCGGTCTGTATTCTCCTTTTTGTTCATCATGCGCTAATACCTCACCAGTGCCAACAGCTTCCTCGGCACATGTAGAAACTATCTGCGTCGAACCACCCCTTATTAGGTAAGTGTGACAACTGCACTTACTGTAATCATCGTCTGAAGTATGGCTAAACTGTTTGAGGGAGGCACGTCTGTGCCTCCCTCTCTTCATACGTATATCACTTCTTTGTAGACGATCTCTCGGGCGCAGGCAGCGATGTCGTTCATCCGGCCCACCCAGGCCATCTGGTCTCGGGCCTTCAGATCCTCTGTGATGCCCTCGCTGGCCGCCATCTGCTCCACCAGGCGGGAATACATCTCCCTGGCTCGCTCGTCCGTGTCGGCCAGGTGGGCATTCAGCCCTCCGCTGGTCAGCAGATGTGAGAACATGCCCCTGCGGTGCCGCTTCAGGTACTCCATCCGCCGCTTGCCCCACACGCCCACGGGCCTCTCCGCCTCCTGGTGCGGCAACAGATTCGGCAAATAGTAGTCCCCCACCAGCGTGTAGCTGATGCCGTTGATCTCTTTGTACTGTTCCATCGCACAGACCTCCTTTTTTCTTCCATCATACTAGGAAGTCCGCGGTCTGTCGAATGTGTGAAAAGAGCTTTCACTCACGCTTTCTATATGCCCAGTGGCTTGCCACGCGGCACTTGACCAGCGCTCCCTCCGCTGTCAGGGCCGCCAGGATGCGGTTGGCCGTGGCGGGAGACACGCCGCACAGCGCGCGCACATCCGCGTTGCTGATATGGTCGTGGGTCCGCAGATACCCCTCGATCTTCCGCCGGCGGGCAGCGGCCCTGTCTGCCGCTTCATCGCTCATTTCATCGCTCTCATCTAGTGCCTCCATGAGCGATGACTTGATGACCGACAGCATGAACTCGATAAAAGCAGTGGACTCTCCCGCGTCATTGGAGGCATTGATGGCATCGTAGTAACCCTGCTGGTTCTTATGGATGATGGACTCCACCGGCAGCCAGGCGAAGATCGGAGCCCACCTGGACAGCAGCAGCGTGTGCCACAGCCGCCCGATGCGGCCGTTACCATCGGCGAAGGGGTGAATGAGCTCCAGCTCATAGTGGAACACGCAGCTTTTGATCAGCATATGCACGCCGCTGTCCCGGGTCCAGTCCAGCAGCTTTTGTACCGACTCCGGCACATACTGGGGCAGCGTGCCCAGATGCACCACCCGCCCGGCCTGGTCCACCACGCCCACTGGCCGGGAGCGGAACACGCCGGATTCCTCCACCAGCCCCCGGGTCATCACCCCATGGGCCGTCAGCAGGTCGTCTATGGAATAGGGGTCCAGCCCGTCCAGCCGCTCGTATATCTCATAGGCGTTTTTGACCTCCGCCACATCCTTGGGCGGGGCCAGCACCTGTTTGCCGCCCAGCACCGCCGTCACCTGCTCCAGGCTGAGGGTGTTCTGCTCGATGGCCAGGGAACCATGGATGGTGCGGATGCGATTGGCCCGGCGCAGCACCGGGTCCGCCGAGAGCCTGTCCGAGACAGAGAGCCGCCCGGCCAGCTCCGCCACCTGGGCCACCAGGTCCACGATCTTATTCGTGATCTCAAAGGGAGGCTGTTCGTTCTTCATAGGGCACCCGCCTTGTGTTTTCAAACCTCTTCAAAAACGATGTTCTCTGTATCATCGGCCTCATGCTCCGGGTTGCTCAACATCGTATCACGCAGAGACTCTTTCAGCCTGTCACAGCACGGCTTGAATGTGGCATAGGTTATGCCGCCGCCTATCACACCGCCGACCACGGGGATGGCTTTTTTGAAAAAGCCCGCAAACATCTGCTTGGTCATATTCACGTTAAACCACCGGGCAACATTCTTGACGATGGGATAGATCGTTCCTTTTGTCAGGGCCGTTTTCAGGAGCTTCTTTTCTACGCCCTCTCCAAACATCCGGGCCATGGTCTTGATGGCAGCGCTTGCGCCTTGTACACCATACATGGCACCCAAGCAGATAATAAGTATATTCATCGTTTCGGAATCCATCTGCTGTGTCCCCGACCCAGTCTCAAGCTGGGGAAAGCCATATAGATACATTAGCTTTTGCGCCGCCCGCAGCATATATCCGTAATACTGGGCGATGTCTGCCGGGATAGTTGCCGCCATGGCAAAACCGCCCGGCATCCCGAGTGCCGCCGATATCCCCGAGACACAATTCCGTTCAAATTTGATGACCTCGTCAGCGATTTTGTCGATATCCTCTCTGGGTATCCCAGCATGGGCCGGGTTATTCGCTATCGCATCCTCCACGACCTGCTGTGGGTAGTTTTTCATGAATTCCTTTTTCAGGAACTCCGCCCGGTCAACGCCCACGCCAGGGGTCCTTATTCCCCAAATGATAATATCCTCTACATCGATCTCTCCGTTACCGTTGGCGTCTACGGCGTTGATCACTTTCTCCTGCGTCTTGGTCACAGCGCCTTTGGTCTTGCTGACCAGCCCAGTTGCCGCGCTCTCCGCGCTCTTGACAGCGTCCGTTAATTTGTTCTTTATCGCCCCGCTGTCCACAGGTTTTATGTTTGGTTTTTTCATGGGAAATCCCTCCTTTGTATAAAGGACATGTTTTTTCCGCGAATCGTTGTTATAAAGACAATTATCCTTTGCCCCTATTATACCTCACATTTACTCTCCGGCGTCTTTCAAATTTGGAACACAGCCCGGGCCAAGCGTCGCCCGCTCCCGGTCCGCATGAACTTTTCCATGAACGCTCTGACTGTCTCTTTATCGCACCCGCCCTCGCAGGCATTCACGATGTAGTCCGCCTCGATCAGGATCTGGTAGTCCAGTCCGTCGATGTCATGGAGTGTGTGGTGGTGCCCCACCAGGTACGCCACCCGCTCGATCTGTGCCGGCGTCATGTCCGTGTCTGCCAGAAAGGCCCGAACCAGCGCAGGGCCTTCCTCCTCCTGACGTTTCCCGTTGGCGCTGCCGTACTTCTCCCGGCACAGGGGACAGGCGATGTCGTGGGTGATGGCCGACACCTCAAGGATGAACTGCGTCTCCCTGTCCAGCCCCTCCAGCTCTCCAATGGTCCTGGCATATGTCCACACGTGGGTCAGATGTTCGATGTCATGGATATTCCCATTGGAACAGCTGATCATCTTTTCCATGATTTGAGATATCGTCAAGGCATGTCCCTCCTTTGCTCCATAATGCTGCTCGCGTTTCCTCTGGCCCCATGATCGCCAGCGTTATGTACTTTCCGCCGCAATTATAACGCGATTTTCTCCGAGAGGCAATACATCGCTCATCTCATCGCTCGCCGTTTTCGTCACTCTCCACAAATTCTCTTTGCCAAATGCAGCATATTGCTGATAAATTCCTGTTTTGGCGTCAACGTTATCAGTGGCGGTGACCCGCTGGAGATCTATACAGAGAAGGACGGGGAGGTCATTTTCAAGAAGTACTCCCCCATGGGGGAGCTGAGCTCCTTCGCCGAGCAGATATGTGAGTCCATGCACAAGGCCGCGGACTACTCCGCCGCCGTGTGTGACCGGGACAGCGTCATCGCCGCCGCCGGCGCGGGACGCCGGGAGATCATCGACCGCCACATCAGCGGCGAGCTGGAACAACTCATGGAGGCCCGCCGGGCCTACCGGGCGGAGCCGGGCGGCAAGCCCGTGCCCGTGGTGGACGGAGAAGGCGCGCCCGCCGCGGCGGTAGCCGTGCCCATCCTCTCCGAGGGGGACGTGCTGGGCTGCGTGGTATTCCTGGAGCGGCCCGACGGTGCCAAGGCCGGCGACACGGAGCTGAAGCTGGCCACCACCGTCTCCGGCTTCCTGGGCAAACAGATGGAGGCGTAAAAAACACCCTGCCGCCGGCAGGGTGTTTTTCTATGTTCCTCAAACCAATCGCGGTCCTTTGCCCCATGGGCGCAAAGAACTCAATTAATTCTGGTCCCTATTTGAAATACGCCGCGATCTCTTTCCTCTGGGCAGACTGCTCCACATGGAAAGGACAGCGTCCGTCGCAGTGCCCGTAGCCCACGCAGTCCGCGGCGGTCTTGGCGAGGGTGTGATAGTGCTTCACCGCCAGGGGGTCTCCCACCTTGGCCAAGTCATAATATTTGTTGATGAGGCCCACGTTCAGCCCCGCCGGACAGGGCGCACAGTGGTTGCAGTACACGCACCGGCCCCTGGACTCCTCCGGGGTGAGGCTGGCGATAATGGAATAATCCCGCTCCTCGTCGGACGCGTCCAGGTAAGCGAGGTTCCACTTCAGCTCCTCCACATTGGCCGCCCCGGGCAGCACCGTGAGCACGCCGGGCTTATCCAAGGCGTACTGGATGCACTGGGCGGGCGTCAGGGCCCGCATTAGTTTAGCGTCAAATATATTTATTGCGAATATACTCTGCTACACACTCAATTTCTGGAAAAATCGTTGCATGGTTGATTTTAAATACATCAAGTTGTTTAAGAATTTCTTGTTTATTTTTAATCAGCACTATTATTCGCTTGCCATCCTTAGTATAACGAAACTCCTCGATTGAATCTTGAGATAGACCACATATTATAAATGCACCATCTTGTCTTGCGATCCTGCTATTATGCTTTATCACATTCACTATGTAATTTCTTAACAATTCTGGCCCATTTATTTGGACAGTGGAAACTCCTAAATCTTTCTTAACCGCTTGTGCTAACTTTCGCAAAGCAACGGACGCATTCTTCTCTTGCTCTACATCGTTATCATTTACAGCATAATAATACAGCTCACACTGCTGTTCATAAGTAAGCACAGAGAGGTTTGCCAGCACGGACGCTCTTTCATCAAGAGAATACACAGTACTTTGATTATCTGCCGAAACAAGCACTAACTCGCCAAATGAGTCTTTCTCAATCTCACATGCAAAATACAGTGCTACAAGCGGATTCCTTGTAATATCCAGTAACCGCGTCGGAAGGCCATAATGTTGCATCTCAACAAGTTTTTCCAGGTGAGTTTTGCATTTTTCAAAACTATCCGGGCAATTGATGAGCAACTCCTGACACATATCATTCTCGTGCCACATCAGGCTCTCTACCCGCATGATTGAGGGCAGCATTCTAAAATTGGCATTGGCGTGTCCTCTGAAAAAAATCTTTTTCCCTCTTGTTGGCAGTGCAGCGATAAAATCGTTCACTTCTGACAATGAAGAAAGAATATTAATATCAACTTTTGCGGAATTGTAAACGATATTCTGAGTAAACTTTATATCATTTTGTATGCTGGACAAGTCCTTGGTTTGTTTGAAGATTTTTTCAGCGAACTCTTGTCGTTCTTCCTTTGTTGAAAAGACCCTATACACCCAATTTACAATCGCTTCTGCTTCTGTTTGAGATAGCTCAACATCTTCTTCGGTCCCCGCATCACCACTTGTTGATAATCTTTTGTCCCACTCTTGTGCCGCCGTATCAGGCTTTGGATAGCTTCCGTCATACAGCCTGCAATACTCCGACCCTTCAGATTTGAGCCTATCTATAATGTCCTGCTTTCTAATGCTTCCTCCAACATATACGCTCATATCGAAGTAGCCGTCCTTGAGCATTTTGTCCAACATGACCATTTTAAATGCCCGATGTATTACCGGCCTATAATACAGCTCGTCAAAAAAGAACATCTCAACTCTCCTTCGCCTTACATTCTATATCAGTGTACTATCTTCCCGCGAATCAAGTCCGCTACAGACATCCCCTCTCATCCCTCATACACTATATATCTTCACCCTCTGTCCTCTTCCGCCGCTGCCATGACCGTAGTCTTTGGTATATTATACAACAATAATATGTGTCTATCAACAATAATACAGGAGCGCCAATACTGCGCATGAAACGAAAAAGTTAAAAGCACAGTTTTTGGCAAAGAAACTGTGCTTTTAATTGCTCTTCCACCTGATGCCTGACCGCGTGGCTATGGAACCGTATGGTGACCCCTGTGGGATTTGAACCCGGCATTTCCGGCTTGAAAGGCCGACGACCTACCCATTAGTCGAAGGGACCATATTCTCTGGGCGATAAGCGCAGCTCACCTCCCAGATGGTCATTCTAAGCGATCACTGAAAAAGAAAATCGATCAGTCATAACCAAGATGTCGTTCAAGGTGACTCCAAACACAGCCGCCAGAACAATCAGGTTGTCCACCGTGGGCATCGCCGTCCCTCGCTACCACTTGTAGATAGCCTGGGGCGTGGAGAACCCGAAAATGTTCTGCAGGTCCTTTACAGTCAGACCTGCCCTCTTTCGGAGTCGGACGATGTTCTGACCCGTGGCGGCCATGTCGATCACCGGCCACATATTCATTTGATGTACCTCCTGTTCCGGCCAGCAGCCGGAACGGGGCCGGCTCAATTGGCCTTAAAGTTGTAGATCGGTCTCAGCACTTCTATCACGTCAACGCTGTCCGCTATGACGTCGATAATATCTTCCAGTGATTTGTACGCCATCGGCGCCTCGTCGATGGTGGCTTCGCTGACGGAGGTGGAATATACCCCCGCCATCTCTTTGCGGTATTCCTCCACGTCCAGCTTCTCCCTGGCCTCGGACCGGGACATGAGCCGTCCCGCTCCGTGAGGCGCGGAGAAGTTCCAGTCCGGGTTTCCCTTGCCCACGGCCAGCACGCTGCCGTCGCGCATATTGATGGGGATGAGCACCTTTTCCCCTTCGTGGGCCGCGATGGCGCCTTTCCGGAGGATCATCTCATCCGTGTCGATGTAGTTATGGATGGTGTGAAAGCCATCCCGGCCCGTCAGCCCGGCGCGTTCCAGGAGGATGGACGCCATCAGCTCACGGCTGCGGCGCGCGAACCGCTGGCACACCTCCACGTCGTGAAGATAGTCTTCAAGATAACTGCCGTATACGAAGCACAGGTCCTCCGGCATCGTTGTCTTATGGTTCCTCCAGTGAAGTTCTTCCAGGGCGGCCTGAATCTCCCTGCGGCGGCCGGCGGCCTTGTATTCCGCGATGAGATCGTCTTTCCTGGCGAAGTACTCGGCCATCCCCTTGTTGAGATCGACGGCCAAGCCCTGATAGTACTCGGCCACCTGCTTGCCCAGATTCCGGGAGCCGGAGTGTATCACCAGATACTTCGTGCCGTCCCGGGCGGCGTCGACTTCGATGAAATGGTTCCCCCCGCCAAGCGTACCAAGGCTGCACATCAGCCAGGTCTTGCTTCTGAGTTTCCAATAGCACCGCAGCTCCGTCAGGTCGAACTGCTCCTTCGGGCTCTCCCATACGTCCTTTCCGGAGGGAATGCAATGGGCGGCCTCATCCAGCCGGGCCAAGTCGACATTTTTATCAGCGATCCGGACCGTATACATGCCGCAGCCAATATCCACGCCCACTATGTTGGGGACCGCCTTGTCCGTGATGGTCATAGTGGTGCCGATGGTGCAGCTGGACCCCGCGTGGACATCCGGCATGATACGGATCTTGCTGCCGGCCGTGATCTCATAGTCACACATCCGGCGGATCTGCTCAATGGCTCTCTCATCGCAAATCTTGGCGAAGCAGATCGCCGTGTTGACTTTTCCCTTTATCTCAAACATCTTTATCCTCCTTCCGGGGCGCCCCCGCATATGCAAAAACCGCCTGTCTCATACAAGACAGGCGGCCTTATCATCCAAACGGGGCTATGCCCCTCTTTGTATTCCGGCTTTATTCCGTCTCATATGGGCGCAGCAAAGGACCGTGCAGTCATATTCATCACTGCACGCGAAACGCTCGACATATCCGCTTTTGTAAGAGAAGTTAAAACAGTTCTGGAACATTTCGTTTTCCTTTCCGGGCTATGCCCTGTTTTTCTATGCCCACTATACCACATCTAACCGGATCTGTAAAGAAACCTGCGGTATAATAGCGCTGAAGCCGCTATTATACATCAAGATACCGGTCGCGCTCCCGGCATTCGTCGGAACCGCACGACTATGATCATTCCGCCCAGGAGAAATTCTCCCTGCCGGCGCCCTGTTCAAAGTGGTACTTCACGATGCCCAGGTCCACCTTGGAAAAGGGCCCCTTCAGCGCCTCGGCCCGGACCCGTCCGTCCGGCTCCAGGGTGAAGCAGAATTTCTGCTGGTTGATGGCCGTGGGCGCCAGCATGGCGCATTCCATCCCCCGGCGGAACCAGTCCGGCATATCCCCGTTCGCCCGGCACAGCTTCTCCATGGGCTTATCCTTGTGGGCCGCGCCCTGTGCCGCACCATAGCCCAGGGCGATCACCAGGGCCAGCTTCTCTCCCGGCCGAATCTCTATGCGGGCCTTTTTCTTGGAAAAGGTCAGGCCCACCCAGCAGGTGTTCAGCCCCAGCATCTGGGCCAGGAGCACCAGCCGCTCGCCGTAGTATCCGGCCCGCTCCTCCAGGCTGTCGTCGTCCGGGCCCGCCAGCACGAGGTAATTGCGCACACCGGAAAAGCTGCCGTACTTGGCCATGGCGCAGTCGAAGGCTCGGGGCTCATCGGTCACCAATTGGATGTGCAGCTTTCCCTCCTGGTTGCAGGCGTCCACTTCCGCCCGGAGCTTTGCCAGCACATCCGCCGGGATGGGCTTATCCAAGTACTTGCGCACGCTGTGCCGCACCCTCATCGCCTCAAAAATATCCATATTGCCCCTCCTTGTTCACCACTCGTATTTGACCTCGCTTTTTTCAAAGCCATAGTCGCCCAAAAACTGCTCCAGGTCGGCGTCGTTGCGTATCAGCATGACCTCCACGAAGCGGCCCGTGGCGGTCTCCCGGTACCCGGCCACCTTTTCGCCGGTGCAGATGCTGGCCCGGATAACCGGCTCCTTGCCGGTCCTGTCGTACCGCGGCCCCTTCTTCTTTCCGAACATGGTCCCACCTGCTTTCACGTAGTATTATGTAAACTTATTTTTGCTCAGTCCGCGTCCTCAATCACCAGCTCGGACTGCTGCAAGAACGCCACGGCCCGCTCCTTGGCCCGGATGAGGGGGAACTCCTGGATCCACACGTTGGCCGCCTCCCACACGGAAAAGGAGCCGATGGTGGAGACAATGGCCGCCGCCACCGCGCCCATTCTGTTCTCGAAGACAAGGCCCAGCACCACGAATATCACGCCGATGGCCAGCAGCCGCAGGCTGTTGAGCCAGCTGCTCCGCTTGTGCCGCTTCACGGATTTGCCCACGGACTCCATATATTGCCCGATAGCCTTCTCCAGCCGTCCCTCGTCCAGGTCCAGGGCGCTGGCGAAGCACAGCCGCAGCTTCTCCCCCCGGCGTCGGCCCTCCAGGGCCTTGGTCATATAGGCCAGCACGTCCTCGCTCAGGGTGAGGCCCTTCTCGTCAAAGCCGCAGTACAGGTCCTCCTCCCGGTCGATCTTGATCCTCACCTCAAACATCCCTCGTCCTCCGTTCTCTGCCGTGTTGTATCCGCTATTTGTTTTTTGAGTATGATAGCGCTCTTGGCGCTATCATACCGCAAAACGCCGCCGAGGGCAACCGGGGAGAGCCAGCGGACGCCCCGAACTTACGGCAAATTATCGGCGAAGTAGTTAAGTTTATCTATTGTGTCGATTTAGAAACTGTGATATACTGACAAGGAATGACCGAAGGGCGGCCGTACCGCCCGGGGGAGAGGCGTTTTCTCATGAACGTCAAGGAAGGAGAGAGTTATCATGCAGTCGTGTGACCACAAGAGCGTGGACCTGACGCTGCTGGAGGATACGCTGGCGGAATACGCCGGCGTCAAAGGCAGTCTCATCTCCATCCTGCAGAAGACGCAGGAGATCTACGGCTACGTACCCATGGACGCGGTGTACCTCATCTCGGAGCGGACGGGGGCCAGTCCCGCGAAGATCCTGGGCGTGGCGACGTTTTACTCCCAGTTCCGCTTCCAGCCGGTGGGCAGGTACCTCATCATGCTGTGCAAGGGCACGGCGTGCTATGTGAACGGCGCCGAGCGCATCCTGGACGCGGTGACCGACGAGCTGGGCATCGGCAACAACCAGACCACCGAGGATGGGCTTTTCTCCCTGTCCGTGGTGGCGTGTCTGGGCTGCTGCTCCCTGGCCCCGGTGATGATGATCAACGATAAGGCTTACGGATCCCTCACGCCGGACAAGGCCCGGCAGATATTGCGGGACCTGCGAAAGGAGGCGGAGGCCCAATGACGGCACGGATCGTAGTAGGCGAGGGCAGCTGCGGCCTGGCCGCTGGCGCCGGGGCGGTATACGACGCCCTGAAGGCGGCGCTGACCGCCGATATGGACGCGAAGCTCTCCATCACCGGCTGCGTGGGCGCCTGCTTCCTGGAGCCCATCGTGGACGTATACGACGGCAAAGGCACGCTGCACCGCTGCGTGCACGTAGCGCCGGAGAACGCGGAGACCATCGCCGCCGCCGTGAAGAGCGGCGATTACTCCGGCCTGGCAGATATCACCATCCGGCCTGAGGATGAGCTGTTCCTGTCCCGTCAGACCCGCATCGCCCTGCGGCACTGCGGCGTCATAAACCCTGAGAGCATCGACGAGTACCTGGCGGACGACGGCTATCAGGCCCTGGAGAAGGTCCTGAAGACCATGGCTCCGGAGGACGTCATCCAGGAGATCAAGACCTCCGGCCTGGCCGGGCGCGGCGGCGCGGGCTTCCCCACGTGGTTTAAGTGGAACGCCGCCCGGCAGAGCCCCGGCACGGAGAAATACCTCATCTGCAACGCGGACGAGGGCGACCCCGGCGCGTTCATGGATAGAGCGGTCATCGAGTCCGACCCCCACAACCTCATCGAGGGCATGCTCATCGGCGCCTACGCCATCGGCTGTCAGGAGGCGGTGGTGTACGTCCGGGCGGAGTACCCCCTGGCCATCGTCCGGCTCACCGAGGCCCTGAAGCAGGCCCGGGAGCGGGGGTATCTGGGCAAGAACATCCTGGGCACGGACTTTTCCTGCGACATCCGCATCAAGGCGGGCGCCGGCGCGTTCGTCTGCGGCGAGGAGACGGCCCTTATCGAATCCCTGGAGGGCAGCCGCGGCATGCCCCGGCTGAAGCCCCCCTTCCCCGCGGAGGCCGGCTACTGGCACAAGCCCAGCAACATCAACAACGTGGAGACCTGGGCCAACGTGAGCTGGATCATCAACCACGGCGGCGAGGCCTTTGCCGCCATGGGCACGGAAAACAGCAAGGGCACCAAGGTCTTCGCCGTCACCGGCAAGGTGAAGCGGGGCGGCCTTGTGGAGATCCCCATGGGCATGACGCTGCGGGATGTGATCTTCGGCATCGCCGGGGGCATCCGGGACGACCGGGAGTTCAAGGCGGTCCAGCTGGGCGGACCCAGCGGCGGGTGCATCCCCGCGAGCCTCTTGGACACCGTCATCGACTACAAGAGCCTGCAGGCCACCGGCGCCATCATGGGTTCCGGCGGCATGGTGGTCATGGACGACTCCACCTGCATGGTGGGCATCGCCAAGTTCTTCCTGGACTTCACCACCCGTGAAAGCTGCGGCAAGTGCGTCCACTGCCGCATCGGCACCAAGCGGCTGGGCGAGATTTTGAACCGTATCGTGAACGGCGAGGGCAAGGAGGGGGACGTGGAGCTTCTGGAAGAGCTCTGCACCACCGTGAAGGCCGGGGCCCTGTGCGGCCTGGGCCAGAGCGCGCCCAACCCCGTGCTCACCACCATCCGGTATTTCCGGGACGAGTACGACGCCCACATCCGGGACAAGAAATGTCCCGCCAAGGCGTGCCCGGCGCTGCTTACATACAGCATCGACAAGGATAAGTGCAAGGGCTGCTCCGCCTGCGCCCGCAAGTGCCCTGTCCAGGCCATCAGCGGCGAGGTAAAGAAGCCCTATACCATAGACCCGGCCAAGTGCATCCGCTGCGGCGCGTGCCACAACACCTGCCGCTTCGGCGCGGTGACCGTGGAATAAGGGAGGCGGCTGCAATGAGTGAGATAAAACTGACCATCAACGGAAAGCCCTGCGCCGGCCAGGCCGGCCAGACCATCCTGGAGATCGCCCGGGCCAACGGCATCGACATCCCCACCCTGTGCCATGACGACAGCGTGGCCCACTACGGCGCCTGCGGCCTGTGCGTGGTGGAGGCGGAGGGCTCGCCGAAGCTTTTGCGCTCCTGCTCCACCCTGGCCGCCGACGGCATGGTGATCAACACCGAGGGAGAGCGGGCCGTCCAGGCGCGGAAGATCGCCCTGGAACTTCTCATGAGCGACCACGACGGGGACTGCATGGGCCCCTGCCGTCTGACCTGCCCCGCCGGGACCAACTGCCAGGCCTACGTGAAGCAGGTGGCCCTGGGCAACACCCGCGAGGCCGTGCGCATCGTGAAGGAGCGGCTGCCCCTGCCCGCCAGCATCGGCTATGTGTGCCCCCACCCCTGCGAGAAGGAGTGCCGCCGGGGCCTGGTGGAGGAGCCCATCTCCATCGCCATGATCAAGCGGTTCATGAGCCTGGACCAGCTGAACAAGGCCGACAAGTGGAAGCCGGAGCAGGCCCCCGCCACCGGCAAGACCGTGGGCGTCATCGGCGGCGGCCCCGCCGGTCTGACCGCGGCCTACTACCTGGCCCTCAAGGGCCACGACGTGACCCTGACCGAGGCCATGCCCCAGATGGGCGGCATGCTCCGCTACGGTATCCCCCAGTACCGCCTGCCCAAGGACGTGGTGGACGCGGAGGTCGCCGAGATCGCCGAGGCCGGGGTGAAGATGGAGAATAACATCAAGATCGGCAAGGACATCTCCTTCGCCGACTACCGGGCCAGGTTCGACGCGGTGGTCATTGCCATCGGCGCCTGGAGCAGCACGCCCCTGCACTGCCCCGGCGAGGACATGGACGGCGTGTACGGCGGCATCGATTTTTTGCGCAGCGTCGCCCTGCACGACCCCCTGCCCATCGGCAAAAACGTGGCCATTGTGGGCGGCGGCAACACCGCCATGGACGCCTGCCGCACGGCGGTGCGCCTTGGGGCGGAGAACGTGTACGTCATCTACCGCCGGACCCAGAGCGAGATGCCCGCCAACCAGGACGAGATCGAGGAGGCCACGGAGGAGGGCGTCCAGTTCAAGTTCCTCACGAACCCCGCCGAGATATTGGGCGAGAACGGCCACGTGACCGCGGTGAAGCTGCAGGTCATGGAGCTGGGCGAGCCCGACGCCTCCGGCCGCCGGAGCCCGGTGCCCGTGGAGGGTAAATTCGTCACGCTGGACGTGGACAGCGTCATCGCCGCCATCGGCCAGAAGGTCAACCCCGCCGGCTTCGACGTGGCCCTCAACAAGCGGGGCATCATCGCCGCCGACGAGGCCACCTTCCTCACCGACCAGGAGGGCGTGTTCGCCGTGGGCGACGCCACCAACAAGGGCGCGGGCATCGCCATCGCCGCCATCGGCGAGGCCAGCAAGGCCGCCGACGTGGCGGACAGCTGGCTCCGGGGCCACATGGTCCCCTACCGGGAGCCCTTCGTGAGCAAGCGGACCGTCACCGCGGCGGACCTGGCCGACAAGGAGAAGAAGCCCCGCGTCCACGTCACCAACCGCCCGGCGGAGGAGCGCAAGCGCGACTTCGAGCCCGTGAACGACGGCTTCAGCGCCGAGGAGGCCATGAAGGAGGCCAAGCGGTGCCTGGAGTGCGGCTGCCACGACTACGGTGAGTGCTCCCTTATCAAGCACGCCAACCGCTACGAGATACACCCGGAGCGGTTCGCCGGCGAGAAGCGCCACAAGGACCTGGAGCAGAAGCTGGTGGTCATCCAGCGGGACCAGGGCAAATGCATCCTGTGCGGCCTGTGCGTGCGCGTCTGCGACGAGGTGGCCAAGGAGGGCATCCTGGGCTTGGTGGGCCGCGGCTTCGGCACGGTGGTCAAGCCGGAATTCCGGGACAGCGACCGCATCAAGGTCTGCGCCACCTGCAAAAAGTGCGCCGAGGCCTGCCCCACCGGTGCCCTCAAGATCATCGGCTGAGAGAATACAACTGAACGGGCCTGCTGCATTTTGCAGCAGGCCCGTTTTAATTATCTGCATAGCAGGCCCCCTCTGACGAGGGGGCTGTCGCCGCTGAAAGCGGTGACTGGGGGAGAGAAATAGTCCGTCTCTCCCTCCATCTCGTCGGAGCACGCGCTGCCAGGTCTCCCTTCGCCGCAAGCGGCAAAGCTCGAGTGGCCCGCGGCTCCTCCTCTCCCCCACGCGACCCGCTTCGCTGGGCTCGCGCGGGGACCCCGAAGTTCAGCCGAGCAACCTCCCTCGTCAGAGGGAGGCTTTTCTCTGTTTTGCATTGTGTACCACCATGAACAACACCCAACCAATAAGGCCGCCGGCGGTGTTCAATATGAGGTCGTCCACGTCGCACACGCCCAGGAGCGTGGCGTACTGTATCCCCTCCACGGCGGTGATCACCAGGACCAGCACCGGCAGGAAGAGCCACAGCTTTCCCATGGCCCGCCACAGCCAGGGCAGGAATATCCCCAAGGGCACGAACACCGCCACATTCCCCGCCAGGTTCACCAGCGCGGACGCCACCAGCCGCCGGTTATCGGACATGGCCACGATCTGCACAAAATGGCGTATCATGGAAAAGGGCTCCAGGTTGAGGCGGCTTGCCCCGGCCAGGGCCTCCTCCGTCAGGGGCGAGCCCAGCCGCTGGCCGAACAGGAGCCAGGCCATCACGGCGCAGTACAGCCCGAACAGGATCCATATCCACTTTTTCCCTTTCTGTTCCATGGGTACCAGTATACCGGACAGGGAGGGAAAAATCAACCGAACGGGCGGTCCAGCGCCTCCGCCAGACCCTCGTAGCCGGGGATGGTCCAGTCCGCCAGGCGTTCGATCTCCGCCCGGTCCGGGTCGGAGTTGGCGTCGTAGACCACTACCGTCTCCAGCCTCGCCCCCTTGGCCGCCAGCACGCCGGACAGGGAGTCCTCGAACACAATGCACTCCGCCGGGGTGAGCCCCAGGTCCCCCATAGCCCGCAGGTATATCTCCGGGTCCGGCTTGATGCGGCTCACGTCTTCGCAGGTGTAGACCCGGTCGAATACCTCGTCTATGGGCCCACTCCGGGCGAAAAACGCGTTTTTCGTCCGGTAGATCTCCAGGCTGCTCCGCCGGCCGGTGGTGGTCAGGGCCAGAGTATAGCCATGGTCCTTCAGGGCCCGGAGGAACGCCGCCGCCCCGGGCCGATAGTCCATATGCTCCAGCATGGCGTGGGCGATGGCCGCCCGGCGGGTCTGGACCTGGCTGGGGGACAGGTCCGTGCCGTACCGATCCTTCAGGAGGCCGCAGTAGCGCAGATAGGGGTCCGGCTCGTTCCGGAACCGGCGCAGCGCCTCCTCCCGGAAGGCCCGCAGCTCCTCCCGGGACGGGGCAGCGCCCGCCAGCTCTATAGCCAGGCGCTCGTCCGCCTCGGTCCACAGGCTCACGGAGTCCACCAGCGTGCCGTCCAGATCGAACAACACCGCTTTTTTGTGCTGTAAAACACGCAGTATTTCCGTCATATTTTCGTCAAAGAAATACCGGTCGGCATTCCGCCGGCCGGTAAAGGGTCCGTCTTATTTTTTCAGCATCTCCAGAATGTCCTCGGCGGACTTTCCGCTGCTGACCAGCTTGGTGACCACCTTCTCGATCTCCGCCTTCTGGGCAACGGCGTTCTCGATAGCGGCGGCCTCCACCTTCTTCTGCTCCAGGGAGAGGATGGCCTTCTCCACGGCGCGCAGCTCCTTCTTCTTTCCCTTCAGAAGCTGCTTCTGCTTCTCCACCTCGGCCAGGATCGCCGCCTGCTCCGCTTCCAGCGCCTGCTTTTTCGCCTGCTGGGCGGCCATCTGCTCCTCGATCTTCGCCACGGAGGCGATGGACTTCTTGTTCTTGCTTCCCTTGGGTCTGGGCATGATATTCTTCCTCCTGTGAAGATATATTTGTTCGTAAAAATAATTATAAATGCTGCCGGACAAAAACGCAAGAAAAATATGAATAAATTTTTATGATTTCTGCGTCCGCTTTTTGTCTCTGTAAAATCTGTCGAAAACCGGCGCGGTATCTCTGTTGTTTACCGCGTTTTTCCCGATGCCAAAACTGATGCCTCCTGCAGCAGCGCCTCCCGCTGGTTGGGAAGCGTCCCATCCACCACTTTGGTGAACAGTTCCTTCAATATCCGCCCCACGGCGGGACCTTTCTCCACCCCCAGGGCCAGGATATCCCGGCCGTTCACCGCCAGGCTCTTCACCGAAAAACAGGGGGCCGGCCCCGCCAGAAGCTCGGTCAATATCCGCTCTGCCGTCCCGATCAGGGTCTCCCAGGGGGTGTCCGTCGCCAGCACCGCCTGGACCCGGTCGGCGCAGTCTGCCCGCCAGCAGGCCAAAAGCTGCCGCACCGCATCTTCCCCCACCTTCGCCAGCAGACGCCGCATGGCCCTGGGGGTCTGGGGCGGGCAGATATCATGGTTGGCAATGAGCAGGCACACCCGCTCCCTGGTGTCGTTGTCGCACCGGAGCCGGCGCAAAATGCCGTCCGCCATCTCCGCGCCCCGTTCCCCATGGCCGTAAAAGTGGCCCACGCCGGCCTCGTCGGTGAAGAAGCACGGGGGCTTGGCCACGTCGTGCAGCAGCATGGTCAGCCGCAGCACCGGCTCCGGCGGGGCCGCGTCCACCGCCATGGTGCTGTGGGTCCACACATCGTGGACATGGTGGGGATTTCTTTGGTCAAAGCCTTCCTCCGCCGCCAGCTCCGGGATGACCTGGAACAGCACCGGCCCGTATTCCCGCAGCACCCGGCCCGCCCCGGGGCCCACAAGCAGGCCCTTCAGCTCGGAGAAAACTCGCTCCCGGGCGATCCTGTCCAGCAGGGCCCGGTTTTCCACCAGGCTTGCCCCCGTGGCGGGGTCTATTTCAAAGTCCAGCTTGGCGGCGAACCGCAGTGCACGCAATATGCGCAGCGCGTCCTCGTGGAACCGGGTGTCCGGGTCCCCCACGCAGCGGATGACCCCTGAGCGCAGATCCTCCCGCCCCCCGAAGGGGTCTATGACCGTCCCGTCCGGGGCCAGGGCCATGGCGTTCACGGTGAAGTCCCGGCGGGCCAGGTCCTCATTAAGGTCCGGCACGAAGGTCACCCGGTCCGGGTGGCGGCCGTCGGCATAGGTCCCGTCGGTGCGGAAAGTGGTGATCTCCACCAGACCCCCCTCCGTCAGCACCGCCACGGTGCCGTGCTTCATGCCGGTCTCCACCAGCCGGTATCCGGTAAAAACACGCTCCGTCTCTGCCGGCGGGGCGGAGGTGCATATGTCCCAGTCCGCCGGGGCATGGTCCATGAGGCTGTCCCGGACGCAGCCCCCCACCGGATACGCCTCATGGCCCGCCGTCCTCAGGGCGGCGAGCAGGGTATCCACATGGGCGGGCACAGAGAGCATGACTTTCCCTCGACTTGTTTTTTCTCAAAAGATATGATAAACTGTATACAATTCAAATCTGACAGCAGGGAGGCGCGCGCATGAACATCCACGAATCCGCAGAGGATTATCTGGAAGCCATCTACATGATCGGCCTGGAAAAGGGCTGTGTCCGTGCCATCGACATCGCCAACTCCCTGGGCTACTCCAAGCCCTCCGTCAGCGTGGCCATGAAGCAGCTGGAGGAAAACGGCTACATCCGCCGGGACGAGGACCGGCTCCTCTATCTGGAGAAGAAGGGCCTGGCCATCGCCAAGCGCATCTATGAGCGCCATGAGACCATCGCCGCGGTGCTCATGAGCCTGGGCGTGGACAGCGACACCGCTTACAAAGACGCCTGCAAGATAGAGCACGACCTCTCGGACGAGACCTTCCGCTGCATCCAGGCCCATATGGCCGAGCACGGCCTGGAGCCGGACCTGTACCGGGCCGCCCACAAGAACGCCCTTTCGGACAGGAAATAAGTATAACTCACTTTTTGTAAATTGAAAAGAGCCGCGGGCTAACAGGTCCCGCGGCTCTCTGCTTGAAGGCTCCCTTGTGCAAAGGGAGCTGTCGCCGCCGTCAGGCGGTGACTGAGGGATTGTCAGTTTACAATCCCCCCGGCCCTGCGGGCCACCCCCCTTTACACAAGGGGGGCATATAAGGAGCTATATCTTCTTCATGTACCGGCTGGCGGCCTTGAGCATCAGCCGCTTCAGGCCCGCCGCGTCGAACTGGATCTCCACCAGATGGTCCCCGCCCATGGGGGTCATCTTCACGATGGTGCCGGTGTGGAAGGCGCTGTGCTCCACCCGGTCCCCCACGTGGAAAGATACAGCAGGGGCCGCTTTCTTGGGGGGCGGGGCGGTGATGGTCTTCTTCCGGCTGGCCTGCCAGTCCCGGACCTTGGGGGCCGGCTCCCCGCCGGACCAGACGTTCCGCCGGGGCGTCTGGGCCCGGGGCCAGCCGTCGGTCTCGGGGGGCACGTCGTCGAAGTCGAACCAGCCGCCTGTCTGCAGGCCCGAATCGGGCCGGTCGATGTGCTCGGGGGGTATCTCGTCCACGAACCGGCTCACCCGGTGGGGGGCCGTCTGGCCGAACACCATCCGCTGGCGGGCGCTGGTGAGGATGAGCCTCTTCTTGGCCCGAGTGATGGCCACGTAGGCCAAGCGCCGCTCCTCCTCCATCTGAGCGCTCTCACCGATGGCCTGCAGGGAGGGGAACACCCCCTCCTCCATGCCCACCACGAACACGGTGGGGAACTCCAGGCCCTTGGCGGAGTGGATGGTCATAAGGGTGACGGTGTTCTCGTCCAGGTCCACCGCCTGCAGGTCGGTATAGAGGCTCACCTCGTCCAGGAATCCAGCCAGGGTGTCGTCCCCGCTCTCCCGGACGTGGGTGACCAGGAAGTTTTTCAGCTCCCGGACGTTCTCCAGCTTGTTCTGTGCCTCGTCCGTGTGGGCGGCCTCCAGCATCCGCGCGTAGCCGGTCTTCTCCAGCAGCGCGTCGTAAAGGGCCTCCAGGCCCTCGTTCCGGGCCGTGGCGGCCAGGCCGTTCATCATCTCCACGAAGGGCTTCAGCTTCCCCGCGCTTTTGGCAAGCTCCGGCAGGGACTCCGCCATGGAGATGACGGTAAAGAGCGGCAGGCCGTTGGCCTCCGCGATGGCCCTGGCCTTTTCCACGGTGGTATTGCCGATGCCCCGGGCGGGGACGTTGATGATGCGGCCGAGGCGCAGGTCGTCCGCGGGATTCAGGAGCACGAAGAAATAGGCCATCAGGTCCTTGATCTCCGCCCGCTCGAAGAAGGGGTTGCCCTTCACGATCCGGGGCCGGATGCCGTGGCGTAAAAACGCCTGTTCCAGGGCCCGGGACTGGGCGTTCATCCGGTAGAGCACCGCGTGGTCCCGCAGGTTGTCCCCCTGGTCCACGGCCTGCAGGACCTGCCGCACCACGTACTGGGCCTCGTCGTCCTCGTTGCCGGCCACGTACAGGGTGATGCGCTCCCCGTCCCCGGCGTCGGTCCAGAGCTTCTTGCCCTTGCGTCCCTTATTGTTGGCCACCACCGCGTTGGCGGCGTTCAGGATGTGGCCCGTGGAGCGGTAGTTCTGCTCCAGGCGGATGGCCCGGGCCTTGTCGTACTGGTCCTCGAAGGACAGGATGTTCTCGATGGTGGCGCCCCGGAAGGCGTAGATGGACTGGTCGTCGTCGCCCACCACGCAGATGTTCTTGTGGGCCCCGGCCAACAGCGTGGCCATCATATATTGCAGGTTGTTGGTGTCCT
Source organism: uncultured Oscillospiraceae bacterium (assembly GCA_947581795.1). Lineage (GTDB taxonomy): Bacteria > Bacillota > Clostridia > Oscillospirales > Oscillospiraceae > CAJOIG01. The sequence goes on from CANPVS010000024.1 coordinate 26,059, forward strand.
GGTACTCGTCGATGAGGACGTATTTAAACCGGCGCTGGTAGCGCTCCCGCACCTCGGGAAACTCCCGAAGCACCCGGACGGTGTTGTAGAGCAGGTCGTCGAAGTCCATGGCCCCGGCCTCCATGAGCCGCTTGGCGTAGGCCTCGTAGAGCTTCGCCGCCCCCTGCATCCGGAAGTCCCCGGACTTGTCCGCCGCCTCCGCGAACATGGCGGGGGTCTGCAGCCTATTCCGGGCCTGGTCGAACACATTGGCCGCCCACCGGGCCGGGTAGACCTTTTCGTCCATGTTCTCGTCTTTCAATATGCGCTTGATGACCGCCACCCGGTCCGCCTCGTCGTAGATGGTGAAGCTGTCCGGATAGCCCAGAAGGGGCGCCTCCCTGCGTAGGATGCGCACGCAGGCGGAGTGGAAAGTCTTGGCCCATATCTGCTCCGCCGCCTCGCCCAGCATGGCGGAAAGCCGGTCTTTGAGTTCCCCGGCGGCCTTGTTGGTGAAGGTGATGGCCAGGATCTGCCAGGGGGCCACCGGGTCCAGGGCCGCGGCCTCCTCCGCCGGGCGCTTCAGGCTGTCGTTCCCCGCCAGGTACCGGCGCATGAGGTCAAGTTTTTCCTCGTCTGCGTCGGGGGGAAGCTCGTCCGTGTCGGAGGCCCGGCCGTATTTCATAAGGTTGGCGATGCGGTTTATCAGCACCGTGGTCTTGCCGCTGCCGGCCCCGGCCAGAATGAGGAGCGGCCCCTCCGTGGCCATGACCGCCTCTTTCTGCTTGTCGTTCAGCCGGGGGAAGTTCTTGGCGATGACCTTTCGCCGGGCGTCTATGTAGTTTTTCGTGAAGTTGTCCATGGGGAGAGTATACCATGTCGTGCGGTTTCGCGCAAGCGAGAGCAAGACTGGTATCCTATGCTATAGCAGCCGCCAAACAGCTGCTATAGCATAAAACCCGGCGGGAGGAAAGCCCCTCCCGCCGGGTATCACTTTGTTTGCCATGGCTCTCAGCCGTGGGTGTTGTAGTGCAGGGAAAGCATATTCATGGCCTTGAAGAGCTTATGGCAGTACACCAGCGGCCCGACCAGGATGAACGTGCCCAGAACGCCCCAGAGCCAATAGGTCCCGGCGCCGAAGCGGTAATAGACGCCCCGCCTTGTAAGTTCCGCCCCGATGCGCGCGGATATCCTGTGATACCAGACGAAAAACGCGATGCCCGCCGTCAGCCAGCCCACAAGAAAAACGAGCAGGCAGTAATGCATCGTCCGCTTCCCGTCGTACCGCCCGGCGATGACGTTGATGTCAGTGGAGATAGATGAAAACAGCACGATGCCGTAGATGCCGAATGTGATGATGGAGAGCAGTATGTACTTGAGAAGCCCCCGGTTCGTCTTTAATTGTCCCACAGGCGCCCGGGAAGGCTGATAAGTCTGATCCATGAAAGCACCTCCTTGTTCTCTGTCTCAGCCGGCCACTTCCAGAAGCCGCTGATCGATCCGCAGCGTCGCCTGCGTAAGATAAATCGACTCCGCGTCGGTCAGGTCCGCATTGTCCAGGTCGTCCAGCTTTTGCATGTACTCCGTATACTCTTGCAGGAAAGAGAGATAATCGCTCAAAGCGCTTATGTCCGAGACGTCATAGCTCTCCATAAAGTCGGCGTATTTATTGAAGAACTCCTCATAGCTGTCGATGGCTTCCTTGATCTCCGGCCGGATGTCATCGTCGGACGCAGCGGTTTCAGCAGGCTCTGCCGGTTCCGGCGTCGGTTCCGGTTCTTCAGTGGGCTCCGGCTCTTCCTCCACTCCATTCAGCTTGTCCTCCAGGTCGCCGGCCGCTTTCTCCAGACTCTCGGCTCCCGCCTCTATGCGGTCAACGGCACTGTTTACGGCATTGTTGATCTTCTCCTCCAGGTCCTTCCCATCGCAGGCCGTCAGCGCAAGGACCATGACCAGCGCGAGGAAAAATGCAGTCGCTCTCTTCATATCCTTTTCTCCTTTTTGTTTTTCTCCGGCAGTACCGGCCCGGGGGCAGGGGTGAACTGCCCCCGGACTTTCCCGCCGAGATAAACAAAAGCGGTGCAGGGAATCTATTCCCTACACCACAAGAAGCCACACAGCCTCGCATCTCCCGCTCTTGTGTTTCCACGCAAAAACGGATATAATACGAAACGGTGCAGTTATTCTGCTGTGTGGGAGCCGACACTCCTGCATAGGGGCGTAGGGTGGTCGCAACACCCTGCGCCCTGCCTCTATTTATCTCGCGTTTTTATTATATCGCTTGCCCTCCTTTAACGCAAGCAGTTTTTTCCAGGGTCCGACACCCCCGGACGCACAGGTTTTCCTGTGCATATAGACCCTTGTTTTTTACGCGAGGTGCTCCTATAATAGCTTTTGCGCTATCGAATGAAGAGGAGGCCGCAGGCGTGTTCACAAAAAAAGAGATACGGGCGCTGCTGTGGCCCCTCATATTGGAGCAGGTCCTCACCGGGCTCATGGGCGTGGCGGACACGTTCATGGTGTCCAACGTGGGCGAGGCGGCCATCTCCGGCGTAGCGCTGGTGGACTCCCTCAACATGCTCATCACCAACTTCTTTTCGGCTCTCGCCGCCGGCGGCACCATCGTCTGCTCCCAGTACATAGGCAAGGACGACGGGCCCCGGGCCAACAAGGCCGCCTGCCAGGTGCTGAGCGCGTCCCTGGCCCTGGCCCTCGTGTCCTGCGGGGCGCTGGCCACATTGCGCCTGCCCGTGCTGGGCCTCATCTTCGGCACGGTGGAGCCCGCCGTCATGGACGCGGCCCAGGTGTATCTTCTGGTCACGGCCCTGAGCTATCCCTTCCTGGCCCTCTACACCGCCAGCGCGGCTCTGTTCCGGGCGGTAGGCGACTCCCGCCGGCCCATGATCGTGGCCCTGGTGGCGGACATCATGAACGTGGTGGGCAACGCCATCCTCATCTTCGGCCTGGGCATGGGCGTGCTGGGCGCGGCCCTGGCCACCCTGGCCAGCCGCATCTCCAGCGCCATGGTCATGCTCCTGTTCCAGGCGAAGCCCGGCCGGGTCATCTCCCTGGGCAGGCCCCGCTCCTATCTGCCCGACATGCCCATGCTCAAACGTATCCTCCGGCTGGGCATCCCCTCGGCCATCGAAAACGGCATGTTCCAGTTCGGCAAGCTGGTGGTCCAGTCCACCGTCTCGGTCCTGGGCACCACGGCCATCGCCTCCCAGGCCATCATCGCCATCCTGGACTCCTGCAGCGGCACCCCCGGCCAGGCTATCGGCATCGGCCTGCTCACCGTGGCGGGCCAGTGCATGGGCAAGGGCCGGCCCGACGAGGCCAAAAAGTACATGATCCAGTTCACGAAGATCGCCACCGTTGTGGTGCTCATCTCCGGCGGCTTCGTCTGCGTGGGGGCCCCCTTCATCACCAAGCTCACGGCCCTGTCCCCCGAGGGGCGGGTGCTCACCTGCCGGCTCACCTGGTTTATCTCCGCCATGCGCCTCATCTTCTGGCCTGTGGCCTTCACCCTGCCCAACGGCCTGCGGGCCGCGGGGGACGTGTCCTTCACCATGATCGTGGGCACGGTGAGCATGTGGTCCCTGCGGGTGGCCCTGTCCTGGTACCTGTGCCGGTACACCGGCGTGGGCCTGTGGGGCATATGGTTCGGCTGGTGTTCCGACTGGGTGTTCCGGGGCGGCTGCTTCCTGTGGCGGCTGAAAAGCAACAAGTGGCAGGAGCACAACGTATTGGCATAAAGAAAGAGCCGCGGCGTCCGCCGCGGCTCAGTTATTTCTTAATTCCACATAGACACAAATAGGGTCTTGTGATATAATAACCACAAAGGACGGTGAACGGTACGGTCTGCCTGTACTGTAGTCAGTGTTACAGGTATCCACTCCATCCAAATGACTATCAAGTATTCACGGGATTCGCTAAAATTCCTTGCCAAGCTTGACCAAAAATCGGTTGCCCGGATAAGAACAGCAATTGAGGGCTTGACACTCTCTCCGCCAGTCGGTGACATCAAGACTATGCAGGGATACAGCGACAACAGAAAACGGTTAAGAGTTGGTTCGTGGCGCATCGTTTACAAGTACGTCACTAATACCGAAGTCGAGATCCTTTTTATTATTGACATTGGAAACCGCGGCGACATATACAAGTGAGGAGGTCCGGATATGTCGAACATCGCAATGGATGCCGCTCGTCTGATGGATATGCTTCCGGATGAGGATAAAAGCTTTGCATATGAGTTCATCAAGAAACTGGTATTGGCCTGGGACCCGGACTTCACGAAAGTGACTCCGGAGGAAGCTTCCCGTATTGATGCCGCTGAAAAAAGTGGTTTTATCGCTGATTCGGACATCAACTGGAATGACCTCAGTTCGTATGCGTAAGCGCGAGGTAACTATAGAAAGAGCCGCGGCGGATGCTGAAATAGTCAAGAGATAGTAGACACAAAAAGTAAAAGGTTAGGCCACCAGTTCTGTACGAAACAGGACTGGTGGTT